>NZ_JAGXJT010000007.1:0-231033 GCF_019091205.1 Bacillus sp. GbtcB14
TGCGATGAAAGTCGCACGTACAGTGCTAAGCGGGGGAAAAGATGGAGATAACTTCAAAGTCTTACCTATCGCAACTATAGGTATAAATTGTATATAATCACTTCAAAAAGGGTATTTGAAATGATTATGCTGAAAGAAAAATTGCTTTTCATTAGAAATAGAGAAAGGAGAAATCGGAATGCCAGGACCTTTACTGTTGTCGGTGATTATTTTGTCTTCTTTAATAATAGGGATAACGCAGTTTTTTCATCATACAGATACGACAGAGGAAGTGAAGGATAAAGTACGTCTCGTATTTCCGATTTTTATCATATCTATTTCTTTTTGTATTTTATTAAATAAGGATGGGTACATTGTCGCTGTATTTTCATTTTTTGTAGCGATCGTTTTAATTACTGTTTTATATTATGTAATGAAAGACTTTATACAAAAATAAAGATGTCACATGAGACATTTTTATTTTTGAAATAAATAAAATTTCACATACCGAATTATGTATAAAAAATAAAAAACATATAGCAATAGAAAAGTATGTACTTTGCCGTGTATTTACTTGTCAATCTTGCATAGCCAATATACTATTAATAATATAGAGATTAGAAAAAGGGGTTGTATCTGGCATGAAATTTGAGATGCACACAAAAATTATTTCAAATGAAAAAGAAGTAAGATTACATATAGAAGAAAATATATTTCAATTAAAATTGGATGGTTATCACTTATTTACACTGCAAGAAATATTGCCTTTATATAAATCAAATGAAGAAAGAATTGGTAGTGCAATGATACAAAAGTTAGAGTGGGAAAACGGAAAAACAACAATAAACTATCAACTCGTATCACTAAAATCAGTAAATTAAAAGGAGCAGGAAATTATGAAGTTATTTCATACAGCGGATTGGCATTTAGGAAAGCTTGTTCATGGCGTGTATATGACTGAAGATCAAAAGATTGTATTAGATCAGTTTGTACAAGCTGTTGAAGAAGAAAAACCAGATGCCGTAATTATTGCAGGGGATTTATATGACCGAGCAATTCCACCTACGGAAGCAGTAGACTTATTAAATGATGTGCTGCAAAAAATAGTGATTGATTTACAAACACCAGTTATTGCAGTTGCAGGAAACCATGATAGTCCAGATCGTATTCATTTTGGAAGTAGTTTAATGAAGAAACAAGGATTATTTATTGTGGGGCAATTTCAATTTCCGTATGAGCCAATTATATTAAATGATGAATATGGCGAGGTTCACTTCCATCTCGTCCCATATGCGGATCCAAGCATAGTTAGACATGTATTGAAAAACGAAGATGTACGTTCTCATGATGATGCGATGCGTATTTTTATGAATGAGCTTTCTGAAACAATGGAGAAAGAAGCGAGACATGTATTTGTTGGTCATGCATTTGTAACTTCTGCGGGAGAAGCAGAAGAAAATACAAGTGATGCAGAACGACCACTTTCAATTGGTGGTGCTGAATACGTAAATAGTCATTATTTTGATAAGTTTCATTACACAGCGCTTGGACATTTACATCAAGCGCATTTCGTACGTAATGAGACAGTTCGATATTCGGGTTCGCCACTTGCATATTCTATTTCTGAAGAAAAACATAAAAAAGGATATTATATTGTGGAACTGGACGAGAAAGGTGAAGCAACAATTGAAAAAAGGTTACTTTCACCACGTCGTAAAATGAGAACAGTAGAAGCGAAAATAGATGAATTATTACAACATCCAATAAGTGAAGATTACGTGTTTGTAAAATTATTAGATGAAAATCCTGTCTTGCAGCCAATGGAAAAAATACGATCTGTATATCCAAATGCAATGCATGTTGAAAGATCTATTCAGAGACGAGAGTTCACAGAGTCAAATGAAGTAACTGTTTCAAGACATAAAACGGATGATTTATCTTTATTAAAGGCTTTTTATAAAGAAATGAAAGGCTTAGATTTATCAGAAGAGAAAGAACGTCTATTTGTAGAAGTACTACAAACAGTGCAAGAACGGGAAGGTGAACGAGGATGAGACCGATTCAGCTTATTATGACGGCATTTGGCCCATATAAACAGAAAGAAGTAATTGATTTTGACGATCTGGGAGAGCATCGTATCTTTGCCATTTCTGGGAATACAGGAGCAGGAAAGACAACGATTTTTGATGCGATTTGTTATGTGTTATATGGTGAGGCAAGCGGAGAAGAACGTAGTGATACGAGCATGCTTCGCAGTCAATTTGCTGATGATAATATGTATACAAGTGTAGAACTAACCTTTCAGCTAAAAGGGAAGCGTTATGAAATAAAACGACAACTTGGGCATAAAAAACAAGGGAACAAGACGATTACGGGACATGCAGTAGAACTATATGAAGTGATTGATGAAGAGAAGGTCCCAGCTGTTGATCGTTTCCATGTAACGGATGTAAATAAAAAAGTGGAGGATTTAATTGGTTTAAGTAAACATCAATTTAGCCAAATTGTTATGTTACCGCAAGGGGAATTCCGAAAACTATTAACATCTGAGACAGAAAATAAAGAAGAAATTTTGCGTCGTATTTTTAAAACGGATCGTTATAAGTTAATGCGTGAGTTACTTGATCAAAAACGAAAACAATGGAAAGACGTTCTGCAAGAAAAGCAGAAAGAGCGAGAGCTATACTTCCGTAATGTTTTTAAATTGCCAATTCGCGATGGAGCATTATTAGAGACATTAGTAGAACAAGAACATGTAAATACGCATCAAGTAGTAGAAGCATTAGAACAAGAAACAGCTGCGTATAAGGCAGAGGTTGAGCAACTACAAGTAGAACAAGATGTTCAAACGAAGCAATTAAAGGATGCTGAAACACGTTTTCACGCAGCGAAATCTGTAAATGAGAAGTTTACAGATTTACAACAAAAGAATGAGAAATATAATACTTTACAAGAAAATCGTACAGTTATTGAAATGAAAGAAGCATCTTTTAAACGTGCGGAACAGGCGAAGCGCTTATTACCATTTGAACAATGGCACGAAGAAGCGATGCAAAATGAGCAGAAAGCTGAGAGTTTGTTAAAACAAATTATCGCCAAAAAAGAAAATGTAATGAATAGTTTTGAACTTGCTCAGGTGAAATATGAAGCAGTAAAGAATAAAGAACCTGAGCGAGAAGATGCAAAAAAACTTGTTCAAAGATTAGAAGAGTTACAACCGATTATTGCATCATTAGCTGAGAAACAGTTGAATTTACAACATGCAGAAATTCAACTAGGAAAATTAAAGGAAAGTATGCAAAACTTAGACCGACAATTAGAGGAGCATACAAATCAAAAACAGCTAATGTCTAGTGAATTACAGCAATTAGAACGAGCACTTGAGCAATATGTAGATAAAGTAGAAGAACTAACGAATATGCGAGAAGATGCAAAAACTTTAAAACAAGCATATGATGTTTGGCAAGAAAAACAAAAATTTGAGCAAGAAAAAGTAGCAGCATATAATAAGATGCAATTGGCAGTGAACGCATATGAAAATATGGAACGCCGCTGGTTAAGTGAACAAGCTGGTATATTAGCTCTTCATCTACATGATGGCGAATCTTGTCCAGTATGTGGTAGTACGAACCATCCGGAAAAAGCTACAGAGCAAAGTGATGCGATCGATGAAAAAGAGTTAAATGATTTAAGAGACAAGAAGAATATTGCCGAAAAATTACATGTTCAATTAGAGGAGAAATGGAATTTCTATCATCTTCAATATGAACAGGTAATAGAAGAGGTTAAGCAGCGAGGCTATCGCTCGGAAGAATTAGCTGAAACATACAATGCACTTGTTCAAAAAGGAAAACAATTAGTAACGGAAGTAAATACGTTAAAAGCAAGTGAAGAAACGCGTAAGCAAACTGCTGTGAATATAAAAAGCATAGAAGAAAAAGTAGATGTGCTTCAGAAACAAAAGCGTGAGGTAGAAACAGCGCAGCACCGTACAGAAATGGAGTGTTTACAGCTTCGAACGTCATATGAACATGATAAGAAAAACATTCCTGACAGCTTACAAACAATACAAGCTTGGAAAGTCCAGTTTGATCAAGCGACGCAACAACTTAGGTTAATGGAAGATGAATGGAAGAAAGTGCAGGAAGCGTATCAACATTGGCAGAATGAAAATATACGTATTCAAGCAGAACAGGAAGGTGCTTCTAATCAATTTGAAAGTGCAAAATTGAAGAAAGAAGATACTTTTGCGCGCTTTATGAAAGAACTTGAACAAAGCGGATTTACAGATCAAATCACGTATAAAGAAGCAAAATTAAATGATGCTGAGATGGAGATGTTACAAAAAGAAATTCAAAGTTATTATTCATCTCTTGAAGTACTTGCAAAACAAATTGAAGAGTTACATGCTGAATTAAAAGATAAAGAGTATATGGATATTACAGCGTTAGGTGAACACATAACAGAATTACAAATTAATCTCGATATCATTAAAGAAAAACGTCAACGTGCGCAAAACGCTGTAACATATATTTCTGATTTACATGAAAATATTAGAAGTATCGATGAGCAAATTCATGAGGAAGAAAAAGCGTTCCAAGAACTTGTTGATTTATATGAAGTAATGAAAGGTGATAACGAAAGCCGTATATCATTTGAACGTTACATCTTAATTGAATATTTAGAACAAATTGTTCAAATTGCAAACGAACGATTACGTAAATTATCAAACGGACAATTTTATTTAAAACGAAGTGAGCGAGTTGAAAAGAGAAATCGTCAAAGTGGATTAGGATTAGATGTTTATGACGCATACACTGGCCAAACACGCGATGTGAAAACATTATCTGGCGGCGAGAAATTTAATGCATCACTTTGCTTAGCGCTCGGAATGGCAGACGTCATTCAAGCGTATGAAGGCGGTATTTCCATCGAAACAATGTTCATCGATGAAGGATTCGGTTCATTAGATGAAGAATCATTAACAAAAGCGGTAGACGCCTTAATTGACCTGCAAAAATCAGGCCGATTTATTGGTGTAATCTCACACGTTCAAGAGCTGAAAAACGCAATGCCAGCTGTATTAGAAGTAACGAAGCAGAAGGATGGGTGTAGTCAGACGCGGTTTGTGGTGAAGTAAGTTCAATTGTAATTTATACTCAAAGTATTGTTTGCGATTTTCTAGTATAAAACTCATGATAAAATAAATGCCGCCTCCTTATAGAGGCGGCATTTATTTGTTATTCAGAATTACATAATTTACTTATGAGTTATCTGTAGACGGCGGCGTATTCTCCAATCGATTATAAGTTTTAAATGCTGAAATTGCCGAGATAACCCCGCCTACTAAAAATAAAGCGGATCCTCCAACTAAGATGATACGACTGACATATGTTTCCCGTGCTTCTTCGACTTCTTCTTGTAACGCTGTAGGCATATGAATTCCCCTTTATAAAAGTTGTTTTATAAATAGTATATACAAACGCCTAAAATGTGTTAAAATAACTGATGATTTTATGCAGTGAGTAATTAGATGAGTAGGATGCGAGTGGCTAAATAAATCTTCATCACAAATTTATGCGAACTTCACATAGAGCACATATTAACATTGTATTATGTATATGTACCAAATAAATAAAGTGAATTGTATTTCGTTCTGTTTTTAAAAATTTAAAATTCTATTATTTTTATATAAAGGTTTCACACCGGAGTTTTAAATATTTTGGAAATAGATCTAAATAAGAGGAATTCATATAAAAGGGGAATGTCTTATGACAACATATACGAGTGAAATGAGAAAAAGTTTAGTTTCAGAAGAAGATGTAGATATTTTAAAAATTATGGCGCACCCAATCCGCTTACAAATTGTAAATGAATTAAGTACGAGAAAAACTTGTAATGTAACACAACTAACAGAATTGCTAAATATCCCACAATCGACTGTTTCGCAACATTTATCAAAAATGAAAGGTAAAGTGTTACGAGCTGAGAGAAGAGGTTTAGAAATTTATTATCATATTAATAATTTAAAAGCGAGTAAGATTGTAAGTGTTTTAGGATATATAAACTAATGAAGTATTTTCATATAAAATAGCCGCTGCTGGTGAGCAGGGGCTATTTTGTGTTGTATTATGTATTCGTTTTTAAAATTTTATAGTTTTTATGATTTACAATTGTTCGATCAAATTCAAAAGTACCACCGCTTACATTTGCAATTTCAACTAAGACCGATTCAGTATAAAGTTTTAGTACAGATCCCGTAATCTTTAAATTATTTCGTTGAAAAAGTATAGTATCCCCTACGTTTGCTTTCATAGTACCTCCTCATTAAAGATAGAAATGTTTTTTTATTATATATATTAAACCACGTATAGGTATATTAGTGAATATTTAGTTTTATTTATCAAAAAAAATTTGTGGTTTTATAAAAAATAAAGTACATCGTATTGTGAAAAAATTTTTCTATTTGCATCTAAAAATTAAAATATCACAATCTAAAAATAGTATAAAATGAGACATGATTTTTATAAAAGAAGATGATAAAACAGTTGTAAGTTGCATTGAAACTAAACATTATAATAGCTACTTACGTATTTAATAATTCGTTTTTTGTATTTCGACCTTCGTTTTCTGTAACTGATTCCATATTTTTGACGCTCTATCTTGTAAGTGCTTACATAAGCGGAAACATCTTATACAATGAAGGTGTTAAATCAAAAGAGGTGACCAAAATGAACATGAAAAAACAAAACTTAGCGAAAAGCATTGAAATAGAAAGAGGAGGCGGAAAAGTATGAAAAAATCAACTGTTAATCCATGGCTTGTTGTCCTTGGCACAGTCATCGTACAAATGGGACTTGGGACGATATATACATGGAGTTTATTCAATCAGCCTTTAGTCAGTAAATACGGTTGGAGTCTTAACGCTGTTGCAATAACTTTCTCAATTACTAGTCTTTCCTTAGCGTTTTCAACTTTATTTGCGAGTAAATTGCAAGAAAAGTGGGGACTTCGTAAACTTATTATGATAGCTGGACTAGCATTAGGACTAGGATTAATACTTAGTTCACAAGCTTCCTCATTACTATTGCTTTATGTACTAGCAGGAGTTGTTGTAGGTTATGCAGATGGTACAGCATATATCACTTCATTATCCAATTTAATAAAGTGGTTTCCAAAGCGTAAAGGTTTAATTGCTGGTATTTCTGTCTCTGCATATGGTTCGGGTAGCTTAATCTTTAAATATATTAACGCACAGTTGATTGAATCAGTTGGTGTATCACAAGCGTTTATATACTGGGGTTTAATTGTTACAGCTATGATTGTAATTGGTGCTTGTTTAATTCATCAAGCTGCAGATCAAGGAGCGGTTCAAGAAACAAAAACTAAGGAATATACAACGAAAGAAATGTTAGGCACAAAGCAAGTTTACTTATTATTTATTATGTTATTTACATCATGTATGAGTGGTTTATACTTAATTGGTATGGTAAAAGACATTGGTGTTCAACTTGTAGGGCTTAGCGCAGCGACAGCAGCTAATGCGGTGGCTATGGTTGCAATCTTCAATACATTAGGTCGTATTATTCTAGGGCCGTTATCAGATAAAATCGGCCGATTAAAAATCGTTACTGGTACTTTTGTTGTTATGGCGACTTCAGTCTTGGTTTTAAGTTTCGTTGATTTAAATTATGGTATCTACTTCGTATGTGTAGCAAGTGTAGCGTTTTGCTTTGGTGGAAATATCACTATTTTCCCAGCTATTGTTGGTGATTTCTACGGTATGAAAAACCATAGTAAGAACTATGGAATTGTGTATCAAGGATTTGGATTTGGAGCGCTTGCAGGTTCCTTTATCGGTGCACTTCTAGGTGGATTCAAACCAACATTCATGGTGATTGGCGCATTATGTGTCGTATCATTTATTATCGCAATTGTAATTCAAGCACCTAAACAGAAAAAAGAACAAGAAGAAGAGTATCGCAGTGTAGCATAAGTATATAAATCTTCTATCACACTATAATTCATAAAAAAGCATCCTATTAAATAGGGTGCTTTTTTTATGAATTATAGTAACGAGGTTATATAATCTTTGGGATTTTTGAGGGAAAAAAGCGAGTGAAATACTAATTTGGATTATATTGGAATATTAAAAGGTGATACATTATATTCGAAATACGTATTAAATCTTAAATTATAAACACAACATGCATCGATAATTGCAAGATATGCTTTCTCGATATTTTCAGAAAAATGTTGAGAAAATATACAATCGTTTTTTTTGTAAGGCTTTGAAAATGAAGGTATCTACAGTTTATTTTCTTCAATTTTAAAAAGAGGAGTATGAATTATATTTTTAATGTAAGTACGTATTAATGCTTTTAAATGTAATTGTATTGAGAAGTATTAAAATATTTTATCTGAAAAATAAAAATAGGTTGACAAGTTTATTGAGAAACATTATCATTGCGATGTAAGAATGTTAAATGAAAAACATTATCAATAAATATTAATTTGATGAAAAGTACACTTGACCAATTAGTTTAGTAAGTGTATTATTTTTTACATCGATAATGATAATCATTATCATTGTTTGCTTGATTAGATTAATTTTCATATGAAAGGATAGAGGAAATGAACTTAGGGGAATTTGATGGAAAAACGGTTTTAGTAACAGGGGCCGCCCAAGGTATAGGCAGTGTTGTGGCAAACATGTTTGTAGAAAGAGGGGCTACAGTTATTGCGGTTGATCAAAATGAAGAGGGGTTAAACGTACTCTTAAATCAAAATGAAACACGTGTAAAAACGTTTCGTTTAGATGTAAGTGATAGTGCCGCTGTTGAAGATATGGTAAACGGTATTGAAAATGATATAGCACCGATAGATATATTAGTAAATGTTGCAGGGGTTTTACGTATGGGAGCGATTCACTCTTTAAGTGATGAAGATTGGAATAAAACATTCGCTGTAAATTCTACTGGAGTTTTCTATATGTCCCGAGCCGTAAGTAAGTATATGATGCAAAGAAAGTCAGGGGCAATTGTTACAGTTGGTTCAAATGCAGCAAATACCCCGAGAATGGAGATGGCCGCGTATGCTGCATCAAAAGCTGCAACGACGATGTTTATGAAGTGTTTAGGATTGGAACTTGCAGCATACAACATTCGCTGTAACTTAGTTTCTCCAGGTTCTACTGAAACTGAAATGCAAAGGTTACTATGGGCTGATGAGAATGGAGCAAAAAATATAATTGCTGGTTCTCAAAGTACATATAGACTCGGTATACCGTTACAAAAAATTGCACAGCCTTCAGAAATTGCTGAAGCAGTATTGTTTTTAGCTTCAGATAAAGCAAGCCACATTACAATGCACAACTTATGTGTCGATGGCGGAGCTACATTAGGCGTTTAATAAAAAAATCAGGGGGTTACTATACTATGAATGAATTTACGGCTGTAAAGGAACTGTCAGAAAAACTTTTAGAAGATTATAAGACTGAATCTTCATTCTTTTTTTCTTCGCCTAATCGAACAATATTGACAGAAGGAGAGATTACTACAGTAAAACATCGTGAAATTGAAAGTTTTCCAGAACTTGTACAGGCAGTATTACGTAATGCAAAACAAGCTGGACATCCGAATCCTATCGTTGTCGGTGCTTTGCCATTTGATCGTAGAAAAGAAGTTCAACTTATCGTACCAGAACAGAGCAGATTTGCTGAACGTTTACAGTTAGAGATTACAAATGAGATAGAACGAAAGGAGCAACTGGCATTTGAAATGACACCAGTCCCAGAGCCTGAAGTGTATATGAATGGTGTGAAGCAAGGAATTGAAAAAATACAGGACGGAGATTTAAAGAAAATCGTTCTATCCAGATCGTTAGATGTTAAATCTTCCGAAAAGATTAATAAGCAAAAACTTCTTCGAGAATTAGCAGAGCATAATAAGAATGGTTATACATTTGCTGTTAATTTACCGAAAGATGAAAACGAGAATAATAAGACTTTAATTGGAGCAAGCCCTGAATTACTCGTTTCACGTAATGGTATGCAAGTTATGTCTAATCCGTTAGCTGGTTCAAGACCACGTAGTGATAATCCGGTAGAAGATAAAAGAAGAGCAGAGGAATTACTTTCTTCTCCAAAAGATTTACATGAACATGCAGTAGTAGTGGAAGCGGTTGCCGCTGCACTGCGTCCGTATTGTCATACATTACACGTTCCAGAAAAACCATCCGTTATTCATAGTGAAGCGATGTGGCATTTGTCTACTGAAGTGAAAGGTGAACTTAAGGATCCAAATACTACTTCTTTGGAATTAGCAATTGCTCTTCATCCTACGCCAGCAGTTTGCGGAACGCCGATGGAAGAAGCGAGAGAAGCTATTCAAAAAATTGAGCCATTTGACCGTGAATTCTTTACAGGAATGTTAGGATGGAGCGATTTAAATGGAGATGGTGAATGGATTGTTACAATTCGCTGTGCTGAAGTGCAAGAAAACACACTTCGATTATTTGCAGGAGCGGGAGTTGTTGCTGAGTCAAAACCAGAAGATGAGTTAGCAGAAACATCAGCTAAGTTCCAAACAATGCTGAAGGCTCTAGGGTTAAGTGATAATTCGCTGAATGAAAAATAGGGGGAAGAAAGAATGTTATCAGGTTTCACGGAATGGCCAGAAGAATTTGCAAATCGTTATCGAGAAGAAGGATGTTGGCTTGGAGAAACATTTGGTTCGTTGTTAAGAGAACGTGCTGAAAAGCATGGAGATGAAATTGCAGTTGTAAGTGGTAATACGCATATAACGTATAGTGAGCTTGATAAAAAAGTAGATCGCTTAGCTGCAGGTTTACTGAATTTAGGAGTAAAGAAAGAGGACCGAGTTGTTCTTCAGTTACCTAATATTATAGAGTTTTTTGAAGTATGTTTTGCGCTATTTCGAATTGGAGCACTTCCTGTCTTTGCACTACCTTCACATCGAAGTAGTGAAATTAGTTATTTTTGTGAGTTTGGTGAGGCGAGTGCTTACGTTATTTCAGATAAGGCTCTCGGCTTTGATTATCGAAAACTAGCAAGAGAAGTGAAAGAGAAAGTATCAACTTTACAACATGTAATTGTAGTGGGAGAAGAAGAAGAGTTTGTGAACATAAGTGATCTGTATATAGATTCCGTTCCATTACCAGAAGTTCAGCCAAGTGATGTTGCATTTCTCCAATTATCAGGGGGGACAACAGGACTTTCTAAATTAATTCCCAGAACTCATGATGACTATATCTATAGTTTACGTGTTAGCGCTGAAATTTGTAATTTGAATAGGGATAGCGTATATATGGCTGTTCTTCCAGTAGCGCACAATTACCCGATGAGTTCGCCTGGTACATTTGGAACTTTCTATGCAGGTGGAAAAGTAGTGTTGGCAACTGGAGGTAGTCCAGATGAGGCATTTGCTCTTATCGAAAAAGAAAAAGTGACGATTACTGCTCTTGTTCCGCCATTAGCAATGATATGGCTTGATGCTGCATCTTCTCGTAATAACGACTTATCGAGCCTAGAAGTTATTCAAGTAGGTGGTGCTAAATTTAGTGCTGAGGTTGCAAAACGTATACGTCCTACATTTGGTTGTACATTACAGCAAGTGTTCGGTATGGCAGAAGGGTTAGTAAATTACACAAGATTAGATGATCCGGAAGAAATTATTATTCATACACAAGGTAGACCGATGTCTACATTTGATGAAGTACGAGTTGTTGATGAAAATGACAACGATGTAAAACCTGGTGAAGTAGGTAGTTTATTAACACGAGGGCCATATACAATTCGTGGCTATTATAAAGCGGCAGAGCATAATGAAAGGTCATTTACTGAAGATGGATTTTATCGTACTGGAGATCTTGTAAAAGTAAATGAACAAGGTTACATCATTGTAGAGGGGAGGGATAAAGATCAAATTAATCGTGGTGGTGAGAAAATTGCTGCGGAAGAGGTTGAAAATCATATATTAGCACATGATGCAGTACATGATGTTGCAATTGTATCAATGCCTGACGATTATTTAGGGGAACGTACTTGTGCATTTGTTATAGCTCGCGGACAAGCTCCGACAATAAGTGAATTAAAAAAGTTTTTAAGAGAACGCGGTATAGCAGCTTATAAGATTCCGGATCGAATTGAATTTATTGAATCATTCCCGCAAACAGGTGTTGGAAAGGTAAGCAAAAAAGAGTTACGTAAAGTCATTGCTGAAAAACTTATTACGGTAAAACGATAAAAAATATAAAAATTGGAAGGAAGTGATTAGATGGCTATCCCATCTATTTCAGTATATAAAATGCCAGTGGAATCAGAACTACCAAAAAATAAAGTGAACTGGACGCCAGATCCGAAACGTGCGGTTCTTCTAATCCATGACATGCAAGAATATTTTCTTGATGCATATAGCGATACAGAGTCACCAAAAGTAGAACTCATTTCAAATATTAAGATGATAAGAGAAAAATGTAAGGAGCTTGGTATACCAGTTGTTTATACAGCACAACCAGGTGGACAAACGTTAGAACAGCGAGGATTATTACAAGACTTCTGGGGCGATGGTATTCCTGCTGGACCAGATAAAAAGAAAATTGTCAATGAACTTACTCCTGATGAGAATGATATCTTCTTAACAAAATGGAGATATAGTGCATTTAAAAAGACAAATCTACTAGAAATTTTAAATGAACAGGGAAGAGATCAACTTATTATTTGCGGTATTTATGCGCATATTGGCTGCCTTTTAACAGCTTGTGAAGCGTTTATGGACGGTATAGAGCCATTCTTTGTAGCAGATGCAGTTGCTGATTTTTCATTAGAGCATCATAAGCAAGCATTGGAGTATGCGTCTAGTAGATGTGCAGTAACGACATCCGCCCGTTCGCTGTTAAAAGATTTACAAAGTGAAAAAGGTGATAAGAGTGAAGGGATTACTTTACAGGAAGTACATGAACTAGTTGCACAATTACTTCGTGAACCAGTAGAAAGTATTGAGACTGATGAAGATTTATTAAATAGAGGGCTTGATTCGGTCAGAATTATGAGTTTAGTAGAGAAGTGGCGTCGCGAAGGAAAAGAAATCACTTTTGCGGATTTAGCAGAGAACCCAACCGTTGTCGATTGGTACCGCTTATTATCTCCGCAAACAGAACATGTACTTTAATATAGACTACATAATAAAGGGGTAGTAAAGAATGCCTAATAGTCAAAAGGTTCGTTATTCGTTATCATCTGCGCAGACTGGTATGTGGTTTGCACAGCAATTAGACCCGCTTAATCCGATTTATAATACTGGGGAGTATGTTGAAATAAGCGGAAATATTCATCAAGACATTTTTGAATTAGCTGTACGTAAAGTTGTAATGGAAGCAGAAGCACTTCATGTTCGCTTCGAAGAGGATGAAATGGGCCCATGGCAAGTTATTGAAGAATCACAGTTTTATATGCATTTTATTGACGTTCGTAAAGAAGAAAACCCTGAAGAAGCTGCTAAAGTATGGATGAAAAATGATTTATCTATGCCAGTCGATTTGAAAACAGATACATTATTTACTGAAGCACTTATTCAAGTTGAAAATAATCGTTTCTTTTGGTATCAGCGCATCCATCACATTGTGATGGATGGCTATGGATTTTCACTTCTTAGCCAAAAGGTAGCGAAAGAGTATACATCACTTATAGAGGAAACAAACAAGAATGAAAAGTCTTTTGGTTCTATTTCAAAAATTGTACAAGAAGATATTGAGTATCAGGAGTCTAAACAAATTCAGGAAGATCGTACTTTTTGGTTAGAGAAATTCGCTGATGAACCAGAAGTTGTAAGTTTGGCAGAACGAGCGCCGAGAACATCAAATGGATTTTTACGAGAAACCGCGTATTTATCCAGATCTAGCACGAAAACATTACTAGAAGATATTAATGTTTCGTTAACAAGTTGGCCAGAATTTATTGTCGCTGTAACAAGTATTTATATGCATAAATTAACAGGTGCAAATGATATTGTTTTAGGTTTACCGATGATGGGGCGTATCGGTTCTGCATCTATTTATACACCGAGTATGGTAATGAATTTAGTACCACTTCGTCTCACTGTAACTCCAAATATAACTCTTGCGGAATTATTACAGCAAGTTTCTAAAGAAATCCGAGACGTACGTCGTCATCATAAATATCGTCATGAGGAATTAAGAAGAGACTTAAAGTTACTAGGTGAAAATCAAAGGTTATTCGGGCCATTAGTGAATGTTATGCCTTTTGATTATGGGCTTAACTTTGCTGGTAATCGTGGTATTACACATAATTTATCAGCAGGACCTGTTGATGATTTATCGATAAATGTTTATAAACGTTTCGATGAAAATGAGTTAATGATTCATTTTGATGCGAACCCGGAGGTATATAGTGATTCGGAACTAGCATTGCATAAAGAGAGATTTATGAATGTATTAGAATTAGTGATAAATGATTATGAAAGAGATACGTCGATTGGAAATATAAACATTACTCTTCCTGAAGAAAATCATAAAGTTTTATTGGAATGGAATGAAACTAAGGAAGCTGAAGAGTTAATCTCTCTACCTATATTATTTGAAAAACAAGTACAAAAAAATCTAAATAAAATAGCGATTACATGTAACGGAGTAGACCTTACGTATAAAGAGCTAAATGAAAGGGCAAATGAACTAGCGAACTATTTAGCAGAAGAAGGTATAGGGCCAAATCAGTTTGTAGCTTTAGTATTTCCAAGATCAATAGAAATGGTAGTTAGTATGCTAGCAGTCTTAAAGGCTGGTGCAGCGTATTTACCAATAGATCCAGAATATCCAGCCGAGCGAATAAATTATATAGTAAATGATGCAAGGCCAGTTTGTATTATAACGCATTCATCGGTCACATCAACTTTAGTTATAGAAAATGATATAAAAAAAATCGAATTAGATCGAGAAGAAACAGAACTAGCATTAAAAGCATATTCTCATATGAATCTACCATTTAGAAATGAAGAATCACTTTTAAAGCCTGCGTATACAATTTACACTTCAGGCTCAACTGGAAATCCAAAAGGTGTAATTGTTCCTATGAAAGCTTTAAGTAACTTTTTATTGTCCATGGATGATATGTTTTCATTACATGAAAATGATCATTTATTAGCAGTTACAACATTTGCGTTTGATATTTCTGCTCTAGAGATTTATTTACCTCTTATTAGTGGTGCAAGTATAACAATTGTACAAAAGGAGGTAATTCAAGAACCTTCTGCGTTAACGGCAATGTTACAAGAAGAAAGAGTAACAATTATGCAAGCTACACCTACGTTATGGCAGGCGTTAGTAACTGAATATCCAGAGAGGCTACAAGGGCTAAATGTGCTCGTAGGTGGTGAAGCGCTTCCGGCCCATTTAGCAAATACATTAAAAGAATTAGGTTGCTCTATTACAAACTTATATGGACCAACTGAAACGACTATTTGGTCTACTGTCATGAACATTGATGAAAATGAAATTGGTATACCTCCTATTGGAAAGCCAATTTGGAGTACAGACGTGTATGTATTAGATGCAGGTTTACAACCAGTTCCACCTGGAGTAATTGGGGAATTATATATTGCGGGGGAAGGGCTTGCGAACGGATATTTAGGAAAACCAGAGTTAACGGCTGAACGGTTTGTTGCAGATCCTTATGGAAAACCAGGGAAGCGTATGTACCGCACAGGTGATCTGGTGAAATGGCGTAACGATGGTGTGTTAGAGTACATGAGCCGCGCAGATCATCAAATTAAAATTCGTGGTTTCCGAATTGAATTAGCTGAAATTGAAATGGTATTACAACGACATGAGTATATTCAACAAGCGGTAGTAATGGTACGAGAAGATCGCCCAAATGATAAACGAATCATTGCGTATATCGTTGCCGAAGGGTATGAAGGGATTAACCTTTCAGAAATTCGTACTTATGTTTCAGAAAGTTTAGCGAATTATATGGTGCCATCAGCATTTGTTGTGCTAGAAGAATTACCATTAACGCCAAATGGTAAGGTTGATAGAAAGAAATTACCTGCTCCTGATTTTAATGAAATGAACAAGGAGAGAGTTGCTAGAAATCCGAAAGAAGAAATATTATGTGATTTATTTGCAGAAGTACTTGGTGTTTCTCGCATTAGCATTGATGATAATTTCTTTGAAATGGGTGGCCATTCGCTTCTTGCATCTCGTCTAATGTCAAGAATTCGTGAAACGTTAAGTGTTGAATTAGGAATAGGAAAACTATTTGAATCGCCAACTGTTGCTGAACTTGTGAAACAATTGGATCAAGCAAAAACTGCAAGACCAGCTATTAAGAAAGTAAGTAGACCAAATGAAGTTCCACTTTCATTTGCACAGCGTAGGTTATGGTTCTTAAATTGTTTAGAAGGTCCAAGTCCTACTTATAATATTCCATTAGTTATTCGTATTTCTGGAAAGTTGAACGAGGAAGCATTGCAAGGTGCCTTTTATGATGTAGTTGAGAAACATGAAACGCTTAGAACGATTTTCCCTAACGTATTAGGTAGTTCCTATCAGAAAATTTTAGATATGGAAAATTTAAATCTAGAAATGATAATAACAAAAACATGCAAAGACGAATTAGAAAGTGTGCTTGTAGAGGCGGTAAGATATAGTTTTAACCTGGATGTTGAACCAGCAGTTCGTCTGCAACTATTTACAGTGAATGAAAACGAACATGTATTACTAATTCTATTGCACCATATTGTAGGGGATGGCTGGTCATTACAACCGTTAACGAGAGATTTTACAGCGGCATATAAAGCACGATGTCAAGGTAACAGAGTTCAGCTAGAGACACTTCCAGTTCAATACGCAGATTATGCACTTTGGCAACAACAATTGTTAGGTGATGAAACTACACGAGAGAGTCTTATTTCAACACAATTAGATTTTTGGAAACAAGAGCTAAAGGGTTTACCAGATCAATTGGAGTTACCTACAGATTATCAGCGTCCAATTGAAACGAGTTACCGCGGAGAAACAGTTCATTTTCAAATAGATGCAAGTATGCATAGTAGGTTAGTAGAGCTTGCACGGAAAAACGGAGTTAGTTTGTTTATGGTGTTGCAAGCAGGGCTTAGTGCGCTATTTACAAGATTAGGTGCAGGTACTGATATACCAATCGGAAGTCCAATTGCTGGAAGAAACGATGATGCCCTCTCTGACATAGTCGGTTTATTTGTAAATACATTAGTGTTACGTACAAATACATCAGGAGATCCAAGTTTTAAAGAATTATTGAATAGAGTGAAGCAAGTAAATCTTGCAGCTTATGAAAATCAAGATGTTCCATTCGAACGACTTGTTGAAGTGTTAAACCCAGTACGTACTCGAAATAGTCATCCGCTGTTTCAAGTTATGTTAGCTTTCCAAAATACACCAGAAGCAACCTTTGATGCTCCAAATATAGAATCGATCCTTGAAATCCAAAGCGTCGGATCTGCGAAATTTGATCTAACATTTGAAATTAGCGAGAGTAACGGAGTTGATGGTACGCCAAATGGATTACACGGGTTACTAGAGTTTAGTACTGATTTATATAAACGTGAAACGATTCAAAAATTAATAGAAAGATACATGCTGTTATTAGACGATGCAGCAGAAAATCCGAATCAATCAATTGGAAGATTAGAAATATTAACTGTAGCAGAGAAAAATACAGTGTTAGAAAAGTGGAATGGTGGTTTTCAAATTGTACCAGAAATGACATTATCACAATTATTTGAAAAACAGGCTTATATAAATCCAAATTCTATTGCTGTAGTCTTTGAAGATGAAAAATTAACTTATGAGGAATTGAATAAAAAAGCGAATAAAATAGCTCGATTGCTAATAGCAAAAGGAGTCGGTCCTGATCAACTCGTTGCATTAGCAATGCCAAGATCATTAAACATGGTTGTAAGCTTATTAGCTGTTCTTAAAGCTGGTGCTGGATACCTTCCGTTAGATCCAGATTACCCAGCAGACCGCATTTCATTTATGCTACACGATGCGAAACCATCATGTGTTTTAACGAATTCAGAAGTGGAAATTGAATGTGATGTGGCACTAAAAGTTTTAGTTGATGATGTGAAAGTAATAGCAGAAGTTGAGAAATATAGTGAAGAAAATATTGATGAAGTGGAACGAATTAAGCCATTATCTCCATCACATATTGCTTACGTTATTTATACGTCAGGCTCAACGGGTAGACCGAAAGGCGTTATGATACCTCATCAAAATGTAGTAAGACTTTTAGGAGCAACTGATCATTGGTTCCAGTTTGACGGAAACGATGTTTGGACGATGTTCCATTCATACGCTTTTGATTTCTCGGTTTGGGAAATTTGGGGACCTTTATTATACGGAGGGCGTTTAGTTGTAGTGCCACATACTATAAGTCGCTCACCGAAAGAATTTTTACAGCTTCTTGTTAAAGAAAAGGTTACGGTTTTAAACCAAACTCCATCAGCGTTCTATCAATTGATGCAAGCAGATCGTGAAAATGAAGAGATTGGCCAAAAATTATCTTTACGATATGTTGTTTTTGGAGGAGAAGCACTTGAGCTAAGTCGCTTAGAAGATTGGTATAGTCGACATCCTCATAACGCACCAAAGCTTATTAATATGTACGGTATTACGGAGACGACAGTACATGTTAGTTATATTGAATTAGATGAAACTATCGTCTCTTTACGAGCAAATAGTTTAATTGGGTGCAGTATACCTGACCTTAAAGTGTATGTGTTAGACAACTATTTACAACCAGTGCCACCTGGAGTAGTTGGAGAAATGTATGTTGCAGGTGCAGGGCTTGCGCGTGGATATTTAGGAAGAGCAGGATTAACGGCTGAACGCTTTATCGCAGATCCATTTGGAAAGCCAGGTACAAGAATGTATCGTACAGGAGACTTAGCTCGCTGGCGTAAAGATGGGACGCTAGATTATATAGGACGTGCAGATCATCAAATAAAAATTCGTGGATTCCGAATTGAATTAGGAGAAATAGAAGCAGTCATAATGAAGCACTCTAAAGTTGAGCAAGTAGCCGTTATTGTACGGGAAGATCAACCAGGGGATAAACGGTTAGTTTCTTATATCGTTGCATCAAATAATGAAGCGATTGATACGAATGAAGTGCGTCAGTTTACTAGTGGTAGTTTACCAGATTATATGGTTCCATACGCTTTTGTAGTAGTAAATGAGTTACCTTTAACTCCAAACGGTAAATTAGATAGAAAGGCATTGCCAGCTCCAGAATTTATCGCATCATCTTCTAGTCGTGGTCCAAGAACACCGCAAGAAGAAATGTTATGTGACTTGTTTACAGAAGTGCTAAGTGTACCTCAAATTGGAATTGATGACGGATTCTTTGATCTTGGTGGTCATTCACTCCTTGCAGTACAGCTTATGAGCCGCATTAAAGAGGCGCTTGGAGTGGAACTAAACATTGGTACTTTATTTGCAGCACCGACTGTTGCAGGGTTAGCTGAAAGACTTGAGATGGGGAATGGTCAAAGTGCACTTGATGTGTTGCTGCCATTACGAGCAAGCGGAGAGCAAATACCACTATTTTGTGTACACCCAGCAGGTGGATTAAGTTGGTGCTATGCAGGACTTATGAAATCTTTAGGAACAGATTATCCAATCTATGGTGTCCAAGCACGTGGTATTGCTAAAAATGAAGAACTTCCAAAAAGTTTAGAGGAGATGGCGGCGGATTATTTAAAACACGTTCGTGAAGTACAGCCTCACGGACCATATCGTTTACTCGGTTGGTCGCTCGGAGGAAATGTTGTCCATGCAATGGCAGCGCAACTACAAAATGAAGGGGAAGAAGTAGAATTACTCGTTATGCTAGATTCTTACCCAGGTCACTTCCTACCGAATACAGAAGCGCCTACTGAAGAAGAAGCGTTAATCGCATTACTTGCTCTAGGTGGATATGATCCAGATAACATGGATGGCAAACCGCTTACGATGGAAAGTGCGGTTGAAATACTTCGTAAAGATGGAAGTGCATTAGCAAGTCTTGAAGAAGAGACTATTTTGAATTTGAAAGAAACATATGTAAATTCGGTAGGATTGTTAGGGAAATACGTACCGAAAGTTTATAACGGAGATATTTTATTCTTTAGATCCACTGTTATACCAGACTGGTTTGATCCTATCTCTCCAAATACGTGGCTAAATTATTTAGACGGGCAAATTGTGCAACATGATATTGATTGTAGGCATAAAGATTTATGTCAGCCGGGTCCGCTTACAGAAATCGGACAAGTACTGGCGAAATTTTTGCAAAATAAGAAAGGGGTAAGTACAGTATGACGAATCCGTTTGAAAATGATAATTACACATATAAAGTATTAAAAAATGAGGAGGGTCAGTATTCTCTCTGGCCTGTCTTTCTGGATGTACCTATTGGCTGGAATGTTGTATATGAAGAAGCTAGTAGGAATGATTGTTTACAATATGTTGAAAATAACTGGGAAGATTTGAATCCAAAAAGTAATCAAGTTGGCGAAAAAATATTAGTAGGAAAACGATAATGAAGGTAAAAATAAATCCAAAAGTAGTTGTAAGTATCGTATATATAACAGCGATGTTTATGGCTGCGATGGATGCAACAATTGTGAATGTAGCACTACAAACGATAAGTAAAGAATTACAAGTGCCTCCATCTGCAATGGGGACGGTTAATGTTGGGTATTTAGTTAGCTTAGCTATTTTCCTTCCGGTTTCTGGTTGGTTAGGAGATCGCTTCGGTACGAAAAGAGTATTTCTAACTGCTCTTTTCGTATTTACAACTGCGTCTGCATTATGTGGAATAGCGAACGATATTACTTCATTGAATATTTTTCGTATCATGCAAGGTGCTGGTGGCGGACTTTTAACACCAGTTGGGATGGCGATGTTATTCCGAACATTTTCACCAGAGGAAAGGCCGAAAATTTCACGGTTTATTGTGTTGCCAATTGCTGTCGCACCGGCAGTAGGGCCGATTATTGGAGGTTTTTTTGTTGATCAAATGTCTTGGCGCTGGGCATTTTATATTAATGTACCGTTTGGAATCGTAGCGTTACTATTCGGTCTACTATTTTTAAAAGAACATATTGAAAAATCAGCTGGTCGCTTTGACTCTCTCGGTTTTGTTCTTTCAGCACCAGGATTTGCGATGCTAATCTATGCACTTAGTCAAGGACCATCAAAAGGCTGGGTTTCTCCAGAAATTATGAGTACTGGGATAGTTGGGATTGTATGCATTACGTTGTTCATCATTGTGGAACTTAGAGTAAAGCAACCGATGTTAGATTTACGCTTATTAAAAGAACCTGTCTTTAGAAAGATGAGTTTTATTTCATTGTTTTCATCAGCTGGTTTATTAGGGATGTTATTTGTTTTTCCACTTATGTATCAAAATGTAATAGGAGTGTCCGCACTGGAATCAGGTCTTACGACATTTCCAGAGGCGATTGGGTTAATGATATCGTCACAGATTGTGCCATGGTCATATAAGAACTTAGGAGCTCGAAAGGTAATTTCTATTGGATTAATTTGTACGGCGATTATCTTTGTTTTATTAAGTTTTGTAAATCACGATACGAATCCTTGGCAAATACGAGCATTATTGTTTGGTATAGGTATTTTCTTAGGTCAATCTGTTGGAGCAGTTCAATTTTCTGCATTTAACAATATCACGCCACCTTCTATGGGGAGAGCAACGACTATATTTAATGTGCAAAATCGATTAGGTTCAGCGATAGGAGTTGCTGTTTTAGCTAGCATATTATCTGGGTTTGGAAGTAATGAAATACGGAATCATGCACAGTCAGATTTCTTACCATATCAAGCCGCATTAATTGGATCAGCAATGTTTTTACTCGTAGCATTACTATTTTCTTTACGTATTTCTGACAAAGAGGTAATGTCAAAGAAGAAAGAAAAAATGTTATCCGAATCAAAACAACAGAAAGCACTTGTCAATGAATAACAATTGATATTCGTTGTATAAAGGAGAGTTTACATGATAGAAAGTAAAGTTGTAGATTCTATACCAACTTTGAATGAGAATGATTGTCAAATATGGTGGGCAAGAATTTCAGATTTGCAATCATGGCATTACAATTTACTAAATGATATTGAACGGGAGAAAGCAAATTCATATCATCATTCGGCGGATCGTGCCCGTTTTATAATAGGTTGTGTAATTAGTAGATTAGTTCTAGGGAAAATTCTTTCTATTTCACCTGTTCAAGTGCCGATTGATCGAATGTGCCCAATATGTAAGTTACAACATGGCAGACCACAATTACCAGAAGGAATGCCGCAGTTATCTGTTTCACATTCAGGTGAGTGGGTTGTTGTTGCATTTACAAAGTCTGCACCTGTAGGCGTTGATGTTGAACAAATGAATCCAAATGTAGAAGTTATGAAAATGGCAGAGGGCGTATTAACAGACTTTGAAATCGCGCAAGTTATGAAATTACCTAATGAACAGAAAATAGAAGGTTTTTTAACATATTGGACTCGAAAAGAGGCAGTGTTAAAAGCGACAGGTGAAGGACTAATGATTCCACCAGAACATATTACTGTATCAGCTCCAAATGATCCTCCGAATTTGTTGGTCTTTAAGGATAGACAGGAGTTAGTAGAAAATACAATGATGGAAGATATAAGGCCAAGTGTAGATTATATGGCTTCAATTGCAATATTTAGTAAAGAAGTAACTGAAATTACACAGTTAGACGCAGTAGCGCTTTTAAATTATAAATAAGTTTAATAAAATATTTTATAGAAGAGGTGTTCCCCATGTTAGTAGCGGAAAATAGAACAAATGAATTCACTTATAATGTACAGGCAATTAAAAATATTTTATTTTCTGGAGATACATCATCTATTCATGCTTTAGAAAGGCTTTTGAATGATACAGTTCAGTTTGATGTCCTCGAACAAGAGTTACTTGATAGACAGTATATCCCGAAAGAAGCAAAGAATTTCTTTGATAAAAACGGAACATTTCTTTATCGTGTATCGAATGTTAGTTATAAAGGAAAAGTGCTATCTGAAAATCTCATTTTTGCGGACACTTCGTTTTTACCAGATACAATTAAGAGTGAATTAGAGAGTGGAAACATTCCAGTTGAAAAACTTATAGAAAAGATGGAAGTAAGAAGAAATGTATTATACGAAGGATATCAGCCATCTGGGAATATTATTGAATTGTTTGATGGATGCTCTGTTACGGCGAATGTGTATCCAACTAGAAAATATCAAATTGTAAGTAATTGCAAATGTATATTTTATATTTGTGAAGTGTATCATGCAGAGAATATAAAAAATCTGCTTAAATAAGAAATAAACAAAAAACCAGCCATTTTATAGGCTGGTTTCTTGTTTATTTAACAGCTTCTTTTAACTCTTTACCTGCTTTAAATGCTGGAACTTTACCAGCAGCGATTTGGATTTCTTCGCCAGTTTGGGGATTACGCCCTGTACGAGCTGATCTTTCGCGCACTTCAAAAGTTCCAAAGCCGATTAATTGAACTTTATCACCAGATTGTAATGCAGTAGCAATTGTGTCAAATACGGATTGTACAGCTGCAGAAGCGTCTTTTTGAGAAATATCAGCTGATTGTGCTACGTTTTTAATTAATTCTGTTTTGTTCATGTTTTCACCTCATAAAAAAATTTTTGGAATGAATGTTTTAGTATAATAGATAGTAAAGATAAAGCTATCACTATGATTAGAAAGAATACTATATAATTATGTTAATTTCGTTGCAAGAGACTGAATCCCTTCTATTATTTAGGGATTAATTAAGAATCGATGTGTATAAAAAGCTTTAGTATGAGGATGAGGGGGAGTATACGAATGATTTTTCGTGAAAAAAATGAGAAGGAAAGTATATTAATTCGTCAACATAATCATGGTTTTTTAGCTGGAGAGATTGCAAAGCATATAAAAGAAGACTTTTTTGAAGGTAAAACATATGTAAAAGAAACAGTGGATGCAATATATGAGCATGACAGAGGATGGATAGAGCTAGATAAAGTACCAATTTTAAATGATGCTAAAAATATTCCATATACATTTATGGATTGTCCAAGCCCATTACGTTTTGTTTTTTATACGATTGGTTTGAATGAAATTGAAAATTCTAATCCATACGGGGCATTGCTTTGCAGTAAACATTTTTTATCATTTCCACTAAACGAGGAAGATGAAGAGATGATGTCATTTTATAAACATGAATTAGAACGGCAAAAAAGAATTTTGAAAACGTTAACAAAGGAACAGTTTGCGATGTTTGATAAACATTATAGATTATTAAAGTTTTGTGATGAACTTTCTTTATACGTATGTATGAATAAGCCTGGTGTAAAAAAGAAAGATGAAATTGATTTATTTAAAGATGGTTTTGAAGGAACAGAAGTGTTTAATAGTAAGGATGAGAAACTTATTCAAGCTGAATGGGTGGACGAGGAAACAATTCGGATTACACCATTTCCATTTCAAACGGAATTTCATACGTATGTAAAATATAAAACGATAAATAAACATGAAATGAAAGAAAAAGGGATTGCAAAGGTTGATAGAGAATCGGAAACGAAGAAACAAATTATTCGTTTCATACAATAGGGAGGTAATATAAATTGAAAGATTATATATTAAAACAGTTTGATTACCACGCTTGGGCTAATACTAGATTATTCAATCGATTAAAAGAGTTACCAAACTATGAGACAATTTTTAATGAGCAGATACAGAGTGTATTCCCATCCATTAAGGATACTTTTGTGCATATTTATATTACAGATCAAGTGTGGTTACACATATTGCATGGTAAAAGTATGAATGAAACAATACAAGACCGAGAAAATTTACGAAAACAAATTGAAACTAAATCGTTACATGAATTAGAAAAAATGTTTGAAAACATGGCAAATCAATATAAAGACTTTTTAATTACAATACAAGATGTGAATGCTGTATTTGTTATTGAGAACCCATATGCAGGGGCATTAGAAACTTCAATTTTAGAGTTAGTACAACATGTCGTAAATCATGGTACATATCATAGAGGAAATATAACAGCGATGATCCGTCAACTTGGTCATTCGTCGACAATGATGGATTTTGTACTGTATTTACATATGGTTAAAAAGCAGGGAGAGTAATATAGTTTGTAAGAAGGAGAGGCTTTAATTATAGAAGTCTCTCCTTCTATTTTATTCCGCATTCATGGTAGATCGACTGATTAAAGTTTTCTTAAGAAGCTTTATTTTCTTGTAATTGCTTAGCGTATTGTACAGCCTTAAATGCATTGACTCTACCATTTTTCCAGTACGTACCTGTACCACTAATTTTATCAGAAGTTGACTCAATAATTTGGCGGATTTGTGTATTGCTATATCCTTGATTTGCTAAAAGGGCAGCGACTCCTGCAACATGAGGTGTTGCCATAGATGTACCACTTAATGATTGATACGTGCTTCCTTTATATGTGGAATATATATTTGAACCTGGTGCTGCAACATCTACCCAGCTACCATAAGTAGAAAATGAAGATTTCTTATCTGCTTGATCTGTAGAAGCAACTGCAATCACTTCGCTGTAATAAGCAGGGTAATTAGCTTTTGTATTTCCAGCATTTCCAGCAGCTGCAACTATAACAGAGCCTTTATTCCATGCATATTGAACGGCTTGTTGTAATGCAGTACCACCATTTGGAGCTCCTAAACTTAAACTAATTACTTTTGCACCCGAATCAGCAGCTTCTCGAATACCTTGCGCTACAGCATCAAGAGTACCACTTCCTTGATTGTCTAATACGCGGACAGCATAAATTGAAGTTTGTGGGGCAACACCAGCAATGCCGACACTATTATTCGTAAGTGCTCCAGTAATTCCAGCACAATGCGTACCATGACCATTACCATCATCAGATGTATTGTCATTATCAACATAATCATGCCCGTAAATTACTTTTGAAGCCAAATCAGGATGTGAGCCTTGAACTCCTGTATCAATAATAGCTACTTTTACACCAGGATCACTTCGTTGGCTATCCCAAGCTTGTGGAGCTTGAATTTTTTGTAATCCGTATTGATTATTAAAATATGGGTCGTTTGGAGTCCAAAAGGCGTGAACGTAATAATTCGGTTCTGCATATTCTACATCTGGATTATTTTTATAACTCTTTATTTTTTCTTTTACAGTACCTTTTGAAAATTGAACGACTTCAAAACCTAACTTATCATCTTTAGATAAGACATTAGCTCCGACAGATTTATGAAAAGATTGCACATTACTTAAAGATGCATTTTGCTTGAACTTAACGATTAATTGGTTAGGAACGTAATCAGTAGATGATGTTTCAGCGCTTGAAGTATTCGTGTTAAAGAAGAAACCACCAATGATAAATGATAAAACTGATAGGAAAACAATGATTTTGTTTTTCAAAAGATTTTTCCTCCCTTTTCTTGGATGAGTTTTTCAGCGACACTTTAATGTCGCATTCCTTTTCAACTATATAGTTAGACCATACGATTTATGACATTTATGTGAAAAACTTTTGGAGGAATAAAAAGGAGTAAACATTGATATAAATATATTTTTAATGATAGTAATTAAGTAAAAGAGGGGATAAAAAAAGGAATGCTCATCATGTATGAGTCATTCCTTTTTTCATAGATTAACTTGCCTGTTTTTTATTATTTTCTTTCAATTTTTCTGCTTGTAAAAAGCGATTCGTTTCAGCAACAACTATGCCACTTAAACCAATTAGCCCTATTAAGTTTGGAATCGCCATAAGTCCATTTGCAATATCAGCAAATGTCCATACAATGCCTAGTTTTAAATTAGCCCCAACAGCAATCATGACGATAAAGATTGCTTTATAATATTTAACAGCACCTTCTCCAAATAAATAAGCCACGCATTTCTCGCCGTAATACGACCATCCTAAAATAGTAGAGTAGGCAAATAATATAATTGCGATACCAAGAATCATACTACCTGCAGTACCAAATACAGATTGGAAGGCTAATGTGGTAGCTTCAACACCGGTTTTTCCTGACTTCCATGCACCTGTAGTAATTAATACAAGTCCTGTAATGGTACATACAATAAACGTATCTAGAAAAGTACCAGTCATTGAAACTAAAGCTTGTTTTGCAGGTGAATCTGTTTTTGCAGCAGCCGCGGCAATAGGCGCACTACCTAAACCCGCTTCGTTCGCAAATACACCGCGCGCCATTCCGATTTGAATAGCTGATGCAACTGTTGCACCGATAAAACCTCCAGCAGCTGCAGTACCAGTAAATGCGCCAGAAAAAATAAGCGAGAATGCTTCTGGAATTTGATCATAGTGATAGAAAATAATAATAAGACCAGCAATGATATAAAAGAAAGCTTTAATAGGAACGATATATCCTGTCACTTTCCCAATTTTTTTCACACCGCCTAAAATAACAATAGCGATTAAAAACGACATGAATATACCAGTTAGAGCAGGAGGGAAAGAGAAATTAATTCGCATTGCCTCTGCAACTGAGTTAGATTGCACCATATTACCGATACCGAAAGAAGCGGTTGTACCGAATATAGCAAATAAAACCGCAAGCCATTTCTTACCTAAACCACGTTCTAAATAGTACATTGGTCCACCTGAATATTCACCATTTTCATTACTAACACGGTATTTCACCGCAAGAATTGCTTCAGCATACTTTGTTGCCATACCGAACAACGCAGTAATCCACATCCAAAAGATTGCACCGGGTCCACCGATTGTCACAGCAGTTGCAACACCGGCTATATTTCCCATACCAATCGTTGCTGCCATAGCTGTCATAAGTGCTTGGAAGTGGCTAATATCTCCAGAGGAAGATGTATCTTCTGATTTTTTAAATGCTAGTTTGTGAGCGTATAATAGTTTACTAAACTGTAAACCCTTTAAACGAACTGTGAGGATGATACCAGTACCAACGAGTAACAACAACGTTGGTAATCCCCACACATAGTGATTCATTTGTTCTAATACTTTACTTACTGTCTCCATCTGTATTCTCCTTTTTTAGAAAAAATAAAAACCACTTCAAGTAAATGAAATGGTCTCTGGAGAAACAAGGGATAGAAAAATAAACCGATACAAATCGGCTTTTTCTTTCGCTTGTCTCTGTCCTTTTACCTGAGAGATTATCCGCTATAGTAGCGGATTTGCTCCTTCGGTGCTCGTTTTCCTCCGCGCTACATAAAGCGAGAGGGAGTCTCTCCAGAGATTCGTCCCCATGCAGTTCTACTTGTAATCAAGACCTGAGAGTTTCAAAGTTGGTTTTACAACTTTTTGCCCCGTCGGTAGATCAATTGATCTTCTCCTGAATGGTTCATCCGAATTATAAAATTTATAAAAATATTGATTGTAAATCAATAAAAACATTATAGTCAGTCAAAATGTGAATTGCAATCTTTTTTTATTTTAAAATAATAACTAGTTTCAAATATTTCAATGGCTATGTTATTAGTTGGCTTATTTGCACTCATATATTTGGACAAAGAATCTAAAATTGAAGATTTTCCAGTACCAATGTCAGCAATCCATATTAACGATGATAAGGAAGCAGATTATAAATACATAAGTGTAATACCTATTACAAAGGCAAGTGGATGGGAGAATTTAGGGGGAAATGGGCATACTGTTAGTTTCAAAAAAGGGGAGAGGAATGTAACTGTAATACATTATCCGAGAGAACTAGCGTATTATTTATTTGAGCCAAAGGTGAATAAGGGAGATAAGATAAAGATGTAATTCGTTACGGATTACATCTTTTCTTTTGATTCTGAATTATTTGAAATATAATCAGATAGATGGTTTGATATATGTAGTAATAAATATGATTCGTTCTATATGTAGATAAGGAGCACTGAAGAGACTATAAAAATATTATGTAAACTAAAGGTTGTAAGTGGAAGATAAATTATATCCTAAGGAGGAACTAAAAATGTTACTAAAAACAATATACTGTAAGGTAGAAGAAGAGAAAAAAGAGTTATTTTCAATGGCACAAGAAAAATGGCGTGATATACAGCATTTAGATGGATTTCATGGACAATTGGGTGGATGGAATGAAGATGAGGCATGTGTATTTACTTTATGGGAAGATCAAAATGCATATCAATCATTTATGAATGGTGCTCACGATACCATTTATGTAAATAGTAATCAAAAGGATACGTTTCTTTCATGTGAAATTGAATTATTTCAAACGTTGTATGATATAAATGATTTGCCTTTGAAAGACGTTGTTAAAGAAGGATCATTCGTAAGAGTTGCTATATGTGATGTAATGGGGGGAATGGAAAAGCAGTTTTTACATAAACAAGAAACAATTTGGAATAAAGGGATGGAAAAAGCAAAAGGGATGCTAGCTGGAGTTATTGGGAAATCTTTAAAAACTGGAAATCGTTACATAGTGTTAACTTATTGGAAAGATGAAATGGCACATCAAAATTATGTAGAAGAGATTCTCCCTGAGCTGTATAAACTAGCTAATATTCATGAGGATTTAGAAAATATAAGAGGTAAACAAGCTGTATGTAAGGAAGAGTGGTTTGTATATTAAGTGTACAAAACGTGCATAAATGAATGTATAATAAAGATATTTTCTTATAAACGAGTAATTAATAGAAGACGTTATATACCCTTTCATGTTAATATATTTAAGTTATAATAGAAGGCTTACCCTTTTGTATTGTACGGTAGAAGCAGTGTGAGCTTGAAATTTTGTTTAGAAAAGGATGTGCCTAATTTGCGTATCAATAAATTTATTAGTGAAGCTGGAAAAGCGTCTCGACGTGGAGCAGATAAATTAATTAATGAGAGAAGAGTAATTATTAACGGTAAGGTTGCAAAAATTGGTGACCAAGTAAATCCAGGTGATGATGTGCGCGTAAATGGAGAGCAACTTCGTATTGCTCGAGATCACGTATATATTGCTTTAAATAAACCAGTAGGTATTACATGTACAAGTGAAAAAGCTGTAAAAGGTAACATTATCGATTTAGTGAATCATCCTTTACGAATTAGTCATATTGGACGTCTTGATAAAGACTCAGACGGTTTAATTTTGTTAACGAATGATGGTGATATCGTTAATGAAATTTTACGTGCTGAAAACAAACATGAGAAAGAATATATCGTTTCAGTAGATAAGCCAATTACACCTGATTTTCTAGAGAAAATGGCAGCTGGTGTGAAAATTTTAGGAACGAAGACGCTTCCTTGTGAGATCACGCAGTTATCAAAATATGAATTCCAAATTATTTTAACTCAAGGGTTGAATCGTCAAATTCGTCGTATGTGTGAAGCTTTAGGTTATCAAGTATACACGTTAAAGCGTACGAGAATTATGAATATAGAATTAAATAATTTACCTGTTGGACAGTGGAGAGATTTATCGAAGAAAGAGAAACGACGTCTATTTTCAGACTTAAATTACGAACCACAAGATTGGTAAAATTGAGAAGGGGAAACCAAAAATCTATTTTTGGTTTCTTTTTTATTTAATAAAAAATCATTTTTAAACACTTGCAAAAATAAAATGAATAAGATATAGTAAATAACAATTAATGGATGTACTTTTAAAAGCAAAGAAAAGGACACGAGTTATTTTATCCGGTTATACAGAGAAGGAAGGAAAGCTGAGAACTTCCTAACGCAGAAAAATAACTTACCACCTTAGAGCTGCACTGGGGAAACTAAGTATCTAGTGCCGTGTAAGCGACGTTATCGCAAAAGAAGCCATTATGTTTTTTGTGATGGGAATCTGGGTGGAACCACGAATATAAGCATATTCGTCCCTAATTTTTAGGGATGAATATGCTTTTTTGCATTCAATTTCATAATAAGCGAAGAAAAGGACACGAGTTATTTTCCCTGGTTATACAGAGAAGGAAGGAAAGCTGAGAACTTCCTAACGCAGAAAAATAACTTACCACCTTAGAGCTGCACTAGGGAAATTAAGTATCTAGTGCCGTGTAAACGACGTTACCGTAAAAGAAGCCATTATGTTTTTTGTGATGGGAATCTGGGTGGAACCACGGGTAAAAGCACACTCGTCCCTATTTTAGGGATGAGTGTGCTTTTTATTATGAAATGGAGAGATGAAAAATGAAAGAACAGATGATTGAAATTAAATTTCCAGATGGTAGTCTTAAAGAATTTGTCAAAGGAATTACTTTAGAAGAAATTGCTGGATCCATTAGCAGTAGTTTAAAAAAGAAAGCAGTCGCGGGGAAAGTAAATGATCAGTTATTTGATTTACGCCGAAACATTGAAAATAATGCGAAAGTAGAAATCATTACTCTAGATTCAGACGAAGGGGCAGAGATTGCAAGACATTCCGCGGCACATATTTTAGCGCAAGCTGTAAAGAGAATGTATGGTAATGTAAACCTTGGTGTAGGGCCTGTTATTGAAAATGGATTTTATTATGATATGGATCTTCCGAGTAGTGTGAACGTAGAAGATTTACCGAAAATCGAAAAAGAAATGAAAAAAATTATAAATGAAAATGTAAAAATAGAACGAGTTGAAGTCTCAAGAGAAGAGGCGAAAAAACTGTTTCAAGAAATGAATGATCACCTGAAATTAGAATTGTTAGAAGCAATTCCTAGTGAGGAAAGTGTAACACTATATAAACAAGGTGAATTTGTAGACTTATGTAGAGGACCTCATTTACCGTCAACAGGCTATTTGAAAGCCTTCCAATTAACTCACGTTTCTGGTGCATATTGGCGAGGTGATAGTAACAATCAAGTGCTTCAGCGTATATATGGTGTTGCGTTCTCTTCTCAAAAAGAATTAGAAGAGTATTTACATTTCGTTGAAGAAGCCGCAAAGAGAAATCATCGTAAGTTAGGTAGTGAGCTAGAGTTATTTATGTTTTCAGAAGAGGCTCCGGGAATGCCATTTTATTTACCGAAAGGACAGATTATCCGAAATGAATTAGAAGCATTTTTAAGAGGAATTCAAAAAGAGTATAAGTATCAAGAAGTACGTACTCCATCTATGATGAACCAAGAATTATGGGAGAAATCAGGACACTGGGGACATTACAAAGACAACATGTATTTCTCTGAAGTAGATAATAAAAGCTTCGCATTAAAACCGATGAATTGTCCTGGTCATATGCTAATGTTCAAAAATAAATTGCATTCTTATCGTGAATTACCAATTCGTATGTGTGAGTTCGGTCAAGTACACCGACACGAATTTAGCGGGGCATTAAACGGATTATTAAGAGTACGTACTTTCTGCCAAGATGATGCTCATTTATTTGTAACTCCAGAACAAATTGAAGATGAAATCAAATCAGTAATGGCGCAAATTGATTACGTTTATAAAACTTTTGGATTCGAATATGAAGTAGAACTTTCTACTCGTCCAGAAGATTCAATGGGTGATGATAAGTTATGGGAGCAAGCAGAAGCAGCATTAGAAAATGTATTACATTCATTGAATTATAAATATAGACTAAATGAAGGTGACGGTGCATTTTACGGACCGAAAATAGATTTTCATATTAAAGACGCTTTAAATAGAAGTCATCAGTGCGGAACAATTCAGCTAGATTTCCAAATGCCAGAGAAGTTTGATTTAAATTATATAGATGAGAAGAATGAAAAGAAAAGACCAGTTGTCATTCACCGAGCAGTATTAGGATCTTTAGATCGTTTCTTAGCAATATTAATTGAGCACTTTGGAGGTGCGTTCCCGGCATGGGTAGCACCAGTTCAAGTGAAAGTCATTCCAGTTTCGAATGCAGTCCATGTACAATATGCAGATGAAGTTGCAGATAAATTAGCACAAGCTGGTGCTCGTGTGGAACGAGATGTTCGAGATGAAAAGTTAGGATATAAAATAAGAGAAGCACAAATGCAAAAAGTTCCTTATGTTCTTGTTATTGGGGATAAGGAAATGGAGAACGGATCTGTAAATGTACGTAAATATGGGGAAGAAAAATCAGATGTAATTGAACTAGATATGTTTGTGGAAAGTATGAAAGAGGAAATAAATAATCGGAAATAAAGTTTTAAAAAACACACACCAATTCAAAATGGTGTGTGTTTTTTTACCTTACAAAAATGTAAGGTAAATGTAAGCGAAATCGAAGGAACGAGTTGTAGAAAAGTGAGAATATGAAATAGGAAAAAGGTTTACATAACTCATGTAATCTTTTCTGATTGAAAAATTAAAAAATTCTTAAGGATTTACATGAGAAAAAGATAAGAAATATGTGAGAAATTACTTGTATACAAAAGGGATGGAGTGAAAGAGATGTCAACAAATGTAGTTACTGTAGAAAGTGTAGAAAAAACGTATGGGAAAAGAAATGAGAATCAGTCAAAGGCATTAAGGGGTGTGTCATTAAGTATTAAAGAAGGGGAGTTTGTCGGGATCATGGGTCCTTCTGGATCTGGAAAAACGACTTTACTTAATGTGATTAGTACATTAGATCAAGCAACGGGTGGCAGTGTGACAATAGCTGGTACAAATATTACTTCTATGAAGGGGAATGCATTATCAGATTTTCGATCTCAAAAATTAGGGTTCATCTTTCAAGATTTTAACTTACTAGAAAACTTATCAATTTATGAAAATATCGCTTTACCGCTTTCTCTGCAAGGCGTACCTTCAAGTGAGATTACTGGAAAGGTGAATGAGGTTGCGAAGAAATTAGGGATTACTGAAATTTTAACGAAATATCCAACTGCTGTTTCTGGTGGACAAAAGCAAAGAACAGCGGCAGCACGAGCTTTAGTACATAATCCAGCAATCGTATTAGCAGATGAACCGACAGGAGCGCTTGATAGTAAAAATGCAAAAAGCCTATTAGAAGCGATGCAAGATTTACATGAAAATCACAATGTAAGTATTTTAATGGTAACGCATGATGCATTTAGTGCGAGTTATTGTGAACGTATTTTATTTATTCAAGATGGTCTTCTTTATAAAGAGTTAAAGCGCCAAGGAACGCGGGAAAGTTTCTATCAAGATATTTTAGGTGTGCTCGCTCATATGGGCTCAGCTGCTGAGTCTAAGTAGGGGGGCGAGACTATGTTATTCAAATTATCACGTCATAGTATGAAAAAGATGTTAAAAGATTATATGGTTTTACTTATTGGTCTCGTTATTAGTATTAGTATCTTCTACATGTTCCAAACGATGGCGATGAATAGTGAATTTACTAAGGATAATAGTCTTATTAGTAGTATTAGACTCGTATTCTGGGTAGGGGCAATACTATTATCTTTCATTACTGTATTTTATATTATATATGCCAATTCTTTCTTACTCACATTAAGAAGAAAAGAACTCGGTATGTACATGATGCTCGGTGCGAAAAAGAAAAAAGTAGCACAGTTATTATTTATTGAAACATTCGGTATGGGTATTGTCAGTATTATTATCGGGATCTTAGTAGGGATGTTACTTGCAAGTGTAGCAGGAAACTTTTTAATGAATGGTATGGAAATTTCAGCAAAAGGTAGTTATTCATCTGTATATACACCAGCAATTTTAGTTACAGCTATTTTCTTCTTAATACTATTTTTTATTACTGGTTTGATGAATAGCATCCGGTTATTACGTAAAACAGAACTAGAGTTGATTCGTGAAGATGAAACACTAGATGAAGTGAAGAAAAGTAAAACTCGCATTATTGTAATGACTGTACTTGGTGTATTACTAGTAAGTACAGGATACTACTTTATGATAAATATAAAAATGTTTGCTGAAATCGGTTTTATAATAGCGACAATCGTTACAACACTTGGAACATATTTTATCTTTAGTTCATTGCTCCCATTTTTTGTGATGAAAATTAAAGGGAATAAAAAACGAAATGAAATGGGCTTAAATAGTTTTACATATGCACAGCTACGCTTTCGTGTAAATAGTTTATCGAGAGTATTAGGTACGGTAGCGATGTTAATTGCATTAGGCGCAGGTGCGATGACGGCAGGGATGGCATTTCAAAAAAATGTCGGTATTATGACAGACTTTTCTCGTGTATATGATGTCGTAATTCATGATCCAAATGATCAAGATACAGCGGCCTTAAAAGAAATGGAGATTGTGGAAGAAAGCAAGTATAAGTATAAAGTAGATGGAGAAGCGGTGTATTATTTACGTAACGACTTAACTGCGAAACCACCACTCGTTTCCGATCACTTTGATACAAAAACTTTAAAAGAGCCTGCTCGTAAACGTGTGGCTGAGCCTTTAACTGAACCTGTTTATTCTGCTTTGGAAGCTCCCGAAGCAGCCAATAAATTTCCTCGTATGCCAAGGGATTGGGAAGATGCGGTTGTAAGAGAAATACAAATTACACATAATCAATTTAACGGAAAACCTGTAAGAATTGCTGATGAAGAACACTACAAAGCCGTTCAAGGAACGGAACATAGTGTAACATTAGCAAAAGTAGACGATATGAAAAAATATAAACCGTTGTTGCTCGATATAGATAAGAGACAAAAAGAATTAATTGAAAAAACAACAGGCGCAAAAGTAGAACTGTATACAAAAATGACAATTTATCAGTTTATGAACAGTTTCATGAGTGGAACAATGTTTATGGGATTCTTCCTCGGAATTGCCTTTTTAGCAATGATGGCAAGTTCGCTTATGTTCAAAATATTAACAGGTGCTTCTCGTGATGTACGCCGTTATGAAATGTTACGAAAAATCGGTGTAAGACGTAGTATGTTAACGAAAAGTATTTATAAAGAGATTTCATATTTATTTATCTTCCCAGCAATTATCGGAATTTCCCACGTGTTAGTAGGGCTTAACTTATTCAGTTTTATATTAGTTGACCCGTTTGTAAAAGTGTGGGTGCCAATAGGGATTTTCTTAGTCATTTATTTCATCTATTACTGGATTACTGTTCAACTTTATAAAGGTATGGTAATGCCGAAAGAAGAGGTAGCGAAATAGTTAAAGAAAAAAGTCTTTGTTTTGAAAACAAGGGCTTTTTTCTTTATTTCTAATACTTGTGATCGAGTCTTTCTATAGGGAAGTATTGAAAATTAAGAAAATATTAAGAGTTTATATAGCGGAAAGTTAAGAAGTGTATGGGATATTAAGTACGTGCAAAAGAGCAAGATGAAATTGCAGAGAGGAATTGTTATATATTCATATTATTTTGAGGGAGTTTTACAGAATTAAATTGATGTTTATATAAATTTAAAAGAAAGGAGACTACTTATGAAGAAGATAAAAAAATTAATAAAACTTATTGGTGTCATCACTACACTATTATTAATCGTTGCACTAATATTTCCTACATGGACTTCGCAAATAAAAGGGAAGAACAGTATAAGTATATTAGAGCAAGTAGAGGTAAATGGAAGTGGTCATGAAATTATGATACGCGGAAAAGATAAGAACAATCCGGTTATTATTTTTGTACATGGTGGACCAGGTACTTCGGAAATACCATATGCTCAAAAATACCAAAACTTATTGGAAGAGAAATTCACAGTTGTTAATTACGATCAAAGAGCGAGTGGGAAGTCTTATCATTTCTTTGAAGACTACTCTAATCTTACATCAGATCTTCTTGTAGAAGACTTATTAGCTATGACAGATTATATTTCAAAACGTCTTGGTAAAGAAAAAGTAATATTGGTTGGTCATTCTTACGGTACATATATCGGAATGCAAGCTGCCAATAAAGCTCCTGAAAAATATGAAACATATGTTGGCATAGGGCAGATGAGTGATACAGTAGAAAGTGAAATGGATAGTTTAAACTATGTGATTGAACAGGCACAAAATGCTGGGAATACAGATGAGGTGTCCTATTTAAATGGGTTGACTGAAAAAATTAAAAATGGTGATACATACACTCCACGAAATTATGTTGTGAAATACGGTGGAACATCAAGACTCATTGAAAATCCAGATGGTGATAATATCGGGATGTTACTTAGTAATGAATATAGCTTGTTAGACGTAATTCGTTATAACGTTGGATTATCACATTCTCAATCTGTCTTATTAGAAAAGGATTTAAAGAATCCATTGCCTACTAAGGTGACTAAAATGAAGCTACCATTTTATTTTCTTATGGGGAAATATGACTATAACACTTCATTTCATGCAGCAAAAACATATTTTGATACGATTGAAGCAGATCAAAAAGAATTTATTATTTTTGAGAAATCAGCTCATTATCCACAATTTGAAGAGAAAGAAAAATTTTATAAGTGGATGTGCGATACATTCATAAAATAAACAAAGTATATCCGAATTTTAGAGAATTAAAAAAGTTAGCAAGACGTAAAAAGATCTTAGCTACATATCATTACGTGAAGCGAAGTTAAATAAAAAGACTCTTGTATAAATGACAAGAGTCTTTTTACAATGTTCTCTATATAGAAGGAAAAGATTGGATAATGGTCGAAAAATATAATATAACTTCCGAAAAATGACTGGAAAAATACTATTTTGTCGAGAGAAAGGTGGTGAAAACAATGATTAGAAAGAAAGCAGTGAAAGTATTACGTAAACAAAAGAAAAGAGAAACCATACAACGATTCACTCAGAAGCAGAATATCGGCCGAGCTTGCCTGACTGCAAAAGAATTCCGCTTACTGCAACGCATGTCACATAGTTCAAAAGCATTGCGAAATGTTGGATTGTACACGATTAAACAAAGTTATTTGAATCATAACAAGATGGCTGCTGTAAAAGAAGTGGACACTGCCATGCAAGCCGATATGAATTATTGGGGCGTTCAATCAAACTCTGTGCAGGCTATTCGTAGAACCCTATATACAGAAGCGAAGAGTTTTTTTAAAGCAATGGAACAGTGGAAGAAAAATCCTGATAAGTTCACAGGGCGTCCTAAGTTTCCGAATTACTCTGGTTCCACTGACAAACGTATCATTGAAATCTATCAAGTTCCAAAAGTTGATGATAACGGGTATTGGATCATTCCCATGAATGTTGCATTTAGAAAAAAATTCGGTTCCATTAAAATACGTATGCCTAAAAATTTAAGAAATAAAAAAATCTCCTACATTGAGATTGTACCGAAGCAAAAAGGTCGGTTCTTTGAGGTGCATTATACATATGAGATGCACGTTTCTCAAATGAAGAAACAATCCACGACTACTAGTAACGCTTTGAGTTGCGATTTAGGTGTAGATAGATTAGTAAGTTGCGTAACAAATACAGGTGATGCATTTTTAATTGATGGGAAAAAATTAAAATCTATTAACCAGTACTTCAACAAAATGATACGTAATCTCCAACGGGAAAATATGGAAAACGGACTTTCAAAAAGAGTTGTAACGAATCAAATGGCTGCACTTTGGAATAAACGAGAAAGACAAATAAATGGTTATATTTCACAAACTGTAGGTCTGTTGTTCAAAAATGTGAAAGCATTCAACATAGATACGGTTGTCGTAGGGTATAACACTGGCTGGAAACAAGAATCTGATATGGGGAAAAAGAATAATCAAAAATTTGTTCAAATCCCATTTCATAAATTGATTTCAGCAATTGAGAATAAATGTGTAAAAGAAGGAATCCGATTTTTGAAACAAGAGGAAAGCTATACCTCAAAAGCCAGTTTCTTAGACAAAGATAGGATTCCTGTTTGGTCTAAGGATGATAGAACTCACTACCTTTTTAGTGGTAAACGAATGACTCGTGGTCTGTATCAAAGTAAATCAGGAAGATGTATTCATGCGGATATTAATGGTGCGTTGAATACATTGAAAAAATCAAGAGTTGTAGAATTAGATGAGAATCTTAAAGTGAAAACGCCGATTCTATTAAGAGTGCAAAAACGTAAGGCTGTTGCTTCGTGCATAGCTTAGTGGGTGCGTCAACCATCCATGTGTACTCGACTTGTCGGGACTTGTAGCACACGCCGGAGTCATCTGAGTGGTGGCTTCTTCCAAAAGGAAGAATTGCTCTTTTTCGAAAGGGTGGTGCAAGTGGGAAAACGATAGTTCGTTGCCAGTACCAACCAAAAACTTACTTGGGGTGTTACCGTAAGGTGGCATGAATTCTAGAGCGTCAAACTGTCTGAAAAGACCTAGATTTCTAACCCAAGCCCCACTGAAACGTTTCAATTCAGTGGGGTAGTTGACGTTAAATGAAGTTTTAACGTTTGACAGTGGAGCGGAAGTTGTGCCGTTATATTTGCGTGTGACATTTCAAATTATAGTACTTGTATGCCTTGCTGTACCAACGGTTATGTTGTATGTAGCGCAAGAAGTAAAGCGTATTAAGAAAGAAGAATTTATGTTGGCAGCTACTGTGCTCGGCGGAAGTAAGTGGCATAGGTTGAAGCGCCATATATGGCCGCATATGTTACCATCATTTCTTTTATTAGTAGCGCAACAATTTGTAAGTACTTTATTACTACTTTTACACCTTGGTTTATTGCAATTATTTTTTGGTGGAACAATAACCTTCAGTGGAATGGATCCAGATAGTGTAACAAAGGAATGGACGGGTCTAATTGGTCAAAACTTCCGCCATTTAACTACACATACGTGGATTGTACTTATACCAATTGCTTTTTATAGTATGACAATTTTAGCTGGAAATCTAGTTAGTAATAGTATGCAAGATGCGATTAAACTAGGAAATGTAAAAATGCCTAAGAGCAAGGATAAAGAAGTAAAGGAAGAGAAACGAGTACAAACACAAACTAATGTGAATGATTTTTCTTTTTATAGAGAAATACAAAAATAAAAAAGATAGCTGAAGACAAATCGTTTTCAGCTATCTTTTTGTTTATAGTGGAGGTAAATCAATCTTACCTTCTTCAAACAATTCTTTTATCATATGCTTCGTATAACCAGCGGCTTGACCAAAGGTGATTTTTGCTGGCATTGGTGCTTCGTTTGCATCTACAACTACATCAATAATACATGGTCTATTTTGTTTTACCGCACTTTCGAAAGCAGGAAGTAGCTCATCTACATTCTCAACACGATATCCAATACCTCCGCACGCCTCTGCGTATTTTGCAAAATCAGGGTTTGTTAAGTCTGTACCAAATTCAATATTCCCCATAACTTCTTGTTCGAATTTAATCATGGCGATCTTATTATTATTTAAAACGATGACAACGATTGGCAGCTTATATTTAACAGCTGTTACGAAATCGTTCATTGTCATTCCGAAACCCCCATCACCACAAACAGCAAATACTTGTTTATCCGGGAAAGCAATTTTTCCAGCAAGTGCACCAGGTAAACCACAGCCAAGTGTTGCGAGCCAGCTAGAAATGATAAATTGTTGGTTTGTCATACGGAAGTGTCTTGCAGTCCATACTGTTACATTTCCGACATCGACTGATAATATTGCATCATCATGAGCGACTTGTTGCAGTGCATGCATAACGCGTTGTGGCTTAATTGGAGTAGAAGAATCGTCTTCTTGATTGTGTAATTTTTCTTCCCACTTTTTCATCATTTCTTGATGATGCACTAAGAAGGAATGGTCCTCGTGCTTTTCTACATTTTCAATTAACCATTTTAATGTTTTATCAGCATCACCGGCTAAGCCTATATCTGTGGCATAACGTTTTCCGATTTGGGCAGGATCTGTATCGATATGGATTGTTTTTGCTTTTTCAGGTAAGAAACCAGTGAACGGATAAGAAGTACCAACCATAATTAAAGTATCCGCATGTTTCATTGCTTCATAAGAAGGTTTCGTTCCGATTAATCCTAATCCACCAATGCAAAGAGGGTGTTCATCAGGAATAATGCCTTTAGCTGGTAATGTAAGTACGATTGGAGCACCAATGTGTTCTGCGAATGTAAGTAAGGATTCTCTTGCATGTTTCGCACCTTTTCCAGCTAAAATAACAGGCTTTTTCGCTTCATTTATTGCGATTTTCGCTTCATCTAAATCTTCTTTTTGTGGAAATAACTCAGGCGAAGTAAAAGAAGTATTTGTAACACGGGCACCATTTTTCACTTCGAATTTCGGGACATCATCTGGAATCGTAAGAACAGATACACCTTTTTTCGTATAAGCCATTCTAATTGCTTGATTCACGACAGCTGGTAGCTGTTCTGCTGACATAATGCGCTGGTTATAAACCGCAACATCATCGAACAATCTTTCTAAGTTTACTTCTTGGAAAAAATCCGTCCCGAGTAAATCGGTTTCTACTTGACCTGAAATTGCTAGTACAGGAGCCTTGTCGAGTTTGGCATCATATAAACCGTTTAATAAATGAATAGCACCTGGCCCTGCAATTGCCATGCAAACACCAAGTTTTCCTGTTAATTTTGCATAAGCAGCAGCTGCTAATGCACCAGCTTCTTCATGGCGAACTTGAATGAATTTAATTTTATCTTGTTTTTTTCTTAAAGCTTCAATGATAGAATTGATAGAATCTCCAGGCATACCGTATATGTGTTCTACTCCCCAGTCAATTAATAAATCAACTAATGCTTCACCAGCTGTTTTCCCAAACATAATTGTTCCTCCTTATAATAGGTAGATAATATTATGTTTTGGATAAAAAGGGAAAATATACAAAAAAGAAAATTCATCCCACTATTTTCGAGCCAAGAAGCAATGTGGGATGAACAAAAGTGTTACTTTAGTAACTTTAATGATGACCAGCGAATAGAGTGAACACTGTTATTAGTAAAAAACCACTAGTTGCCCACGTTAGAAATGTCAGGAAAGAGAGCTGTTTCTTAGCTTTCCAAAGCATTTCATGAATTGTGACATATCCAAGTGAACCAATAGCACTTCCCATAATGAGTCCTTGTAAATGAAGAGCTTTTCCTTCCATCAAAATTCCAAAAACAGTACCGGTTCCGAGAATAAGTGAAAGTAATAAAGTCGTTAATAAAAAGGAAATGTATTTATGTTTTGTAAAGAGGAAGGGGATGATTAATGCTAAGCCTTCAGGAATATGGTGAATTACAATTGCAAGTAAAAAAGGAAGGGCAGAGTCATTATGATTTATAAATGCTGTACCTAGTGCAAAGCCACTCGGCAAATTATGAATAAATATAGCAAAAGAAAGAAAAAGGAAAGTTTGCCACGCTTGTTGATCTTTTTTATGTATCGTTGGATGATGACAATAGTTATCTAATAAGCTCATAACTAAAATACCGATAGCTATACCAAGTATAGGCCCGATTATTTCATAGCTTGCAAATGTTTCAGGAATAATTTCAAGGGATAAAAGACCAAGCAAAATTCCGCCACATAATGCATATAAACGATGCATTTTTTCTTCAATTAGCTGGCGCGTAGCAATGCCGACAGCACCGCCTAATAGTAATCCACCGAATGAAAAAAATGTAACTATCATAGGAATCCATAACCGTTCCATCGTATCACACTCCGATTCTTCCACTTATTTTTAGCTTACGAAAAGGAAAGTTAGATTAGTCCAAGTAATTGTGTTTGATTATAGAGAAAAAACTAATAATTCGTTATAATTTATATATTAAATTTAAGTGGAAATATGAAATGAGGAATAATTTTGCAAACAAATTGGAGTCTATCTGAATATGAAAATCCAAAACGATATGATATAGAAAATAAAAGTTTATCAGATTTTCCATTCTTACTATCATGGGCACAAAAACTAAATATACAAAATGAATGGGTTTTAGACATTGCCTGCGGAACAGGAAGAGTTACACTTCCATTCATAGAAAACGGATATCAAATGATTGGTGTAGATATACATGAAGGCATGCTTGCTGAAGCGAAGAGAAAATCTACGGAGTATAAAAAAGTAAAATGGCTACAACAAGACTGCTTACAATTAAAGATTGAAGAAACGATTCCGTTAGCATTTATGGCTGGCCATGGATTTCAGCATTTTCTTACGAATACAGATCAAAATAAGTTATTAACATCTATACATCATGTGTTAGCCGATAATGGTATATTCATATTTGATACACGTTTTCCTTCTAAAGAAGAATTAATACAACCATCTACAGAAGAATATTGGACCACTGTTAATGATGAAAAGGGCAGAAAATGTGATCTATATACTGAAATGACATATGATTCAATTCAACAAATACAACACTACATAACAACAAGAAGGTTTTATAAAAATGATGTGCTAGTGGAGGAACTGAAAACAACGATAGATCTTCGATATACGTATCCGCAGGAGTTAGAAAGATTACTAGCAGGGAATGGTTTTGAATTATTACATATATATAATGATTGGGAAGGGAACGAATTAGGGGAAGATTGCTACTCAATGGTGGTTGTTTGTCGGAAGAAATAATAGTGATATTATAAAAATAGGAGTGTAAAAACTTTTAAGGAGAGAAAAAATGTCTTGGTACTTAGATAATGTTTATGAATTAAATAAAGAAGCGCCATATACATTCTACCTTCCTAGCTCAAACATTTTAGGGGAATTAAAGGTTGGAGATTTAGTAAAGTTAATTTTTGTAACTAAAAGCGAAGAAGATGATGGATTTCATGGTGAAAGAATGTGGGTTGCAATCACTGAAATGAATGAGGGGGGATTTATAGGGAAGCTCGACAATGAACCATATCGTTTATCTTTAAAAATAGGTGATGAAATTTCATTTGGAGTCGAAAATATATGTGATACGGAATATGATGATCCATCTTCACAAGATTGGGATTTTTATTTTGATACGAAAGTAATTGTTAGCAATGATGTTATTGAAAAAGAAGAATTTAACTTTTTGATTAAAGATAATCCAACAGTAGAAGGCATTCCTGGTTGGTCAATTTTGAGTGGCTATGAAAGTGATGAATATGTAAATAATCCTGAAAACTTTCAAATTATTTCAGTAGGAGTCATATTGAATATAGATGATTCTATTTTAAAATTTCTTGAGGAGCCACCTTTATGTGCATATGAAAGAAATGATAAAGGTAGATTCTATAAGATTGAAGACTATGATTGGGATGCGTATTTAAATGGATAGAAGAATTTACTACGTTGTAAAGAAAAGTACATTTTGTTTCGGAATCATATTAACGTTATTTTTAAGTGGATGTATCAGTTTTAGTAAAGAAACGACAGATACAATTTACGTAATTCCTGAAGAATACGAAGGGGATTTAATTGTACTATATAACGTACCTGGTGCGGAGCCGTTACAGGAAGAAGATGGATTTAGTGTTGTTACTTTCTCAGCTGACGGTATTGCTGTGACATCTACACAAAATATGAAATATGGTACAGTGAATGATATATATTACACAGTAAATAAAGAAGGGAAGCGTACGAAGCTTGATTCTAGCTGTATACGCCTTGTCTCAACTGGAAGTAGAACCGAAAATTCGTGGGAATTCCCACTTGCAAACTTAGAAGTAACTCGTACAGCATGTTCTAAAGAATTTTCAGCAAATGGTAGAGAGGTACCAGAGAACCAAGAACATCCTGCTGAAAAGAAGATGAGAGATTTAATGCAGCATGTCCAAGAACAGTATATGAAAAAAGTGAAATAGTTAGTATATTAGATGGAAGAAATTCATAAGTAGTATAAATTGAAGAGAATAGTAGTAAATGGAGGAACTAATTATGCAGCAAATTAAAAAAATAGGAAACTCATTTTGGTATATGACACCAGTTTCTGAAACAGATAGACCTATATTAGGAATGGTTGTTGGAAAAGAAAAAACTTTAATGATCGATGCAGGGAATTCAGAAGAACATGCACAATTATTTTTAGAAATGTTAAAAGAACAAAATGTATCGAATCCTGATTTTGTAGCACTAACGCATTGGCATTGGGATCATATTTTTGGATTGCCTGTACTACAAGATGCATTGTCTATTGCACATTCTGAAACGAAAAAAGAGATGAGCACACTGGTTTCTTATGAATGGACAGATGAAGCTTTGGACACACGTGTAAAAGAGGGTACTGAAATTGAATTTTGTGCGGATTGCATCAAAAAAGAGTTTGAAGAAAAAGCGAGAAATATTAAAATCATTCCTCCAACCTTAACGTTCCAGGATCGAATTGAATTAGACCTTGGTGAAGTGACATGCGTGTTAAAACATGTCGGCGGAGATCATGCACATGATTCAGTTGTTATGTATATAAAAGAAGAGAAGATATTGTTTTTAGGAGACTGTATATATGCAGATATTTTTTCTTCGAAGTGGAACTATACGACGAAACGAACTTTTAAATTAGTAGAAGAGTTGGAGAAGTTTGATGCTGAAACCTATATACTTTCTCATGGGACAGCGATAAATCGGGATGAGTTTTTACAAGAAATGCATTTGCTGAAAACAGTAGGAACATATACAGAAGCTCATAAAGGAGATGAAGAGAACATAAAGCAAGCGTATAAACGAGACATAGATAGAGAATTAAATGAAGATGAATTAGAAACAATAACGTTTTTTGTAAATGGTTATGAAATGGTGAATCTATAAAACGAAACTTTAATCAGATAACATTAAACTACACAAAAAGAGTATTGAATTAACTTTCAATACTCTTTTTAATATTAAGTTCCAACCAATTTCTAATTATTTTTACTGCACCATCTGAAGCTACATCATTTTTGGGTTTTTCATATAGATAGGTTTTTAATTTGAGACTTTCTTTGCTAACCCAGTTATATAGTCGAAAAACTCATTGTGGTTTACATCATATACGACATTTACAGGTCGTCCATCAGCAGTTTCCTCTGTACGTCCTTGGCTTGGTCCATATGTATGAACAATACTATTAATCGTTTGAATTTTTGCAAGGCTAGTGTTTCCGACAAGCGCGGTAGTTAGTACATCCCATAAATAATAAGTAGAGTTCGTTGAGAAGTGAACGAGAGGGGGAACCATTGCATAGCATTGACCAAGGAAATCCATACCAATATACTTTCGTTCTTTTGCCCACTGTTCACGTATGTTTATAGTTAACGGAACTTGGTTTGTACTTTCTAGTGTCACTAAGTCGATTTTAATTTTTGCATCCCATACACGAGCTACTGCTTCAGGGTCCCAAAACGAATTCCACTCAGCTGTTCCATCATGCTCTGGTTCATGTACATTGCCTGCTGTAAGAAATGTACCACCCATCCAAACGAGACGTTCAATTTTATCTTCGATGATGGGAGCTTCATATAATGCACGAGCAAGGTCAGTTAGGGGCCCGGTAAATAATAAAGTTGTTTTTCCTTCCGTTTGTAGAAGCGTTTCTATTAAATGGTGATGTGCGGGTTTTGCCGCCACGGGTGTTACAACTTTTCCAGACTCATTTAAAATTGGTAAAGCATCTACATAAAATGCATGCATCCGCCAGTCTTTTGGAAACGGGTTTTGTCCGCGAGAGTTTGAAGCGGCTACTGCAATATTACCTTTGCCGAAGCGATCGATAATTTTACGACTGGCAGACATTGCGGGTTCTAAATAGCAGTCTGCTGGGATAACAGATACACCGGTAAGTACAACATTTTCCATTTGAAGTAATAAAAATAATGAAATTAAATCATCTACGCCGCCATCATGATTGAAGTACACTTTTTTCATCATTGTAATCTCCATCCTATTTGATTTAGTTAGAAATTAAACATGAATTGAGGAAAAGTCATCAATAATTTCCACCACTTCAATATCGCCATTAATCAGTAGCTCAGGAAGTCCATTTCGAATATTTCCTTTCCAATACTCTCTAGCTTGTTCGATTTTTTGAGAAAAAGGAATACCATCTTCTTTCGGTAAAAGATTCCCGTCACCTTCAAAATAACTTCCAATCACTCGTAGTTTAACAATCTGTAAAACTTCTCGATTGTAAGAATCAAATAATGCTTTCCATTTTAAAGCAACTTCATAGCTTTTTGCAGCGTATAAACAAGATAATCTGGAAGGGTATTCAGGGAATTCTTGTAGCCTAACCATTTCCACAATCGTTTCTCTAATGGCTCTAATTGTTTGGCCCATATAATTCATAACTACTGGAGCATTTTCAGTATTTATATGTAATCCGTCATTTGTATAATACTTATTTAAGATTTGCATGCAATCTTCACTGTCAGTATTTAATTGCTCTCTTTCAAAAAAGAAGCGATATAGAGTATTAGTTTGATTATTATCAAACTGAATGATCTGTCCAATGTTCATTTTTTTCCTTGTAACGATGTGATAAGCGTAAAATGTTGCTTCATGCATGGTTATCCTCCTAGTAGTTATATATATCAATGTTAAATTTAATAATTCAACATTGATATATATAAAACCTTTATAAGTAAAAATGAGAGTTTGAGTTGAAAGTAAAGAAAATGTATGAAAATGTTTTAAATTTGTTCACAAAATGGTCACTTACGAAGGGGTTTCCAATATCGATATAATGACAAAGACTCAAAGAGAAAGGATGATGAAATTTGCCAACAACAAGAAAAGAAAACCTCCAATTTGGTATGATGATGTGCCTTGGGATGGTTATTGTAATGACGTTTTATAACTTATTACTGAACGGTGCGGGAGGGTCAATTCATATTAAGGAGATCGCATTAGAACTATTAATTGGATTCATTATTGCACTATTAATTGAAATATGTATCGTTGGACCTTGTGCAAAAAAATAGTATTCGCGTTACCGTTTGATAAATCGAAGAAAATAAATATTATAGTTGCGATGGCGACAACTATGGTAATCGGAATGGTTTTCTTTATGTCATTTTTCGGTATGGCTATGATGTATTTACATAATGGGCTACATGGTGGCTCATTCATTTCTATTTACTTTTCAATTTTTATTAAAAACTTTATGATGGCATATCCACTACAATTAATCGTTATGGGACCGCTAGTACGTTTCTTATTTGCAAAGGTTGTTTTGAAGAAATCTGTTAATGTAGCGTAATTTTTATTTGTAAAACATTATATTTTAATAAAAAGAAAGACGCATCTCACATTTTTGAGGTGTGTTTTTCTTGTTCATCCCTAGTTATTTCAAACTGATGTGACATTTGTCCTTTTGCCTTTATAGGATTATAGCTTTTAATTAAGTCAGAAATAAAAGATGAGGAGATGATTTTTTGAAAGGAATTATATTTGCTATTTTTGCTGGTTTATTTATAACACTTCAAGGAACTTTTAATGCAGAACTTAGTTCACATATCGGTATATGGTCGACGAGTATTATAACTCATTTAATTGGGTTCCTTATTGCAACAACTGTATTTTTGTTAAAGAAAGAAGAGAAAGTAATGGATTTAAAGAGTGTGAAAAAAGTATATTTAGTAGCAGGTGCATTTGGTGGATTCATTATTTGTGCAGAAACGATGGCGATATATTCACTAGGAGTTACATTGACAGCTGGCACACTTATGGTTGCTCAATTGTTAACGGCAACAGTTATTGAAATGAAAGGACTGTTTCATATAAAAAAGATACAGATGGAGAGATATCATATTGTGGGAACAATAGTAATGATTATAGGTATTGTTGTATTTAATATGTAAATGAAAGGAGGAAATGAGTATGGAGGATAGATCAGGTTTAATTACGCATTATTTGAAGACTAATAAAACACTCGAGTTTTTTTCAGGAATAGATACAGCTTATTTTCAAGTAAGTCATTTTGAAAAAGGGGAGCTTATTTGCAATATTGAAGACGAAATGAATCGTTTATATTTTGTTGTTAAAGGTAAAGTAAAAGTTTATACGATTACACCAGAGGGAAAGAAACTGATCCTTCGTTTTATCAATCCATTGGCAATTGTTGGTGATATTGAATTAATACAAAATAGTAAAGCACATAATGCTGTTGAAGCTTGTTCACATGTTGTAGCGATCTCCATTTCTCATACGGTAATTAGAAACAAGTTAATACAGGATCCCATATTTATGAAGTTCTTGCTTGAAAACATTGCGAACACGTTAAAAATATCGACCCGTTTTACAGCTCTAAATTTACTTTATCCAGTGGAAGTACGTGTAGCTAGTTATTTACTTTCTATTTTCACTGATAGTAATGGGAATATGTATAAAGAAGATTTGGATGCAACTTCGGTATCAAGTATTGCGGATTTTATAGGGGTGAGTTATAGGCACGTAATTCGGGTGTTACAAAAATTTTATAATGAAAAATTAATTGAAAAGAGTAATGGAGTTATTGTAATTAAAGATTTATCTAGAATGAAGGAAGTCGCGAAAGATAATATATATGAGAACTGAAAAGGGGAGAGGGAGTATGATTGGATTTAGTTTAGCGATAGTAGCAGGAATATTAATTAGCTTACAATCTGTTTTCAATACAAAAGTGAATGAAAATGCAGGGCAGTGGTTAACAACTGCATGTGTTCTTGGAATAGGTCTCATAAGTTCTATTCTATTTTATATCATTACAGAAAACAGTATTAGCATTAATTTTTATACCACAAATTATTTATTTTATGTAAGTGGATTGTTTGGCATCGGGTTAATTATTTGTATAATGGGTGCAATAAAAAGTTTAGGTCCAGCGTATACGGTGTTAATTAGCCTTATTACTCAATTAGTTGTTGCGTTATGTATTGATACATTCGGATTATTTGGAATGGAGAGCATTCCATTACAAATAAATAAATTAGTTGGGATAGGTCTATTAATTGTAGGGGTAGGAATTTTTAAAAATCTATTTTCGAGTAAGAAAGCTATTAAAATAACTGAGGGTGAGGTTTAAAGAATATAAAGGAAAAGGTATTAATAATCAGATTATATATAGAAGGAAATACCATTATTATATGTCCCTGTTAGTGAAGGATTTATATCTATTCGATAAAAAACGTGAGTTAGTAATTAGTGTAGTTGAAAATAGTAAAGAAGACATCAATCTGTTGAGGTCTTCTTTATTAATTGTTTTGAGATGATATTAACCGAAGTAGAAGAGTATGAGAAGTGGTTGTTGGAAAGGAGAATGGGGATGAAAATAAAATATTACTAAATATACGTAACTAATGCATACAATGTCTTTTTCAGTTATTATGTTGTAAATAATTTTATGGTAAAATCTTTAACATAATGAAATAAAGGGGTAGTATTCTATGGGTTATTTTTCAAATGGTTTATTAGTCTTATTTGTTCTTATCGTCTGTAGCTGTATGATTTTTGGTTGATAATATAATGACAGGTTTATATAAAAGAAGTTAACTGAGGTGACGTTAACTTCTTTTTATTTTATACTGAGAAGGAATTCTATCTTTGTTATTGAAGTTTATGTTTACATTGATCAGGTTTTTGTAAAGGGAAAGTTTATGAAACATAAACAAACCGGAGAATAGGGAGTATTTACATGAAAAATAGTATACGCTACACAAGTGAACATCCTACAGATTTTAATGGATTATTAACCCTATACGAATCTTTAGGATGGAATTCTCTTAAATTAACGGTTAATGAATTAGAACAAATGTGTAAACAAAGTTGGTATGCAATATATGCTTTTAAAGAGCAACAATTAATAGGGATGGGGCGTATTATATCAGATGGTGTAATAACAGGAATTATTTGTGGAGTAGGTGTATTGCCAGAATATCAGTCTATTGGTATTGGGAAAGAAATAATAGAACGATTAGTCCAGCGCTGTGAAAAAAATAAGGTTATCCCACAACTTATGTGTGTGGAAAAATTGCAATCTTACTATGAATCTGTAGGGTTTGAAGCATTCTCTATTGGGATGACAAAACATATTATGAGATAGCGGTGCTTTATATTTTTAGTTTACCCGTACATATTTTCAAACTTCAGTATAAAGGAGAGTTGCTGTATGGAGATTGCTAAAGGGGTAGAAATGTTACAACTTGAGTTTCAAGAATTTATAATTCACCCAATTCTTTTATGGAGTGATGAAATGGCAGTTTTAATAGATACTGGTTTCCCTGGACAATTTGAAGATATACAAGTAGAGATGGAGAGAGTTGGGGTATCTTTTGATAAGCTAAAAGTTGTGATTTTGACACACCAGGATATAGATCATATAGGTAGCCTTCCTGATTTATTGGAGAGTGGTGTAAGCGATATTAAAGTTTATGCGCACGAGTTAGATAAGCCATATATTGAGGGGAATTTACCTTTATTGAAAGATGTACATGTAGAGAACCTACCAAAAGGAAAAGTGAGTGACACCGTGATTGACGGGCAAGAACTTCCGTATTGCGGTGGGATACTAATTCTACATACTCCTGGACACACTCCGGGTCATATTAGTTTATATTTGAAACAAAGTAAAACTCTTATTGCAGGAGACTCTATGTATAGTGTGAATGGAAAGTTAGGAGGAATTCACGCCCCAACAACTTTAAATGTTAAGGAAGCACAGCAGTCTTTGAAGAAGTATTCAAATCTAGATATTGAATCCATAGTTTGTTACCATGGTGGATTAAGTAAGGAGAATATAAAGATTCAAATTCAAAATTTGTAAAAGTTGAAGAGGAATTTTTTGTTAAACTGTGCTGAAGTATAATCTAATTAATAGTAAATAAATAATAAAAGAGCATGTTTGAAAAAAATTCAAACATGCTCTTTTATTAAAGTAAATCAGTTTAATATGAATGGCCTAATCCGTTCCAATAAAACAAAACAATTTCTTGTGCTAATTCATCTATATTTGCAAGAATAGGATTGTGATTTTCATCTTTAAAATTCCCAATTGATAATAAAGATACGAAAGCATGAGCAGCAAATTTAGCGTTTCCTTTAGAAATTTCTCCAAGTTGCATTGCATTATCGAGTGCTTTTTCTAATACTTCATACATGTTATCTTCAGCATTTTTTAATTGCTTCAATTGTTCTTCAGATAATGATAGTTTTGCATCTTTCATAAAATTCTTCATATCAATATCTGTCGTTGCGTGTAAGTAGACTTTAGCGAAGTCCAATAACCTTTCTTGTAATGTTTTATTTGTAGAAAGGATTTGAGACATATTCTCTCGTATACGTACCATCATTTGAATCATAGTAGCGGTAAATAAATCTGCTTTTGTTGAATAGTAATAGTAGACGGTTGCTTTCGTCACACCACAAACTTTTGCGACTTCATCCATAGAAACAACTTGATAATTTTGAGTAAGAAATAATCGAGTTGCAACTTCTAAAATTAGTTCTTTTGTAGATTTTGTATTTTTATTTTGACGAGGCCTTCCAAGAGGACGTTGTTTTTGTTCCAAATCCATTCGCTCCTGACATGTATTGTTTAGATAATTATAACATAATTTTTATTCATTCTTGATTAATTAACCGACCAGTATATATAATTAATAGTGGAGGGAAAAAGGAAGGTGGGTTTTTATGAAAAAGCACCCGTTACATATGTTAGGGAGGCTTGTAGCAGGGAAGCATACGCAATGGATAACTTTATCGGTTTGGGTTCTTATTACATTATTACTTTCATTTACGTTACCACAAGTAAATAGTACGAAAGAACCGAATCCGAAAAATTTACCTGAAACTGCTATGTCGCAGCAAGCGGAAGCACTTATGAAAAAAGAATTTCCAAATAATGCAGGAAATCCTTTGTTAGTAGTATGGTATAGAGATGGTGGATTACAGTCAAAGGACTATAAACTCATACAAGACGTTTATAAAGAATTAAAGGCCAGTCCTTTAAAAGAACAATCAACGTTACCACCATTTGATACAATCCCGGAACAAGCATTATCAAAAAGTGCATCAAAAGATGGTACATCATTTGTTACACCCGTATTCTTTAATAAGTCAGCTGGAACGGATATATTAAAAGGAAATCTTGAAGATTTAAGAAACATAGTGAATAGTAAGGTCGATGAAGATCCGTTCAAACAAAAAATAAGTGACTCTGGTTTACACGTTCGATTATCTGGACCAGTAGGTATTCAAACAGATGCAGTTAGCTTATTTAGTCAAGCAGATGTGAAGTTATTAGTTGCTACTGTATTACTCGTATTAGTCCTATTAATTTTACTGTACCGTTCACCAATCTTAGCAATTTTACCTTTACTTGTTGTTGGCTTTGCATACGGTATTATTAGTCCTACACTTGGTTTTTTAGCTGATCATGGATGGATTAAAGTAGATGCCCAAGCAATATCAATCATGACAGTATTATTGTTTGGTGCTGGAACGGATTATTGTCTATTTTTAATTTCGAGATATCGGGAGTACTTGTTAGAAGAAGAAAGTAAATATAAGGCGCTGCAACTTGCGATTAAAGCATCTGGTGGGGCAATTATAATGAGTGCATTAACGGTAGTACTTGGCTTAGGAACATTACTACTTGCTCATTATGGTGCCTTTCATCGATTTGCAGTACCATTTAGTGTTGCAGTATTCATAATGGGAATCGCTGCTTTAACAATTCTTCCTGCATTTTTATTAATCTTTGGCAGAGTTGCGTTCTTCCCGTTTATACCGAGAACAACTTCAATGAATGAGGAGTTTGCAAGAAAGAAAAAGAAAGTCGTAAAGGTTAAAAAATCAAAAGGCGCCTTTAGTAAAAAACTTGGAGATGTAGTAGTACGAAGACCGTGGACAATAATTATGCTTACTGTATTTGTATTAGGTGGATTGGCTTCATTTGTACCACGTATTCAATACACATATGACCTATTAGAATCGTTTCCAAAGGATATGCCTTCACGTGAAGGGTTTACATTAATTAGTGATCATTTTTCAGCTGGTGAACTAGCTCCAGTAAAAATTGTTGTTGATACGAAAGGAAAAGAGCTTCCTATTAAAGAAGAACTAGAGAAATTTTCTTTCGTAAAAACAGTGAAAGAGCCAAAAGAGGGTAAAGAAAACAAGCAAATTAAAATGTATGAGGTTTCTTTAGCAGAAAATCCATACTCAATTGAAGCATTAGATCAAATTCCTAAATTGAAAAGTAGTGTAGAAAAAGTATTAAAGGATGCTGGGGTTAGCAATGCTGAAGATCAACTATGGATTGGCGGAGAAACGGCATCATTATATGATACAAAGCAAATTACAGAACGTGATGAAGCGGTTATTATTCCAGTAATGATTAGTATTATAGCTGTATTATTACTTGTTTACTTACGATCAATTGTTGCGATGATTTATTTAATTGTAACTGTTGTTTTATCATTTTTCTCTGCATTAGGAGCAGGATGGATATTACTTCACTTCGGTATGGGAGCACCGGCCATTCAAGGCGCAATACCGTTATACGCATTCGTATTTTTAGTTGCTTTAGGTGAAGATTATAATATCTTTATGGTTTCAGAAATATGGAAAAACAGGAAGACACAAAATCATTTGGATGCAGTAAAAAATGGCGTTATACAAACAGGTAGTGTCATTACATCCGCAGGTTTAATTTTAGCCGGAACTTTTGCTGTGTTAGGAACACTTCCAATTCAAGTGCTCGTTCAATTTGGTATTGTAACAGCAATTGGTGTATTACTAGATACGTTTATTGTAAGACCACTACTTGTACCGGCAATCACAGTCGTTTTAGGCCGTTTTGCTTTTTGGCCAGGGAAACTTTCAAGAAAGAGTGAAGAAATACAAAAAGTGGATGCATAGTTGAAAAAGCCAAGGATATTTTCCTTGGCTTTTTTCAATGTAATTCATTTTTTGAAGTCAAATCATCAGATACAGCATGATCAGCATCTTCAATATTGGTTTCTGGCATTCCATATAAGCCGTTCATTGCTTGTTCTTCGATATTAAGATTTGCAGTATTATTATTTTGAATTGGTGTAGCGTTTTCGGTAACAGTTTCTTTTTTATTTATATTTTTGTTATTCATGTATGAATCCTCCAAATTTCATTTGATTTATCTATAGTATGTGGATGGATTTCCAGAAATATGTGAATTGATTCTTATAGATGTTATATAATTAAATAAACAATTAGGGTGAAATGTAAACTGTTAGGAGTGAACAATTATGGTGAAAGCAAGGAAATTAGCCTTCTAAAATAAAAAGAAAATTTTAGGAGGCTATTAAAATGAAGTTTCATGTAATTGATAGAGAAAATTGGAATAGAGAGCAGTATTTTGAACATTATTTAGAATTAAAATGTACGTTTAGTATGACAGTAAATGTTGATATTACGCTTCTGATAGAGAAAGTACATCAAAAGGGAATTAAATTTTATCCGACTTTTATTTATATAATTTCGAGAATAATAAATAAACATAAAGAATTTCGAACATGTTTTAATAAAGAAGGAGTTTTGGGCTATTGGGAGAAAATGATACCTAGCTATACAATCTTTCATATAGATGATAAGTCTTTTTCAAGTATATGGACGGATTATTCAAGTGATTTCCGCATTTTCTATAAAAATTATGAAGAAGATATGAGATGCTATGCTAGTGTTCATGGTCTTTTCACGAAAGAAAATATTCCGCCTAATGTATTTCCGATTTCTAGCATACCTTGGACTAGTTTTACTGGATTTAATCTTAATGTTAATAATGATGCTGATTTTCTATTACCAATTATAACTTGTGGGAAATATTTTAATGAAGAAAATAAGGTTATGCTACCAGTTTCATTGCAAGTTCATCATTCGGTGTGTGATGGATATCATGCGAGTCAATTTATTGAAGAGTTGCAGGAGTTAAGTCATACTTGCAATGAGTGGCTTAAGTAACAACTAGTTTTTAATTATAAACAATTGAAAATGAATAATAGAAGAGAACATGTTTATATTGCATGGTCTCTTTTTTATTCATTAATACGAAGTAACAGTGGAAAATATAGGTTTATTTATAGTTTAATAGTAAAGAGGAGTATTAATTTTAATTTTCTTTATTTTATAATTATATCGTTTGCAAAGTTTCTTATTTTTTAATAATAAAGGGGAAAGTAAAAATGACATTAATATCTATAGAAAAAGCTACAATTTTAGATGCTGAAAAGTTAACAGAAATAATGACAAAAACATTTGATGAAGAAGCAAAACGCTGGTTATATGGCCAAGATGATGTAATTGACTATAACATCCAACCACCAGGGTATTCTTCAGTAGAAATGATGAAATATTCGATTGAAGAACTGGATTCTTTTAAAATAATAATGAATGAAAAAATAATTGGGGGAATTATAGTTACGATCTCTGGTAAGTCATATGGTCGAATTGATCGTATTTTTGTGGATCCTGTTTATCAAGGAAAAGGAATTGGATCATATGTTATCAAATTAATAGAAGAGGAATATCCGAACATAAGGATTTGGGATCTTGAAACATCTAGTAGACAAATTAACAATCATCATTTTTATAAAAAAATGGGCTATGAAATAATCTTCAAATCTGAAGATGAGTATTGTTATGTAAAAAGAATAACGGTAGAGTCAGCTGAAGAGAGCCGAATTAAAAATAAAGATTTGAAACAGAGCCAATACGAAAACTGTAGTCTGGTTAATACAGAATATTATCAAGTAAATTTAAAACATAGTGCATTTGTTGGTAGTAATATAATGCATATGAATATGAGTAATTGTAATGTAAGTCAATCAAAGTTTAGAAATATAAATTTAAAAAGGTCTTTATTTGCAGATTTAAATCTTTCAGGTAGTAAATTTAATTTGGTGACATTAGGCGGAGTGCAATTCAAAAATACAAGTCTTGGAGATGAGAAGGAACCTATTTCATTTGAAAACTGTGATTTGGAAGATAGTACAATACATAATAGTAACCTGAAAAATATTGAAATAGTAAATTGTGATATGACGGGTATGAAAATAAATGGTATTCCAATAGAAAATTTGCTTGAGTTATATAATAAGGTGAAAAATAAAAGTATGTTGTTAGGATAAGATGTTTGGAAAATAAGTGTTATATCGAAATAGTTATGTAAAAATAACATAAAGAAATACGAGTGAGAAAGGATTTAATGTAGGGTTCTAGAATGATATAGAATATAGATAATAATATAGTAGTATTTATATGGAGGAGGACGAATATGGGAATCAACATACGAGCAGTAGAAATACAAGATGCTAGAGCAATTCATCGTATATGCATACAAGATGATGTTTTACCTTATATGGTTTTCTTACCTAGCATGCGTGTAGATGCAATGGAAAATAGAATTCGAAATTTAGCACAGAATCAATTTGAATTTGTTGCAGAGTATGAGGGAGAAGTTGTTGGATTTGTTGGGTTAACTCAAAGTCCAGGACGTAGATCTCATTCGGGTGATTTGTTTATAGGGGTAGATAGTGAATATCATAATAAAGGCATTGGACAAGCTCTTCTTACAAAAATGCTTGATTTGGCTGATAATTGGTTAATGTTAGAGAGAGTAGAACTTGGTGTTTTAGAAACGAATCCTAAAGCGAAATCTCTATATGAAAAATTCGGATTTGTAGAAGAGGGAGTAAAGATAGGGAATTTGAAGGCTCACGGGAAGTTTATTAATGAAATTATGATGAGTCGTTTTAGACCTGACGGTTTAATCGTACATAATGGATAGTGAAAAGCATGACAGTATAATGTCATGCCTTTTATTTGTTAGTTGTTGTTAGGCAGTTTGGGTTGCATTAAAAATAATGCTAAACCAATAAAAATAACTGTAATGCCTAGTCCTTGTTGTAAAGAAATAGTCTCATTTAATATAAAGTACGCCAGCATACAAGTTCCAATCGTTTCTCCTAAAATACTCATAGAGATTACAGTAGCACTCATCCATTTTAATAACCAATTAAAAATTGTTTGCCCTAAAATCGTTGCAACAAACGCTAAGCCAATAAAACACAACCAAGTTTGCGTAGAGTAATGGATGAAAGATTCTTGCTGCATGTAAGCAAATATACCAAGAAAACAGGCGCTACTTCCATAACTAATTACCGAATACGGTATAAGTGATAAATCTTTACGAACATGTTGGCTAATGAAAAAGTATGCGGTAATAATTCCGGCCGCAATAAACGCTAAAATATCTCCGTATAAAGCTTCACCGCTAATTTGGAAGTCTTGCCATCCAATTATGATACTTCCTGAAATAGCGATGAGGCAACCAATGACTGCACCTTTCGTAAATATCTCTTTAAATAGAAAGTAACCGCCAATCATTGAAAATAAAGGTTGTAACGTTACGATAACTGTAGAACTTGCTACAGAAGTATATTGTAATGATTCAAACCAAAGTACATAATGGGTAGCTAAAAATAACCCTGATATGAATCCAAATCCCCATTGTCTTTTTGTTACTGTGTTTAGCTCGTTTCGATTATTTTTATTGAAAAGTAACAAGGGTAACAAAATTAGTGTAGCAAAGAATAATCGATAAAAAGCGATGATAGCCGCAGGAGCATCGGCTAATTTTACAAAAATCGCTGAAGTTGATAGGGCAAATACGCCGAAAAATAAGATGAAATATGAAAGAATAGGTGATTTCACAGTTTGTCCCTCCGATAGTTTGTTTATTATAATGAACTTTATACGATATAATGTACAAAGGTAAGTATATAAGTCACTGAGATGATAGGAAAGGATTATTTGTCTTTGTTTACTATGTCAGCACAAAGACAGCGAAAGATGCAATATGATGGACGAAAGGAAGTTTTTACTATGATACATGATAGACTCGGACAAACTGTATTAAGTTACCGGAAGAAAAATAATATGACAATTCGTGAGTTTGCTGATTATGCAGGGATTAGTACTTCACTAATTAGTCAAATTGAAAGAGGATATGCGAATCCTTCTTTGAGTGTATTGGAATTAATTGCGAAAGCATTAAATGTACCATTATTTACACTTTTTATTAATGAAATCGATACAGATTCACTCATTTCTAAGAAAAAAGATCGAAAGAAAGTATATCGGGAAAACAATGATCACATTGTATATGATGTATTAACACCAGATTTTATGAAAGCACGTATTGAAATGTTAATAATGGATTTAAATAAACAAGCAAAAACAACGGAAAGTCATTATTCACATGAAGATAAGGAAGAAATTGCTGTTGTCATGAAAGGAGAAGTGTATGTGGAGTTAGAAGGAAAAGAGTATTTTTTAGAAGAAGGTGATGTTGTACGTATTCCGCCAAATGTGAAACATCGTTTTTTAAATAAAAGTGATGAATCTAATCATATTTTATTTGTATTGACGCCATCTTTAGGATGAATATAAATTGATTTTTATTACGGGGGATAAAAAGATGGAAAATAAAACTGTTTTAAGAGATGGCCTTTCAATTATTTCTCAATGTAAAAGACAAACAAATGATATTTGGCATGCACATTTCGGTGCAGCTGCAATTGCTAGTTATTTTTTCATGAAAGATAACAATGTGAAAGAAGAAATAATTCGTAGTATGTATTCTCAAACAAAAATGATGCTAAGCAAGCAAAATTTAGGTGAAGTCATCGATAATAAAGAAGAAATTGATTTTCAAAGTGCTGAAAAAATGATTATAAAATCATTGGAACATACAATTGATGAACTTCATTGGGTGGGGCATAATGTCATTTATGCTGCATTAAGTTTATTAGCTATGAAAGAGTTACAAAAATGGGGCGATAATCAAGAGATTGAAGGGGTTACTAACCTTATAATATCGTTTCGAAAAACAATTCCTGGTAGATCATGGATTGGTTTTACAACAAAGGAAGTAAAACAATTAAATATAAAAGATGAGATAGAAAGTGAATTAAGAAATCCGAAACAATTATCTACGTTTATTTTAAAAGAGCTTTCGCAATTTAATATTATTTATAGAGCGGAAGCACACCATGATTTAATTGGTCATTTACTTACTTTTTCTCATGCAATTAATATTATGTATGACTTAGGGCATAGAGATATATTCCATCGAGCGCTGTGTCCACTGTTAAAACTAGTATACGTGTTACGTGCTAGTCAAAACCTAACGTCAAATAGTGAAATAACTTTACACTCACCGATAGATTGTTTACCTTTAGTCGAATCTAAACGTGCTCACATGTTACCAATAGAAAATCAATTTTGGCTAAAAGACTATGGTGAATTTGATTGGGATTTCGGACATATCTTTAAATTTTCATATAGTTACTTTGATCATATTAAGAGAGCTCCAAAATATAAAGATATAACATTAGAGAAATTCCGATTTGTTATTCATACGTAATAATGTCTAATGAACTGTAAAAAAGGGGCTAAATTTCAAATTTTTTGTTGATAGTATATTATTTTTATATTTGTAAGATTTTACATGTTCATTTTACTTTTACTAATTATGTAAATAGGCTATACTAAAATACATACATTTTAGTATTGGAGAGAGAAGTAAAACGATATGGAATTAGTGAAATTGGAAAAAGTCATTGAAATAAAGAAAGAAGAACTTTTATATTTAGTATCGGATTACGGAATTCAGCATGAAAAAGTATTAGCATTAAGCCAAGAAATAGACAAATTGATTAATTACTTTATGTTTTTAAAATAAAAAGAACTATGACGTGATTTGAAAATGTTATAGTTCTTTTTTATTTGGAAATTCAGATGTATATTCTATATACTGTTAATTAATAGAAAATTCAATTTCATAGGAGGGGCATAAATGATATTACATACACACATTTCAGGCGAAGGTGAACCGATTGTACTTTTACATTCTGGTGGTATGACAGGTTTAGTAGAATTCGAAGAACAGGTAGAGTTTTTTCGAGGGAAAAACTATCAAGTAATACGTCCTGATTTAAGAGGGCATGGAAAATCAGGGGGAACAGTAGATAATTATTTCCTGCGCTCTGTTAAAGATTTAAATGATACTTTAGAACATTTGCAAATTATTAGATGCCATATAGTCGGTGTTTCACTAGGAGGAATCGCTGCTTTATTATTTGCAAAAAAATATCCAGATAAAGTGAGAACGTTAACTTTTTCAGGTATCTTTCCGCTTAAGAGAGGAAATTGGGAGGAGTCTCAGGAGTATGAAGCGAAGTGCCACCAGCAATTGATGGAAAATGAAGAAGTAATAACATATATGAATCAAATCCATGAAAAAAGTGATTGGAAAGCATTGCTTGAATCGTGGCAAGTTAAAGATTGGTACCCATTTGATGAGACGGGTGATGTAGCTAATCTTGAAGTGCCTACACTTTGTATTGCTGGGGGAGATTCAGAAGATGAAGTTACAGCTGCTACAACGTTCAAACAATTAAACGACAACATACATATCGCCGTTATTCCGTTTGCCGGTCATTTAGTTCATAATGATCAACCGGAAATATATTCGAATATATTGTCTAATTTCTTACAGAATGCACAAGCTGCTAGTCGAATATAAGGACTTTTGGGTATAATAATAAAGGAATTATTAATTGTATCGGTTAGGAGCGCAGTACATATGAAAACAGTTGTTGTTATCGGTGGAGGTATAACGGGACTTTCTACTATGTTTTATTTAGAAAAATTAAAAAAGGATTATAATGTTGATTTAAATTTAATCCTTGTAGAAAAAGAAGAGTATTTAGGCGGTAAAATCCATAGTGTAGAAGAAAAAGATTTTATTATGGAATCAGGAGCAGATTCTATCGTTGCCCGTAATGAACATGTTATGCCACTTGTAAAAGATTTAAATTTAGAAGAAGAAATGGTATATAACGAAACGGGTATTTCTTACATATACTCTGATAATACTTTACATCCAATTCCTTCTGACACTATATTTGGGATACCGATGAGTGTCGAGTCGTTGTTTAGCAGTACGCTAGTATCAACGAAAGGGAAAATTGTTGCTTTAAAAGATTTCATAACGAAAAATAAAGAGTTTACAAAAGATACTTCACTTGCTGTATTTTTAGAAAGCTTTTTAGGGAAAGAATTAGTGGAAAGACAAATTGCCCCAGTACTTTCAGGTGTATATTCCGGTAAATTGAATGAACTTACTATGGCATCGACATTACCGTATTTACTGGATTATAAAAATAAATATGGAAGTATTATTAAAGGTTTTGAAGAGAATAAAAAACAATTTCAATCAGCAGGAAACAAAAAGTTCGTATCATTTAAAGGTGGACTATCTACGATTATTGATCGTTTAGAAGAAGTGCTGACTGAGACTGTTGTTAAGAAAGGTGTTATAACGACAGCTGTAAGGAAACAAGGTGAGAGCTATGAAATCTCCTTTGCAAATCATGAATCCATCCAAGCTGATTCTGTTGTTGTAGCAGCTCCGCATGACATTGCAGAAACTTTATTGCAGTCTAATGAGTTAAACGAGCAGTTTCATACATTTAAAAACTCATCTCTTATAAGTATTTACTTAGGGTTTGACATATTAGATGAACAATTACCGGCGGACGGCACAGGATTTATCGTAACGGAGAATAGTGATTTACATTGTGATGCTTGTACATGGACAAGTCGAAAGTGGAAACATACATCTGGAAAACAAAAGCTATTAGTAAGAATGTTTTATAAGAGTACCAATCCAGTATATGAAACGATTAAAAATTATAGTGAAGAAGAATTAGTACGAGTCGCTTTATACGATATTGAAAAGAGTCTCGGAATTAAAGGTGAGCCAGAAGTAGTTGAAGTTACAAATTGGAAAGATTTAATGCCGAAATATCATTTAGAACATAATCAAGCGGTTCAAACATTACAAGAAAAAATGACGGATCTTTATCCAAATGTATATTTAGCTGGTGCCTCATATTACGGTGTCGGAATTGGTGCATGTATTGGAAATGGAAAGAACACTGCAAATGAAATAATGGCAACATTAAATGAACCGTCAAATTAATAATATATAAATAAAATGTCCCTCCGTTATGCTGGAGGGACATTTTATTTATTTTACTTGAATTGAGACCTTTTTATTTGTTGTATTATTCTCAGTAATTGTTAATGTTATGTTCCCGGATTCTTTAAATGAATATGATGAGAGTTGATAAAGCTCTTTTATACCATGTTTCTCTTTTAATTTATTGGCAGGAATTAATGTAATGTTCGGTTTCCATGTTTCCTGTTTACCGGAAGGGTAGTTTACTATTATTTCTGGATTATTTAATTGCATTTGTTTCCAAGAGGCAAAATATAGTGCAACTTCTGTATCTTTTTTTAGTAATTCTTCTGAGAAATATCCAACTTCTCCAACATTACCGAAAACAGTAAAGTTTTGATTTTGAAGTGTAATATCTAAATGTTTAGGTTGATAAGTTGCTGCGTGATAGATTCCATATGAAAGTGAAAGAGTAGCGGCGATTAACATGCTGATTGAAAATGTTTTAAAGCTATTGCCTTTAAAACGAGTCATCATGAATGAGTTTGGAGCGAACTTTTTTGCGAATAAAAATAGGAGTAATATGAGTAAGAGGGATAAGCCGATGAATATATACATAGAACATTTACACCTCCACAATAAAATATGATATTAACTATATTTTACCATAAATGTATGGCGTAGGGTGTTTTTTTAGAAAGGAAAAGTGAGCAAGGAATCGAATTTATAAGACATATTATTACGAGCGGAGTGATGGAAATGAAAATAATACAAATAATTTTAAAAAATGAAGGAAAGAACGGAATGTGATTATAGCCATTTGTTAATGAGGTAGATACACTTCTTAGAGAAACTGGTTTTTTAAGTATAAATTGGAGATAAACAGCTCCATGTCATTGGGCATTAGTTGCACATAAATAGGGAATAAAGAGATGATCATAGCACTTTGATCATCTCTTTATTTTTTCTAATCATGCAAAAACAAGAAGGGTTACTCTTAGTTCGTATTGAATTAAGAGGATAAGCTCCTCCTGAAATATTTGATTAATGGGACATTGAGGACTTTCCTAATTATTAATATTTTTTCTGCTATAATGAATGAGTAGAAAGAAAGGAGCGATCCTATGGTATTTCCTATATTAGAAACAGAACGTTTGCGTTTAGTTGAAATAGAACAATCTTATTGTCAAAAAATATATGAAATCTTTTCATTGGATGAGGTAACATGTTATTACGGCATGAATTCTTTTACGGAGTTCGGACAAGCTTCACGTATGATTGAATCTTTTTCGAAAAATTACTTCGAGAAAAAAGCGATACGATGGGGGATTGTGCTAAAAGAAACAAATACTTTAATAGGTACAATTGGATTAAATAATTTACAACTATGGAGTAAACGATCTGAAATTGGATATGACTTACACCCTCGATATTGGGGGAATGGTTATGCGTCAGAGGCGGCCGGGGAAATTATTCATTATGGATTTCGTGATTTAGGCTTATTTAGAATTGGTGCTATTACATACCCTGAAAATGTTACTTCTTGTAAAATGTTATCTAAAATAGGTTTTCATAAGGAAGGGTTATTACGTGGATACATTCATCAAGGAAATAAGCAACATGATGCACTATTGTATTCTATAATTCGAACGGATGTAGAGAATATAAATTTATAATAAAAAACCCCTCTTATAAAAGAGGGGTTAAATAAAAATTAACCTAACTTAGGTAATAAACGTTCTCCGCTTTTCATGCTACTTTTACATAAAGGGCATTTAGGCTCTTCTTCAAATGAAAAGTTCTTTCTCATCCATCCTAAACAATCCTCTGCTTCACATTCCCAGACAGGGGTTTGTTCTGGTGGTACTTCTGCTACATCGTTCTTTCGATTGCGATACATATAACCACTCCTTTTATGTAAAAAATTTTAGTTATATATTAAAAAGGTTGTTAACCGTGCTGGTAACAACCTTTTTATTGTTTGAATTATAGCTTTACAACGTTTTTAGCTTGAGGTCCACGGTTACCGTCTTCAACTTCGAAGCTAACTTCTTGACCTTCGTCAAGAGATTTGAAGCCGTCGCCAGTGATAGCTGAGAAGTGAACGAATACGTCGTTACCGTCTGCAACTTCGATGAAACCGAAACCTTTTTCGCTGTTAAACCATTTTACTTTACCTGTTAATGTCATGGTAATGCCTCCTAAAATTTAAAAAGATTACAATATGATCGGCCTTATTTGAATGAAAAATAAAAGTTCACATATTATCAAAAACCCATAAGGAGTATAAAATGTTCCTGATTGATACTTGATAATATGCAAAGAAAATACAGTGTTAAATTGACCTTAATTACTATCTTACAACAAATGGTGGGAAATAGCAAGTGCTGGTAATACCAGTGAATAATCTTGGTGATAATAGTAAAACGCACAAAGTCATCTCTTTTATTTATATATTATTCCTAATTTGGGTTTATGCTAAACTGAGAAGTTTTTTTATTGGAAATTTGTGTTAGGAAAACGATATATAGTATAAGAATAGTGTTGATGTATTTGTTAAGGAGGCGAAAATATTGCAATTTACTCAATTTAAAATAATTGAAGCAGCCAAAGAAGGAAGAAAAAAAGTTCATCCAGTATTCGCTGTTATACTTGCAATTGTATTTTTAACGTTAGGTGAATTGTTCATGTTATTTATGTTGTTTTTACCGAAAACAGAAACACTTTTAATGAAGGCAATTTATAGCGATATTGAGATGATATTGACGTTTGGCGGAGCTATATTTTTTGTTTTTTTATGGATCAGATTCGTAGAAAAAAGATCAATTTCATCTATTGGCTTTTGGAGTAATCAGTGGATAAGAAAATATTTGAAAGGTGCATTAATAGGTTTTGTTTTCATTTCAATACCAGTTATGCTCCTTTTATTAACAGGAAATGTACAACTACAAATGCAACAAATTACATCAACCGCTATACTTGGGATTGTGGGATCTTTAGTTGCTTTTTTAATACAAGGTGCGACAGAAGAAATTGTTGTTAGAGGGTGGTTATTTCCAGTTCTTTCTGTTAGAAGCCGTATATGGGTCGGGATTGTTGTGACTTCTTTTTTATTTGGTTTTCTTCATTTACTAAATCCAGGTATTACAATTCTTTCAATATCGAATATAATATTAGTTGGTGTGTTTGCAGCTTTTTACGTTTTGAAAGATAGTAGTCTTTGGGGCATATGCGCATGGCATTCCATTTGGAATTGGGCACAATATAACGTATTCGGTTTTGCGGTTAGTGGAATGGAAATGTATTCTACACCAATTTTTAGACCAGTAGCAAACGGATCGGAGTTCTTTCATGGAGGCTCATTCGGAATTGAGGGGAGTATCATTACAACAATCATGCTCTCTATCGCTTCAATTGTTTTATGGAGACAGTTATGGGGGAGAAAAGCGAAACAACGAGATTTTAGTTAATGAAAGAGGGAGAAATTATGGGGATTATAGCGTTTGAGGGAGCGAGTGCGGTGTATAATTAGGGCATAAAAATAAAAACCGTGAGGACAAGCTATCCTCTCGGTTTTTAGGTTATAGTAGAAAACATTACTGTTGAATATGGAAATGGTTTCTACTACAATCGACTCATAACAACTCTTTTTTCTCATTCAGAAATTGTGTGTAGAAAAGGAGCTGTTTACAGAATTGTTCTCGTTGAGATTCATCCAGGCCTGCGAAAACCGTTTGAATCTCCTCGAGAATGATTTTTAATTGTTCTTCAGATTCTGGGATAGATCTTCCCACAAGTGCATCGATTGATGTGTTAAAGAAATTGGCGATACGATCTAAAGATTTTAAGTCGGGTTCATTAAAGTTGGTCTCTAAGTTACTAACTTGACTACGACTTAATTGGACCATATCTCCAAACTCCGCTTGCGTTAAAGAACGATTTGATCTAAATTTTTTTAAATTTTCTCCAAATGTGCTCATGCCTATATTATAAATAAGGCATTATTTTTAAACTATAAATACCAAGAAATTTGGCTAAAATACAATTCTTGAGAAGTTTTATGGATAAAACTAGAACAACAACTAGAACATTCGTTCTGTTGGTGGTAAAATATTCTTATGGGGATTCTGGAAGATTTAGAAAAAACTTTCTCAACCTGATTTGAGAAAGACTGAAACGAATGTTCTAAATTTTATGATAAGATGAAAATAATAAAATGAAAGAGCGAAAAGACCCACGGCGTTACAACAGTGCTGCAACACTGTTGTAACGTTTTACCCTAGTGCGCGTAGGTAAAACTTTCCATGAGTCAACATCAAGTATAGCATACTTCAAAAGGTTAAATATCCGTATGGTACGTTTTCTTGTTGAGAAAATATAGGGGCTGTGTCTTGTGTTCTGGGGAGGATGCAGATGGAAGCTTTGATGAATGAAGTGAATAGTACGATTCAATCCAAAAATATAAGTACAAGAAAGTTAGCTAAAGATACAGGTATTAGTAGAACGACTATTACTAATGGTCTTTCATTTGTTACTGGAGAAATGAAATTCGATGTTTTTGAAAAGCTAATTCATTACGTCTACAAAAATCCTTTAGAGCAAACGGGAAGGATCAAAGATTTTATCTTACAGTGTAAAACTAGTCTGAATGTAAGAAAAGCATTGAGTTATTGCCAGGTAGCAGGAGAATATGACCTTATGGATACTCTAATTGAAAAATTTGAAGCGGTGACTAAAGACGAAGAGTTACTAAAGGTTCAAAAAGATGTGCGTAAATATTTGAGTGTATATTCTCTATATAACCATCGAAATATGAATAGAAAAAAGGGACAGATTTTGTTGGAAGAAATCTACGAGACTCGTGTTTCATCAGACTCGGAGTGTCAGGTGTTATTAAATACCTTACTAATGGCAGCTGAATATGATAACCAAAGGTATAGTGCTATGGCATCGTATGCTGAAGTTGCTGATGTACATATCGGTAAGATGGATGATGGTTATATCAAAGACTGTTTACGCATGCAACATATGGAGCGAATCGCGTACACACAGTTACATGCTAATGAAATTGATAACTGTAGAAATACCTGCCTTGCGATTATAGATTCTGAGCTGAATTTCACAGTTGTGAAGGCTACGGCATATTGTTGTTTGGGAGAAAGCTATATCTTTGAAAATCCATTAATGGCAGAGAAATACATTTTAGAAGCTATTAAATGTCTTGAAGGAATAAGCTCACCTAAAGGCACTCAAAAATATAGTTCTTTTAAAACAACACTAGCTTTCTTGTATATTGAATTCGGCTTTAACTTAGAAAAAATAGATTTTGCTTGTATTAGTGATGGTGATTTAGCTTATTATGAATGTTTATACGGGGATAAGAAAAAAGGGTATGAAATTTTGGGTAGGCTGAGGGAAAAAGGTTTATCAGCTTTTCAAATGTACTATCTTTCCAGAATTGAGAATGATACAATATTGTCGAGGGAATCTTTAGAAAAATTCGAAAAATCAGGAAGTCTACTATACGCGCAGCTTCCAAAGCGCGTTTTAATAACAGAAGGGGTGTTGTAAAATGAAAAAGTTTTTAGTCACTACATTATGTGCTCTGGCATTATCAATCGGGGTTATTGGTGCTGGTGCAGACAATACAAAAGATTTAGGTAAAGAAAAAGTAGATGTACATACGGTAAAAGTACAATCAATGAAAGTTGATCCAGGCGGCATGTAGTATAAATGAATAGTTAAAAAGACGCTACTTTATGTAGCGTCTTTCGTCTTTTTAAGGGGTGTCACACTTTTTGTATAATTGGAAAAACTGAACCATTTGATACATAATTCACAAACTCTTAAAGATGAAGGGGAGAAACTACGTTGAAAAAAGAGACTGCAAAACAAGAAACAAAACGTTTAATTGGGGAATTATTCGGTGCTGAAAAAGTAAGTTGTGATATGAATTACCTGTTGGAAGAGCTGTATAACCAAGGACAAATTACGCCAGAACAGTACAAACAATTTACAGCTATATTGCAACAAAAAAAGGAATAGCATCTGGCTAATCCTTTTTTGTTTATTGCTTTTTTATTTGTATAAGCTGCTTAAATAACGTATTAAAAACCTCTGCTTGCTCTTCTGTAATTTCAACACCGTTAGAATGTAACTTACCCTTGTCTAGAAAATCGGTAACATTAAAGTCCATACTATTTGGGTTATCTGTTCTTCCTAAAATAAAGTCTGTAGTGGAATCCATAATATCTGCTATCTGAACAAGAACTTCGTATTTAGGTCTACGGTAGTTTGTTTCATAGCCGCCGTATGCTGACTTAGACATGTTTAGTCGTTCTGCAGTTTCTTCTATGATCCAACCTCTTCGGTCACGTAAGAATTTTAAACGTGCTCCAACATCCATTTTGTATCCCCCAAATTCTATTTATATTTTTCAATACTTTTGTTTTATATAAGATAACAAGAAAATATATAGCTCTTTATATTTTTTAATGATTTTGTTTAATTTAAAATTCAAAGAAAATATAAAACTTTTTATATTTTCTTTGATTGTGTTACTTATAAGATACCACTAACTATAGTAAATACGCAATCTGCGGATAAAAAAAGTATAAATAAATTTTCAGAAAGTTATTTACTTTTCCGCGAAGTGCGGATATAATTGAAATCAATTACAAGATTGTGGGGGTGCAACATGAGAAGGTATTGGCTTGTGCAAATTCGAGAAAATCTCGGTCTAATACAGGGAGAAGCCGCTAAGTTGGCGGACATGAGCCGAACTCATTATGCTGACATTGAGACAGGTAGAAGGACACCTAGCCCACGTTTAGCACTGCGTATTGCGATGGTATTAAACTTTCCTTTTGAGTGGTTTTTTATGCCTTCATATCTGCATAACGCGGAAAAAGAAGTGGTAGAAGCGGCTTTACAATTAGATTTTCCTGAAAAGGATATTTTTTTAACTAAATTTCCGCATTTCGCGGAAAAGATAAAAGAGTAGGTTTTTCATTCTAAAGGGGTGTTAAACAATGGGGAAAAAGAAATCTGGCTTATATGTCCGTAACGAGTACTACGGTACAGAGAAAAAAGAAGATCTGTTTCAAGAAGTATACGAGAAATATCTAGGTGTTAAAGTAACAGTCACAAGAAAGAAGAAAGCGAAAGCAAAGGCAAGCTAATTGATTGAAAGGAGGTGATACACATGCAACGATACGTGTCTTATGCGACTCGTTTAGTAAAAGCAAAAGACGTCAAAGCTGTCTGTTGCGAAAGTAAAAAACACTTCAAGAATGGATCAGAAGAACAAGCGATAAGCACCATGTTAAAGCTAACAGAAAGGAGTGGACGTGTTGGCCATTAATGAAATTTTCGTAGAAGGCTTCCAGTCACATACAAATAGTCATTTCAATTTAGGAACTGGATTGAATGTAATTACAGGACCATCAGATAGTGGTAAAACCTCTATCATACGAGCTGTTCGCTGGGTAGCATTTAATGAACCTCAAGGCGAGGCTTTCGTGAACGAATCTGTCGGACATGTTACGGTAGCAATCCATTTAGATAATGGAATTATTATTTCAAAGCACCGTAGAAAAGGAAAAACATCATACAGAATCCAATCGGATCCAGGTGATGAAGGTAGTGTATTTGAAAAGTCAGAAGTACCAGAGGAAGTAAAACAGTTACTCGGAATCACAAAACAAACATTCGGAGATTTCGTTACAGCTTTAAACTTTGCATTTCAGCTGGAGGCTCCGTTCTTAATAAGTGAAACACCATCATCGGGTGCGAAAGTATTAGGTAAGTTAGCAGGAACAGAAGCTGTAGATCTCGCTGTAAAAAGTGTTTCAAAAGATACATACGCAGTAAGGCAAGAGAGGTTACTAGCTGAAAAAGAAATTGAGAGATTAGCAGGTAGCTTACTCGAGTACTTGGATGTGGATGATAAAGTACAGCAGTTAAAAACAGCTGAAAGCCTAATGGAGCACGTAGAGGAATTGCATAAAAAGAAAGAGGTATTAAAAGAAATATCTCACATGTACACAAGTCGTAAACAAAAGTACATAGCAGCTTGGGAAATTGAAAAACGGCTTGAGGAAGTACCAGTTCTAATACTAATACTTGAGCAAACAGAAAAAGACCAGCAGCGTCTCCAAACACTACTGGACTTACAAAAAAGCTACGAGTCACTGTCCACCGCCAAGAAGACATTGACTGAAACATTAAAACAATTTGATGGATTAGTAGAAGTAAGTAACTTGTTACAAGATTCTACTAAATTTCAAGAAAGATATTCTTTGCTTTCTATCTTATCACAAAACTATGAAAAGTATAGTCAAGCATTACAAGATGTTCGTTTACAGCTAGATAGACTAACTGTAATAGAGACCATGGATGTTGCTGTGGTTGAGGAGGAAGTGAAGAAAACGGATGAGTTAAAGAAGCTCTTTGTACAACATAGCGTGGTTAAGCAGCGTTATGAAAAAGTAAGTAGTGATGTAGAACAATTGTCTGTACCTGCTGCTACGTCGGATCAACTACAAGAATATGAAACAAGTATTACACGTCTAAATCAAATGAGTCTGTTGCTTCAAAAATATGAAATTACGCATACGCAATATACGAAGTATGTGAGTCGTCTGGATCGTTTACATGTTCCAGAGGAAGCAGAAATAAAGGTAACAGAAGCTAAGAACAACGTATCTCGTTTAGCTGAATTAAAAGAGCTACTACGAAAATATATGATCTGGCATCAAAGAGTTCGTCAAAGTACAAGCACATTGGAACTATATGAAAAGCACATTGAAAATTACAAAAAGGAATTGGAAGAGACATGGAACGAGGCTGGTGGAGTTTGTCCGCTATGCGAATCGCCGATGTCTTTTGAACATTCTCATTGAGGGGTGATTCGTGGTGATTGATACAGATAAAGTAAGTGACTTTTTACAAACAGCTGAGAGGCTGAATAATTCGTTAATGGAAGTCAATGAAATTATTGAAGCTTTTGAAGATACATCTAATATTTTAAAAGTCTCACTATTTCATAAAAAATTTAATGAGAATTTACAAGTAAGTGAATCAGAAAGTATAGGAGAAAAGAGTATTGATTTTGCTATCCGACCAACTGTGTTGGCTTGTTTAAGAGATCAAAAGAAGTTTCTTGAATCAGAACTACAAAATTTACTATCAAAACAACTTGGAGGGGGAAATGAGTAATGGAATTAAAACAACGTATTGAAATTGCTAAAGCAAATTTAAAGAAAGCAGAAACAGCAAAAATCCAAGCAGAGGCGGAAAAGTCTTCAGCTGAAAAGCAATTAACGGAAATCGCTGAACAAATGGCGCAGTATGGGGTAACGCCTGAAACAATCCAGGAAGAAATCAATAAGCTTGATACATCAGTTAAAGAAAACCTGGAGCATGTAGAACGACTCATCCCGCAGGTTTAAGGAGGCTACTTTTATGTACGAGCTTCTAAAAGCACGAGCGGATATCCGTCAGGCAAGCGATAAATTGAAAATGAAAATCGGTCAACGTGATCTGTTAGTAAGTCAGCAAAAAGGTGCAGAGACAAGAAAAGCAAAAGCTGAAGTACAACTTGGAGAGTTTGATTTAGTACAAATTCTTCTTCAAAAGACAAGTGATTATGCAAGGCAGCAAGCAAAACGTCGTATTGAAGAAATTGTTACGTCAGCTCTTACAGTTGTATTCGATAAAGACTACAGATTCGAAATTGAAATTGCAGTAAAAAGTAATCAACCGGTAGCGGAGTATTGGTTACAGTCTGAAGATGTACGAACACAACTAAAGCCACCTGATTATGACCGGGGCGGTGGTGTAGCTGATGTAGTTAGTTTAGCGCTCAGATTGGCTGTAGGAGAGATTAGTGGTGTAAGAGGGCCATTATTCTTAGATGAAGTTGGGAAGCACGTGAGTCAAGAATATGCTCCGAATGTGGCGTACTTTTTGAAGGAATACAGCACGAAATTTAAACGTCAAATCATTTTAGTTACGCACAGTACTCATTTAGCTGAGATAGCTGACGTAGCAATTGGTGTGACTCAAAAACAAGGAAAAAGCATAGTAACTGCTTTATAGAAAGGGAGATTTGGATATGTGTATGAAATGCGAAATTAAAAATGCGTTAAAAGGTGCGTTAGCGAATGCTGCAGGTTTAAAAATTACTGAGGAAGTTATAGGGAAAGCAACAGAAGATCAGTTAAAGGAATTGCAAGTCACAGATGAGGCAGAGAAAGCTATTAAAAAACAACTACAAGCTGAATATAAAGCTGAAATTGCTCCTATTCGTGAAAAGTATATAAAACAAACTGAGGAGCTATTAAAACCAATTTTTGACCGACATGATGCGGCTTGTATAGAAATTCAAAATGCTTTAGGTATCAAAGAAGAAGACGATGTATCAATAGATCTCAAAACAGGTGAAGTTACAAAGGAAGTTATCAGAAAAAAATAATCCAGCACCCTTCACTAATGCGCCATATTGTTGATGGAGGTATTACCTTAGATACAACGTTACGAAGAACACGAAAAAGCAGAGGTGAGAGTATGAGGTTTCTATATTTCGGTGATCCACATATACGAGGTACGAATCCTCGTAACCGTAAGGATAACTACAAAGAGGCATTAATTGCAAAATTACGTGAGATTTTTGCTTTAGCTAAATACAAAGGTGTGACAGCACTTATTCAACCTGGGGATACGTTTGATAGGCCTGAGGTTACGACAAGTGTGTTACTAGAGTTCGCAAGGGTACTGAAAGAGAGTCCAGTTCCAATTTATACAACAGCTGGTAATCACGATATTTACGGGTACAATCTTGCAACATATGAACGGGCAAGCCTTAGAGTATTGGAGTTAATTGTTCCGCAACTTACAGTCATTAATGATCCTGGACGAGCTCAAATGTTTCATCAGGATGGGAACCACGTACAGTTAACATTTACACCGTACAGTGATCAAATCGATAAAGCTGGATACGGTTATTCACCAGAAATTATTGAAGATTATGATTCAACCAAAATACACGTATCACACGGGATGTTACTTGATCATGATCCACCTTTTGACCGGTACACAAAAGTACAGGATGTAAAAACGGAGGCGGATTTGGTTTTGTGCGGCCATGACCATACAGGATTCGGTATTTATAACCGGTCGGATGGTAAAGTGTTTGCGAATATCGGTAGTATCACACGTTTATCAGCTTCAGAAGCTGAGATTAATAGACCGATACAAGTACTTCTTATCGATGTGAAGTCACCAGGTGTTTTTGATTTAGAACGTATACCACTTCAAAGTGCAAAGCCTGGTGATGAAGTACTTGACCGTAGTCGGATTGAAGCTGAAAAGAAACGAGCGTATGCAATGGAAGAATTTGCTTCCCTAATTCAAACAGAAACAGGAGAAGATGTGCTGGTTGATATTAATACGATTGTTGAGAGTATCGCTAAAACAGAGAGTATTAATTCTGACGTGGTCGAAATAGCTCTTACGAAAATCGCAGAAGCGAAGGAGGGATTACGAGCATGATTGTAAACAAACCGCAGTTTGATGAGAACGAACTAGGAGAAGGTACGGCGGTACAGGTCACAAGTGGTAACCCGTTTGGACGCCCTAACTATAGTAATAATAAACATAATTGGAATGCTGTAGTAGTAGAGTTTTCACCGCTGATGATAAGCGTAGCTGGTTACAACAAAGAGGAACATGATCGAGTAGAAACGATGAACATAACAATTGAGTCAATTGTTAAAGAGCACGTGACGCTTAAAAAGTTAGTAGTAGAACTACCAAAAATTCAATGTGAGGTGGGACTAGAAAATGACTGAATTAAATAATGAAATTCGTAGTTTACAAGAGGAGCATGGGAAAGAAAAGCTACTTGCAGCGGCAACAGAAATTTTAGGTAAGAAGGTACCAACTGACTATGTACGCGTATTAGATCCACTTGAATTACAAGCATCTTTACAACAAATTGATGCTGCCATACAGGATGTTCTGGAAAAAGGAAAGGCGCAGGAAGAAGCGTACGGAAAAAAAGCAGAACTAACTAAACAAAAAGTGAAGCTTAAAACAGCTGTAGAGCTAAAAGAAGCGGAAGCGTTTATGCAAATTCAAGGTGAGGGACGCAATCAATTCGCTTATGTAAATGGTCAAAAGGTAGCACTTACAAATGACACATTACGTGATGCGTATCGACAACATTACAGTAAGGTAGAACGTCAGCAACTTATGGCAGTAGAGCAGGAATTAGCATCGATTGATATTAAAATTTTCCAAAAAAGAGATGCTTGGGGGACAGCAAAAGAATCGGCGGATCTTGTGAAAGCAAAAGCCTATGTACAAGCAAATCTACTTAAATTTTTGGCGTAGGAGGTTGTTATGGATCCAAAACAAACTGCAATGAGAAATAAGCAGCGTGAACGGCAGCAACGCGGGGATGATTTTCAAGCAGAAATTAGAAGAAGCTGGAGAGAAATCCCAAGTGTATGGCGCATGAGAATAGCAGATGGTGCAGGTGCAACTCGTCCAGGTGACGAGATTGTACTAACACCGGAAGTAAATATATTAGCTGAGATGAAGCGTACAGAGAGTAGTAGATTTTCACTAGATTATATGAGACCGAATCAGATTCTCGGATTACGAGACTTTGATCAAGTTATTGCTAGAAATTTAGGCTTAGTGTTTATCAGTTTTCTAAATGAGAGTAAAGGACTTGATGAAGCATATGCTTTTAGACTCCTTACAACTCTTATTCATATGAAAAAACGAAATGTGAACCATATAAAACTTGAAGAGTTTCAAAATCAGACGGTTCCCTGTGTGCCACTTCCAAGACTTACATACCTCGAACCTTCTTATGATTTATCGGGGGTGCTTACTTGCTACAAATCTTTGTAAAACACAACATCCAAATAAGAGGCGCTAGTACACCTCTTAAGGCAGCGATTACTAAGGAACTGACATTTGATAATCCAGCGTATGCGAAGGCGAAAAAACAGCGTAGACCTACATGGGGTGTACAGGCAAAGCTTGAGTTATTTGTATATGACAGAGGTGATATTGTTACGCCTCGCGGTTTCTTGTCAAAGCTGGAAGAAGTGTTGAAAAACTTAGGGTACGACCCAAGTAAAGTGATTACGTCACAGGTTTCATGCGGACGTGACGTGAGTTTTGGAGAATGGAATACTGACTTTGTTTTAAAAGAAGACCAGACACCAATGGTACAAGCGCTTATGAAAGAAAACGGAATAGGTGTAGCGCCGGCAGGGTCAGGTAAAACAGTTATGGGTATGCGCTATATTTATGAAAAAGGGAAAGCCGCATTATGGCTTACACACACAAAGGACTTGATGTATCAATCTGCAAATCGAGCTAAGGCTACAATACCTGGTATCGGTCGTATCGGCTTTTCCGGTGACGGTGTACATGATTGGGGAGACGGTAAACTAATCGTTGCTACAGTGCAAACCTTACAGAGAAACCCGCATTTAATCGATGCTCTAAACGATTTTATCGGGACGGTAGTAGTAGATGAAGCCCATCATTTTCCCGCGATACAATTCATTGAAACAGCTGGAAAATTAACAGCTGAAAATATGATTGGTCTCACGGCAACACCTTCTCGAAAAGATGGATTGGAAATATATATGTACAACGGTGTAGGTCCAAAAGTGTACGAGATTAGCAGAGATGGAATGTACGAGGCTGGAAGATTAATAAAACCGACAGTGAAATTCGTATATACAGAGTTTAATTACGAAACGGCAAGTAACCGTAACGAGATTGATAGTGTGGATGCGGGTGGAGAAGATCTCGATTATACAGATTTAATCCGTCACCTTATTTCAGATAAGAAACGAGCGAAGTTAGTTGCTGAGAACATCGTTGATTCTGCTAGTTTAGGACCATCTATCGTTATTACAGAATCCGTTCGTTACTGTTTTGTACTCGAGGAACTTGTAAAACAAATGGCTAAAAAGAAGTTCGGTATCGATGTAAGAACAGCTGTAGTGCACGGCGGAATCAGTCGTTACACCTGGAGAAAAGCGAAAAATGAAAACCATGCACAGCAGCTTATCGATAGTGGTCATGCAGTAGATAAAAAGCAAGGTAAATATGGTTGGCAAGTAAAAGTTGCCCAGTATTCAGAAAAAGAAATTCGTGAATGGCAGGTTACTAAACAACAACGTAAAGACATTTTAGAAGCTTGCGACCAAAAAGAAGTAGACATTTTATTTGCTACTCAGTTAGCGCGTGAAGGGCTGGACATGCAGCATTTAGCAGTTGGTCACATGGTAATGCCGAAACGCGGTGACTCTCGTGAGAGTAATAGTGGTTCATCGGTAGAGCAAGAAATTGGACGTATTATGCGTCCTGATCGGAACAATCCAAATAAAGAAGCGCACTGGTTCGATTACGTTGACTACAACGTTGGAGTGTTTAAGGACCAATATCACAGCCGCAGGAAAGTATACAGTCGCATCGGATTAACTGTACCGAGAAAGCCGAAAACAGAGCGCGATACAGTAGCTAGTTTCTTAAATGATATGCCTTGGTGAAAGGGGTGATAACGATGGAAAAGTTCAAATTTGTAGGTGCACTTTATGAAATCACGGAACTAATTGCTTCAGCGAAAGAGGTGAAGTAAGTGGGTTTGAAAGACGTAGGGCAAAAAATAGTGAGAAAAGTAATAAGGATATTTGCAAGAGGATCCGGTAAAAGTTTATATCTTCAACGAGGAATACCGATGTTGGTCGAAATTCCCGAATATGATTCGAAAGATTACAAGAGTTCGTATAACAGAAAAGTAACCTATCGAAAAAAGAAAAGCCAAGCAAAACGAAAAGCTTGGAAAAAACATGGCCTACAAGGGCGCAGGAGGAAAAAATAATGACACAAGATACAAATCAAAATGAAGTAGTGGTACAAAATAACGCGGTGGCAAAAACAAATAGTGGAAGCAATTATATTTCAGCTATTTTAGAAGAAACAAAGCAAGGATTTGTTGAAGCGAATAACGGTCTTGACATGGATTTCGTTCGTATGGGTGAGTGGTTAACGGTTACTAAGAAAGGTAATTTTGTTGAGAAGGACGACGAAAACGTATCGTATGGTGACAATATCGATGTAGTAATCGGGTATGGTGAACAGCGTTGGTCTGTATGGGGATTAGAAGAATCACCAGAAGCTGGACAACTAATTGTGGCTGAAAGAACAAAAGAAGAAGCGGAAGTTGTATTAAATCAGTGGTTAGCTGAAAACCCGCAAGCACAAGAACGATACGAGCTAGATGCTATTCAGCTTCGATATATGGCATCAGTAGTACCTGTATCGACATTAAGCCCGGACGATTTCCCTCGTATCTACTTAATGAGCTTCAGTCCAACAGATACAATCATGTTCGGCCGCTTTGCAATGAATGTGTATACAGGGAAATATAAAGCTTTAGAAATCCCATCAAAACTTGGGGTGAACAGAATTGTTACTCGTCTTGTAACAGCTGAGAGAAAGAGCCGTACAAACGCTAGTAATCAATGGATTGGTATCGACTTCCAACCAGTAGGTGTGTTTAAACCGGAAGATTACGGAATTAATGTAGAAGAAACAGAACAAGCAGAGAAAGCTTCAGAATAAATAAGGAGGGCGTCTACAAATGGCAAAGAAGAAAGATAAAACAAGTGAGTATCAATATGTAGACGCATGGTACAGCAATCAGAACGGTAGAAGCATTCCGTGGAAACGAATTCCATCTTCTGAAGTGAAGCAATTCCAAACGGGAGAGGCATTCAATTTCAATTGCTTTGCTACAGTTCAACGATTTGCGAACGACACAAAAGTAAAGGGGGAGGCATTTATTGCTCCCCTATATTTTGACCTTGACCATGCGGAAGATCCATCAGTCAGCCAAAAAGATGCGGTAAAACTGGTGGAGTTTTTTACAAAGGAAATGGACATTCGTGAATCGGATATGTGGATTTACTTTTCTGGATCAAAAGGATTCCACATCTTAATAAGCTCCGATGCGCTCGGTATTGCACCGAGAAACGACCTTCATAAAATCTTCAAACATATGGCTGGGTACTTAGTCCATCGACTAGGACTCACATCACTCGACCTTGTGGTGTATACCGAAAAGCGGATGATTCGTTTGCCGAACAGTATGCATCAAAAAACGAATCTTTTTAAAACAGAAATTAGTGTAAATGAATTAAACAAATTAACGCTGGAAGAAATAAAAGATTTAGCAAAATCACCAAGACATCCTGACGATTTACCTTATACGCCAGACGAACGTAAAAAGGCAATGAAATACAGACCTCGTACGGGGTATTTATTAATAAATAAGACAGAAGAATATGAGCAAGCTGCAGCAACAAGCGCTCGTAAATATTCGAAAGAGGAATTCCAATTCAAGAAAGACAAACCACCAGCATGTGTAGTCGATATTTTAAATGGTGGATGGAAAAAAGACGGTGACCGAAACCAAGCAACAGTACAGCTTGCATGTTATTTCAAAGATGCGGGATACACACGAGAAGAAACAATGAAAGAGCTGGAAGAATGGGTACTTAAATTTACATCTGAAAGCAACGAGTACGGCAAACAACAACGCGTGGCAAATACGCGAAGTGTGGTTGATGCGGTATACAGCGGTGATAATACATACAAATTTGGTTGTGCGTTTATCCGCTCATTACACGGTGAAAAGAAACCAGGTAGCAAAGATTATGAACGTGTAGCATGTGCCGGCGATATGTGTCACTGCATTAAGAGAAATGCTGAGGAAGAGGAAAATGCGAAGCTACTCCATTTAGCAGAGACAGGTAATGCAGATCTCACTGGAAAGCTTGTAAAAACTCGTGTCATGGTTGCAGGTAAAAAACATACGCCTTACATCATTCCGAAAAACATTGAGTACCATTGCTGGGGCAGAGAAAGTTGTAAAAAAGTACATTGTCCTCTATATGACATCCATACGCATACAGGATACAAAGACCTGGGCGTAAGTGATCGAGAAGTCATTCAAATGACTGGTGTAGGTGACGATAACATCAAAGGTATTTTACGAGAAATATCAGGCATTCCAAATTGTCCGAAATACAATACAGATATTTTAGAAAACATGAACGTGGAAGAGTTACTTGTCATCCCGATGGCTGAAGAAGACGACGAAAAGCAAGAACAGCATAAAGGAAATTATGTACTACGAAAAGTGTACGCCGTAAATGGATTAAACGTAAGTGAGAACAAGTACTACGAATTAACAGGTTATGTATACCCGCATCCAAAGAATCAGGAGTCCACACTACTTGTTAAGAGTGCGACACCGCTTCAGGATGTGGTTGAAAGCTTTGAGCTGAATGAACAAGTAAAAGAGGATTTAGCAACATTTCAGCCGGCAGATTATACAGCAGAATCGATTGAACAGAAATTAGGAGCTATTTGTAACGATTTAACGTACAACGTAACGCACATCGTAGAACGTGATGAAACACTACTTGCAGTATTGCTAACACTTCATAGTGTTTTACGTTTTAAAGTACCTTGGGATTTAAACCCGTTACGTGGTTGGGTGGAACTAAAAATAGTTGGTGATACAGGTACTGGTAAATCAGCGCTCATTGAAAAAGTAATGAAATATGCAGGACTTGGAACACGGGTGAATGCGGAAAGTACTTCTCGTACAGGTTTAACGTACAAAATGGAACAGTCAGGTGCGCAAGGTGCTTGGTACATCGTTTGGGGTGCATGGCCACTCGCTGATAAAGAAATGATTTGGATCGATGAGGATACAGGTATTACGAAAGATGATTATGGGGAAATGACACTTGCTCGCTCTGACGGGAAGTTAGAAGTAAAACGAGCTGTAACAGCTGAAACACCTTGCCGTGTACGTGCCATCATGTCAGGGAACGTACCGAAAGGGAAACGACTTGCTGATTACTCTCAAGGTGCTGAAAGCTTAAAAGATATTTTTAATAACGAGGATATACGCCGCTTTGACTTTGCAGTCTTTATGAGAGCGAGTGACGTGGATCCTGAATTGTACAACCAAACACTTGCTACGTATCCGTCAATTATTCAGAAAGATACATTGAAAAATAATATCTTATACGCTTGGTCACGTAAGCCGGAGGACGTGCTGTTTACAGACGGTACGATTGACAAAGTGCTGGAAGTTGCGACAGACCTTGCAAAAGTATATGGAAATGCAAATGACATACCGCTTGTTTCTCCTTCAGATCAACGAAATAAAGTAGTACGATTAGCAGTTGCGCTTGCAGCTCTTACACATTCAGTTGATGAATCAGGGGAAAGAATTCAAGTTTGGCCAGGACACGTTGAATTTATTGGGGAGTACTTAAAAGCGTTGTACAATGCTCCAGGTTGCGGCTTAAATTACTATGCTCGTTTAGCAATAAAAGAGGAAGAAATGACAGAAGAAAGATATCAGAAGTTTACAGCAGACCTTAAAAAAATCGATACGTTAACAGGTGAAACGAAATTCTATGAGTTTATCAAGCTATTCGCTCAGCAGAAGTACTTGCGACTTGGTGATGTGGAAGCCATGCTTTCCATCGATAAAGAAGAAGCGAAAGCAATCGTAAATCAATTAGCGAAAATGAGGATGATCCTTTTAACAAGTGGCGGCTATCGAAAAACGCCACGCTTTAATGCATTCATTGCGTATTGCATGAAGAAAGGTCTCTTTGATCATATACAAGATGAGTACTACTAATTATATGGACAAGCATTATAAATATGACTGGAAGTGAAAATATGAAACTCGGAAGTTTATTCGGAAGACCGAAAACGTTAGCTAGTAGTAAAAAACAGGTACCGGTAAAAGAATCAAAACTAGCAGTAGAAATGGAGAAAAAGAAGAAGCCGGGACAATTCGATATTGTTTGGCCAAAAGTAGAACCGCAGCAAGTGAAAGACTATCAAGCTATTCTTACAGTCTCAGATTTAAAGGAATACTTAGAGCGTTGTATGCAAACAGGTAAAGTAGGATTCGACTGGGAGACTGCAGCAAGTAAAGAAATTAGGGTGCATTATAAAAAGGCGTTTGAAGATATAGAAGAAGCACGTACTACAGGGATTATTGATGATAAAGAAGCGGAAAGCCGAAGTGAGAGTTTAGAAAAAGCGTATTTAAAAACACCGCTGGATCCGTGGAAAGGTGAAATATGTACGGTGTCATTATCAGCAGCAGCACATGAGTCACGAGTTGTTCCAATTTCACATAAAGTTGGCCAAGTATTCGAACCAAGTATGGATAGGGATGAAGCTAGAAAAGTTGTACTAGATTTACTTGATGAGTACTTATTCAAAAATGAAAATGTGTTAAAAATCGCGGTTAACTTATCTTTTGAAACGAAATACGCGGCAAAGTACGGTAAGTACATTTTAGGAAAAATAGCAGATCCATTGATTATGTGGGTGCGGTGTTTACAAATTGTGGCGCCTCAAAAGATCAATAATCCGAAAAAGCCTACAAGTGGATGGGGATTAAAACCTGCTACAAAACACATATTTGGTGTAACAATGAACGACTTTACAGCTCTTTTAAAGAAGTACAAGGTTGATTTCTTTGATGAGATTGACGCAAGTAAAGGTGAAGGTTTACTGTATTCGGCTGAAGATGCGGATTACGCTGTGCAGCACTACGAATACTGGTCTAAAATTGCGTCCCAGATTCCGCGATACGAGGAATGGTTGCATAAAATTGAAATGCCATTTACACGTGTTATCGGTCTTATGGAGTACTGGGGAATGAATTGGGATCCAAACCTTGCAACGCAAAAGAAGCAAGAAGCTGAAATTATGCAGGAACAGGCAGCTGAACGTATTAAGCAAATCGCAAAAGAAACGTTCAATGTTGACATAAATACCGGTAAGTCAGGTAAGACGAATGAAGTGAAAAGTTTAATGTTTGACTATTTAAAAATACCGGTGGCTAAATACGGAAAAACAGGTGCAAGTCTTGATCAAGAGGCACTTATCGATATGGCATTTATGCTCGAGAACAAACTGAATGACATCGATGAGGAAAAGTACCTCAGCATTTCGTTACCTGAAAATTGGGAAAGTATTAATCCGGAAACGGATCCTACGTTAGATAAGTTAGAGCGCGGAGCAATTCGTATAGCGAAACGTGAGTTGCACCCTTATATAGACCAAGCACTGGAAGTTATCGATCAGCTGAAGAAAATACAAAAATACACGACGCTACTTTCTTCACACATCGTAGGTCGAGAGAAGTATTTGAACTTTATGAGTGGACGAATTCATGCGGGGTATAGTCCATTCACGGAAACAGGACGTTTAAACAGTTTTAATCCGAATGGACAGAATGTACCGCGTATCGATAACGATGAGTTTGGAATTCGAAATTTCTATGTAGCAAAACCAGGGAAAATATTATTCTTTATTGACTTCGCAGGCTTCGAGCTTCGCTTAATGGCATGGAAATCAGGCGACGAAGTAATGATTGAGCTATTTAATACAGGTGGTGATATGCACCGTAGAACCGCATCTGTTATGACTGAAAAACCTGAGGAAGAAATTGTGAAGAAAGAACGTACAGACGCCAAGGCAGGGAATTTCGGTATCACATATGGAGGTACGGAGCATGCCCTTCAGTTCACTTTTAAAACGAAATATCTGATTCGTAAAACATTAGATGAGTGCGCGAAGATTGTAAATGCAGTTAAATCAGCTTACAAACGTATACCGGAATATCAACGGAAGATTGTTTTAGAAGCACGGGAACAAGGATATGTACAAACAATCTATGGATATATGAGATTACTACCTGGCATAAACAGCGCGAATAGAAGGGACCGTGGCTCAGCTGAAAGACAAGCAGCGAACACACCAGTACAAGGTAGTGCAGCTGACATTATGAAGAAAGTCCAAAATGAAATTTACGAATCTATCGGTAAACAAGAAGGAGTACTTGCTCATGGTAGTGCTGATATGATCGCACAAATTCACGATGAGATTATTTTTGAGATAGATGATGACCCGGAAATTGTAGTTGCAGTTGAAAAACAAATTAAACAAGTTATGGAGCAACCTCCAGTACCAGGATTTCCAGTTCCGATTGAAGCAGAGGGAAGTGTAGGGTATCGATGGGGCGAGAAAATGAGTGTTGAGTCCTGGCTTAAACAAAGGGAGGAATAGCATGTGGGAAGAGGAGAGGGAGCGCGTAAGGTGTCATTTGCAAAGCGTCATGCAACAACATTACCACGTGTAAAGCCAGCGAGAGTTGTAGGAAGTATTGCTGGAGAACCGTACAACATGGTTTGGGTAGTAAGTTCGTTAAGAAGGGATAAAAAGACTGGAGTAGTAGATCCAGTACCTCAGGATCCATACGCGGAGTCGTTATTCAAAAGTTGTTTTAAAAAATGGAGGGAAAACGATGGACGAAAATTTAAATCGTCAACAGCGCCGCGCGAGTGAACGTGAACGAAAGAAGACAAGGGAGAGACAAAGCTTTCATCGCGGAGAAGTACAGCAAGTCTCCCTTTTATCTTATAAAGATGGACGGACATTAGCCTTACGAGCAGTAAAAGAAGTATTGGGACTAGGTTCAGTTCGGTTAGAGCGTGTACAGAAGCGCTTGGAAGAACTAGAAAACGAGAATTTCAATGAACTATTTTTAGAACATTTAAGAAAATAAAACTAAGAGAAAGGGAGTGTAATTGTGGGTGGTAGACAACAAGGAAAGGGGTACGAGAATCGAAAAAGTGATCGGAAGATGGAAAGATTAAAACGTGAAATGATGAAACAAAAAAGAACAGTAGCAAAAGGTGAACCACGAAAGGCGGTAGTGTACTTGAATAACTCGGAGCAACAGTTAAAGGATGTAATCCAAGAAAATCGTGATTTGCAGTTAGAAGTTGATTTGTACAAGTCTCGTGTACGTATAAATGAAAATTTTGTTGAGCGTGTTACGAAAGAGAATACAAAGTTACGTTTAAAAGTAAAAAATCTACGAAAGAAATTCCTTGCATTAGTAGTTTCTTATATGGTCGTGGCGGTAATTGTAAGTTTAGTAGTACTAGGATAAGAAAGGAGTGATTGACATGTCTGTAGTAAAGGACAACGCATTCTGGAAAGAAGTGTATTACTACATGGAAAATCACAGTTGTTATAAGGATGAGGCCATAAAGGTAGTGGAGGCGAGGTTCAATAGTAAGAACGAGAAAAGGATAGAAATTATTGAAGCCGTAAAAGAAAAGTTGGTGCGTGCAGGGATACCAGAACAAGATTCTTTAAAATTTGCAGAAACGGCACCATTCGTTAATTACGTAACAGGCGCGGGTGTAGAAAAACTGGTAAAGATCTTTACGGATAAGTTTAAAAAAGGGGAGCGTGAAAAGAAATGAATATCGTCCATTTATTCCAGCTTCAAAAAGAGCTTGATAACAAGGTTGTGCAAAAACACGGTTTACAAAACGTGCCATTGTTTCAGGAAAAGAAGTTAGCATTTCGTGATGAGTTAAGTGAGCTACTTCATGCATGGCGCGGTCATAAGTTTTGGAGCGAAAATAACAAACCGATCACAAAAGATGTACGTAATAAAGGTCAGATGATGGAAGAGGACAAGGAGTACTACAATCCATTGTTAGAGGAATTTGTAGACGCGCTCCACTTCGCATTATCGATTGGATTAGAACGTGAATGGAACAAATATATCGATGTGTTTGTAGTACGTACAAACAAAGGACACTCGAAAACAGAGATTATCGATGTATTTAATGATTTATATGAAAACAAATTGTGGACTGCAGCACACTATATGACGTTGATGAATGACCTAGCATACTTAGGTGCGGCACTTGGATTTTCAGCTATTGAGATTTATAACGCGTATATAGAAAAAAATAAAATCAATCATGATCGTCAGGCATCCGGGTACTAAAAGGGAGGTGGAATGGTGGCAAGATACACGTTATGGAAGAAAGAAGAATTGGCGTATTTGGAACAATATTGGGGAATGTACAGCATCAAGCATATGGCTAAAAGGTTTGGACGTTCGGTTGATGCTGTCAAATTAAAAGCGCAACGCATAGGTTTGGGGGATGCTCGATTGCATTTTGATGGTATTACTATTGTGAAGCTTTCTGAGGTTATAGGTGTCGATTATAACTGTATAAAAGGCTGGGGCAAGCGCTTCGGTTTTCCTATAAAGCTTAAGTTATTTTCAGCAGAACAAAAAGTAAAAGTTGTGTATTACCGTGATTTGTGGAAGTGGTTAAAAACACATAAATATGTAGTTGATTTTTCTAGAATTGAACCTGGTATTTTCGGTCCTGAACCCGATTGGATGACAGAGAAACGTAATGCGGATCTAGTGGCCAAAAAAAAACGCGGGAAACCATGGAGCGAAGACGATGATTTGTTGCTTAAAAGCTTAGTAAATGCATACTGCTATACTTATCCAGAAATCGCAACACGCTTACAACGTACCGAGGGTTCTGTGAAACGTAGATTAATGGAATTGAAAATTAAAGCTAGACCCGTGCGTATAGGTAACCATACAAAATATACACAGCAAGAAGTCAAACAAATTGTGGATTTATATAATCGTGGATACAGCATAGATGTCATTGCAGATAGGTTAGGGAAAAGTGCATTAGGTGTCCGTGGGAAAATGGAAAGAATGGGGTATAGGTTTAAAGGTAAGGTTCCAATTTTCCCGAAAGACAAAGTTGTTTCTGAATAAATTGAAAGATTATGAGAGAAAAGGAGCTAGAACAAAAATGAATGAACTAGCTGTATTAAAGGTTTAAAGTGCCTCTTTAATAGTCTCCATCACGAGCAATAAGAACTAGATCTGGTAATGGAATGGCAGATAGAGCTTCTTTAGTTATCTTTACCTGAAAAGAAAAAGTTTTTCTAGAAGTAATTACTTCTAACATGTTATTTCCGATATGTACTTCGCTCTTATCGTTAAAGCGAAATAGTAAATGACCTCTTAAGGATGTATACGGAGGGATATCAATAACTGGTTGTAACCATGAATCTTCTATTGGGAAAAATAGTATTTCCTCTTCTGCGTAATGAATAATGCCGTCTTGTTCTTGCTTTCCAGGTTGTATAGTAACGTTATATTCAGGGCTAGGCTTACTATATGAATTGAACTTAGACGTGTTATTTAATGTGAACTCAATAATAGAAATAGGTAATGCGCTTTTGTTAGTAATTATTACATCCATTATAACTCTATAATCACTATCCCAATATACATCAGGTGTTTTGGTATCAATTCTATCTGGCTTTAATACGACTGCCATACTATTTTCTAGTTGAATGCATTCAATATTGGCACGATTTCTCCAAAAATTTTTAAATGTAATAATGAAAGTTGCGATAGAGATTGATAATGCTGTGACTGGTATTATATTAGATTTTAAAAATTCAATCATAAGTACCTCCTTTTATTATCATTATACGATATGCGTATTGAAGAGACAATTAACATATTTAAAAACCTTATTTGGGTGAAAGGGAGATTAGAAATGTCCTTAGTAGTGAATTTGAAAGAACTCCAGGAAAAAGTCATTGATGAAAAGGTATTGAAATTTGCGGAGGAACTGGAAGGTGTAATAACTGAAAGTGCTTCAAATGGATATTCAGGCTTTAGATATCAAATTCATAAAGAAAATCCTGACAAGCATATTATGCATTCAAAAATATTCACGGAAAAGCTACAAGAATTAATGGATGGTGTGAAAGTTGAATTTAAGGCAGAAGAAAAGAAGAACATTTTAGGTGGATCATACTACGAACATTACATCAGTTTTAGCTGGAATGACTAATTTTTATAAAAACACAACAAATAATTCTTTGAATAGAAAGGGAGTTTTTCAGGAAGAAGTAGATATAAGTATCTTAAATAAATTAGTTCATCAAGGGGGAGAATGAGTAATGAGGTGAAAAAATGAATAATAATAAAGGTTTAAAATTAAAAGAATTACTAAGTTCTTTATCTGATGCGCAATTAAAATATTTGGCGAAAAAATATCGCTCAAAAAGATATAAAAAAAAGAAATTTGAAAAGACAAGTGGATGGATAGACTCTATATATAATGTAATGTCTAATGAGCATAATAATTCCGAAGAGATTATGTATGCTCAAATAAAAAAGGTACAGAGTGCAATTGTACCTAAGGATGATTTTAAAGCTATTGATAAGTTAATTAAAGAAATTGAAACGAGTCCAACTAGAAAGCGTACTTTGGCATTCCATGAAAATGCAAATGCAAAGTTTGTATATCTAATAATAGAAAAATTATATGGTGCTATTAAAATTGGCTCGACTAAAAAACTGGATCAAAGACTAATGCAGTTTGGGGTTAAATTACCCTTCGATATAAAAATTGTTCATATTATATACAGTGAAAATGGTGATATTACAGAGAAGCTACTACACAAGTATTTTAGTAGCAAAAGATTAAACGGTGAGTGGTTTTCTTTAAATAAAAAAGATTTATCTGATGTGAAAAATCTAAATTTGCCTAAGAAAATTTTGAAGTCCATAAATGGTATGTACCACGAAACAGGGAGTTGAAGAGTGTGGATTAAAAGACAAAGTTAGGAAAAATCGTACGTCTTACTGAACAGATCGAATAAAAAATAAATGAACAGCTAGCAAAAGCTAACTGCTCATTTAGAGAGAACTACAGTCATGGATGAAAATCTTGATGTGCAAATAGTGTATCCATAATTTTATGTTTTATTCGAAAGAAGAGGGAGAAAAATGAAACCCGTAAAAGCGAAATGTGAAGCGTGTGAGCACGTGTTTCGTGTCCAGATGCTCACAGCACGTTTACCGAACCGTGTGGACAAGCATTACTTTATTTGTCCAAGCTGTAAAACGGAATTTGTAAGTTATTATTCGAACCGCGAAATGAGACAGCTGCAGAAAGAAATTTCGAAATTATACAACGGTTTCCGTAAATGTTATACAAAGGAACAAGCAAAAGTAATCCAGGAGAAGATCGATAAAAAAGACTTAGAGTTTAAGTGGTTACGAGATAAATTACGAACGGAGCTTGAAAAAAATTTACCAAACTAAAGGGGGATGACGTTATATGAATATACCTAAACAGTTAATGATTGGTAGCGTGCCTTACGATGTGGAAGTAGTAAAAGGGTGGATTGATGAAAGAGAAAATGGTGAGGTACGAATCGCTGAAGTAACGTATCACCAACAATATATCAAGATTTCGGATAACGTAACAAAGCATGAAGGGAAAATGAAAAACGTACTCCATGAAGCAATTCACGCAATGCTATATGAGTATGGATTTGATCGCTTAAATAAAGAAGCAAACGTAAATGCATTAACTACAGTCTTTTTCGACTTTATTAAAAACAATATTCGCGGCGGTGTCTCCAGCTTTGTAGGTGTTAGAGATTACGTCGAGATTAAGCCGGTACTGAAAACAAATGTAGAATTTTATGACTCTGATGTGAAACCAGCCGCTCTTAAGTTAGAAAAAAAACCGGATACACTATCCTTTATCAATACAGCAGCGGAACTTTTAAAAACTGTTGAAAAACATAAACCGAAAGTGGATGTGTCAGCATTAGCAACGGTAATGGCACAAGTAGACGTTCATAAAATCCCTGATTTAAGTGTTACGCATAAAGAAATTCGTGAATCAATTGCTAATATAACGAATGATAAGCAGACTCGTAAACTTCCAATCATTGATGAAAATCGTAGCTCGTTCCCTATGGAAGACGTTGTTAAGATTACAAAGAAAAAAGACGATCTCGGTGCACCAGATCAAGCAGAGAAAAAGGAAGAAGCGGATCCGATTCATTGGAAAACAGGTATTAAGTATGACGAAGAAGGTAATCCAAGATATCGTACACGTTACGAGTGCTGCATGTGTGGGAACCGCGGCAATCAATACGAGTACAAGGATAACAAATTCACGAAATGCCATAAATGTAACGCAAAACTCAAGATCGTACAAGCTACGAAAAAAGGATTCCCTGGACGAGATACATTCGGTAATTTTTTCGTAGCTAATGATGAATACAGTGTCATTTTGGATGGTGAATAAAGATGAAAAATACGTCTACAAAAGACTTAAGTGAAGAACTGGAAACACGTGATGGTGTTACGTCAGTAGAAGTATGTCCCCATGAAAAGATTGAAGTTGCTGGTATTACAGTTGAGGGACCGGCTATCATTCTCATTAATAAAGACTAGGGGCGATTGGGTGGAGCTTATATACGAATATCCGATTTGGACAACGTGGTTTATCTGTGTAATATTTTTCGGGTTAGCAAGCATCACAGAAACAATTAAAAAGTAAAGAGAAGGAGCTGAAGAGAAATGAAATCAACAGGTATCATTCGTAACATTGACCCACTAGGACGAATTGTAGTTCCAATGGAATTACGTCGTACATTAGGTATTCAGGAAAAGGATCCAATGGAGATTTTCGTAGATGGTGAATCTATTATTCTACAAAAATATAATGTTAATTGTTCTTGCCAAATTACTGGTGAAGTTTCTGATCAAAATATTGAATTAGCTGGTGGGAAACTCGTACTGAGTCCTGAAGGAATCGACCAAGTTTTAGCGGAAATCGAATCACATTTGAAGGGGCGCTAAGATGAGCGAACCAATAAAAAAATATACGAATGTCGAATTTGAGATGATGCTGGACAACATGATTCAAATGATGCCTATACAAATAAAATATTTCGATGAACTGTCCAAGCTGTATAGAGCGCGCTTTGATTCATTAGTGAGAGAAGGTTTTACGGAGCAACAAGCACTGGAAATCGTGAAAACACGTGGTATTGAGTGAAAGGTTCGGAAGCAATCTTACGAGCGATGCACCAGGTAGGAGGAGAAATCCCGGCTACGCAGTTCGATACGTGGCTGGGACAACTCTCTCAGTTAGGACTACTGGAGCAGGTCACGAAAGACGATAAAAACGTTTATTATTATCGGCTTACGGATAACGCGAGACAGTTTTTAGAGAAGAAAGGGATTAGTTAAATCCCAAAATCTTTTAGTGATGGAACAACGTTATTAAAAAAGGCTGTTTCTAATTCTTGTATATTAGTGTACCTTTGATCAGTTTTGTAATTAGTACCTTTTTTGAAGAACTTTTCAAAAAAGGGATTATTAAACACCCCGTCATCGATTCTTCCAGTAAATATGTAATAAATGAGTCTTGTGAACGCGTATGTTTCGTGATGTATTTCATAATATTTAAATCCAACGTGCCACAGCTGCGGATCATTGAAAGAGCCTTTTGGTTCTGTAGGGAAACGTGTAAGTTGACTTTCTGGCATTTTTACTAAACCAAAGTCTGCAACTTTAGCAATTTTTGTACTATCAAAATGTTTTATGAGTATATTATTGGGTGAAATGTCTCTATGAAGAACATCTTGACTATGTATTTGGTGAAATGCTTTGCAAATTTGGCGAATAAACATAAGCTTTTCATTTACATTTTCAAGACCATGGTGTCGTTCAATATACTCTGCAAGGGTTTCATCAGCGTATTCCATTAAGTAATAATTTTGCTCTTTATCCAAGGTGTAAACTTCAAGAATAAAAGGTGATTTTAAGTTTTTCATTACCTCATATTCTCTATAAAAACGCACTTTCTCTTCTATTGTTAAAGTAGTATGCGATTTTTTATAGGCAAATTCTTTATTATAAAGTGGATCTGTAAACTTGTATACAGTCGCGTATGATCCTACACCAATTTCCTCCGTAGGAAATGTAAGGACACCGGTAGGTCGTTCGACTTTTAATCCAGTTTTTAATGTGAAAATAGGATTGAGTTCTTGTACCTTAACAGGCGGAACGTAGAGTGGAATTGTAGTACCACCACTGGTCTGTAAAAATGCTTTAAAGCTTCTAAAGGTCTCACTGTAGTAAGAATCTAATTCAAAATCGAATGGCGTATCAATTAGATTGTCCTGTATTTTTTGTAAATCTGCTATTAAAGTATATAATTCTACACTTTGCTTAGCGTTATAGTGTCTACCTTTTTGTAGTTTTGTGTTGAAAAAATCTAGTAAGTTATTAAAGTTGTCATGAAAAAAAGCAAATAGTTCATTTAAAGGGGTAGGAATACCTTTATAGAATTTCAATATTCTATTGTTTAAATCACAGTTAAAATCCCCTAAATAACTGTCTAATTTGTCCTGTATGTAATCTACTAGTTTCTCTTCAGTTGAAATGGCCATATATGCGAAAACCTCCATGGATATCATTTATATAATCATAACAAAAAATGCATATTTTGGTTATAAGAATTTAAAGAACTTTAAATCTAGTGCATATTATTTTAAGTTAAATAGGGAAAATAAATGATTTAATGCACCGATTTAAAAAACGAATCAAGCAAATAGGAGACACAATACAGAAAGCGAGGGAGGAACATGACGTCTGAGGAAATAAGAAATTTACAAATCGATGTTCCAAATTTTTTGTGACAAGTCTGTTATTACATGCTTATGTATAGTGTGGGCCTATTTAGGATATCAATAAGGTCTTTAAATATAGTGTTATAATAATGTTGGTGCTCTAAAGTTTGAATTTATTTGAAAAGGAGAATTTTACATGGACTTATTTAATTTAGAAGTTGTAGAAAGTGCATTGCATGAGAATTTTAAGAATATAAAAGGTGACGCTGATTTAAGAAAAGTAATCAATAATTGGTGTATAGGTTTCGAAGATCGTGATAATAAATTTGTAAAAGAATTTCAAACAACCTTTAATTCATCATTTTGGGAAATATATTTACACGCTTCTTTTAAAAATTTAGGTTTTATAACTGATTATTCTCATGATGCACCAGATTTTTATTTGAAATCTAGAAAAACAAAAAAAGAATTTTTAGTTGAAGCAGTTGCAACAAAGAATCCTGATAATGGAACTCCCGAACATGAAAGAATTGAAGAATTGAATCGTTTATATAAGAGTGGTAAATCTCATGAGGAAATACACAGTGAGATTATTCATTTGGCAACAGAAAGAATAGCTAATAGTATAAGCACGAAATGCCGTAAGTACGAAGAACGGTATTCAAAGATGGAGCATGTAAAAGAGAAGCCATTTATATTAGCAATTGGTAGTTTTGAGCAACCACTATTTTATTTACAAGGAACGGGAGCTATACAAAGAGTTCTGTATGGTTTAACAAAGGCTGAATATAGAGGTGATATGCCATATTGGGAGTTCTCAGACCATATTACTAAAAAAAGTACAGGTGGTAAAATCCCAATCGGATTATTTAATGATGATAAGTACAGCTTTATAAGTGGTGTGATTTTTAATCCAATAGCTACATCAGGTAAAATGCGAGCATTATCAACAAACAAAAGTAAAGATATTATAGTAAACACGTATAAATATAATGATTACGATACAGTGGGGACTATAAATTCTGAACCGCATGCGAAATATCGGGAGTCATTATTAGATGGAACAAGTCTTTTCTTAAACCCATATGCGGATTATCCAATTGATACTAAAGAATTTGATAATCCTGATATAGCTATTTACCATCATAAAAATTCTGCAAAAATAAAGCATAACTTTTTGTATTCTCGAACAGTAATTGATATTAAAACCAATACATCGGATATTCAAGAGATGTTATAAGGATATTTAGAACTAAGAATAGTTTCTCCTAACTGGAAAGTGGTTATGAGACAACAGCAGTGTGGCACGTGTTTCGAGATTCGGAGATTCACAGCTGATTACACGAAAATAAAAATATATAAAAGAAAAATCTTTTGGAGGGGGTCTAATACACTCCAGTACTTAAAAAAGAAAAAGAAAATAAAAAAGCCCCCCCCTTAAAAAAATATACCTTATATATATAATATAAATATAAAACTAATAATTATATATTATATATATAGTATTATTTATTAATAGTTATATAGTATGTAATACTATTAATGGTTTAAGGTTTTTGCTTTAGGGGTTTGATTTTCTGAGTCAGGAGGTTCGGAGATGACCAGAATTGATGGCTATGTTTCAAAGAAGACAATACGACTATGGCTGGAGAATTACGAATCACTGGCTGTAGGTGACCGTTTCCCTGATGCACCGCCTAGTTTTACGGGACCTAGTGCACAGGATGGGAAAAGCGATGGTCGTTTGAATAAGATTGTGCTGGATCAGGCGATTAAGCAATTACCGAAGAATATGAAATATATAGTGCTTGCTCGGTATGTGTACAAAATTCCTAGAAGGAATACACTGCGGGCGATGAATATAACAGAGACTGTGTACTATACAAGATGTAAACAAGCTGTAGATATGATACACATGAATATTAATGGTGATATGGTTGGTATGAAGAAACTTATAAAAAAGTTGTACGGGGCTTGACAAGAGGTACCTGCAATAGGTACAATTTATGCTAGGATAGGTATTTTGTGTACATATCCTCCATATATTCATAATGTCAAAAGCCAGGAACCTCGTCATGGGTATCCTGGCTTTTTCTATGCCCGTTGGATTGTACTGATGGTGGCGCATATAGTAAGTAGAAACTAAGATGACTACTGTAGTAGTTATCTAACTGTCGGCAACACGAAAGGTGAAACCGATGAGTGTTTTTATCAGCCGAGCTCGCTGAGAGAGAAGGGTCTTTGAAACTCAGGGGGCTACAGCCTCTCTATTGTCATCAAAATTTAGGAATGACATAAAGATGATTTCTTGTTACCCCTAATTGCTGTGCCATTTATAAAATGTTTTAATGCCTATTTCCTAAGACAAAGACACATTCATATAATAAGACTGCAGTCAATTCAGGGGGTGCATTTTATGGAGTATGTTCAAAATAGTCTTTTAAACGGTAGTATCACACCTACTAGATCTCGAAATACGAAAACATGGAGCGGTTGGTGGGCGGATATTTTTGAAGGTAATGATTGGACGAATGTCACGATTTTTTTAGAAGACATTACTGTCTCAATTACGCCTTATGATAATAACAACAATATTTATGCTACTTGTAACTTTAATTTATCTTCCAAAGTAAGACAAAAAGCCTACTTTGGCCCTTTTTTTGGACCAGAAAACTTAGTTAGATTATATATATATTTACAAAATGATGCTGGAGCGACTTTAGGCCAATTTAGTGTGAAGGTTCCATTTGATTGCAATCAAGTTAAATTTCCTGTACCTTATTCGACAGATCTTCAGAATAAAAAAATAGTGTTCGATCAAATGACAAAACTTTCTATTTGGCTCGATGTTGGTAATTATGATTTGATAGCCGAGCATTGCTGAAGATAAGTTTTAAAATTGATTTTTGAGTTCCCGAAAATAATTATAGTCATAACTTAAAGGTTTTGACAACGTTTTGACGATGTGATAGTATCAAGGTATCAAACGGTGTCATAACTTAGTTTCATTAGTTGACTCCGAAAAGGGGCTGATATGAATGAAATATGGATATGCGAGGGTAAGTACGATTCATCAGGATTTAGAATCACAGATTCAAACGCTGGAGAAGGAAAGTTGCACTATAATTTATTCAGAGAAGTTCACTGGTACTAAAGCTGATCGTCCTAAGTTTAAGGAGTTGCTTTCGATACTGGAGTCAGGTGATACGCTGGTAGTTACTAAGCTAGATCGCTTTGCTCGTTCAACTGTCGATGCAATACAGACTGTAAGAGAACTGTTTGAAAAAGGTGTGAAGGTTCACGTGCTTAACATGGGGCTGATAGAGGATACACCTACAGGGAGACTGGTCTTTAATGTAATGAGCGCGTTCGCTGAATTTGAACGTGACATGATAGTTGAACGAACACAAGAAGGTAAAGCAATCGCTAAACAACGTACAGACTTTAGAGAAGGTAGACCGAAGAAGTATAACAAGAAACAAATTGAGCACGCACTAGGCTTACTTGATAAGCATTCATATACGCAAGTAGAAGAAATAACTGGAATCAGTAAAAGTACGTTAATACGAGCAAAAAAGAAAAAAGAGTCGGAGCAGTAATTCCGACTTTTTTCTTTTGTGGAAAAAAATTATATCCCCCGGGGGGAGTAGATTCTTGAGTGGTCGCCGTCAGGCGCTCGTAACGTTCCGCCAGAATTTTTAAACTCGGGGGGGATTAAAAAGATTCAAAAATAAATTAAAATAATTATTTTTCTGAGACAGATGTGACTTCTAATTCGCACCAAGCATTTACTGTAGTTTTTCCTATTGTCATTAATAGTAATACAATAACTGGGGCTACAAAGCTTGCTGCTAAACCGACCTGTGAACCAATTAATGCTGAGATTGATGAAACAAATAACATTCTATTATCAGGTGATTGAATTAATTGAGTAAATTCTTCTCTTTGAGCAGCATATCTAGAATCACCACAAAATAATTTATATAATTCTTTTTTCAGTAGCATGAAATAGTCATTTTTTGGTTTTTGTTCACCACTAAAAGGAGAGGTATTACCAATAGACGCCTCAAGCCAAGCCTTTGCAGCACCTTCATGAGTATTTGAAGCTAATAATTCAGATACAATTTCTTTTTGATAAGTAGGTAGTGAGTTGAGCCAGACAGAAGAATCTTGAGTTTCAAATAATGCGTTTAAAGTAGTCATTTTATAACATCCTTTCTAAGTATTCAGCCGATACTGCGTGAGTTGTTTGGTGTAATGTTTGGGGATTAATACCGTCAACAATCATGCCTGCTTCAATTGTTGGGACATAAGCTCCGATTAGTAGACCGATTATTGTATTATCCGATTTACGAATAACTGGTCCTCCAGATTGTCCTGGGCGTGCCTGAATATTTAGTACTAAATGTTTTGATTTAATTGCTTTTGAGCTAAGTAGGATTTTTGCGCCAATTTCACAAGAATGCTGGGTCAAAACAATTCTACATAAATCGGAGTGCGGAAAACCGAAGATAGTAACTTTATCACCTGGATATATTTCATCAGAATTTCCAATCTTAAGGTGCGAGTGGAAGGCATTTTTACTTTGCAAAGAAAGGATACAAACATCTCTTATTGTGTCTATATGCTCGATTTTAACAGCATAAAAATCTGATTTGGTGCGAGTTGTATCTTGGTAACCATTGTCAAAGTTGTCATTTAGCTTGATTACTAGATTTGCATCAGTGCCATTAACTACGTGTGCTGCTGTTACTAATGTGTTTTTCCTATTTATTAAAGTACAGGTACCTGCGGCATGGTATGTACCATTTATAAGTCTACCTATTGAGAAAATACAGCCATCCATGATTATACACCACCTCTAAATTTATATGAAAATACAAGTAAATTTTACCATAAATATATAGTGATTTAAAAGTTTGAATTTACGAATTTCAAGGCAATCGATACTAATCGGTTGCCTTTTTCTATTTCACGAAGAAAGGGGAGCGAAACAATGGCTAAGTTGGACGAGTTAAAGCAAAAACTTACGGCCAAACAAATTCAAGCAGCGTATTTGCTTGTAGAAAACGAGTTGATGGAATCGAACAACGAGGAAAAAAGGACGCAAGATGAAATGGCGAACGAGCTTGGTATAAATCGCACAACGCTTTGGGAGTGGCGAACTAAGAACCAGGACTTTATTGCATTTAAGAGCGAAGTAGCTGACAGTTTCCTTGCCGAGAAGCGCGAGCAGGTATACAGCAAACTAATGCAGTTAATTTTAGGCCCGCAACCGAGTGTAAAAGCGATGCAATTGTACATGCAGCGATTCGGTTTACTGACGGATAAGAAAGTAATTGAAGGTGATCTAGGAAATGCGACGCGTACAAATGCAGAAATTGAAGAACAGCTTCAGAAATTAAAAAAATTGACAGGCGAGTAAAAGGAGGGCGGGCTACATGGCATATATAGACGGTAAATGGTTAGCCCGTCAAGAACGTCAGGAGCGTATCAATCTTGTAGCAGAAAGAGCAAAGAAATTACAGGAGTTGTACGAAACTGGTGAGGCTACAGAATATTACATGGATACACTACTTGCTGACATCGATGAGCTAGAAAAGTTACAAAGGGTGCACCGAGCAGAACATGACATGCTGTACTTCATGTATGAGTATTTCTCAGAAGAAGGGAATCCGGAGAATCCTGATAACTTAATTCCAGCTGGAGTAACGATGGAGGATGCCGCCGTGTTTCACCAAACGTTATGCGGACTTTTGGATGACATCACAACAGGTAGGGAGAAAAAGAAAAAAGTAGCCTGGAGTGTAGGACGGGGGCATGCAAAAACGGCATACCTGAGTAACGGTTATTTGTGTCATCAAGTCGTGTATCGATTAAAGCAGTACATTGTTTTGATTTCCGAGACATCGGATGTAGCTGGTGATTTTATATCTTGGGCGCGTGATCAGTTAAAGTACAACGAAAAACTACGTGAAGATTTCGGTATCTTACTTCATGAGCAAAAAAGCCGAAATGAAGTTGATAACGATAAGGAGTTCGTTACTTTAACAAATACGAAAGTTGAAGCGAAAGGTATCGGGACACAGGTACGTGGTTTACGTCACGGTTCCAAAAGGGTTCAGCTCTATATTTTGGATGATTTGGAGAGTAAAGAAAATACCGCGACAGTTGATTTAATCGCGAAAAATAAACGTTGGTTCAAGGAAGAGTTGCTTCCAGGTTTAAGTCGTCAAGAAGGTGCTTGTATTTACATGGGCACCATCGTTTGTTACGACAGTTTATTGCATCACGTGATTAAAAACCGTCGTGATTTCGTATCAAGATCATTCCCGGCAATCTTGCAATGGTCAGAGCGTGAGGATTTATGGCAAGAATGGCGCGAGATTCGTCAGGTTGATGCACGAGACTCGGCGGATCGTGCTCGTGAATTTTACGAGCAGAACAAAGAAGAAATGCTACGTGGTACAAAAACGTTATGGCCATCGCACTTTCCTTACATCGATTTGATGGAAATCAGGGAAGATGATGGGACGAAAGCTTTTAACCAGGAGTATTTATGTAATCCGACCGATGAAGAAAGACAGATATTTAAACCTAAATATTTCACGTACTGTACTGAAAATGACTTGAAAGATAAAAAACTTTTGCATTATGGTGCAGTCGATTTTGCGATGGGGAAAGAAAAAGGTGATTACAGCGTAGTAGTTACAATTGCGAAAAACGTGGAAACAGGAACTTGTTATGTTATTGATATTTTTATGGAGCGTGTACATCCAAATACACTACTGGAAAAGGCTGTAGAATACACGCTGGCATATCAATATGAATCAATCGCAGTAGAGGCACAACAAGCGCAGGAGTGGTTTGCTGAGAAGGTTGCTGAAGCATTACAGAAAAAAGGGTATCCTTCATCGACTCGATTAAAACAAATTAAGCAGCGTACACGAAAAGCACTACGTATTGAATCGTTATTACCTGATATGCAGAGCGGTAAATTACGATTTATGAAACATTTACGTGCTTTATTGGAGCAATTTGAAATGTATCCGATGCATCCGCATGACGATGGTCCGGATGCGGTTCAAATGGCTTTTTCTATTGCGTATAAACGTGCAAGACGTAAAGCAGGAACTACAGGAAATTCAAGATATTGAGAAAGGAGGGGCTTGAATGAGAGTACAAGGGGATCGGAATTTTATGAATCCAGTTGAAATTGTAATGCCAGTTCGTACCGCGCTTGGTGAGTCTGAGTGGACAAGAATGATGGCCGAGGTACGTTTGTATGAGCGGTATGATGGTGACCTAAATGTTTGGTCTGATTACAAAAAGCCTGACAATCTAGATTATGAGCCTACGAAAATACAACTTGATTATCCGCAAAAAATTGTAAACATGATTGCAGCATGGCAATTTGAAAAAGAACCGAAAGTAACAGTTCCTCCTGATGTGATAGATGATCCGGCGCTTATGATTCAATCAGGTTATGAACCTAGTGAAGAACAACAAGCCGAAAATAGTAGAGCAAAAGCGAAAGAGCGGTTATTGACATGGGTTTGGGACGACAACCGAATGCATGAGAAGTTACTTGCAGCGGCAAAAGATCGTGCTATTTCCAAAACTGGTGTATATGCCCGTCTTCACTACGATAAACGACGTGGTGAGTTTAAAGTTATATGGCACCCATCAACGGAAGTCATTGCGAAGTATAGCGAATGGGATATAGATCAGCTGGAAGAGGTTCATTTTATTGCGTGGCTCGATGAGGAGCAGACGAAAATGTGGAAGTTATCGTATTACTTAGTTTGGCATGAAGAGACTGGTGAGTATGACTGCGAAATTGAAGAAGCTGTATACAACGGTGATTTAGAACAACAAGAAGAACGGGTTAAACGCTCGTCAATGGGAATTGACTTTATTCCCGTGGTACCTGTGCCGACGGAAAAGTTGAGTAAACGTAGTATGGGTTATAGTGAACTTGAAAAAACGATAAAGTTGTCGGAGGAAATAGATAAAAAAATGTCCGATTACTCGGATGCGCTACGTTTTGAAATGTTTGCTATTACATTGCTGACGAACGTAGATGAGGATCCGAAGAATCCACTACAAGTTGCACCAGGTGCTAAATGGGATTTAGGTGATGGCGCGGAAGAAACCGGTGAACCGAGCGCTAAAAAATTGGAAAGTGGATTCCGATTTAAAGAAACCATTGAAGCATATCTGGACCGATTGCAAAAACGTCTACATGAAAAAGCTGAAGTACCAATGGTGAATACCGCTGATATGAATACAGGCGGTATAAATGATATGGCCGTGCAACTTTTATTCAGTAATATCATTTCAAAAACACAACGCTCATGGGTTATATGGCAATCACGCCTCCAAACCTTAAATGAGTATATTTTGCGTTATATGAAAGCAAGACAGGATGACCCAAAATTCAAATACGATAAAGCGATGTTAGCAAAAGTAGATAACTATTATGCTAGCAAGATTATTTTTGGTTTACCGTTACCGCAAGATCAAAAAGCACTTATTGAACAGCTAGGCGATGAAATTTCTAACGAAATCGAATCAATTAAGGGTGCAATTACGAGAAGTGGTAAAGAAAATGCGGAACAGAAATTTATGGAGATTATGCAAGAGCGGATGTTGAAACGACAGTCTCAGGATCCGTATAACGAGAAGTAATACTTGCCTTACGAAATGGCGCTATAAACTTTCGGAAATCATAGCCGACAGGCTCAAAATGGAGGATTTGCAAATGGAATACGCAAAACAAGCTACAGCATTAAAGTTCTTTGTAGAACAAGTACAAAAAACACCTAAGTTCCCACTTCGACTAGACCTTCAGTTTTTCTCTGATGGTGGTGATCCTGATGATCCGAACAATAACCCTGAAGATCCTACGAATCTGCCTAAATCGCAAGAAGAGTTGGATGAACTTGTTAAGAAACGCTTAGAACGCGAACGTAAAAAGTCCCCAGAAAAATATGGCGACTACGACGACGTTAAAGCGAAATTAGCGGCGTTCGAAAAAGCTGAAGAAGAGCGTAAAAAGCAAGAAATGACGGAGGTTGAACGTTTGCAAGCTGAGAAAGAAGAAGCGGACAAAAAAGCGTTAGAAGCTTCTGAAGCAGCACAAAAGGCGCAAGAAAAAGCAAATACTCGTATTTTGAATACAGAAATCAAGAGTGTTGCACGTGCTTTAGATGCAAACGATCCTGGTGATGTTCTTGCCCTTCTAGATAAGTCTTCCATTCAGCTAGACGAGAATGGTAACTATCAGGGGGTTGAAGATGCTGTAAACGCGTTGAAAGAGAGTAAACCTTGGATGTTTAAGAAAGTTGTGGGAGCAGATGCAGCTGGTGGAGCGAATCCGGGAACAAATCCGAGAGCTAATGAAATTCTTGCGTTGGAGAAAGAACTGGAAGAAGCAAAAACAAAAGCGTTTAAAGATTCAAGGTTTGTAGGAGAAGTTACACGTATTTACAACAAATTGTTAGACGCAAAAGCGAGGAAATAACGAATCGTTGACGAAAAGTCAGCGGTTTTTTAATTTTAAAAAATTGAGGGGGCTATAATATGCCGGTACCAACTACTTATGAGTTTCAACAACAAGTAAGACAAATGCAAGCGAATGTGGATTTGATTTTAACGAAAGCGCCTGTTTTATTTGGTTTAATCGGAAATGGTGAAGCACTGACACAAACGAAATTTGAGTGGCAAAATGATTACTTAAATTCAGACACTGGTATTGTAAAAACTGATACCGCTGTCGGGGCTACATCTATCGTATTAGAAAAAGGTGAAGCTCGTAAATTCACTGAAAACGCACTTGTACAAAATGGTTTAGAAGTGCTACGTGTAGTAAGTGTGGATGAAAATGCAGATAAAATTACCGTACAACGTGGTTACGATAGTACAACAGCTGAAGCAATTACAGCAGGTGGTGAACTGAAGGTCATCGCAAGACCGCGACCAGAAGGTGAGGATGCTTTCCGTAAAAATGAGATCAATGACCGCTTAGTAGCGCATAACTTTTCTCAAATTTTCTCACGATACGCGTCTATTTCTCGTACACAGCAACAAGTAAATACACATGGTGTGTCTAACGAATTGAACTACCAAGTAGACCTACGTCTAAAAGAAATGATTCGTGAAGCGAATAACTCTTTAATTTATGGCCGTAGAAATGCAGGTTCTCCAACACAGCCACGTACTACAGGTGGATTATTCGCTTTTGCAGGTTCTGAAGGGTCATATACACAAGACTTTAAAGGGAACGAAATTACAGCTAAACCCCTGAATGATGCCGTGGAACAGGTATTCACTCGAGGCGGTTCAGCAAATACAATTTTATGTGGACCAAATATTGCGCGACAAATTACTAAATTAGGTGGCGACACAATCCGTACTACGCGTCAAGATACGGCGGCTGGTTACCAAATCTTATCGTTTGTATCTGATTTACCTGGCGGAGCAATTTCTAACGTCGTAGTAGATTTAAATATGCCTAAGGATCGTGCGCTACTTCTTGACACGGAAAAGGTTAAAGCGCGTTATTTAACGCCTATTTACGATGTAGATGCTACACCAAGTGGTGCAGACTATTTCTCTCGTGTCATTCGTGGTGAATTCGGATTTGAAATCAAAAACGCAAAAGAATCTATCGCGGTTCTTGGCAATATTTCTAAAACAATGGCTTAAAAGGTAGTGTACATGCTACCTTTTTTGTTTTTTGAAAGGAGTTTTTTATGTGGCTATTTCTGAAAATCAGGCTCAACGGTTGAATAAATCGATGCCGATTGCTAAAGAAATTAAGTTAGGGTCTGTTATTAAAGATTTACAAGAAAAAGCAGACAAAAAGGTAACAACGCAAGCGAATAGTACGGCAACAGATGTACCGGGTCTTGTAGCGGATTTTAATGCCTTACTTGCAAAGCTAAAAGCTGCAGGTGTTATGGGATAATTTATAAAGGTGGAGGTGACGCCAAATGAAGGTGTCAGAAAGGCTGGAAAGTCGATTATCGAAAGTTCCAAAAGTAACGCCGGAGGACATCGGAAATTGGCTAGCCGAAGCCGAAACGGAATCAGAGCTAACTGAAGAAGTAAATGCAAATGCTGTTTTTTATCTTGCACTCTCACTTGCTTATGAGTCGATTGCAGCGGATGCGGCACGATATTTTTCTTATACGGATGGTGAAGAATCCGTTGATAAGTCGATGATTTTTGCAAACTACAAGAAATTATCAGCGGATGCTCTTAAAAAGTATAGGAAATATAGACGGGGAAAAGGTACACACCAAACATTTGCTAAGCGAGCAGATGGGAGATGATTACGTGAGTGATTCTCAACAAGATATGGATGTGGCTCTTGATACCATTTTCGAAGAATTTAAAGAGGAGCACGAAAAACAAGTTTCTGATACTGTTACGGCCATTATCTTAATACGTTTGTTTTTAGTTGATTTGCTGAATGACTACCAGAAGGATGGGGTCATAAAACGTACTAGATTGAATGCCTTGCTAAATGATCTTTCTTTATACGAAAGAGAATTTCGTAAACAGGCTGAACAATCGTTTCATAGATTGATTGAAAACACGTCGAAATGGACCACAGAAAAGTTATCGGAAGCGGGTTTGGATGTGAAGTCTATAACAGCAGTTAATAAGCAAATTATTCAAGGAGCTATAAAAAGACCTGGAGAAGACGGCTTGATTTTATCGGATCGTGTATGGAATTTATCAGGAGATATGAAGGATCGCTTGAGTGGTGTAATTCGTCCAGCTGTACTAAAAGGCGAAAGTATCAGTATGATTTCTCAAAAAATTAAAGAAGTACACGACAACGAGAAATGGAAGATTGAGCGGGTCGCTATTTCTGAGAGTAACAATACGTATCGTGCAGCGACTATACAAAATGGTTTAGAAAGTGAAATCGTGGCAGGTTATCAAATTATTGATAATGGTCATCGTCACAGAAACCATTCACGGCACATGTGTTATAAGTTAGCGAGACGTGATGCGTACGGTTTAGGAGCTGGAAAGTATCCGAAAAACATTCCAGAAAGCCTTATGAATCAATTAATAAGCCCGCATCCACAATGTTCTTCACGTCTAAATTATTTAATCAGTGAGGAGGTGTAGCGATTGCTTACCGAAGATGACATTAAAGAGATTCGAGAAAATCGTGAAATGATTGAGCAAGGACGTAAGGAACCGATTGTCTTGTATATGAAAAGTGCATCTGAAAAGGATCCGATTACAGGAGAAGAAATCCAAGGTGAACCCCGAAAAGAAACTGTTCAATTAGTTTGGAAGAAGTTCACATCAGTGGAAAAGACGAAATTCGCTGATCTCGATGTTAAAAAAGGAGAGGCGCTAGTTACATTTCCTCTTAATGTGGACATAGAAAACATAGAAAAAATCGAACGAAATGGTGTTTTTTACGTTATCGAGCTTATCGATGAACGAGGGCTTGGTGGTGTAAACCGTCGTGAGGTAATTGTAAAGAGGGTGATTTAATGAGGGTAAGAGTTACTGTTAAAGGACAAGCGAATGTATTAAGAGCACATAATCCTGATAAATACAGAACACCAATTGCACAAACAGTAGAAAAGCATACACGTTTACAAGCTAATAAAGCATCAAATCGTGCTCCGATATTATGGGGCCCTTTATCTCAAAGTATCCCCGCGAGTGTGAAAATGGTAGTTGGTGCAAAAATTATTGGCACGTATGGTTCACCGCTGATATATGCAGCTGTACAAGAATTTACGCACAAAACTAAAAAAGGTTTTATGCGTAAAACAGCTTTTGAAGGCGAGCAACCATTTGTGGAAGATATTAAGCAGACTGTACAACGCGTAGCAAATGGTCATTAATCATGCTGAATGATGTAATGTACTCATTAAAAAAAGCGTTGGATGTGTTTGCTCCTACCACGTGGATATACGATGGTGTTTCAGTCTCAGGGGAAGTTAAACCTTTTATAACCGTCGAGGATTTGTCGGGAACAATTGACAGATATTCTAAAGAGAATTTCTCACGTAATCATCTAATTCAAGTAGGTGTGTATGCAGATAAAGTTTTTGATCGAAATGATTTGCAAGATAAATTAATTAGCCGATTCGAACAGGATTCAATTGACTTGTATGACACAAGAAAAAAGAATCCTGAACGAATCGGTTTTTTATATGCAAAAGTATCGGGGTTTGAGCCGTTCTCACAAAGTGAGGTAGAAAATGCTACGGCAAAACACTTGAGCTTTATAACAATAACAATTAGGAATTAGAGGGGGAAATCTATAATGAATAAAACTAATGCACCTGAGTTTAAAGGGGCCGAGACCCTGTATTTGATTGACATCCCGCAACCTGATGGAAAAACAAATAAAACAGTTCGTTTTTTTAACCAAACTTCAGGATCCCGATCAATTGAAGCTGGAGAAATAGAGCTGAAGACAAAAGATAAGAGCGGCTCTGATTATGGTGATGTGAAGCAATCAACAAATATTGAGGGTATTTGTACAGAGGGTGATGAGGGTCTTGAATACGTGGAAGAAGCAATCACGAATAAAGTGTTAGTTAGAATTCATGAAGTGAATTTACGTAGCGCAACATCTAGTGCGTTTAAAGTGAAGTCTGGGACATATATGTTAAACAGTTTAGAACTATCTAATGAAAATGAAGAGTATTCTAAGTACACGATTGGATTGAAATTGAACGGAAAACTTTCTAAAGGCACAATCGCTACAGTACCTGAAGGTGCACCATCAGGTGATGTAGCGACACCACAAGGATAAAGCGAGTGGCTATAACTCGCTTTTTTATTTTGTATAAAAAACAAACTGGAGGTATGTATCAATGGCTGAAAAATCATATACGCGTTTTGTAATTAAAGGTGAAGAACATGAGCTTAAATTCTGTCTACAAGCTATTAAATTAATCGATGAAACGGGTGGACCGTTCCAATTCGTTTCAAACGCCATGCAAGGTGGTATTACTAACTTCGTAGATGTAATTTACTATGCACTTATCCATACGGAAAAAGGTATTACGCATGACACGGTACAGCAAGAAGTTGAGGCCCTGTTTAATGCAGAAGCGCTCGATCTTGATGAAATTTTAAAGTACAACAAGGCAGTTGTACTAAACAGTTTTTTCTTCCAGAAGACAGTGAAGAAACTTCTAGCGACGATGACAGCGGAACAACAGAAGTCGTTCGAAAGCCTGTACGCATAAATATTGATGATTTGCAAGGTGAGTGTTTTCGTTTTTTTCATATGCCCACCTTGCAATCGTGGCGTATTAGTTTAAAAGAATACCACATTATGTTGAACGGGTATAAAGAACAACTTCTTGATAGATACGAGTTTGCAAGTATACAAGCTTTGTTTATGCGAAATGCACAAAGTGAAAAAGTAAAAAAGCTGGAGGATATCTACAAGCGTCCCGACAGTGTACGAGAAATTGAAGCACGTGCTAAAGAACGGAAAGAAGTGGCGAACAAAATTAAGCGAAATGAATCGTTTTTTGATCAGATTGAAGCGGCGATAAAAAATCAAAGAATAGAAGGGTAGGTGGTGCAGATGAGTCAAAATAAAGTGGAAACACAAGTGGTTGCTGACATTTCGGGTTTATTAAGTAATTTAGGACAAGCTACACAAGCTTGGGACAACTTTTTTAGACATATTAGTCAACCGCCTCCTACTCCACCCGCGCCACAACCACCGGCACCTCCTCCATTACCGCCAGCGCCAGCACCCCCGCCACCACCTGATTATTCGGCGTGGAGAACAAGATTTCAAGAAGTAGGGAATCATGCAATTGAAATGGGTAGACGTGTACAGCAAGCTGGGCAAACAATGCAGAATGCTTTTGGTCCAGCCGCCGCCGCTTCTGCTTATGCCTTAGGAAATATGATCAAGAACTCACGGGAGTTTGAGTCACAAACCCGTAAAGCAGCAGTGTTAACACAGGGTGATTATGGCCAAGTAAAAGGTGCGATTTTGGACATGGCCAAAAGCTCTGTGTATTCTACAGGGCAAGTTGCAGCGGCGTTCGCAGAAATGGGAGCAAAAGGTTTTGATTCTGCACAAGCGACTAAGGCATTACCAGGTGTGTTAAGTGCGGCGGCGGCTTCCGGTGAAGACCTCGGAATGGTTGCTGATACAATCACTTCCGCACTAAACTCATTTGGTATGGAGGCGAGCCAAAGTACACACGTTGCCGATGTTCTCGCAACAGCTGCAAATGCAACGGCTGCAGGTGTCGGTGACATGCAATATGCATTTAAATATGCAGCGGGTCCAGCGGCTCAGCTAGGTATATCGATGGAAGAGCTAGCAGCTTCTGTTGGTATTATGTCAAATAGTGGTATTAAAGGAGAGACTGCTGGTACAGCATTACGTGCTTCTTTATTACGACTAGTTAAACCACCAAAAGCAGCAGCGAATGAGTTAAAACGTCTTGGTGTATCTGTTACAGATCAACAAGGTAATATGAAGCCTTTGTCTCAGATTATCGGTGAACTGAAAACAGGAATGGAAGGCATGACAAGTGCTCAAAAAGGTGCGGCACTCGCAACGATTTTCGGAACGGAAGCTGTGTCAGGGATGATGGCACTTGTAGCAGCAGGACCTGAAAAAATTGATGCTTTAACACAGTCACTTGTAAATTCAGACGGAGCATCTAAAGAAGCAGCAGATTCAATGTTAAAAGGATGGGCTGGTGCAGTGACAAGAATGGAGTCAACATTGGATGTTGCAGCGCGTGCTTTTACCGATGCGTTAGCTCCTGCGATTCTCAGCGTGGCTGGTGTAGTAGAAAAACTAGCAAATGCGTTTACAAATTTACCAGCACCAATACAAACAGTGATAGCATCCGTAGTAGCATTTACTACGGCTTTTTTAATTATTGCTACGGGAGCAGGTATTGTGATTAACGCGATTGGTGGAGCGATACTTACGATAGGTCAATTAATGGTTTGGATGTCAGGAACATCAAAATCCGCCATAATGCTTCGAGGGGCTTTATCGGCACTTAGAGCAGGATTTGCTTTATTGCTCGGTCCAGTCGGAGCTGTTATTGCGATTTTAACTGTAATAGGAATTGCTTTAGTGCAGTTATATCAACGAAATGAGACATTCCGAAATGCGGTAAACAGTGCGTGGGAATCGATAAAAAGTGTAACAGTATCGGCTGTAGAATCGATGAAATCGGCATTTTCATCATTAGGTGCGTATCTTGGTACAGTACCTGAAAAGTTCGCAGCGATGGGTAGTGCAATCAGTTCAGCTATGGACGTTTTGATAGCAAAATTTACGGGAATCGGTCAAAGTATCGGCGCAGGATTAGAAACGGCACTTGCTGTTACGAGTTCAATTTTTAGTAGAATCGGACAGAATATAAGTAGTGCGTTTAGTTCAGCTATTGCAGGAATCGGCGCAGCTTTTTCGGGGATAGGCTCTTTTTTATCTCCAGTGGTAAGTTATATTGCGTCATCATTTTCAACAATCGGTAATACAATCGCCACACTGACACCACTTATCGTACGTCTTGGATTAACGTTTTTAGGGGTTTCGGGACCAGTAGGCTGGGTAATAGCTATCATCGCATCTTTAGGTGCTACAATCTTTAAGTTAGTAAATACAAATGAACAAGTGAAATCGGCTTTCATGTCTGCATGGCAATCCATACAGGCTATTTTTAGTTCTGTATTATCTGCGGTTTTACCGCTTGTGCAGTCTATGGCTCAAGGATTGATCCAGGCATTTGCTCCACTTGCTCCTGAATTCGCAAAAACGGGTCAGGTGATTGCTGAAAGTTTTGCTACTTTAGGGCCAGCGCTTGCAGAACTAGGTGCGGCATTTGGTGAATTAGGTGCTACGATTGCTAGTCTTTTTGGTGAGGTTGTGAAGGCTGTAGTTCCACTTGCTATTGATTTGTTCCGAATGTTTGGTGAACTTATACAATCTGTAGTACCACTAGCAAATGAATTGTTCACTGGATTTGGTCAAATTATGCAACAAGTTATGCCAATGGTTACTGATCTTATTCGAATGTTTGCTGATACAACCATAGAAATTATGCCGATGATTAGTGAAGGAATACAATTTTTATCTCAAATGTTTTCCGAATTTGCAACGACTGTCATTCCATTATTTACGCAAGCTTTTCAAATGGCATTTCCTATTATTCTAGCAGTCATTCAATCAGCGTTTAGTATAGCAGGAATGCTGATTCAAGGATTTGGAGAGGTATTGACAATTATTGCGACATCGGTGATTCCAATCATCTTACAGGCTGTTCAAGCAGTATTTCCGGTGATAGCGGCCGTAATAGCGGCTGCAGTATCAATAGCTATACCAATCTTACAATTACTTGGTCAGGTTATTTCAATTTTAGCAACGACGGTTATTCCTTTAATTTTGCAAATAGTCCAGGCAGTTTTTCCGGTAATAGTTTCTATTATTCAAGCGGCGATTCCGGTGGCAGTTGCGATTCTTAACGGCTTAGCAACGATAATAAAAGGGGTAGTTATTCCGACGATTCAATTTATTTTATCGATAGTTCAGGCGGTTTTTCCAGCGGTAGTTGGTGTTATAACGTCTGCAATCAATATAATCACCAATATCATTAAACTTTTTACCTCGATTTTGAAAGGGGACTGGAGCGGGGCTTGGGAGGCTGTAAAAGGGATTACATCAAGTGCTATGTCATTAATAGGGAATATAATCCAAGGGGCGATAAATTTAATAAAAGCTATTGTGACATCGGGGCTAAATTTAGTGCAATCTATTTTTTCTAGTGTTCTATCAGCGATAAGTTCACTAGTGAGCTCGATTTTTTCCGGTATAGGTTCGGTCATTTCGTCAACGATGTCGGCAGCAGGTAACATAATTTCTTCAATTTGGAATGCAGCAAGTTCAGCTACATCCAGTATTCTAAATTCGCTATATAACACAGTAACCCAAATTTTTAATAACGTAAAATCTTTCCTTAGCGGAATTGATTTAGGTAGTATTGGACGAAATATGATGCAAGGGCTTTTAGATGGTATAAGCGGAATGGCTGGAGCAATTTGGGGCAAAATTACGGAAATCGGAAATGGAATCAAGGATAAAATCTCAGGACTCTTGTCGATTCACTCCCCAAGTCGTTGGTTTAGGGATTTCATTGGTGTCAATATGATGAAAGGCTGGATCAATGGTATTGAGGGAATGAGAGGTGCTGTACTTCGAACAACTCGTGAGTTAACTGAGTGGATGAAACCTGAACAAATAGAGATTCAGGCAAAAGGTTCTTTACCTGGTATTGGTGGAATGAACAGAATCGCAGATGGATCAACGACAGGAAGTACCCCAGTGCAGAAGGTGTTCCAACCAACTGTGAATGTACAAGTTTCAGAGCAAGCGTCTGCAGCTGAAGTGAGACGAAAACAGAAGCAGACATTACGTCAATTAGGCATGGAAATGGGGTTTTAATATGATGGAACGTCTAGTGTTTACAAATGCATTAGGTGAAAGCGTGGAGCTCGGTAATCGGGCTCCTTTTTCATTAGTAACAGTTTCAGGTTTAGGTGATGTAAAAGCAGCTACGCAAACACAGAAGTCTGCATATAGGCATGGTTCTCGCTATATCGGGACGTTGCTAGAAGAAAGAGAAATAGAGGCTGAAGTCTTGATAGAGGGTGATAATTACGAGCGAGTATCAGAATACAGGTCTATGTTGGCTCGTATTATGAACCCGGCACTAGGTGAAGGCGTATTACGTTATGAAAATGACTACACGAGCGTGCGGATCAAAGCTGTGCTAGAAAACGTGCCCTTATCACCTGATGGTGTAGAAAATCGTGGAGAGAGATTTCAAAAAACGTTTATTCATTTACTTTGTGCGGATCCTTTCTTCTTTAAAGAAAAAAGACAGGACGATATCGCTGTATGGGTACCGGCTTTTGAGATGCCATTTGAAATTCCGATCAGTGGCATGGAGTTCAGCCATCGAACACCGTCTTTAATCACTGAGATTACAAATGAGGGGCATATTGCTACAGGTATAGAGGTGCAGATTAGAGCATTAGGTAAGGCGAAGAACCCTAGAATAATAAACGTAGTTACGCAAGAGTATCTAAAGATAAACAAAACAATGGTTGCTGGAGAAATTATCACCATCGATACAACAAAAGGGAAAAAGAAAGCTGTGAGTAATGTGGATGGTCCAATCATGCGTAAAATCGATTTCGCACCAAGTACCTTTTTACAATTAGAAGTGGGTGCGAATTTATTTCGTTATGATGCAGAAGAAAATACAGAAAGACTTGAGGTGAGTATTTACCATACGCCGAAGTTAGTGGGGGTGTAAGGATGGATCTGTATGTATTTAATACACAATTAGAGTTTATAGGAGTGATAGATACATATCACTCTTTTATTTTTGAACGTTATTTAACTAAACCTGGTTCTTGCACCTTAACTTTGACGTTTGATTCAGATGCTTTTGCGTTACTACAAGATGATCATATTATCGCAAAAGAAAATGATTTGAAAGACGCTTGTTATATTAGTCATCACTCAATTGAGCAAGAAGAAAATGGACACGACAAGTTAATAGTAAAAGGTTTCTCACTTGCTAATTTATTACGAAAAAGAATTGTATGGGGGACACAAAGGTACACGGGTGATATCGATAAGGTTATGAAGGAGTTTGTTGATAAGAACGTGATACATCCTGTTGATTCTAGACGAGTATTACCAGGGTTTTCACTATCTCCTACAAAAACGTTCGGGAACGTAGCGGAAGTATCTAGTTATAAGTACTTACCAGATTGTTTAGAGGACATAGCGGAAAAAAATGATGTTGGTTGGCGCGTATTGTTGGATTTGGAAAAGAAGCAATACGTTTTTGATCCATATAGAGGGAGAAATCTCACAACTGAACAGGACACAATTGATCCTGTAATTTTTTCTACAGAAAATGAAAATGTAATTAATCAACGATATGTGTACGACCAAGGTTCATATGCAAATACGGTTTTAGTTGCTGGATCTGGTGAAGGCACTAATCGAAAAGTAGTGACTATAAATAATGATAAATCTGGTTGGGAACGTATCGAGCTTTTCGTAGATGCTCGTGACCTTTCAGATCAAGGTGAGGATGGTAATCCAATTGACAGTGCTGTATATAATCAGATGCTTATGGAACGTGGACAAAAGAAATTGTTAGAAGCTGTAAAGATTGAATCATTCGAAAGTGAAATAGATGCGAACTCGCAATATGTTTACCGTGAAGATTACGATTTAGGGGATAGGGTTACAGTCATGAATCGTAAATGGGGGATTGTAATGCACCCACGTATTACAGCTGTAACAGAAACGTATCAAAAAGGTACTGTGGATATCAATGTGGAGTTTGGTACAAATATTCCTACTTTAATAGATGTAATTAAGAGAAAGCTGGGGTGAGAAGTAGATGGAAAAATACTCATTTTTTAGTAGCGTAAACGGTGATAGAAGATACAAAGCGGAAGACTGGGCGAACTATTTTAATAAGTTTATAACGAATGGCTATTTTCCGAATGTAGCAAATAATCTCCAAGTTATAGCTGATAGAAATCGGATGCAAATCACTTTAAAACCTGGAGCAGCGTGGATTAATGGTTACATGTATCAAAACACGGACGACCTGGTTTTGAACGTGGATACAGCGGATGGCGTTGTAAAAAGACTAGACCGCGTCGTATTACGATGTGATTTTGTAGAACGGAGAATAAGAGCATATGTAAAAAAGGGAGTGTTTGCAGCAAACCCTGCAGCACCCGCATTACAACGGGATGCTGATGCGCATGAATTAGCTGTCGCAGAAATATTGGTACGTAATGGAGTTGTTGTTATTAATCAAGAGGACGTAACAGATATACGATTAAATACCCAGACGTGTGGCGTTGTCAATTCATTGATTCAAGTAGATACATCGAAGGTTTTTGGTCAATACATGGATTGGTTAACTCGTACGAAGCAAAAGCATGATCAAGATACGCAAAACATTATTAATCAATTCATGGCTTTTACGGAGGCTGAAAAACAAAGATACAAGAACGAGTTCACGACTTGGTTTAATAATTTAAAAGTTGTATTAGATGGGAACGTAGCTGGAAACTTGATGAATGAAATCGCCAAAACGAATGAACGGTGTGACAGTATATCGCAAACGTTAAATGCAGCCCTTGAGACACTCTATGTTAGTGGTTCCGGTAAGGATAATAATGGTGTATTTACAACTGTAGAATGGCGTACAAAAAGCGATGTCCTACGTAGACGTTCCGTATTTTCTGATCCAGATTCAGACATGAATTACCGTACACAAACAGTTACGAAATATGAAAAAGATGGTGTTACCGTAGCTTCTACAGTAATTTACAAGCGTCTATACGACGATGAAGGAGACTTCATGAAAGAGGTGCCACAATAATGCCTTATGCACAAGAACATGGTTTAACAGCAAGTAGAGGACTCGATGTAATACGGAAAGGGTATAACGCACCTATACCTATAGAATTTTCAAGCGAATACACCAAATTCAGCGTAGCAAAAAGTGTTGTTTATACAGGTCCCTATTGCTTTGATATTGCTACAGGTGCAAAAATTGCTGGTAGTTCGCAAGATAATTCTATGCAGCGAATGACAGATCATCGTGATGATTTAATGTATGGTAGGTCGTATGAAAGTGGAAATGGCTATCGTTTTAGGGCATATGACAAGTATTTTCAAAAAGTATGGGAATGTACTGATGCGGACCCTATGTCTTCGGAAGCTATCTTAACAAAAGATTACATTTTTGCAACATATCCAAAAGGCATTGTGAAAATCAGTAGAAAAACAGGAGCTGTTCTTTTGAAAAAGGTGATTGCAGGGTTATCAGATACAACAAGTGGTTACGGTGGGAAAATATCATTCGCAACAAATGAAAATCAAGATAAAGTAGTGTTTATGTTTAATAGTGATGTTTATATCATGGATATCGCTGATTTAAATATTATCAAAAAAATTACAATACCAGATAAGGTAGACAACGGTTGGTATTATATACACGGATGTACGATTCTAAAAGATGTCTTGCATGTTTTTTATTACGCAAGCCCTACAGAACGTAGCATAAGCCACGTTGCTTTTAATTTGAATGGCACAAGTTTTACAGTAAGGAATGATGCCTTATTGAATTACAAAATGAATCAAGGCGGATGGCAATCTCCGCCTAATCAAGCTGTACAGACATTTAAGAAATGCTTTTCCGTCCTTAACTGTCTAATGGATTATAAAGACGGGATGTTAAAAACACTAGCCATAACAGGAAAAGATTTTACTAATGTGTACATGAATCAAAATACGTACGTAGCGAGTTTCGTCCATAGCAAGCTAGTCCAATACGGAAGAATAAAACAATAAGGAGTGATAATATGGCGTTACTATTTTTAGGAGAGCCCAATCAAAGTGGGATCGCATTCGTATCTTCAATCGTGTATCAAACACAATATCTGGATGAGGAAACAATAAAAAAAGGTATCAATGTGGTCGATAAGGATATCCCAGTTTCAAATACTCCAGAGAAAGATATGTTGTTGAAATACGATGTAAACAAAAATGAATTTATAGTGGATTATGTAGAACGTCCAGCCAATACAGAAGAAGCTCAAAAGAAATTGCAAGAAGAAAATAAACAGTTAGGTCAACAGGTAACGGACTTAGAAATTCTAGTGCTTCAGAAAGATCAAGATATTAAACTCATCGCTCAGCAACTTAGTGATTTAGAGATTGAAGTGTTAAAAATGAAACAAGCTGGAGGTACAGTGTAATGACAAACTCTACAGATGTAAGAAGCCCTGCTTTTTCGAAATGGAAAGACCGTTATATTAAAGAATGGTGCACGAAACTAAATCTTTGTCAAGTTGTCGAGTTGTTTCAGATTACAAAAGAAGAATACAAATTAATAACAAATTTAGAGTATCCAAACGTGCAGTAATTTAGGAGGGATGCCTTTCTATGGTAACTTTTAAAATTTTCCAAATTAAAGTTGATACGAAGTTAATTACCCCCTCAGAAAAAGTGATTGTATCTCAGAATGACTTAAACTCAGCGAAATTACTTGTAGAGGTTACCCAAGATAATGAACCATTAATCCTTTCAAATGTGAAAGTGATGGCTGCCTTTAAAAAACCAGATAATAAGTTGGTCTTTCAGAATCAGAAAGTTACGGTGGAAGATGAAAAAAAAGGTCTAGTGTCTATTGTTCTTACAACTCAAACTGTCGCGGCGGCCGGTGAAGTTTTAGGTGAAATTCATATAGAAGATAAAGACTCAAATATTGTGACGAGAAAATTTAGGATTTATGTAGAGGAATCGTATATGGCAGTAGGTGCAATTGAATCCGCCAACGAAATGGGTATTATCCAAAAAGCAATTGAAGCCGGGGAAAAACTTAAAGGCGTTGACATTGCGGGGATTTTAGCGGTAAAAGAAATAGCTGAAGTCGCAAAGACAAAGTCGGAAAATAATTCAGAAATTATTGGAATATTAGAGAAAGATGTAGCGAATTTAAAATTAAACGGTGGAGGCGGTGGTTCTGTACCTTCAGATGTTATTTTATTCGAAGAGTGGAAAGGCGGGGAAAGTGTTACGATTGATTTAGGGACTGATCCAATAGACACAACACCACCTAATAATGTTACAAACTTAGCTGCATCTAATATTACAGGTTCTTCAGTCACATTAACATGGACATCAAGTGTGTCGGGGGATGTTGCAGGGTATGAAATTTATAATGGAACTCAATTCTTAGCTAGCGTAACAGGAACAACTTATAATGTGAGCGGATTGACAACATCAACTTCATACATGTTTTGGGTGAAAGCGAAAGATAGAAGTGGAAATATTGCAAGTGGAGCAAGTATTAGTGTGAAGACAACAAATACAATCCCGCCTGATACAACACCGCCTATCCTTACAATCACACCAGGAACAACATTTACAGATAGTATGACAGTTACAATGAGTACAAATGAAACAGCAGATATTTATTATACGACAGACGGAACAACACCGACAACAGGAAGTACAAAGTATACAAGCGTTATTAACATCACGAACACAACGACTATCAAGACATTTGCAAAAGATGCAGCGGGAAACTTTAGCGCTGTACAGACACAAACATATACAAAGCAAGTTGCTGGAGCATGGGTGACAAATGGATTAGTAAATAAATGGGGTAATGTTGTGAACAGAGTAACAGTCACAAATAATGGATCGTATTATCCAGCTAATGACGAATGGACCCTAGCATTCACGTTAAAACCAAAACCATATATGGATATATTCTCGCAGTTTAGCATAGGCGGCACGAATAACGTAATGAGACTTTATGTTTATGATAACGGGAAGAGAATTTATATGAATATGTTTGATTCATTCGGAGTTAATAAAGAAGTAGCATGTCCGGACTTATTCTCTGATGGGACACTGTATTATCACGTTGTAGTAATGAGAGATAACACTTTAGGTACAATTAGAATGCTTGTTAACAATGTGGAAGTTACATCTTTAACGGGAAATTCAACTGTGACGTTGAATTCAAACAACCTAGAAACAATAAAAATAGGGTTAGCAGAAGGTGGAAATGCCATCAAGAATCTACTTTATTACAATAGAAAACTATCAGCAACAGAATTAACCCAAAATTATAATGCATTACAGTAAGCGGAGGGATAAACATGAAAGGTAAATTAAGAAAAATGAAAGACGCATTCGGAAAATATATTTATCCCATTACTCGTGCAGAAGCTGTTTATGTAAGTGATAATAAAACACTTGCCCAAAAACTTACAGAAATAGGAACGGGTGGTGGGTCGCCAACAAACGTTTTAGCTGGTAAGGTTTGGGCAGTTCTTGGTGATAGCGTGACGGAGGGCGGTTACTGGGATAACTCGACAGGTGTTGAAACAGTTGGAACGCCTGTAAAAACGTATCATGAGCAAATAGTAACAAAGACGGGAGTAACCGCTGTTAGTTATGGTGTTGGTGGTACTTGTATAACAGATAAAGGTGATAATACAGGGATGTGTGTTCGCTATTCGAATATGAGAAGTGACGCTGATATCATCACCGTTATGGGTGGAATCAATGATTATGCTTATTCAGGTAATACCCCTATCGGGACATTCGGAAGTACAGATAAATCAACTATCCATGGGGCAATGAAGGTACTGTGTGAAGGTTTGTTGCAAAAGTATCCAAAAAAGCCTATTGGTTTTATTTTGCCGTTTGGCTTTAATGAATACAAAGGAGCTAATACATGGAAACCATTTGAGGATGCTCTAATTATGAACTTAGAATACTATGGTATTCCATATCTTAATTTAAGAAAAGAAGCGGCACTGAACGCAAATATTGATTTTATTAATCAAAAATACTTCAAATTTAATTACGGTACAACAGCAGGTGATAAAACACACCCAAACACAAACGGTTTCGAAATTATCGCTAATCCGATTGGTAAATTCTTAGAACGTATAGCCAGGTAATTCGTTATAAAATATGACTTATATAACAAACAGGGAGACAAATAACTGACTCTCTTTTTATTTTTGTCCAAAAAGGGGTGGCGGCGGTGGATCAAAGGGAGTATGAACGTATCGCGAAACTAGAAGTACAGCTGCAGTCAATGAATGCTACAGTCATACGAATCGAAGAAAAGTTAGACTCCAATCAGAAAAATTACATGCAGCGTACCGAAATAGAGGAGATGTTTAAGTTTCGTGATAGAGAAATTCGTGACTTGAAACAAGCGCAAGAAAAGCTAGACAGTAACAAAAAAGCTCATATATCGATGTGGATTTCAGGACTGTCTCTGGCAGTCCTTTTATTATTTAACATTTTAAACTTCCTAAAATAAGGAGCTGTTCGTATGAAAAACTTGGATACTGGATCTATCGCTCGTTTTACGTTACTGATCATCGCGGTAATCAATAGTGTACTAAATCTTACAGGTTATCAAACAATCAGTAATGAGTTGGCTAATAATATTGTGGCCGTAATTACTGGAGGCTATGCATTGTACATGGCTTGGAAAAACAACTATTTATCTAATAAAGGTTTGCAGCAAAAAGATGTGCTTGAAAAACATGATTTAAACTAAGGGGGACTTTATTATGGGACATATTGTGGATATTTCAAAATGGAATGGTAATATCGACTGGCCAGTTGCAAAGCAGTATTTGGATTTCGTAATTGCTCGTGTGCAGGATGGCTCAAATTACGTAGATCCATTGTATAAAGGATATGTACAAAGCATGAAGCAGCATAACATTACTTTTGGTAACTATGCATTTTGTCGCTTTGTTTCCATTGCTGATGCAAAGAAAGAAGCACAAGACTTCTGGAGCCGTGGTGATAAGAGTGCTACAGTTTGGGTGGCTGATGTAGAAGTAAAAACAATGGATGATATGAGAGCCGGTACACAGGCGTTTATTGATGAATTATACCGATTGGGGGCTAAGAAAGTCGGTTTATATGTTGGCCATCATATGTATGTACCTTTTGGTATGGCTAACGTAAAAAGTGATTTCGTATGGATTCCGCGTTATGGCGGTAATAAACCAGCATATCCTTGTGATATTTGGCAGTACACAGAAACGGGAAATGTACCTGGTATCGGGAAATGTGACCTAAATTCACTTATAGGGAGTAAGTCACTGTCTTGGTTTACGGGAGCAGCACAAGAGCAAGTACAAGTGGAGGTGCCTAAACAAAATATTATTCAATCAGGTGCTTTTTCGCCATATGAAACTCCTGAAGTTATGCAAGCATTAACATCGGTCAAAATGACAGCAAACTTCTTTTTAAAACCTAATGGAGAAACGTATTTTATTTCCGAACCAACATCGGATAAACAATTAGATGCAATGAAAGATTACCTTGATCGTAAAGGTTGGTGGTATGAAGTTAAGTGAAACATACTATATAACTGCAAAGGAAGCCTATGTGTATGTGAAGTAAAATAAGAGCCGCCCTTCATAATTGGGTGGTTCTTATTTTATCTTTATGTTATTATTTATATATTTAATGTTAAAGGAAATAGGGGGAAGTCATGGATATAGAATTAGTGCTAAAATCTTTAGTTCCATTTGGAAGTGCTCTTTTGGGGGGCTATATCACATACAGCATGTCTAGAGCCAAAGAAAAAAAGGAAGTAGCCAAGAAGCAATTAGAATCTGTATTTGAATTGCAGAAGATAAATTTTAAGTTACTGGGTATGTTTAATGAATTGAAGATTTCATTGCATAGACATGCTTTTTCGGATGTGCAAACGGAAGAATATAGTGGAAAAATAGTCGCGGATAAGATACAAAAATGTTTAAATGAATGGATAGAATTGAATGTCGCATCACTAGCACATGCTGTAAATATGGAGAAAGGTATATTTGAGCTTGTTAAAAAAACACATGATGAAGCTACTGTACATTTTATGCCTGTTACCAAGGCGGAAAATGTCGTTATAAAAGGTATGACAAGGATATATTCAGAGAAAAATATAAGTTCTTTAGAAACAGTATATGATAAAATAGAACATTTACAAACCGCCCTAATGGAACAAGAGAAAGTGTATGTAGAACGGTACATGAAAAAATATAATAAGCACCTTTAAAATAAAGTGAAAAAAGACCGACTAAGAAGTTGGTCTTTTTAATTTATATTTACCAATTCATCAAATTTAAATTCGGTATTCAAACCGAAAGCATCTGTACAGTATATCATTCTTGTCATCGGCTCGATGTGTAATACGTTTATGTACATGTCTTGCACCATTCCGTCACGATAGTAAGAAATGAGTATTTCTTCTTTAGTTTGTAATGATTGTACAAGCCCAAGTTGTAGTTGTTCCTGCATATCCTCGCTAACAATTGGTTTAGGTACATTATTCAAATCATTAAGTATTTCTCTAATTCCTACAAACTGCTCCGGCATACTGGCGAAAGGTTGCCACTTGATCATGCCTCTGCCACGTAACTTTGGTGTACCCCAACTTTGATTTTCCATGATGATCCCCCGATTCGTGTAATTTATGTTCATTATATACGAACGAGTGTTCTTTTTGAAGTGTAAATAAAAAGCGTCTTTAGTGTAGAGACGCTTTTTATTCTATAAAATCCTAAAATCGACTACCGCATCTTTGGTTACGTTTTGTCTTAGCTGGTAAGCTGCAGAAGTGTCATATGGGACAATCATTTCAATAATTTTATTCTCTTTACAACGTAATAGTATTTTTTCTATTACATCATCTTCAATAGAAATCTGTAATTTTTCACCCAACGCATCAACTAATGCGATGTCTATATATTGAAATTCGATATCTTTTTCAGTTACATTAATAAATCGTAAATCTAATTTTAAATTAGTATTTTGTTTTCTAACTCTTTCTAATTCTATTGTTACATTTAAGTTTGATGTCTCTTTATCTAAAAGTATTTCTAAAGTGGTAAGATAATCATCCCTGTTATTTTGCCATAGTCTATAACCATGGTCTTCTAATTCTAAAGAATCGATTATATAATCTCTAAATTTATCTAAACCGTTAGAATCATTCATTTTAAAGGAAATCTGAGTAGGATCAATTGCTCCTTCTATTTTATTGAAGTCAAAGTTCGGCATAAGTACTGAAGAACATTTTTTGGATGTAATCCAAGCAGCACCCATTTCATTTAGGCAGGGTGCACTTTGATAATAATTATCTGAAAGTACGAATAACACCATAGTCTTATTATTATTTAATTCACTTTTTAGATAGTCATAGATGTTCTCTCCGTGCGGAATATCATACCCCGATAACGAACTGCAGAAAATACTGTTTGAGTTTGTTGGGACACCAATACTATTAAGCAGTTTCACTAATTCTTTTACGTATTCTTTATCCCTTGAAGCATGACTAATAAAAATTTTCTCGATTTTATTCTCGATTTTGGGTGTTTGTTGGATGTTTATTGAATTATTTTTCCCAATATTAGTGATATTAGGTGGTTGTTGTGTACTCATTTGTTTATTCCCTTCAGTATTGTTTAATATTTCTTCCAAGTCCATTAGGTAGGTAAGCATAAATGTTTTGATATAATTTAAGGCGTTGGTATTAATAGAAATTTGGTGATTATAAAAAGTATCTAACGTTTTTTTACTTTGATTTAGAAAGTACACGTCTTGATGGTGTAGCCCAGGGGGGACCACATTTGATGACAGCGCTCTTTGGTATTTTTCAAGATCTGAGATAAGTCCCGAAACTGATAAATTTAATATTTGATCTTTAATTACTTCGCCTTTAGTAAAATCGTATACATTGCATTTTCTCGTATTCATAATAAGCTCAAATGTCTCTTTAACTATTTGACGACAATCGTCACCAGGTATTCCTTTTTCTTCGGAGAGTTTTTCTATTTTACTAATAATTAATTTAGAGTTGGCCTGGGATAATCCGATATTATTATATTCTAGAAATACTATTTCTCTAATATCTAATCGTTGCTTTGCAATTCTCAAAACGCTTATTAGAGAATTTTGAATATCGTATTTTTCTTTTTGGAGTTTTTCAATTATTGATTGAATTTTTGTTACGTCTAACAATACAGTCACCTCAAACAAATTTTTAAATATGTAATTTATTAGTTAAAAGTTTTCCATTCTACTAAAGTACGTTTCTTGCAACTACCGCAGTCAAAGTATCCAGATCCTTTTGTAATTCTGAGCTTGTGACTACAGTTAGGGCACTGTATTTCTTGTTTTTCAAAGGCTGCATATATAAAGCCTAACGAAAAAAGAAACAGTGGGATAGCAAATAATAACCCAACTATTGTGATACCTAAAATAACCGAAAATATAATACCGAAGATTCCGAAAACTAATGATGTTCTACGACCATATTTTTCTTTTCCAGAACTCTTTTTTTGCTCTACTTCAATGATGTAATTATTACCGTCTGCTGTTGTTTTTGTCTCCATATTTCTCCTCCTTAACTACTCGTACTTAAGTCAATCAGAGTATTACGAAATATTACTACAAACAAAAACAGTACATTTATTTTATGTACTGTACAACATCTTCAATTTGGTACGTTTTATCGATACCTTTTTCTGAAGCTAATTCATTTAAAGCATCTAGGATTGACTTTAATGTGTCAAAACGTACAAGTCCAACCTCACCATTCACTAGATTACTAATAGTGGCTGGGCGTACCTTGGATTCCACGGATAACTTATTTTTCGTAATCCCGATTTCCTCCATCGTTTCCCCTAAAGTGAATATCATAGAACTCATGGTAATACCTCCGTTCATTCCGATCATTTATTACTTTACATTTTACACAATTTACATATTAAAGTAAAACTTTTTTAGAAACACTATTGACGTATGACTCCTAGAGTTATATATTAATACTAATAAAGTTTTACTTCTAGAGTCATACTCTTGTGTGAAGTGAGAAGGGTGGATCGGTATAAATGCAAAAGATAAGCGAGTACTTCGGTTTAGAAACAAAGTCTGATTGTATTTGGTTTTACGGTTTTTATACTGTAGCTTCTGTTCTTTTACTTATAAATATGCTTATAGCTCACGTGCTATAAGCTCTTTCTTTAACTGAATATTGGACAACCCCCAACCTCGTGAATATCTTGATTCGAAAAAATAGATATACACGAGGTCTAGTTTCCTATTGTCTTTTTTAGGTAACTAAGGAAGGAGATCCACACGAGGAATGACCTAACACTCGTTAAACTTGAACAGGTTAGCTAAGCCGACGTCAGAAAGTTAAGCGTCCTAACGTATAACGTTTCCTTGTTTGCGTTGTTAGGAGTCTAGGCGAGTACGGCCATTAACGGTACGGCGGTTGCTTGGCGTGTTGCGGCACGGGTAGCAGCTGATAATGAAAGAATTATAGGTTACGAGTAATCAAGGATACGCCAGTAGTGCATTTCCTTTCCTGATTCTTTCTGCAGATAGGACAAGCTTTATCTGTAAAAAGTCAGCTGTGTAAGAAATTACAGCGTTTAAACAGGGTGTTACTATACGGATTCCTTAACCCGATAGACCATGATTGACAGAACGTCTCCTTTACGACGCTTTTTATTTTTGAAGCGTTGTAAGGTAGTCATTCTCTGCCCTAGCCGTTGTCCTGTACCCTCATCCCATGATTGTCTGCCGACCACCAAAGTCAAGTATAAAAAACGAAATAAAGATAAAAAAACTTATTAAGGCTGGAGGGGAAGGAATTACTCCTCGATGGTCCAGATATCCTCGATTGGTTTACCGAGTTCTTGAGCTATTCGATATGCTGTATCAAATCGTGGAGTTGTACGATTCTTAACAAGTGAGCTTAAAGTGGAATCATCAATCCCAATACGTTTAGCGAAATCACCTTGTTTAATATCTAATTCAGCAAAAATGACTTTTAACCGACATTTAAACTTCATAAATAATCACCTCAAAACAATAGTTTCTACAAGGGAAGATTAACTCCTTTGAAAATAGTACAGGCATTCAGGCAAAAAAATTTGTTTGGACACGCAAAATTTAATATCTAGGTCATATACCTATATCAATACCACATCAAGACCACGAGGAATACCAAGTGGAACTAAGGACATCAAGAAGGGAAAGGTGAGGAACAATGAGACCTGGATATAAGTACTTAAACCGCATGCCACTGTATCCATCACAAACTTTGTTTAACATGCACGCAGAGGCTGATGATCATGATGAGTTGCAATGTGTGTACGACCACATCGCAGCTCACAATATGCTACAGCATCCATAATACATCGATATCGTTGACTTATTGGGGGAAGAAGAACCTTATGGACCATACAACGAGATAGGGTTCCAGAAAAGGATTGATGCATATTTAGATGATTGTAAACGATGGAGGGATGAGTAATGAGGTGGCAATATGATTACTTAAATGGCACTCCGTATTTGTACCCATCAAAAGAGCTGAAAAGCATGTATAAGGAGTCCAGGGGGAAAGGTGAGGCGAACTCAATCGTAAAGCATATGGAAAGACATGAGGTTTTTGATAATAAAGAATACCGTGGTTATTACAGTTTATCTAATGAAATCATGGATGACTTATATGGGGATGAGGAAGAGATCCTTGAGTGGGAGGAAGTTATGGACCAGTACCAACCAATACTGAAAGCTAAGGGATTACACCTGAAAAGAAAGAGGGATTCGTTATGACGCTTGCGGGAGAGGCTGTAGTAATTTGGACGGCGACGGGATTGTCTGTAGTGGCGATGAAGGCAGCTGAGAAAATGGGTATGAGTGTTCCGCATTGGCTTCCACGTATGACGATGTATACAACTCTCACCGGCTCGTTTCTGTATCTTCTACGTTATGTGCTAATGGTGTTTCTTTGAAGGAAGGGAACTTAGAATCATAGGACACTTTGTTATATAAGAAAAATAACTTGTACGTAAATCTTCCAGTAAAGAGCAATTATATCCTATAAGGATATATAAGGAGTGAACCCCTATGCTTGAATTATTATTAATACCTGCAGTTTCGCTGGGATACGCTTTGGTAAACAATAGATTAAAAGGTAAAGAGGATGATAGAAAGAAGATTCAAGTGTTCTTTGAAGTAAGTGGAATTGCGATTAGGAAGGATGAAAAATTACATTATCCAGTTTTCCTCGAAAGAAAAGAAGATGATCGTAGTACGACTTATGTATATAAACTTCCGTTAGGGATGCCCTCGAAATTAATACAAAAAGTTGAGGATGTTGTTTCTGAGGGATTAAACAAACCTGTACGTATCAAATACGATAATTACAAGATAATAATCCGTGTATTCAGTAAACGTATACCGGAAAAATGGAATTGGAATGAGGAGTTAGTAAAAAAATGGGAATGGAAAGTACCCATGGGGCAAAGCCTAGAGAAGCTAATTTATCACGACTTTGATAAAACGCCTCATATGGTATTAGGCGGTCTCACACGAATGGGAAAAACTGTATTTATGAAAGTGCTACTTACGACCTTGATTGAAGCAAATCCTGAACATGCTCACGTTTATTTAATCGATTTAAAAGAAAGGGGGTTGGAATTTAGCGAGTTCAGTAGTTTGAAACAAGTAATGGAAGTAGCTGATTCTGTGGAAAAAGCACATCATGTATTAAAACAAATTATGAGTAAAATAGAAGAACGCGGGAAATTCATGAAGAATAATGGATACAAGAATATAGTTGAAACAAAAGAAAGAGATCGGTATTTTGTTATTGTTGACGAGGGGGCTGTACTTGCCCCAGCAAAAGGATTACCACGTCATGTTAATAAGATCCGAGAAGAGTGTCAGTATATGCTTAGTTATATCGCAACTGTATCAGGCGGTTTAGGATTTCGTTTGATTCTGGCTACCCAGTATCCTACGGTTACTTCGATCCCATCAGTAGTTAAGCAAATGTCTGATGCGAAGTTAGGATTCCGATTACCAACCTATAAGGCGTCTGAGGTTGTGCTTGATGAATCAGGGTTAGAAACATTACCATCGTTACCTGGTAGAGCTATTTATAAAACAGATCGATTAACAGAACTGCAGGTACCTTTTATTAGTGATAAGCAGATGTGGAAACACCTAAAACAATACGAGGTTGAGGTGAAGAAAGATGAACATCCAGACACATATCAAAATCAACCGTCAGATGACGATTCTGACCTCGATTAGAAAGTTGAAATTCGCAACTCGTAGACATCTAATGGCGGTGCATGATATGGGGGGCATACGTAACGCAAATCGTATTTTAAAAGACCTCAGTCCCTATGTAAATAATACAGTATACCAAAAAGAGTACGTGTACTACTTAAATAAAAAGGGCCGTGAACTGTTCGACGATACAGAAAAGATTGTACCAAATAGTCGATTAGCTCACAGCCTTATGCGTAATGAAGCGTGGCTCTATCTGTTTTGCCCTGACGACTGGCAGATAGAAACACCTATACGTTATAAAGTAAATGATAAAAAGATGACAATTATTCCTGATGTGAAGTTCAGGGATGATGAAGGTACACTAAATGCTGTAGAAATAGATCGTACACAAATGATGAACGTAAACGCAGAGAAGATGAGCAGATACAGGGAGTTTTCGTTATACTACAAAAATAAATATAACGGAAAAATACCTTTAATACATTTCTTTACGGTGACGGAATATAGACAAAAAAAACTGGAGCAACTTGCAGCTAAATATGATGTGTATGCTAAGGTTTATGTGGTTCTAGGAGTTTAAAAATCAGGAGGTAATTACTATGAAAAATGAAGAAATCACGCATTTATTCTTAAGTCGATAGACATGTATGGTGACCTCTACATGAAGTAGAAGAAGTACAATCAGAAGAAGAGTGAGGTTTCACTCTTCTCTTTTTATTTTATAATCTTGCTTAGTCCTGTATATCAATATATAAGCAATAACTTGATTTCACTTGCTCAAAAAGAGACATAGTTATTTTATAATTTCCTTTAGTGAAAGTCTGCTTAGTTGTTGTTTTATTATTTATGATAGTATCAATTTCTTTATCCAAATTTAATTGAGGATTGATCATAACAATCCATTTTTTTGCTAATTCAACTGTTGATTTATTGACTACAATTCCAACATCAAAGTTATTTTCATCATCACCATCTACAGTAAATTGTGCACCTATTTCATAGTTTCTTTCAAGATTAGGAGTGTATATATCAACTGTAGGATCTATCGACATGTATTTGAAATTCTCATTATATTTTTTATTTACTTCAGTAATAAGTCTTTGTGCTTCATTAGATATAGACTTTTTCAGCACAATTGAACTACCCGTCCAATATGTATAATCATTACCATCCATAGTTAATGCCTTTGATATATCAGCAATTCTTTTTTCAGCTTCGGGATCAATTGTTTTTACGATAGCATTGTATAAAAATTGTGCATACTGCTCACGAGTTACGATACTTTTAGGTTTAAATAGATTATCCCCTGTACCAGCAGCAATTTTATTTTCTTGTAATGCGCTGATAGCATTTGTTGCCCAGTAATTTTTATCTACATCTTTGAAAGTGGTAGTAGATGTCGCTTTGAAGTTAAAAGCCTTTGTTAATACAGAAGCCAATTGTTCGCGTGTTAATACATTATCTGGACCAAACTTCCCATCACCAAATCCACTTATAATACCGGCTTTACTAAGAGTTAAAATTTCTTTTTCAAACATATGACCTTTCACATCGGTGTAAGGGTTTGGTAAGTTAGGTGCATCCACTGGCTTCAAGTAGGCATATAACATTCTCGCTACTTGTCCACGTGTAATATTATCACCAAAACCAAATATTCCATTTCCATAGCCCGAAATAATGTCCCTAGATTTTAGAACCTGAATCGCCGTATATGACCAATGATCTGGAGGAACATCTGTAAATTCTCTTATTCTTTCTGCTTGTACATTTGTTAGAGGGGTTAGTGTTGTTGATGCGATAACTGTCCCTGCTAAGATTAGTTGTTTAAAGTTCATAATTAAATCCCCTTATCCTTAAAATAGTGTGTTCATAAAAAACACTGCACACCATATGATAAATATTAACATATAATGATTTTAAATTATATGTTAATTATGGGAAATCGTTTTAAGGATGTTATTTTATTTTTGGGGTGTTTTAACCTATCTAAAAGAAAGTTCAGGGCATTGAATCAGAACGTTAGAAAAACATACGAGTTTGCAAGCAGACTTAGATGAGTATGCATGGGAGGTATTAACAGGACTTATTGATGCTTCTAAATAAACTGCAAAACATACAGTATTAAAACCTTAGAACCCTATAGTAATAATACTTATATATTACTACTAATAATATAATATATATTTATAAGTTATATAATTTATATTATATATATAAGGTATATTTTTTATAGAGGGGGTTCTTTTTTCTTTTTGTTTTTATTAGTTATTGTTGTGTATTGTTTACCCCCTCCTAAATTTTTGAGATTTATATATTTTTATTTTGACGACTGTAGAAAGTCGTCTTTTTGTATTGGTAATAGATTGCCAGTTTACTCTTGGAGTTATATAATGCAGACATAATATACGTTAGGATACTAATAGAAGGAGTGGTAATTGTGGCGTATGCTGTTTATGTACGTGTATCAAGTGATAAGGATGAACAGGTTTCTTCTGTAGAAAATCAGATTGATATTTGTAGATATTGGTTAGAAAATAATGGTTTTGAATGGGACGAGCATGCTGTGTACTTTGATGATGGTATATCTGGGACGGCCTGGTTAGAGCGGCATGCAATGCAGAGGATCTTAAATAAAGCTAGAAAAAAAGAACTCGACACAGTTATATTTAAATCTATACATCGATTAGCACGTGATTTAAAGGACGCGCTGGAGATTAAGGAGATCCTTTTAGGCCACGGAGTAAGACTAATAACCATTGAGGAGGGTTATGACAGTCATTACGAAGGTAAGAATGATATGAAGTTTGAGATGTATGCGATGTTTGCATCGCAGTTACCTAAGACATTATCTGTTTCTGTAACAGCTGCTTTAGCGGCGAAAGTGCGTAGGGGTGGTTATACTGGTGGGTTTGTCCCATATGGTTATGAAATTGTAGATGATAAATACGCAATTCATGACGAGGAAGCCGCTCTTGTCAGGGAAATATTTGAATTATATTCACAAGGATTTGGCTATATCAAGATTGCAAATACCATAAATGATAAGGGTGCGCGCACAAGGAAAGGGGCGCCTTGGACATTCTCTACATTATGCAAGATGATTAAAAACCCGGCTTACAAAGGCACCTATACAATGCAGAAATATGGGACAGTAAAAGTAAATGGTAGGAAGAAGAAAGTTATAAATCCTAAAGAGAAGTGGGTGATTTTTGAAAATCATCACCCTGCAATAATTAATCATGAATTATGGGATATGGTTAATGATAAGGATCCTAATAAATTCAAAAAAAAACGCCGCGTATCAACATCTAATGAATTAAGGGGTATAACGGTTTGTGCACATTGTGGTACAGCGATGAGTAAGAGAAATAGCATAAACGTAAGTAAGAACGGAAAAGCCACAGAATATTCATATATGATTTGTAATTGGAGCAGAACTACAGCACGTCGAGAATGTGTAAAACATGTGCCGATACACTATAAGGATTTAAGAGCATTAGTGCTGGATAAATTGAAAGAAAAAGAAAGTGTTTTAGAAAAAGAGTTTTATTCGGATGAAAATCGACTACATGTTAAATTGAAAAAACTTAACAAAGATATTAAAGATTTGAAAGTTAAGAAAGAGCGTTTATTAGACTTATATTTAGAAGGCGAAAGAATTGATAAAGATACTTTTACTGTTCGTAACAAAAAACTGGAAAAAGAAATAGAATTAAAAGAACTGGAGATACAGAAAGCAAACAATATCGAAACTCAAATGAAAGAGAAACAAGAAGTAAGGGACGCATTCGCCTTGTTAGAAGAGTCGAAAGACTTAAATAGTGTATTTAAAAAATTAATCAAAAGAATAGAAGTGGCGCAAGATGGGGCTATAGATATCCATTATAGATTCGCAGAATAAATTTATACGCCTTATTGACATACCGCAAGCGCGGTTGGTAAGAGCAGCACGTGTTGTGAGTTAGAAAAAAATTATGGTGCTTATATTATACCTGAAGTGAATGTTTTATTTGAAAGACCAAAAAATGAGCACAGAACATGGTATTTTGAAAAACAAGTAGAGCGCTGGAATATAGCAATGCAGAAATCGAAGCAATATGAAATAGTAATACTTGATGGCGACATTTATCAACCACTTAGTTATAATTGGTGTTTCCATTTTGAAATATTTGATCAGCCATTATCTTTAATAGAAAACTTTTATAAAGAAAAGCTGGTCAATAGGGAAATTGGTTTTCCTGATCAATATTTTTATTTATATACGAATGATGAAGAACTGAGAAAACGGAAAGAATCTGACGAGACAAAAAGAAGAAGAAACTTTGAAAAACATTTACATATATCCAAATCGTTTCAACGCTATTATGAAAATTTAAATACCGTTACAGACGGATACTGCAAAGTGATCGAAGCAAAAAGTGTAAAATCGAATGAATTAGAAATTGTAAATAATTTAAACAGTTTAAATGTTTGTGAAGAGAGCCGTTTTGATGTTTCGAAGTTAGATGCGATTACGAAGTGGTTAAAAGAACATCGTGCATAAAAACAACGAGTACCTTATAAGGCACTCGTTGTTTTTTATTTGTATTATATATTGATTTTAAAATTTATCAGTTTATTTTTTCATTTTTCTTAATAGCATTAGCATATTTAGCTAGAAAGAGCTGAGAAGGATAAACTGGTATACAATAAACTCATATTTATTCATCTCATTTATATTTAGGCTAGCATATATTTTAAAAATTTAAAACGAAATGCTTAGAGGTAGATTTGTATAAAAAAAAGATGGGGTATTTTGACAGAATAATCTTTCAATTAATAATAGAAAGAAATATAATATAAGGAAATATATATGTGTGTCAGGAAATAGTAAATATGTAATAAATGAAAATGAGACTTGAATTGAGACAAAAAAATAGGTAGAGATTAACTACCTGCAAAAGCTTAGTTGATTCAACCTATAATCAATATTTCGAGTTATTATTTGTGAAAGGAGAATAAATGTAAGTATGAAAAAAATTATTATTTCAGATCTTGATGGGACTTTATTAAGAAGTGATAAAGCAATTTCAGAAAGTGAAAGTTATGTTTATGTAAAATAGTATGAAAAAATAAATTGCAGTAGGCTAGTAGGCTGCGAAAAAAAGAGATGCTGCATCTGTTTTGATAAATAGATATTATGAATGGGATATGTGGGAGGAAATAAGCAAGATGAAAACATTATTTAAAATAATAGGTATTTTAGCTGGTATGGCAGTAATCGGTGTAGGTTTAACATATGGTATGCTGTATTATTTGAATAATAGTAAACCAGCTGCGAAAAAGGCATCACCAGCCGCTCCAGCAATAGAAGTGCTAGCTGATAGTAATGTAAAAGCTGAAGATGCAAAGCTTTTAGAAAATGGCAATCATTCATTACCGAATAGCGGTTTTAATAAAAATTTTAAATGGACAGATGAGAACATACAGACAGCGTTACATGAAATGGCACATCAAAAAACGAAGGCTGATCAAAAGTGGGGTTATATTTTTATCACACAAGAACGAATTGAAAGTTTACTTGATATTATAAAGAGTAATGATCTAGTACAAGGAAAAACATACGCAGACATTTTAGAGAGATGGAAACAAGGAAAATATGAAAAAATTGATGCGGATCACAATAAGATTTGGAAATTACAAAGCGGGAATTTAGGTGAAGGAAAAGGGGTAATGTCAGAAGCGGAACAAAAAGAGTTAATTAATCAAGTGTTTATGCAAAAAGGTACATATTCGGGTAGTCAATTAATTGCAGGTGGGGGACAGACTAATAAATAAGATAACATTGGAAGAGAGTAAGTGCTTATTAGGCAGTTACTCTTTTTTGTGTGCACCTTTTAGTCTCGCTCTAGTAAGGAAAGAAACGATTGTAAAACGGGTGAAATCCATCTAGATTTATGATGTATTACATGGCTTTGAATAACTGTTGGAGTTTCAATAGGCTGAAAACAGAGTTGCTCTTTTTCGCAACTTTCTTTTACAACGATGTAAGGAAGAATCGAAATTCCTAACTCACACATGACAGATTGTTTAATGACTTCAACATTGGAAGTTTCAAATGTTTTCTCTGGAATATTTCCGCTTTGACGTAAAAAACGATCTACCATCGGTCTATAGCCACAGCTTTGTTCTGTGAAGATAAATTGGGTATCGTTTAGTAAACAAAATGGATTAGAGTGTGTTGAGTAATGCGAAGGTAAAATCCATCCAAATGTTTCATTACTAAAAGTATACGTAATAAAATCATGATGTTCGATGCTTTCTCCAATTATGAAGATAATATCTGTTTCTCCTTCACGTAATTTTTGTAATGCTTGTTCATTTGTGTTTGTTTCAAGTACGATATTTACTTTCGGGTTTTTCTGTTTGTAAATACGTAATAATTGTGGCAAACGGTACACTGCTAATGATTCGTTTGATGTAATACTCAATGTACCTTCTAATTGATCGGTATTTTGAGGGATTTCTTGTGCTTTTTCGTAAATTGCAAGTAATTCTAAAGCATAAGGATGAAATTGATGACCTGCTTTTGTAAGAAGTATTTTTTTCCCTAACCGATCGAAAAGAGGGAGATGTAAATCGTTTTCTAATGCTTTCATATGCGCTGTTACAGTAGATTGCGCATACCCTAACGCTTGAGCAGCTTTAGAAAAACTACCGTGCTTTACAATGGCACAAAATGTTTTAACGTGTCTCATTTCCATAAGCGATCCCTCTTTTATTATCATGATTTGTGAATGATTATATCATGTATTTCAATTTTCCAAATGGTTAAATTCTTTATAAAATAAAATTGTAGAAATATTCATTTAAGTGATATTGGAGGAGAAAAGATGATTGAAAAGGGTTATCATGTAGCTGTTGTGGGTGCTACAGGTGCAGTTGGGCAGAAAATCATTGAATTGTTAGAGAAAGAAACTAAATTTAATATAGTTGAAGTTACATTGCTTTCGTCAAACCGATCGGCTGGTAAGATAGTACAATTTAAGGGGCGAGAGCTCATTATAAAAGAAGCAAAAACAACGAGTTTTGAAGGTGTGGATATTGCCTTTTTTAGCGCTGGAGGAGAAGTTTCTAGACAATTTGTGAATCATGCAGTGTCTAGTGGTGCAATCGTAATTGACAACACGAGTGAATACCGAATGGCGCATGATGTACCGCTCGTTGTTCCAGAAGTAAATGCGCACACTTTAAAGGATCATAAAGGTATTATAGCAGTTCCGAATTGTTCAGCATTACAGATGGTGACGGCACTTCAACCAATTCGAAAAGCATTCGGAGTGGAACGAATTATTGTTTCCACATACCAAGCTGTGTCAGGTTCGGGAATTCATGCGATTCATGAATTAAAAGAACAGGCTAAGTCAATACTTGCAGGTGAAGAGGTTGAGAGCACTATATTACCAGTGAAGAAAGATAAAAAGCATTATCCAATTGCGTTTAATGTATTGCCTCAAGTAGACATATTCACTGATAATGATTTCACCTTTGAAGAAGTAAAGATGATTCAAGAAACGAAGAAAATTTTAGAAGACCCAAACCTGAAAATGGCAGCTACTTGTGTGCGTGTTCCGGTTGTATCAGGCCATTCAGAATCGGTTTATATAGAGCTTGAAAAAGAAGCAACTGTTGCAGAAATAAGAGCAGTGTTGCTGGATGCATCAGGTGTTATATTACAAGATAATCCAAGTGAACAGTTGTATCCAATGCCATTATATGCAGAAGGGAAAATAGATACATTTGTCGGGAGAATTAGAAAAGACCCTGATACACCAAAAGGTTTCCATCTTTGGATCGTTTCCGATAATTTATTAAAAGGCGCCGCTTGGAACTCAGTTCAAATTGCAGAAACGTTGGTGGAGGAAGGGATAATATAGTATAGGTAAACTAGGAAACTGTTAATGATTACAATTTCCTAGTTTTTATTTTATCCCAGCAAAATTTGATTTGAAAGACAGTAAAAAACATCAAGAATGAATAAAGGTTATTTGGTACGATATGGATAAATTCAATAAGGGGGAATTAGATGTATCAAGTAAAGGGGTATTTTTCATCGCTCAAAGGAAGTCATTATGAAATCGGTAAGCAACAAGGTGAATTTGTGAAACAACATCCGTATCTTATTCCGCAATTTATACAGCAAGAAAACTTAATATCGCATAACCATTGGACAGAATCTGGAAATATATTACATCAATATTGTCCTGGAATTAATGAAGAAATTGAAGGTTTTTGTGAAGTGTTGAAAATTCCTGCTAAACATATGATGTATTATTATCAAACGTTATTAAAAGCAGGATGTAGTCATTGTGTCGTATTACCTAAAAAGACAGATTTAAAGCATACTTATGTATTAAGAAACTATGATTTGTCACCAAAAATAGATGATATGCGTTTTTGTTCAACTCATGTTGAAGGTGCGTATGCACATAGTGGCTTTTCTACTCAATATTTTGGCCGAACGGAAGGGGTTAACGAGCATGGATTAGCTGTTACATTTTCAGCATGTGGTCAACCAGTAGGAAATATTGAGGGGCTGCGAAAGCCAGTAGTAAGTGGTTTACAATGTTTTGCGGTAATTCGAGTGTTATTGGAGAAATGCAAAAATGTGCAGGAGGCTAAGTCACTAATAGAAGAAATACCGATTGCTAGTAATATTAATCTAATAGTAGCAGATCCATTAGACGCAGCGCGTATTGAAATATTTGACGGGTATAAATCAATAACTCCAATTGATGAGGAAAACCAAGATTTTATCGTATCAACAAACCATGCAATCAGTTTACCTATTCAAAAACTGAGTAATAGAAGATTAGAACAATCTACAAACAGATATCACACATTGTATGAATATTTAAATCGAAATGAACTAGTGAGTCTGGAGTCTTTAAAAGGATTAGTAGAAAAAGAATATCCTGCTGGGCTGACAGTACATAATTATGAAGAATGGTTTGGAACTTTGCATTCTGTCTTATTTGATTTACATAATCGTACAATGAATATTTGTTTCGGATCACCACTTTTAAATGACTGGTACTCGTTGAAAGTTGGAGAAAGTCTTTCATTTTCTGCGGTGAATGTGAAATTTGAAAATAAAACTTATACTGATTTTTGGAGAGAAGAGAATACTAAATTGATTCCAAACGGATATATGGGATAAGATGGTAGTATCGAAGGGGTTATTTATGCGGGAGGGAGTGCCATTGCTAAAAGTAGTGTTACCGATTGTTCTTATCTTATTTGTTTTCGTTTTAATGTATATTACTTATGAAAAAAGAAAAAAAGCAGGGGTAAAAGGATTGAAGAGTGCGTTAACTTCAATTTGTTTCTTTACACTAGCAATCTTAAATTCACTTGCATATTGGTTAAACTTTGGCGGCATTTTTATTTGGTTAATTTCAATTGTTTTATTGCTTGTGGGGGCATATTTTACGAAATATATTCCAATTTCCAAAAAGGTACACTAAAATTTATAGATAATGCTTTATTTCATTATGAAAAGAGATTATTCTACTAAGTCGTTGTGAAACGGTTTCATAGGATAATCTCTTTTGTTCGTTTAGCTTTGTAAAGAACGAACTGTTCTTTTTAGTTGTTCAATAAATTCTCGAGTTGCAGCGCACATATATTTATCTTTTCTATAAATAAGTCCTATTTCAATTGTTGGAGTAGGATTTTCTATTTTGATAGCTTGAATGTTTTCGTTTTGCAGAAAGTCTATATAAGGTTTTGGTAATACTGTAATGCCCATTCCTTTTGAAACCATTTGGATTAAAGATTCCATCGTACTAATTTCTAAAATTGGTTTTGGTTTAAAGTTAAATTTTTGACAATGAGATGTAATTAATTCGGTTAAAAAGAAATTTTTAGGTAAAAGAATTAAAGGGTAGTTCTGTAATTCAGCAATAGATACATGATTATGTTCAGCTAATTGATGACCGGTTGGTACGACTAATGTAAGCTCACTTTTGTATAGAGGGGTAGAAATAATCTCTTTATCTTGCATCGGGAGAAATGTAATGCCAATATCTAGTTCGTTTTGTAATAATTTTTCACGAATATCTCCTGTACGAAGTCCTAATACAGAAAGTTCTATATTGGGATATAAATGATTGAAATTTAAAATAGCTGGTGGTAGTAAATAATTTACTACGGTTAGCAATGATCCTATTGTTAAGGAACCTTGCTGTAATCCGTTTAAGTCTTGAATAGCAGAACGAGCTTGTTCAACTTCATGAAATATGGTTTTACTATGTAATAATAAAATCCTTCCTGCGTCAGTTAAAGATATTCTTTTACCAATGCGATCGAAAAGAGGCATTCCTACTTCATGTTCTAATGCACGTATTTGTTGACTTAGTGAAGGTTGTGAAATATTTAATTTCTCAGCTGCTTTTGTGAAATGCAATTCTTTTGAAACAGCTAAAAAATATTCAAGTTGTCGTAATTCGATTGGGATCACCTCAAGTATAATGATAGGTTTTACCTATCATTATTATATAAATAATTGGATTGAACAATGATTTTTTAGGTTTTATAATCATCTTTATATAAAAGAGATAGTAGTGAAAATATATCGAGAGAAAATAAATGGAACACCCTTAAAGGAGGAAATAGAATGGCTAATGAATATCAATTATTATCTTTAAATATAGGGTTACCGAAAGAGGTTACATATGGCGGAAAGGTAATTCATACAGGCATAAATAAGAAACAAGTAAAGGTATCGGTGTTTTTATCCTTTGTAAAATTTAATGGAGATGGTCAAGCGGATTTAGTTCATCATGGTGGAGTAGATAAGGCGGTTTGTGTGTATTCGGGAGAACATTACGGATATTGGGAAAAAGAGTTGAATCAAGAACTTGTATATGGAGCATTTGGAGAAAATATAACAATTAGTGGTATGTACGAAGAGGATGTTTGTATTGGTGATACATTTCAAATTGGAGAAGCAATTGTACAAGTAACGCAGCCAAGACAACCTTGTTTTAAATTAGCTAAGAAATACAATATTCCAAAGTTACCACTATATTTTCAAGAAACAGGCTATACAGGGTTTTATTTTCGTGTATTAAAAGAAGGGTGGGTATCACCTGTTGATACGTTAAAGTTAATGAAGTCTGATCCGAAAGGTGTGACAGTAGCATTTGCTAATCGTATCATGCATAAGGAAAAACAAAATATGGAAGGGGTAAAAAGAATCTTAGAAGTACATGCGCTTTCTGCTAGTTGGAAAAATACATTTGAAAAGCGAATCAAAGGAGAAGAAATTAATACGAAGGAAAGGCTAGAAGGAAAAAAATAATAAAAAATTTTATTTATAAATGGTGCATTTCTATTAGTAAAAACGAATTAGAAAGCACTATTTTTATATAATAAACTTATTAATATTCAAAAATCTTAATATTGTTTTATTCGACTTATTTTCGAATAGTCAAAACATAAAATTAATTAGACTCTTTTTTTATATTTTATGATAGTATATTGATTGGTAAGACCTATTACTTTAAGAGCAGGTTCTACAACTATATCTAATTTGATGGAATTAACGTATGGAGGGACAGCATGGGGAATGTTGAAAATTTTGAAAAACTTCTTTTAGAAGAACCGAAAAGAGAGCAGTTATTTCCTTTATTTGAAGAAGTGTTTGGAATTACAATTCAAACATTGAATGATTTTTCAGAGAGAGGTTATTGGGATGATACATACAAAGCTATATCATTTTTACATAACGATAAAGCGATTGCGAATGTTGCGGCATTTTCGCTGCCATTGCTAATAAATGGTGAAAGAATAAATGCAGCGGGCATTCAATCGGTAATGACACACCCTAATTTTCGTAGACAAGGACTCATGACACAATTAATGAGTAAAATGATAGAAGAAATCGATAAGAAATGTGAATGTACATTATTGTTTACGGAAAAACCCGAACTATATGCATCATTTGGTTTTAAAGTTGTGCAGGAATATTTGATGACTATTCCATATAATAAAATGATTAATAATGATTCCTTACTTAGAGAGCTAGATTATTATATGGCAGAGGATAGAAAGTTAATACATGAAACTATAGATAGTAGCCAAAGACTTTCAAATAATTTTTCAACATTAAACTTCCAACCTTCGTTTTATTTGAATATGCATGATTCGGAATGGAATGAGAAATTGTATTATTCAGAGAAGCTAGATGCTCTAATTGTGTATGAAGTAGATAATGGCAGGTTGAAATTATATGGAGTGTTTGCACCAGTAATTCCAGTTTTAGATGAAATATGCGGGGAAATCGCTGAAAGATTTACAGAAATCGAATTTTACTTCTCTCCAGATCAATTAGGGGTTGAGGATGTACAGTTTACAGAATTACAGTCTAGTAAGTGTTTAATGGTTCGAAGTAATAGAGAGTTGGATTTGAAAGGTTATAAATTCCCAGTATTAGTAGAATTTTAAATGTGCATAAAGATGCTTTATTATGGAGGAACTATGAAAATATCACATATACCAGAACATATTGAGCAACTTACTATAATGAATGTACCTGAATATTATAAGCTTAATAACAATCATGCGTTTATTGTCCGTTCGAAAGCCGGAACAGATTTTTGGCTTAAAACACATTATGGTTTTGAAGTAATGAATGGTCATGTATTTTATACTGAGACGATGACAGACTTTCAAGCTGAAGTTCAATTGCGTATGAATCCAAATTCAAAATTCGATCAAGCTGGTCTTTTTGTTATGATTTCGGAAAAGTGTTGGCTGAAAACTTCATTAGAATATATTCCAGATGGTCCATCTCATTTAGGAGCTGTCGTAACGAATAATGGATATTCCGATTGGTCCACACAAGACTTTCCAACAGAATTAGCTACCCAACAACTTCGTTTTCGAATTGTTCGAAAACGTGGTGATTATACAATATATGTGAAGAAGATCCACCAATGGGAACAAATAAGAATCGCTCATTTGATGGAGGATATAGGAAATGAGCCTGTTAAAATAGGTTTTTACACGTGTAGTCCTTCTAAAAATAATGGGTTTGAGACTGAGTTTTTAGATTTTACAACTGAAAAAATATAGATGAAAAACCGTATTCTTTTCATTAAGAATGCGGTTTTTATATTTATATAATACAAAGCACATTTATTGACCGAAAAGTCATTAATGCGTATCATTTAATAATGTTAAATATTAATTTACATAATATAATAGGAATAAGAAAGAAATTACAAACTACATCGCTTAAATAAGGAGGGATATGAATTATTTAGTGGTAATTTCATGGGAAAAGGAGATTATGTATGAAATCATTTCGTAAGTTATTACAGTATTTAAAACCATACATGTTCTTCGCTATAATTGGACCGCTATTTATGGTACTTGAGGTTGCGATGGACTTAATTCAACCGACTATTATGCAACATATTATTGATGTTGGGATAGCAAACCGTGATTTGAATTATGTAATTAAAATGGGAATTCTTATGATAGGAGCTGCAGCACTCGGTTTAGTTGGAGGACTTGGGTGTATGATGTATTCTACAAAAGCAGCTGTTAATTTCGCTACTGACATACGAAAAGATGTGTTTGCGAAAATAGAAACATTTTCTAGTGAAAATCGTGATTCGTTTGGAACTGGAAAGTTATTAACGATTGTGACAAATGATGTTACTTCTATTCAGGCGGCGATGACGATGACATTACGTGTTCTTGTTCGTGGTCCTTTGTTATTTATCGGAAGTATAATAATTGTTTTTGTAACAGCACGCGAGTTATTTCCTATATTACTTGTAGTTGTTCCAATTTTATTACTTGCGATTATATTCATTGCAAGTAAAGCGAGCGGAACGTTCAAAAAAGTGCAAGAAGCATTAGATAAAGTGAATACAAAGCTACAAGAAAATTTATCTGGAGTACGTGTTATTAAAGCGTATGTAAGACAAAAATATGAAATTACTCAGTTTGGAAATGTTAATATAAATTTAACGAAGATAAATATTCGAGCGGTGCAACTAATTTCCATAATGATGCCAATCATTATGTTAGTTGTAAGCGGCGGGATTGTCGCAACATTATGGATTGGTGGAGAAAAAGTATTTGATGGAACGCTTCAAGTAGGAGCTATTTTAGCGTTTATAAACTATTTGAATATTATTTTAATGTCACTTATGTCTATAAGCATGGTATTTATGCAAATCGCGCGAGCATTTCCATCTGCGGATCGTGTACAGCAAATTTTAAATACTGAGGTTGATATTACGACCGAAACAAATGCGATTGCACCTAAGCAAATCGAGGGACATATTGACTTTAAAGATGTTAGTTATAGTTACACGAAAAATAATGAATATGTTTTAAAAGATATTTCATTTCGCATATGTAAAGGTGAAAAAGTAGGGATTATCGGTTCTACAGGAAGTGGTAAATCTACGTTAGCAAAACTGTTACCGCGTTTATACGATGTTGATCAAGGTGAAATATGCATTGATGGAATAAATGTTAAGGCATACGATTTACAAAAACTTCGTGGTTCAATAGGTTTTGTACCTCAAAAGGCATTGTTGTTTTCAGGTAGTATAGAAGAGAACTTACGTTATGGTAAAGAAGATGCAACAAGTGACGAACTGGAAGTAGCGGCTTCATCAGCTTGTGCGACTGAGTTTATTAAAAAGCTGGAAGATTCTTATCAATATCATTTAACACAAGGTGCAACGAATTTATCAGGTGGACAAAAACAACGTGTATCAATTGCAAGGGCACTTGTGAGAAAGCCATCCATTCTTATATTAGATGATTCTACATCAGCAGTTGATGCAAAATCAGAATCTAACATTCAATCGGCATTAAGAACAGAATATAAAGGAACAACAACATTATTAATCGCCTCTAAAATCTCATCTATAATAGATGCTGATAAAATTCTCGTTTTAGATAACGGTGAATTAGTTGGTGATGGTACCCATGAGGAATTGTTAGAACAATGCGAGGTATATCAAGAAATTTATCTTTCCCAAGGTGGTAATTTAAATAAAGAAGGTGGGAAAGAACATGCGTAATTTTCAAGGGCAATTTGCTAATAAAGGTGGGCGTAACTCGCCTAAGATAGGTAAAGCTAAAAATACGAAAGGAACTGTAATGAGAGTATGGAACTATATGGGGTACCAAAAGACTGCTCTTACGTTCGTTATATTTTTAGTATTTGTTACGACGTTACTTGGGTTATTAGGTCCATATTTAATGGGAGTAATTATCGATCAATACATTGTACCGAAAGATTTAAGCGGTACGGCGAGAATGTGTTTGTTACTTATCGCGATTTACGGTGTAACAGTATTATTAACTTGGCTACAAACATTCGTAATGGTTAATGTTGCATTGAAAACGATACAAAGAATACGACAAGATATTTTTGAGAAAATCCAAACGCTTTCTTTACGGTTCTTTGATGTACGTTCGCAAGGGGATTTAATGAGTCGTGTGACAAATGATATAGATAATTTGAATCAAGCGTTGACACAAAGTGTAGTACAAATTATTTCCTCAGCGCTAACTTTTATAGGTGTGACGATTGCGATGTTCGCATTGGATTGGATTTTAGCAATTGTTACTTTAATTACAGTACCTATTATGTTTTTCGTTACAAAAAAACTAGTTGCTTATAGTGGTAAAAACTTTGCAAAGCGTCAAAAAGATTTAGGAGAATTAAATGGATTCATTGAGGAAGCTATAACAGGAGCGGATGTTACAACGTTATACGGGAAAGAAAAAGAAACCGTACAAAATTTCAATAAAATTAATGAACAACTAAGAGTTTCAGCAACGAAGGCAGATACATTTTCAGCTTTTATTTTTCCGAGTATGAATTTTATTAACAACTTAGGTATGGGACTTGTAATTGGGACTGGATCAGTAATGGTTTTAAATGGAATGACAACAGTAGGTGTTATTGCAGCTTTTATTAATTATTCTCGTCAATTCTCAAGACCACTCAGTCAATTCGCAACTTTAATGAATACGATTCAAGCGGCAGTTGCTGGTGGAGAACGTGTCTTTGAAATTATGGATGAAGTACCGGAAATCCAAAATAAAAAAGATGCATTCATTGTACAAAATTTACAAGGGCATGTTGCACTCGAGAATGTTTCATTTGGATATGAGGAAAATAAAACGATTTTAAAAGAAGTGAGTCTTAAAGCACAACCAGGGGAGACAATTGCTTTAGTTGGTCCAACTGGATCGGGCAAAACCACAATCATTAATTTGCTAACGCGCTTTTACGATATACAGCAAGGACAAATCCATATCGATGGGAAAAATATAAAAGATTATGATATGAATTCGTTGCGAAGCAAAATAGGAGTAGTTTTACAAGATACGTATTTATTTGCTGGGACGATTATGGATAATATCCGTTATGGCCGATTAGATGCTAGTGATGAAGAAGTAATCACTGCCGCTAAAGCAGCATCTGCACATTCTTTTATAAAGCATTTACCGAATCAATATGAAACAAAAATTGCTTCAGAAGGATCGAATTTAAGTCAAGGACAAAAACAACTTCTTGCGATTGCAAGAGCAATTTTAGCAGATACAGATATATTAATTCTCGACGAAGCAACATCTAATATTGATACGAGAACAGAATTACAAATTCAAGAAGGGCTAAATAATTTAATGAAAGGTCGAACAAGTTTTGTAATCGCTCATCGACTGAAAACGATTGAAAAAGCAGATCAAATCCTTGTTATAAAAGATGGAAGTATTTTGGAAAGAGGGAATCATGAATCTCTTATGGAAGATAGAGGGTTTTACTTTGATCTGTATACGAGTCAGTTTAAATTTTAATAAAAACTTTAATATGGTGCGGTTTCTCTAGAACAGAGAAACCGCATTTTTATGTTTGTAAAGATAATTAGAAATATAAAATCGGATTTTTTAAGAGACACGAATTGTTAGCAAAAACTAGCAACTTCAGTGCTAGATGGAAGAATTAATTTACGTGGAATTGTAATAATCTCAAGAGCCATCTGTGCTGAATAGAGAAGTATAGGAGTTAATTCTAAAGCGTGAGTTAATAATAATATAAAGCTTGTTAGGATTGCAAAACTCCCCCAAAAGAAACTTTTTGAAGTGTTACGGAAATCTTTTATTAAGGAAAAGAAAGAAAAAAATGCTGTAACAATGAGTATCAACAATTTATATTTATCAGCCATTAAACCCCTCCTAAAGAACAGTAACTTATATTATAACGTATTTTTCAGTATTATAATAAAAAGATTTTGAAATAAACAGGTTAAATGCGTAAAAACCGCAACTAAAAAATATTCGTTGTGATTTTTATTTATGAGTCCTTTGTTTTAGAAAATAGATAATCTAGAATTAAAAATTTAAAAATAGATTAGTGCCCAAATTTTGTTTGCTGGAGATGTACTGGATATTTGACCAGACAATAAGACGAGCTATGAATATAGTAATAAAAAAAGGGGATGTTGAACAATGGCTAGATATAGTTTACATGGAGGGCACAATAGTATTGTACAGGGCGCGAATTATGGGAATCGGAAAGAACACATTATGGATCGCCAAGTGAAGGATGCAGTTGTTGCTAAATTAAGAGCATTGGGGCATACAGTTTATGATGATACCGATGAAGTAGGGACAACGCAAGCACAAAATTTAAATAACATTGTATCAAAAACAAACTCACATGATGTAGACTTAGTAGTTTCATTTCACTTAAACTCATATGATACGAAAGCTAATGGTGTTGAAGTTTTGTACTATGACCAACAAGCTTTATCAGCAAAGATAGCGGCACAACTTTCAAAAGATATTGGCTGGTCAAATCGCGGTGCAAAGGAACGAAAAGATCTTTATGTGTTATCGAATACGAAAGCACCTGCAATCTTAATTGAACTTGGATTTATTGATAATGAAGCAGATATGGCAAAATGGAATCCAGATAAAATTGCAAATTCAATTGTGTATGCATTAACTGGGCAATCTGGTGGGACAACTCCGCCATCAAAACAAAATATTATCCAATCAGGCGCTTTTTCACCGTATGAAGTTCCTGAAGCTATGCAAGCTTTAAATTCAGTTAAAATGACAGCTAAATTTATTTTACAGCCTGATGGATTAACATATTTTATTTCCGATCCAACATCAGATAATCAATTAAATGGTATGAAAGGCTGGCTTGATCGCAAAGGTTGGTGGTATGAAGTTAAGTAAAGTAAAGGTTCTAGTTTAGTGGAACCGAATATTTAAAAAACGATAGGACATAAAAAGAGGATTACTCATAATGAGTAATCCTCTTTTTATCATTTTATCTCGTATAAATATGATTAGATATAGAAGATTCCTCTTTTAATATTTAATAAGTAATACATGTAAGTGGGAGGTTCATCGGAAATTTCAAGTATATTACTAAACATATATTTAAAAAGAAAAAAATTTGAATTTAATTAATTACAATTGAAATAGCACTGAAAACTAATAAAACAGCCATAATGATGTTAAACGTTTTAGTATGCTTTAATAAAAGTTTTTGGAACATGGAACCAAATAAGCTCCAACTAAATGTACTCATTAACCCGACTATACCTAAAAATAATGAGAAAAGTAGAAAACTTGAAAATGAATTATAGTAAGGGAGAATAAAAGTTGACACTACAGTCAACCCGAAGAGTATCCCTTTAGGATTAACAAATTGAAGAAAAATCCCCACTGTAAATAAGTTTTTATTATGTTTTTCATCGGGATCTGTACTAGTTTTGCTAGTGAGTATTTTAAAAGCTAAATATAGCATATATGCTACACCTAAAATTTTTAAAGGGAATTCTATTATGGGTAGGATATTGATGAGTACAATATTAAAGAAGCTACATAAGGAAGTGAGGATGAAAAAACCGAAAGCTACTCCAAAGCAAAATTGCATACTCCTTTTTAAACCATGTTGCTTGGCGTATGTCATAGCTAAAAAATTGTTAGGTCCAGGTGTGAAGCTACTTATAAAAACAAATAACAAAAAAGAAAATATAGGCATTTCAAAACCCCCTAATGATTTATCGTGTGTTATAATGACCGAAAAGAACAATATAACGTGTGCTTTTTATTATACATAACGGTCGTTATATTGTATATAGTGTAGGAGTGTTTCTTATGGAAGAAATTCAACTTATTTTAGCAAAAAATTTAAAAACAATACGTGAAAAAGAGAAAATGAGTTTAGAAAAGGTCTCTCAATTAACAGGTGTGAGTAAAACGATGATTGGACAAATTGAACGAGGAGAGTCAAGCCCAACATTAACAACGATATGGAAAATCGCTAATGGTTTGAAAGTGTCTTTTACTTCTTTAATCAATAATCCGCAACCAGATACGAAAGTTGTTTTACGAAATGATGTACAAGTATTATCAGAAGACAGTGGGAGATATAAAGTGTATCCTTCTTTTCCTTTTCAAGATGATAGGAACTTTGAAATCTATACGCTTGAAATTGAAACAGAAGGAAAATTAATTTCAGAAGGTCATAAAGAAAGGACCGAAGAATTTATAACGGTGTTTGAAGGGGAATTGACGGTTGAAATAAATGATTGTCAATATAAATTAAATAGCGGAGATTCAATTCGCTTTAAGGCGGATAGACAGCACTCTTATCATAATTTTGGAAGTACGCTAACTCGGTTAAGTATGACTATTTATTATCCAGCTACATAAACTTGCAATTACATCAAAAATATAAAGCAATGTGTGTTGATAAACCATCTATTAGAGATGGTTTTATTTTTGAAAATTCATAAAAAAAGACACTCGTTTGAGTGTCGACATAGTATTGCTCTCGCGTATAGGATTGGAGTATGCTTCTCAAAAACGTATTGAGATGGTTCGCATTTGAGAAACTGTCTTCGTATTCAATGTAACATTGGTAGGGAGAAGTGTAAATTGATAATGTATATACGGAAAATTTAGTATAGATAATTTCTACTATGAATATAGTGTAATGTGTTTATTATCCCGTATTAACGGGTAGTAAAACTCGCATCTTAACATTCAGCTGGAGTAAAGACATTCAGTGGGAGTCAGGCTTCACGTAAACGACCGATTTGTTTAACTAATTATTAGTGGGGGACGTATAAAACTCCTACTAATTAAACTTTCGCTTTATTATTTAAGTATGTAAGAAGTTGGCTTATAAAAAAGAATGAATCATTTTTTAATTGATTCGTATAATTGTTAGAGGGACATCCGTTGAAGTGGATATTGTGGAATAAAAAATAAAGCTGGGAAGTAAGAGTTTTTAGTAGTAGTTATAACAATGGTAAAATGTTTAATAGGTTAATTATTTGAAAAGAAAAAGAGAATAGTTATTAAGTTATTCTTTAATAATAGATTTTAATGATTTAAATGAATAAAAAATATGTGGAATGAGGTATTAAATTGAACCGCAATGACAAATTATCGTTGAATAAAGGTATGATAGGACCTGAAAATATTGGACCTACCTTTCCGGTTCTTCCACCAATTTATATTCCAACAGGTCCAACGGGAGTAACGGGGCCGACGGGAGTAACAGGACCTACCGGAGCAACGGGAGTAACAGGACCGACGGGTTTAACGGGACCGACCGGAGCAACGGGAGTAACAGGACCGACCGGAGTAACAGGACCGACCGGAGCAACGGGAGTAACAGGACCGACGGGTTTAACGGGACCAACCGGAGCAACGGGAGTAACAGGACCGACGGGTTTAACGGGACCAACCGGAGTAACGGGAGTAACAGGACCGACGGGAGTAACAGGACCGACGGGTTTAACGGGACCGACCGGAGTAACGGGACCGACGGGTTTAACAGGACCGACGGGAGTAACAGGACCGACGGGAGTAACAGGACCGACGGGTTTAACGGGACCGACGGGAGTAACAGGACCGACCGGAGTAACGGGAGTAACAGGATCTGCCGGAGCAACGGGCGTAACAGGACCAACGGGTTTAACGGGCGTAATAGGACCGACGGGTTTAACGGGACCGACCGGAGTAACGGGCGTAATAGGACCGACGGGTTTAACGGGACCGACCGGAGCAATGGGCGTAACAGGTCCAACTGGAGTTATTGGTCCCATAACAACAACTAATTTATTATTTTACACTTTTGCTGATGGAGAGAAACTTATATATACAGATTCAGATGGGGTTGCTCAATATGGTATAACTCACATATTATCTCCTGATGAGGTTTCATATATTAATTTGTTTATTAATGGAATACTTCAGCCACAACCATTTTATCAGGTCAGTGCTGGTCAGCTAACTTTATTGGATGATCAACCACCATCACAAGGTTCATCAATTATTTTGCAATTTATCATTATTAATTAAAAAAGACAGCTTCTTAAATAAAAAGAAGCTGTCTTTTTGTTTTACTTTAAAGTAGATAACACTAAGTGACGATAAATTCGATTGTAATTGGAATTCCGCCGTCTAATGCATCTCCGCCAGGAATTGTAATAGCACCAGTAGGTCCAGTAGTAACACTGGAGTTCACACTAGGTTGAAGAATGCCATTTACATATAAGTTGTAATACGTAAAAGTCGGAAAAGCTGTTGCAGTAGTGCCTGCATCATTTAAACAAGCTGTTGCAGCAACCGCAAAAGCTGCACCTGTGCCAGTTCCAGCTCCTAGTGTAGATGTAAATCTTCTAGATGCCATAAATGGTTGAATAATAGGCAATTAATTCTCACTCCCTTAATTGTTTATTTGGAACGAAGTATACAATAACTTGTCCACTATATTGTATGAGAGTTTTTGATAATAGAAACAGCTTTATGATAGTAAAGGGAACACAATTTTAGTAATGATATTGGGTTAATTATTTGAAGAATGGGTGTTTTTACTTTTGTTTATATGCTAATGATTAATTTGTGTTTTTGTACTTAAGAGATAAACGTGGAAAAATAAAATAAACTCTTCAGTTTAGGTGTTTAATCTAAGCAGTCAATTATTAAAAACATATAATTAATATGTGAGTCATGAACATAATTAAATAAAGTTTTAAAGTTTAATTATCTTTCATGTTTCCTACTTTAAGTGAATTAAATCTATGCAAAATTTTATAGTTCTTAGAATAGGAAAACACTCAACTATAAGACAAGTCAGGAGGAAATAAATGTCACATAACAATTGTTTTGGTCACAATAACTGCAATCCGATAGTTTTCACACCAGAATGTTGTAATAATCCACAAACTGTTCCAATTACTAGCACTCAATTAGGACAGTTAATCACTTTACTAAATTCTTTAATTTCGGCTATTGCAGCGTTTTTTGCAAATCCAAGTGATGCAAACAGATTAAATTTACTCAATTTGTTTACTCAGCTACTAAATTTACTAAATGGATTAGCACCATCTCCAGAAGGTAATTATTTAAAACAATTAATCCAAAGTATTATCAATGTACTCCAATCTCCTAATCCAGACATAAGCGAATTACTTTCTTTATTACAACAATTCTACAGTGCTCTTGCACCATTCTTCTTCTCTTTAATTATTGATCCTGCAAGTTTACAACTTCTATTAAATTTATTAACTCAATTAATTGGAGCTACTCCAGGAGCAGGAGCAACAGGAGCAACAGGAGCAACAGGGGCAACGGGAGCGACAGGAGCAACAGGTCCAACAGGAGCAGGAGCAACAGGAGCAACAGGAGCAACAGGAGCAACAGGAGCAACAGGGGCAACAGGCCCAACAGGAGCAGGAGCAACAGGCCCAACAGGAGCAACAGGAGCAACAGGAGCAACAGGAGCAACAGGTCCAACAGGAGCGACAGGAGCAGGAGCAACAGGCCCGACAGGTCCAACAGGAGCAACAGGAGCAACAGGCCCAACAGGAGTAACAGGCCCAACAGGAGCAACAGGCCCAACAGGAGCAACAGGTCCAACGGGAGCGACAGGTCCAACGGGTGCAACAGGGTCAACAGGAGCAACGGGTGCAACTGGTGGCGGAGCTATTATTCCATTCGCTTCGGGTACAACACCAGCTGCGTTAGTTAACGCATTAGTTGCTAATACAGGAACTCTACTTGGATTTGGATTTAGTCAGCCTGGCGTTGCTTTAACAGGTGGAACAAGTATCACATTAGCGTTAGGTGTAGGTGATTATGCATTTGTAGCACCACGAGCAGGGACTATTACGTCACTAGCAGGTTTCTTTAGTGCAACAGCTGCATTAGCTCCATTATCACCTGTTCAAGTGCAGATACAAATATTAACTGCGCCAGCAGCAAGTAATACGTTTACAGTTCAGGGAGCACCTTTATTATTAACACCGGCATTTGCTGTTATCGCTATTTTGGACACAGCATCAGGTATCGTACCTGAAGCTATTCCGGTAGCTGCTGGAGATAAAATACTACTGTATGTTTCGTTAACAGCAGCAAGTCCAATAGCTGCAGTAGCTGGATTTGTAAGCGCAGGTATTAATATCGTCTAATTTGTTACAATGTTTGTTTGAAATTTAAACAGGCATTTGTATATAACCCCTCCTAATTTTGTTAGGGGGGTTATATTTTTTTGTGGATAGGTGATAAAACAATTGAGAAATTACTCTTTGTTAAGTTGGTATAAAAAATTATGATTTACATTTTATTGTTTATGGAATAAGTTATGTAGTTTAAAAAATTACCTATAAATAAAAAAGATGAATTCTATTAAAAACAGAATTCATCTTTTAAATAAAAGGGAAGTAAATTATTTATCGTGTGCGTTGAAATGTTATTGTTCAAATTCGTAATAAACTATTTGTTTTTATTACAATTACATCCTTTTTTCTTTACATAGCCTTGCTCAGCTAAATCTCTTTGTGATTGGGAATTGGAAGATTGAGAATTCGAAGACTGAGAGGATGTTGATGAACTACTATTTTTATTATGGGAGTAGTTTTTTCGATAGTTATAATTACTCATAGTACTATCACCTCCAATTAAATATATAACTATTATATGTATGTACTCTATTAATTGTTACGATAATAAATAGGAATAGGGGATATACAATAAAAAATCTCCTACGTATTTTCCGAGGAGATAATTAATTGTCTTTTTATAATATAAATTAATATCCCCAGTAAAGAGGGAAATAATATGAATCTTGGTAATATAAATTTTGTTGTGGACTAGGAGGCTGAGTTGGTGGGTTTATCATTCCGCGGTTTTGATTACAGTTTGCTGACGGACCAATTACTGTAGTAGATTGAATAGGTGATACCGCTTGTTTCCATTGTTGTTCATCGAGACAGTAAGTATGAGCCATTATATTCGCGGGAGTTAACCTTAAAATATCAGAACCAAAAATAACTTCTGGGGTTGGAGCGTCGAAAATAGCTAATAAATGAGTACCATCTGCTGTAGCAATTTCATAATGCCACCACGCTTTTGGAATGTTTGCAACTTGCCCCGGTTTTATCGGTAAGTTTAATATATGATTTGTAAAAGGATTAAGTAAAGAAACAACCGCAGATCCTGAAATACAGTAAACAAGTTCAGCTGCATTTTGATGAATATGTGGCTCTACAACATTTCCTGTACTTAAATAAATATCTAATAAAGAAGTATTTTCTAACGTATTTAATTGTTTCATACCAAGTACGTTTATATAATTTTGAGCATCTTTCTGAAAAAAATTACTTTTACTTACATCATGGGTGAAATTAGTTGAGGGGGAAGTGTAGTCGATACTAGAAGTCATTTGTATTACCTGCCTTTCTTATATTTTCATGCAATTTGAATTTAGGATATGAGTCTAGTTATTGAAATGTGAAAGTGCTGTTGCTCTTGGTTTGTAAAGTGATAAAATTGTTCGATTGTATGCAATATAATTACAATAGTTTCATTGCGAAAAAAGGTGCTATTAATTACAATTAATGTAAAAGATAACGCTTTTTTATTTGTATTATAAGGGGAGTGCAGAAAATGAATCATACTATTTTAAAAGAGTTGGAAGTTGAATTGAAAAATTACTTTCAACCGTTTTTGAATGCACCTGCAACAATAGAAGAAATTCAAGATGCTGAAAATGAAATGGGAATTGCGTTTCCAGATGAATTACGTAATCTTTATCTTGCACATAACGGTGAGGGTAAATCAGGACCAGGGTTATTTTTTGGTTTGCCATTTCTCTCATTAGATCAAGTTTTGGATGAGTGGAGAATATGGAAAAGAATTGAAGAGGATGATTTTTTGAATTTTGATGCATTTTCAATACCAGCAGAATGTATTAAGGAACGATATGTGAATCACAATTGGATACCTATTAGTAAAGATTATGGCGGTAACAATATAGGAATAGATGTTGACCCGGATCAAAAGGGGAAAGTGGGACAAGTTATTAATTTTGGACGAGATGAAGAAGTAAAATATGTAATTGCGAATAGAATTTCAGACTTGTTACTATTTATTTTACAAACGCTAAAAAATAAAAATTTCACCATTCACCAAGAAGAAGACTATTTATATTGGAGTTATGGTGCCAACGATAATATACATTTTTTAGACGCTTTATTTAACATTGAGTTACCTGTTTTACATCCTCAATTAATATTTCAATCTGAAAAAAACATTAATGATTGGTACGATAGTTTAGATGAGAATTGGAGAAATATAGTGGGTCCACCTGAGTGTGCAGGCAAGTTTATTAGAGAGAAGAGATTATATTTAGGTGGAAATGGATTAGTAGATATTAGTCCGTTACAAATGTGTACGGAAGTGAGAGAGCTAATTTTATCTGGAAATGAAATTAAGGATTTAACAGGATTAGAACGAGTGGATTCTTTAAAGAAGTTATATTTAGTTAATAACCCGGTTCAAGATTTAACGCCAGTATTACATTTGAAGCACTTACAAGAAATGAATATAAAAAATACGAAGATAAATACTTTATCGGCACTTATGGAAATATCATCATTAAAGAAATTAGACATTTCACATACTAGTATTCAAGATTTTTCATTATTACCGAAGTTTCAAGATTTAGAATCCCTTACAGTACATATTTCAAATTGTGAGCAGCTCGATGCAATTTCAAAAGTAGATTCTTTAAAGTATTTATATATTTTAGGTTTAGAAAATGTTAGTGAACTGGATTTATTTGTTTTGCAAAATTTAAAAAAATTAATAACGATTGAATTTGAAAACAGCATCATTGTTAATTTTAATTGCTTAAAACACAATTCGTCAATTCAAAATATAAAGTTGACAGATACAAAGGTAAAGGATGGAACCGCATTAGGTAAAATGAAAGGACTAAAGGAATTAGAATTAGATGGCGCAACAATTGATAACCTTAAAACGATTTGTTGTTCTCGTTCATTAGAAATATTTACAGGTTCGTTTGAACAATTTTACATGTTAAAAGACTCATTTGATAGAAAAATAGATTTTTCAAAAATAATTGGAGGAATGAGTGAAGAAGAAAGAAAAATTTGGCATCAGCATGTAATGGATTAGAAAATAAATTATGTATCACTGAATGTCACATCCCTCGTTAATCGTTCGTCTTGTATGTAGAACGAATAAGGAGGGATTTTATTATGAATACATTTGATGTAGCAATTGTTGGCGGTGGGCTTGCTGGATTAACAGCATCTATATATTTAGCGAAAGCTGGGAGGAAAGTTATTGTATTGGAAAAATCCAGTCGCTTCGGTGGTCGAGGGATGACTGTAAATAAAAATGGCGTTTGCATGAATCTTGGTGCACATGCTTTATACAGAGGAGGCGCAGCATTTTTAACTTTTAATGAGTTAGGTTTGAATCTTCCAGGTGGAATGCCATCTACAAAAGCACATGGAATATGGAAAGGGGATGTATTTACAATCCCCACAGATTTTCGCTCTATTTTAGCAACTCCACTACTTTCATGGGCTGCAAAAGTACAATTCTCGCGTCTTATGATTCATTTAGGGAATTTAAATGTAGGGGAAGTGCCGAAAATGAGTCTGACTACATGGGCAGAAAAAGAAATAAAAGATCCAATGGTTCGAAATATATTTTATGCGTTATGCCGAACGACAACATATACGTTTGCTCCTACAATGCAATTAGCATCATCTGTACTAAAGCAAATACAGCTGTCTATGAAAGAAGGAGTATTTTATGTAGATGGTGGTTGGGAGACGATAATAAAAAAATTAAGAGATATAGCGAATAATCTCGGGGTGCAATTTTCGGCTAATAAACATGTTTTGGAAATAGAGCATTACGAAGATAAACAAAGAATACATTGTTTTGACGATGAGTTATTTGAAGTAGGTACAGTCATCGTGACAACTCCACCAAAAGAGGCTTGTAAAATAATAAAAGGTGCAGAAGGAACAAGTTTGTATAGATGGAGTGAACAATCGGTACCGGTTACCGTCGCTGCATTAGATATTGGTTTAAGACGCTTAACCAACCCAACACATCAGTTTGCATTAGGGTTAGATCAACCTATATTTTTCACGAATCAATCAAGAGCAGCCAAATTAAGTAAAGATGGAGCAATTGCAGTGAGTCTAATTAAGTACCATAATCCTGTGCTAAAGATGAATCATATTCATGAAGATAAAGAACAGTTGGAAAGTATGATGGAGTTGTTACATCCAAATTGGAAAAGAGAAGTTGTTGCACAGCAATATTTACCGAAAATAACAGTAGTACATGACTTTCCTCATATTGACCGTGTTGAAAAACCGGGCCCTAATATACCTGAAATGCCAGGTGTTTGCGTTGCAGGAGATTGGGCAGGGCATGATGAAATATTAGCTGATGCTGCGGTAGCAAGCGGGAAACGTGCAGCGTTACACATTTTAAAGCAATATGAAAGTGAGGCAATTCATCATGGAAACGGAGCAATTATATGAAGCGTATCAACCATTATTATTTTCATTAGCATATAGAATCCTTGGGAGTGTTATGGACGCTGAAGATATCGTTCATGACGTATTTATCGCGGTAAATAATATAGAGAATGTTCAATCTATAGAAAATATGAAAGCATATTTGTGTAAAATGGCGACAAATCGTTCAATTGATAAATTACGTTCGGCAGCGCATAAACGTAATGTATATGTAGGGATGTGGTTACCAGAGCCATTTGTAGAAGAGAGTGATGAGTCATCAAAGTCATTTATAATGAAAGAATCCCTGTCAACCGCATATTTATTACTTTTACAACAACTATCTGAGGTAGAAAGGATTGTTTTCATATTAAGAGAGGTTTTCAGTTATGAATACGAAGAAATAGCTTCAATTGTTGATAAGAGTAGTGTGAATTGCCGGAAGATCTTTCAACGCGCACGAAAAAGTATTTTAGATAAGCCGAAGCAATCAACACTAAGTACGAAGAAAATGGCTGTCTATGTGGAAAAGTTTGTATCATCATTACAGTGTGAGGATGCAGAAGGCATGTTAGAAGTATTAAAAACAGATGCGATATTTAAAGCAGATGGTGGTGGTAAAGTTACAACTGCTATTAATCCGATTTATTCTGCAGATAAAATTATACGTTTGTTCTTTGGAATTGCAAAAAGATTGCCAGAAAAGTATAGTGTTGATTTCAAAATAGTAAATGGTGCACCGGGCGTTATAGTTACAATAAATAATAAAGTGATGTATGTACTTTCATTCGCATTTGAGGATGAGAAAATCTCAAACATTTATATGATGGTTAATCCTGAAAAACTTATGCACTTAAATGTAATAGTATAAAAAAGACGCATTTCTTTAGAAGTGCGTCTTTTTTATTATTTTTCTAACATTTCAAGAGGTACATCTTTTTCGCCGGCTACCTCAAATTTAATTTCCCCGTCTTCTTCATAAATACGTGAAATAATCGGTATAGTAATCATTAATTTTTTATGCTGTTTTCGTTTTCTAGCAGCATCTAAGCTAATCACGTTCATTGTAAGCATCCTTTCTTCTAGAAATATATAAACAAAAGAAAATGCGTCCGGAAAGGGCGCTTAATTGAATTTGAAATACCGATTCATTTAATTGGGGTTTATATGATTTAATAACTGCAATTGAATTAAAAATAGTATGAATGGAATAATTGCACGTAGAAATTAACTTTACCAAAAAACGAAACAATATGCTATAAAAAAATTTAAATCTTTGTCATATAACGAGAAAAAGGTTTTCGTTTCGCATATAATGAAAGTAGACGGGCAGCAAGAGCTTTTTCATCATATTGCTTTGGAAAGGCGATGAAAAAATGGATACGTTAGATTCATTATTATTTCAACTTGAACAATATGGAGAAGAGCATGATCGAAATAAAAAAACACGGGAAGAAAAATTACGGAATATTTCTCGTGAGATGGGGAAATTTTTATCAATTTTAGTAAAAGGGTGTAGTGCAAAAAATATTTTAGAAATTGGAACTTCTAATGGCTATTCTACATTGTGGTTAGCTAACGCGGTAGAAGAAACAAATGGAAATGTAACAACTGTAGAGCTTTCTTCGGAACGAGTTGGAGAGGCACTTGTCAATTTTGAAAAGGCAAACCTTTTGCAAAGGATTGATGTTCATAATCAAGAAGCAGGGGCATTTTTAGATTCGCAGCTAAATCATTCATTTGATTTTATTTTCCTAGATTCAGAGCGTACGCAATACATGTGGTGGCTTGAGCATATAAAACGCATTTTACAACCAAACGGTTTTCTTGTTGTTGATAATGCTACTTCTCACGCGAGTGAGTTAGCCGAGTTTAGAAAAATGATTGAAGAAGATGAAATATTTGAAACGGTGTTATTGGCATTTCAAAATGGAGCATTCGTAGCGCGCAAGAAGAAATAGGAGTGAGCGCAATTTAATTATCACATTGAAAAAGGGTATATGTCAAAAGATTGAGTACAGTAGGATAAGAAGAACATAATTTATATACGTAATATACGAAGAATCCGCCTTCAGCATGTTGTTCTCTAGGTCTTAAGTCTGAGGAAAATAATGTTGAGAACAGGTATACTTATACTAAGAAACAGGGAATGACTGCATATGCAGGTATTTCTTGAAAATCGGTTTCAAACAAGTGGAATTCGATGAATGAGATGAAATATATAGTGCAAATAAATTCGCACATATAAATAAAGGAGCGATTTTGTTGACTGAACTCGAGAAAAAAGAACCTGTATCGATTGTGAAAGATAATAATGTAGAAGTAGTGGTTGATACAGTTATAAAAGATGCAGAATTAGAGGAATTGAATAAAGAAGCTGATCTTTATGTACAAAAGTTAAATAGCGAGCAAAATACAGATTTATCAAAAGTATTGTCCCAGCTAGGAGATTTAGGGGATAAAGAGCAACAAGCAGCAGGACAAACGTTGTCAGCGTTAAAACGTCCTGTAACAGCGATGATGAATGGAAAGAACGAAGAAATACCAAATACATTGTTAGAATTACGAAAAGTGGTATCAGAGCTTGATCCGAATTCATTAAAAGCAAGTGGAATGAAGAAAATTATGTTTAAAGTATTCAAGAAAAACCCACTTGAAACATACGTGCATAAATATCAATCTATAGATAAGCAAATTGAGGAGATTATAAGATCCCTTTTAATTGGTCGTGACAACTTACAAGAAGATACAGTTGGTCTTGAAATGCTTAAAGAGCAATCGCACGATAAAATTCACGCTCTTGATAAACAAGTATACTTAGGAAGAAAACTCGCTGGCATGCTGGAAGCTGAGAAACAAAATCCAGAACGTCAAAGAGATATTCCATTAATTAACGATGCGTTAGAAAAGATTCTAGTGCGTACACGTAATATGCAGCAAGCGAAAAGTGTTTTATTACAATCTATCGCATCTGTAGACATTATTAAGAAAAATAATGAAAAGTTAACAGAGGCAATTCGTAATGCAATTACGATGACGCAAAACGTTGTAACAGTTTCAGCTGCTATCCAGCTAGCGTTAACAAATCAGCGTAAAACAATTGATGCAGTGAATGCGACAAATGAAGCAATTGAATCAATGGTATTAAGTAACTCACAAGCATTAAAACAAAATACAGAAGAAACAACAAAACTTCTTGAAAATCCTGCAATTAGCATGGATAAATTACGCGAATCATTCCAAAATGTATTTGCTGCGATTGAAGCTTCTGAGAAATCATCAGAACGCATTATCGAGTCAAGTAAGAAGTTTGTTATTGAACTAGACACATTTAATGATGAAATGAAACAAAAACTCATTCAGCGTCCAAGGAAATAACAGACTTTTAGAGGAGGTGAAAAAATGAGTTTCATTCAAACCGTATTAGTACTATTAGGTACATTGCTTTTAATCGCATTTACTGTCGTTGTTTTAGTTGTATATTTCGGACGTAAACTGTATTTTTCATGGACGAAACCATATAAAAGAGCACATGATTCTTTAGATAAGTTATCGAATAAATCATTACCGTTTCTACAAGAATTTACACAACATCCACTCTTTTATCGCTGGATTCGTACGGAAGGAAAGAAAGAACAGTATACATTAAACACTCTTTTCTGTGCATCAGGTCAACGTACGAGAGAGCAAGTATTCTCAATGTTACCGAAAGAAAAACAGAAAAAAGTGCATGTAATGGCAAAAACAACGAAAAAACTTACAAATGAAGATATTGATGTAGCGGCGATAAAAGTAAAAGATTTTTTAAGACAAGAAACGCAGCAAACAGTAAAACCGACAGACTTATCGTTTTATAAATTGTATTTTTATGATCGATATCCAGATGCATTAAATACAATTCAAGCGTATAAACGCTCAATAAATCCTTCATTACAACGAACGGTTGATGATATTACAATTTCAGTATTAAATGCCTTACCGTATTATCAGGAGCAGCGTATGTTTGAGCAACAACATAAACTTGAAACGTTCTTAATGAAAGATTTAACAGCTATGCTATCGTTAGTCGTACAATTACCACCTTCACAACGACCAGAAAAAGAAGAAGAACTAAAAATCTACTTGCAAAATTTCCAAAAAGAAATGGAAGTAGTCGAGCGAGATATTCGTGACTCGATTGATCACGATTTGAATGTGAAGATGAGAGCAGCGACTGAGAAGTTTAAGAATAAGTAGGAGAGATTTCCTTGGAAGAGTTGGCACATCCAGCTTTTTTGAGGGAATCTCTTTTTTGTTAGAAAGTAACCTGCAATCAGAAATTACAGAATTAGTTGAAGTATTAATAAGTAAGTAAAACCCTTTTTTTATGATTGTATAATTGTTATACTGACAAATGTTGAAAATGTAAGATTCTATAAGAAACTCGTTTAAATAGGCAAAAACATGTATAGATAACTAGAATGGATCTTACGAAATACATAGGTAGAGGAGTACATTTTAATAGTGGATACTTTGTTAATGTTTATTGGGATGATTGCTTTAATTGGAGCTATAGCATTTTTCATTGCGATGATAGGAACGTTAATTATAAAGAAATATCGTTCGCGCTTGAAAAAATTTGCTGTTATTTTTGGTTCATGTTTATCTGTGCTTATTGTTTCTTTAACATTAAGTCATATTTTTTATCCAATAACTGCAGAACAACAAGCTGAAATGGATAAAAAAGCTGAAGAAAAGAAACAATTAGCAGCTAAAAAAGAAGAGAAACAGAAAGCTGAAAAAGCAAAAGTAGAAGAAGAAAAAAATGCTGAAGAGGCAAAGAAAGAAAAAGAGAAGCAATTAGCAGCTGAAGAAAAGAAAAAAGAAGCAGCTGAAAAAGCAGAAGAAGAAAAGAAAATGAAACAAAAAGAAGAAGCAGATAGGTTGAAAGCAGAAGAGGAGCAACGTAAGAAGGAAGAGTCAGAAAAGAAAAAAGCAGAAGAAGAGCAACGTAAAAAAGAAGAGGAAGAAAAGAAGAAAATAGAAGAAGAGCAACGCAAGAAAGAAGAGGACGAGAAAAAGAAAGCAGAAGCAGAGGCGCGTAAGGCAGAAACACAACAAAAGGTGTTGGAATCAAATTATAGATCTGCATATGCTACTCATAGTAAAAAACTAACAGATTCTTTAAATCAGACAGGAAATCTTTTAGTAAATAATAAAATCGGTAATGAAGAATGGACGATTAAGTTAGCTGCGAGTCTCATTATGTTACAAGATGTAACTGAAAATCCACCAAACGCTCAAGTACCTGACAAATTCAAAGAAGTTAATAGTTTATATTTGCAGGCTTTAGAGAAGTTTAATCATTCTGCGAAGTTAACCCCAGAAGCTTTGGATGAAGGAAATACAAATAAAATGCAAAGAGCTACAAATTTAATGAATGATGGTAGAGAAATTCTTAAAAGTGCTAACTCTTTATTAAAAGAAATTATGTAGTTTAATTTATAAATGATAATAGAAAAATTACCTATTCATAAATGAATAGGTAATTTTTTGTTGTATACTATTTTGCTGTTATAGTGGTCTTACTAGAAGGAGTACTTTCATTATGCAATCGATCAACTGCAGTTACGACATACGTATACGTTTCTCCTGAAATAACTGTTTTATCTAAATAAATTTCCCCAAGCTTTGTTTTTCTTACAGTAGTAAGTAAATGTTTCGGATTTTCTATATCCACTTCATTTTTTCCATTCGCGCGGTAAATTGCGTAATAAGCAGAGTCATTCTCTCTATCATCAATGATACCTACAGCAATACCTTCATCTCTTGGAATGGCCCCTTTTAAAGTCGGTTGTTTTGGTGGATCATGATCAAGCCAAGGCATAGGCGGGATTAGTGCAGGATGTTTATATATGTCTTTTGCGAGTCTATCTTTAACCCCTAGTGGATTGTTATTAATATCTTTTAAGCTAAAATGCATACTCCCATTTATTTCAGAAAATAGCCGGTTTAATACAATCTGTCTTGGATATTCTTCCGGATCAGACCAAGCTGGGACAGAGTTATTATTAATTTTATAGGCCGCTTGACCGATGTATAAGTGAATCGGTTTATTATTTGTTTCTTTTACCCACCAGTCTACTAATATGTCATATGCAGCGGGTGTGAAACCAATATTCCAATATATTTGCGGTGTAATGTAGTCAATATAACCTTTTTGTATCCACTCACGTGTGTCAGCGTAAAGGTCATCGTAGTTCCTTTGACCTGCAGTTGTGTTAGAACCAGTTGGATCGTCAGCTATATTTCGCCATACGCCGAACGGACTAATGCCAAACTTTACGTATGATTTTTCTTGTTTTATAGCAGTATTTAGACCTTTGACAAGTTCATTTACATTGCCGCGTCGCCAATCTTCTATATTTGTAAATCTACCGTTATTATACGTTTCGTACGTTTTTTGATCAGGGAATTCTTCGCCAACTACTTTATATGGATAAAAGTAATCATCCATATGCAACGCATCAATATCGTAATTTTGTACGATTTCTAAAGCACCTTCTGTTATGAATTTTTTCACTTCTGGAATACCGGGATTGTAATATAACTTTCCACCATATGGTACAACCCAATCGGGATGTTGTCTTGCAGGATGATCATTTGATAATCGATTTATATCAGTGTGATTCATCGTTATTCGGTATGGGTTAATCCATGCGTGGAATTCTATATTTCTTTTATGTGCCTCTTCAACCATAAATGCGAGTGGGTCGTATCCAGGGTCTTTTCCCTGTGTACCCGTAATGTATTCTGACCAAGGACCGTATTTGGAAGGATAAAAAGCATCAGCAGTTGGTTTAATTTGTACAACCACTGCATTCATACCAGTGCTTTTTACATCGTCTAGCAATCTTATTAATTCTTGTTTTTGCTTTTCAATAGGTAAGCCAGTTTTTGATGGCCAATCAATATTAAGAACAGATGCGATCCATACAGCACGTAATTCATGTTTTTTGTACGTAGTATTTACTTCAGCATAAGTAGAGTGAGGGGAAATGAAAGAGAAAGGAATAAAAAAGATGACGATACAACATATCATTAATAAACGTTTAACAATCATTTATACGCCTCCCTATCATATGATTATCTAATATATTATCTGGGGCAGGGTTGGCCTTGCAATAGAGAAAAATACATATTGAAACATTAATTTAATAGGAAAAATATTTTTAGTGAAATTTACTTTCATTATAACTAAATTCTTTCACTTCTTCATATGCTTGTTAGTAAAGTGAAACTTCCTTTCATTCGAAGGGGATAATTTATAAGTATAGGAGGATTAATAAATGAAGGTTTTATTCGTTTGTTCTGGAGGGATGTCCAGTGCAATTGTTGTAAACGCTTTAAAAAAAGAGGCGGAGAAAAAAGGGATAAACATAGAAGTCCATGCGATTGGAACAAATGAGGTGGAAGAAGAAGTGAAGAATGGTTGGGATGTTGTAATGGTTGCACCTCAAATTAGACACCGATTTGACTCTGTAAAAAAATTTGCAGAAGCGGAATCTATCCCGTGCGGTATCATACCGCCGCAAGCATATACGCCGCTTGGTGGACCGACTTTATTAAAAACTGTAAATGATTTAATTCGTTAGGGGGAAGCGTTATGAATAAGTTTGTCACGTTTCTTGATAAAAACTTATCTGGACCGATGGCAAGGCTTTCTGAGCAAAGGCATTTACAAGCAATCCGTGATGGAGTTATTTCGGCGTTACCATTTATTATAGTAGGGAGTTTCTTTTTAATCGTAGCATTTCCACCATTACCGAAAGATAGTTTCATATCCGTTTGGGCATTAAAAAATCAAACAAGTATATTAATACCATATCGTTTAACGATGTTTATTATGTCTTTATATATAGCGTTTGGAATAGGATATAATTTAGCGAAAAGTTATAAGTTAGATGCTTTATCGGGAGCTCAGCTTGCAGTATGTTCACTGCTATTAACATTAACTCCTGAATTAATTGATAAAAAAGGATTTATGCTTCCGATGACAAATCTAGGAGGTCATGGATTATTCGTGACGATGATTGTTTCTATTTTATCCGTAGAGATTTTAAGGTTTTGTAAGACGAAAAATGTAATGATTAAAATGCCAGAACAAGTACCGCCATCTGTGTCGCGTTCATTTGAAGCACTTATACCTGCTGCATTCGTTATTATTATAATGAGTCTAGTAACTGTCGTTTTTAACATTGATTTACACCATGTTGTTGATAAATTAGCAGCACCATTAGTAAAAGCTGGGGATAGTTACTTCGGTGTAATCATTCCAGTGTTTTTAATTACGTTTTTTTGGTCATTTGGAATCCATGGTGTGTCGGTTGTTGGAACTGTTGCTCGGCCATTATGGGAAGTATACCTAGGGAAAAATGGCGAAGCAGTTGCTAGTGGAGCTGATCAGTTGCCATTCATTTCACCAGAGCCGTTATATCAATGGTTTATATGGATTGGCGGTTCTGGTGCGACATTAGGGCTTGTATTAGCTATGATTGTATTTGGTCGATCAAAATATTCGAAAGCATTATCAAGAACTTGTATTGTTCCGGGTATTTTTAATATTAATGAACCAGTGATATTCGGATTACCGATTGTACTAAATCCAATTTTAATTATCCCATTTATCATTACACCACTTGTAACAGCAACTGTTGCATATTCAGCAACTGCAATGGGATTTGTAACGCCAACACATATTATGCCACCGTGGACATTACCAGCTCCAATTGGTGCGTATTTAGCTACAGGCGGAGATTGGCGTGCAATTGTATTAGTTTTCATAAATATAGCAATATCATTCCTTATTTATCTACCATTCTTTAAAATGTACGACAAAAATATGCTTGAAATTGAAAAGAATGGAGACGGAGAATCTGTTAATCTGTGATTTTTATACTGTATTTATGAGTGATAGGTATTTTGCCTATCACTTCTTTCACATGAAGTCCAGAGAGGGTGAAATGGAATGAATATAAAATTTAGTTATAAAGGTGTATTTTTATTCCTATTTGGAGTGATATGTGCGAATTTACTATTTGTACCTTTATTAAGAATGTTAAATCTATCACAAATGCATAGTATATGGCTCGTTACAAGCATTGCGGCAAGTATTTTGCTTACAGTAGTTGTTTCTTTCATTGATGGGTCGTTTACATCAAAAGTGCAGCTGTTTTTTAGATTTATAATATTTTCAATTGGCTGTACGTTTGTAACTTACATGATTGTTTTTTAGTAAATAGGAGGTTATGCATGTTATGTATATTGCAGGGGTAATGTCCGGTACTTCGTTAGACGGAATAGATGTAGCACTCGTTCATATAGAAGGAAGCGGTGTAGGTTCTAAAGTTGAACTCATCCATTTTACTACTGTGCCATTTTATAATGATATGAAAAATGAGATCCAGCAGGCATTATCAATAGAAAATTCAAATGTCCAACTCATATGCAGTTTAAATTTCAAACTCGGTTTATGTTTCGCCAATGCTGTAAAGGAAGTTTGTAAAGAGGCCAATTTTCCTTTGGGACAATTAGATTTAATTGGTTCTCACGGACAAACGATTTATCATCAGCCAAAGCAAGATGGTACTATGATTCCTTCCACATTACAAATTGGAGAACCAGCAGTTATAGCGTATGAAACGAAAACGACGGTTATCTCTAATTTTCGAACGATGGATATGGCAGCAGGAGGACAAGGTGCACCACTTGTACCATATTCAGAGATTATTTTGTATCGTCACCATACTAAAAATAGACTACTACAAAATATTGGCGGGATTGGTAATGTTACTGTAATACCAAGTCAACTAAGTGAGAAGAGCGTTATAGCATTTGATACAGGTCCAGGTAATATGGTAATGGATGAAGTATGTCAAAGGTTATTTCAGTTGCCGTATGATCACAATGGTAAGGTTGCAAAACAGGGAGTAGTTGTAGAAGAAATTTTGATATATTGTATGAATCATCCATTTTTGAAAATGAATCCACCGAAATCAACTGGTAGAGAACAGTTTGGAGAAGAATTTGTATGTGAATTATTGAAGCGGTTTGAAAAGCATAGTAAAGAAAATATATTGACGACTGTCACGATGTTTACAGCAAGTTCAATTGTTTATCATTATAAGGAGTTTATTTTGCCGTATTATGAAATCGATGAGGTAATTTTAGGCGGTGGGGGCAGTTATAATCGTACACTTGTTGAAATGATACGGAATGGATTAAAGGAAGAAAAGTGCGCAATATTCATCCAAGAAGATATAGGCTATTCTTCAGAGGCGAAGGAAGCAATCGCCTTTGCCATTTTAGCAAACGAAACACATCATCGTAATCCGAGTAATGTGCCGAGCGCAACAGGTGCAAAACAATCTGTAGTTTTAGGGAACATAACATTCCCTCCAATTTGAAGAGAATGAGGCGAACGTATGAAGTATATGATCGGAATAGACGGCGGGGGAACGAAGACAGAAGCAATTGCATTTGATAAAGAGGGAAATGGACTTGTAAGAGCTACAAGTGGTTTTGGGAATATATTAATAGATTTTGAAGAAGCTTTTGTGCATATTATGGAAGTGATTGATCAATGCCAGAAAGGGTTATTAAATGGGCATTGCGTTTGTATTTGTTTAGGATTAGCGGGTGTAAGTGGAGCAAATACAAATGAATTAACATTACGGTTAAAAAAGAAGTACGGAACTCAAATTAAAGTTTTAAATGACGCAATGATTGCACATGCAGCTACTTTAAAAGGGAAGGATGGAATTTTAACGATTGGCGGTACAGGTGCAATTTGTATTGGAAAGAAAGAAGAAGTGTACGAGTATAGTGGTGGATGGGGACATATTTTAGGAGATGAAGGAAGCGGATATTGGATTGCGTTACAAGGTTTAAAGAGAATGGCAAATCAATTTGATCAAGGAATGGGACTTTGTCAATTAAGCTTAAGGATGCAAGATCGATTTCAACTTTTAACATCGTCTCATATAAAACAACTAGTATACAGTTCTTCAAAAGATAAAGTTGCAGCAATTGCACCATTCATTATTGAGGAAGCGAGGAATGGGAATGATGACGCACATGAAATTATTTTGCAAGCGGCTAAGGAATTAACGAGAATTACGGTGAATATATACAATAAGATGCAGTTTGATGTATCAACTTCAATTGCAGTAAGTGGTAGCATACTACGTTTCGTTCCTGAAATATATAATGAATTTAAGAAATGCTGTGAGAAGAGTATAGGAGAAGTTACATTTGTATCACAATCAGAATCAGCAGTGAAAGGAACATATTATTTAATGAAGAATATATATTTTTAAAAATAGCTGTATGAGAATTTTTGTATGATTTGTAAATATATGATGTTAAAATGTATAAAGGGATGTAAAGTAAGAAAAGTACAATATACATGGTCATTGAATATTGTATAAGTACTCCCATGTAGAAAGTGAATGATTTCATGATTAATAGTATACAATTTTTGTATTTGGTAGCTTCTTATTTATTTGGAAACATATTGACCGCTTATATAGTAACAAAATGGAGACATAACGTTGATATTCGAGATGAAGGAAGCGGTAATCCTGGCGCAAGAAATATGGGGCGCGTATATGGAAAAGGGTATTTCATTGCTACATTTTTAGGTGATGCAATCAAAGGAGCAATCGTAGTTTCTATTGCAAAATACCTTTTTGAAGATTCTACATTCATAATGTTAGCTTTATTGGCTGTTTTACTTGGACATATTTACCCAATTTTATTTAAAGGCAAGGGCGGAAAAGGCATATCCACTTTTATTGGAGGATTAATCGCATTTGATTATTTGATAGCGCTTACTCTTGTTGTTGTTTTCATTATATTTTATTTGATTTTTAAAGGATTTACTAAGCCAGGCTTAATTACAATCGCTTGTTTACCGGTTTGCATGATTTTGTATTCTTACTCTATTGTTACGATTATTTTAAGTGCTCTTATCATTGTACTTATTTTATATGTAAATCGAGAATGAAATGAATTTTTAATAAGTGGAGTTAACCTCCACTTATAATTTTTATTAAATACATAAAGGAGATAAGGCATGGGGTTAGTTTATAAAGTTGCTGATCAAGCTTGGGAATTTGAACGTATACATAAATTGAATTATAAAACATTTGTAGAAGAAATTCCGCAACATGAAGAAACGAAAGAGCGTGTTCGTATAGATCGTTTCCATGAAGAAAATACATATTTAATTTGTTTAGACGACAATAAAGTGGTAGGTATGGTTGCGTTGCGAGGAAAACGACCATTCTCGTTAGACTATAAAATTTCAAATCTAGATTTCTATTTTCAAGAACATGGAGAAAATGTATATGAAATTCGTTTGCTTTCAGTAGAACGTGCATATCGAAATGGAAGAGCATTGTTAGGTTTAATTCGCTTTTTACATCGTTATTTGCTTCTAAATGGATATGAATTGGCGCTCATTTCTGCTACAACTCGTGAACTACCTTTATATGAGCAAATGGGATTCAAATCTTTCCATACGTTAGTTGGAACAGAAGAAGCAGCCTTCCAGCCAATGTATGTTACCCCTGCTATGTTTGAAGCATCGAGTGTTGGGGGTATTATGACGAAGGAATATACGTTTTTACCTGGTCCAGTCGATATGGAAGAGAATGTTCGAAAGGCATTTTCTACTAAGTCTACTTCGCATCGTTCTAAGTCATTTCAAGTGACGATGGAAAATGTGAAAAAACGTTTACTGCAAATGACAAAAGCAAAACGTGTGCAAATCATGTTAGGAACAGGGACATTAGCGAATGATTCGATTGCTTTACAGTTATGTTCTTTAAAAGGGAAGGGACTAGTATTAACAAATGGAGAATTTGGTAATAGATTAGTTGGACATGCAACACGCGCGCAATTACATTTTGATACGTATAAAAAAGAATTGGGAGAACCGTTTATTTATACAGAATTAGAAAAAATAATGGAAACCGGAAATTATGAATGGCTTTGGTTTGTTCACCATGAAACGTCAACTGGAATGTTAAATGATTTAGACGGACTAAATACTCTTTGTAACAAGCGTCAAATGAAATTATGTGTAGATTGTATCAGTTCGATTGGAGCAATACCGATAAATTTAAAGGATGTATATTTTGCAAGCGGCGTTAGCGGAAAGGCAATTAAATCGTTTACTGGATTATCTTTCGTTTTTTATAATCACAATGTGAAAGTAAATGAGACATTACCGGCCTATATGGACATTGGTATGTACGAAGAAAATGAAAGTATTCCATATTCACATTCATGGAATTTAATGTATGCATTGCAAGAAGCATTAAAAAGATTCGAAGATGAAATGGCATTTGAAAAAATAAAAGAGACGTATGCATATATTGAACAAGCTATTACTACTATGAGTTTAAAACTTATTTCACCTAAAGAACATGCTGCGTCAATTATACTTACCATTCAATTACATAAAGGTCTTTCTTCTAAAGCGTTAGGAGATGCGTTAGCGTTACAAGGATATATCGTCCATTATGAATCAGCGTATTTACAAAAGAATAACTGGATCCAAATTGCATGCCTAAATCATTACAAAGAACGTGATATGAAGAGGATGTTGAATTGTTTGCAAATGTGTGTATTACAGAGTGAGGTACATATATAAAGACTTTTACATAATATACGTGGTTTCGTATAAAGGAGTTGCTACATACGAAAACTTAGGAATAGATCATTGGAAGAGGTGTTAGTATGATAACTAAAAAACTACCATTACATATAGCAGACATTAAAAAAGCTCAAAACATTCTAGATAGAAATGCTCGTAAAACGCCATTAGTAAAATCTTTTTATTTGACTAGTAAAACAGGCGGAGAAATTCACTTGAAATTAGAAAATATGCAATTAACGGGTTCGTTTAAATTCCGTGGTGCGTTTAATAAAATGTCACAGTTGACAGATCAAGAAAAAGAGAGAGGAATAATTGCTTGTTCCGCTGGTAATCATGCACAAGGGGTTGCTTTATCTGCTCATTTACTTGGCATTAAGAGTAAAATTGTGATGCCGATTTCTGCACCTCAGGCGAAAGTTGAAGCAACTAAAGGGTATGGATCTGAAGTGATTTTACATGGTGAAACCTTTGATGATGCGAAGGCAAAATGTGAGGAAATTATAAGGGAAACAGGTGAAACATACTTACATCCATATGATGATGTAGAGGTAATGGCTGGTCAAGGTACAATAGGATTAGACATTCTTGATGATATGTGGGATGTAGATACTGTTATTGTACCAATTGGTGGAGGCGGAATTATTTCTGGTATTGCTGTTGCATTAAAATCTTTTAATCCATCGATTAATATAATTGGCGTTCAAGCAGATAATGTTCATGGGATGAAGGCATCTTATGACAAAGGTACAATTGTAGAACATTATGAGGCACCTACTATAGCAGATGGTTGCGCGGTTAAAATACCAGGCAATTTAACTTTTGAAGTTGTAAAAGAATTAGTAGATGATATTGTAACAGTATCAGAAAGCGAATTAGAAGTAGCGATGAAAGACTTATTACAGCGTGGTAAAGCTGTTGTAGAAGGTGCAGGCGCATTAGCTACTGCTGCTCTACTCGCAGGGAAAGTGGATACATATATTAAAGGGAAAAAAGTAGTAGCGGTTATATCTGGTGGAAATGTAGACTTGCAGCGCATTTCAAGTGTTTGTGAGCAATTTTTTGTAGCAAATGAAGTGAAATAGTATTTTAAAAAGTAGTTTTATGAACGAGGAGCTAAGAGGAATGATCTTAGCTCTTATATTTTGTATATTGCGTAATACAAGTAGCATAATTCTTGTATTATTTGCCGTGTAAGGAATTATTCTAGTTAGTCACCTGTGTTTACATATTTCTATAATGTTAAAATAATTATTTCAATATAGTCGAAATGGAAACAGAAATTTAATATAATGGTTTTAACGTATGAATGAGCGGTTAGGAGGATAGGCCATGAATAAGGAAGAACAGGTCATGAACGGTTTCAGGGAATTATATAATAAGATAGTGTGGCTTAATAAGGATAAGATGGAAGAGGGTCTTAAAGGTTTTAAGTCTTCTGAAGTACATTGCATTGAATATATTGAAAACAATGCAGATTCTAACGTGACACAACTTGCAGAGGCTTTTTATGTGACTCGCGGTGCTATAAGTAGAATGACTAAGAAGCTCATACAAAAAGGCCTTATTGAAAGCTACCAAAAGTCGGAAAATAAGAAAGAAGTTTATTTTAGGCTTACTGAACAAGGGAAAGAAATTTATAAAATCCATGAAGACTTGCACAAAGAGTTTCAAGATCGGGATAAAGCTGTATTTGAGCAAGTAACTGAGGAAGAATTTGAAAGTATAATTAGCTTCGTGGAAAAGTATAGTAGGCATTTGGATGCAGAAATAAAGAAACAAGGTATACATATTAAGTCATAATACAGTTGAAGCATTCGGGTTTTTACGGGTAGTTAATCCCGAAAACTAACTTATTTTTCCGTTCATGCGGGATACATTTAAATAATAAAAAGGTAGCCTGTTCATAGTAAGGCTACCTTTTTATTATTGTATTTTTGTTGACGAAGCAACAAAATGTTTTAAGGAGAGAAGTTAAATGTCTATTTTTAGATCACAAAATGAAAGCGAAACTGAAAAAAACATAGATAAACATGCTTTAATATTCGGCCTTATTTCTGTATTTCTTTGTGGTATAGGTTTCAGCATCATTATGCCTGTAGTGCCATTCTTAGTGCAGCCTTATATAAGTAGTCCGGAAGAACAGGCTCTAGTTGTTACGCTACTGACCTCTGTTTATGCGGTTTGCGTGTTTTTTGCTGCTCCTGCACTCGGGGCTTTAAGCGATAAATATGGCCGTCGTCCATTACTTTTAATATGCCTTTTCGGTTCCGCAATCGGGTACTTAGTTTTTGGTATAGGAGGGGCCCTATGGGTACTATTTGCTGGACGCATAATAGAAGGTATTACAGGCGGGAGTATCAGTACAATTTTCGCATATTTTGCAGATATCATTCCGCCAGAACAGAGAACGAAATACTTTGGATGGGTAAGTGCGGTGGTAGGTGTAGGAACCATCATTGGCCCAACTCTTGGGGGATTACTTGCAAAGCTTGGTCATTCTGTACCTTTATATTTTGGAGCGCTCATAACTTTATTCAATGTATTATATGGGATGAAATATATGCCTGAGAGTCTTGACAAAAATAATAGGTTAAAAGAGATTACTTTTGTAAGGTTAAATCCTTTTGTACAACTTGCAAATATACTTTCTATGAAACACTTAAAATGGTTACTCGTCTCAGCGTTTTTACTTTGGATACCTAACGGATCTTTACAAGCAATTTTCACACAACTTACGATGGATACTTTTAGCTGGAAGCCTGCACTAATCGGACTTATGTTTTCAATTATGGGCTTTCAAGACATCATTTCACAAGCTTTTATAATGCCAAAGCTTGTGGGCAAGCTTAGTGATAAACAAATAGCAATACTTGGGATGGTTTCGGAGATTATTGGCTACAGTTTTATTGCAGCATCTGCTTTGTTTTCCCTATATCCTCTTTTAATCGTTGGGATGTTACTGTTTGGTTTTGGTGACTCGATTTTTGGGCCTTCATTCAATGGGATGCTCTCAAAGTCTGTCGATTCTAGTGAACAAGGAAGGATTCAAGGTGGAAGCCAATCTATTCAAGCTTTGGCAAGAATGATTGGTCCAATTATTGGAGGGCAAATTTATGTATCACTTGGTCATGCCGCACCTGCTTTTATGGGGATGATTCTTATAGTAGTTGCAATAGCAGTTTTGTATAGGGGCACGCATGCAACTGTATAAACTATCTGCACTATTATGGTCTTTCTTTATTTAAGAATGTCTCTATTGGAATCTTTCCTGAATGAATTGTATAACAGATAAATATAAGAACAAATAATAGGGTGTCAGAACTTAGGAACAAGTACTGGCACCCTATTTGTTTACGGCTCGAGAGCTAAGAAAAATTAAGAATGTATTCTGTAATGATCTCATGGTGAAGGTTAAATAGAACTATCAATAATTAAAGTTAGCTTTTTTGAAAGTAAAAAGCTAGGTAAATGACTAAATAGTTTAATTATGCTTGTGCTGAAGTAAATAATGACTCCATTTTTACTTTGCTCTTCTCTCGAATTTCAGCATCCGCATGGCGCATCACATATTTATGCGCTATAGCAATTGCTAAAACATCATCTAATAAGCCGATCCCAATAATAGCAGCTATATCTGGAATGAAATCAATTGTTAATACGTAATAAGATAAAGCGGCTAATATTATGAATTTCGCTTTAGTAGGTAATTCTTTCTTTTTCATTGTGTAGAATAAAATAATACTTTCATATACGCTGGATTTACCGAGGTTTACAGAGCTTTTTTTGAACTTTTTCCAAAGTGTCTGTTTCTCCATATAAACACTCCTTTTACAAAAACATCGATTTTTTAAAAGGATAGACAAAGAAGTAGGGAAATAATCAATTTTATTGTTTTTCTTATTGTATATTCCATAAAAATAGGGAATTACCTGTTCAAAATAATAGAATGTTGGTTATGTAATGACTCACATTGTTTTGTTACATAAGTATGTACAGTAAAATATATGTGGATGATGTATTTATTATTAAAAATTGAATAACGGGTATGGGGGAAGAAAAATGAAAATAATAGAACTACCAATTGAATTCGAATTTAACGGGGCAAGACAATGTATTTATCCAAGTTTAATTATATTACATAATGAATTAACGTTAGTCGATACAGGATATCCAAGTTTTTTACCTTTAATTGAAAATGCAATATTAAAACATGGATATGAGATGAAAAACTTAAAAAATATAATTATTACCCATTATGATGACGATCATATAGGATCTTTATATGATTTCAAAGTGAAATATCCTCACGTTAATATTATTGCTAGTGAAATTGAATCTAACTACATTAATGGTGATATAAAATCAGAGAGATTAGTTCAAGCTGAAGACATGTTACAACTTATGCCAGTTGAAGAGAAAGAATTTGGTGAGTGGTTTATACAACAATTAAAAAATATAAGACATATTTCTGTCGATGAAAAAGTATATAATGGCCAAATGCTTTTGAATGATGAATGTAAAATAATAGCAACGCCAGGACATACTTCGGGGCATATTTCATTATATTTTCCGAATTTAAACTGTGTAATTACGGGAGATGCAGCGGTTCAAGAGAATCGTGAGTTAGCAATAGCTAATCCGAATTTTTGTTTAGATATTGAAAAAGCGGAAGAGTCTTTAAAGAGGATTAAAAATCTTAAAGCCGTAAAGTATTATTGCTATCATGGAGGAAAACTTACTGTATAAAAATTTATATTTGTTCACGAATAATAAAGTCACTTCAAAAATAAAATAGATGTTTAAAAATAGTATTGAAGTAGTGTCTATTGTTCTCCTATCATTTTTAAAATACAATTAGATTAAAAGGGGAATTATATGCATAAATTGGTTATTATTGTATTTAGCCTTATACTAGGATTTATAACGTTCCAAATCCCTGTAGTATCGGAATGGATACAAAACTCAGTCTTTTGGTTAATTGTTATTATTTTATTGTCGTATTCATATAAAAATGATAACAGTGATAAGAAAGATAAAAATGCTGATTAAGAATACTATTTAAAATTTTTTTACTTGTGTTATCCCATTTTTAGGAGGAACACTCGTTATATAAAATAATAAAAACCCGATCTTTCTTATATCAAAAAGATCGGGTTTTTAATTCATAGATTCCGCAATTCTTATCAAATCAGTAACATTGTATTTTCTTTTTATGTATAGTTTGTTACCAATTGCAATTGTATATTGAAAACCATTCTTCTGAAAGATAAGTTCATATGCTAAATCAAAATGAGGATTATATAATGCTTTTATATTATTTTTTAAACTGTAGAACGTAGCGCCCCTATGTACATAGTAGCCTAATTTGTTTTGAACTGGTGAAACAGTGATTTTAAAAATCCCATTAATATCTTCATTGTAGTATTGGAGGTCTAAGTAATCGTTATAGATGTACCCTTGAAATTCGTGAATTTCGAACGGGAATTTTGTAGGAGTAAGTATATGTTCCTTACACTTCATTTCATATTCTTTTACGATAGTAGCTTCTTTCATAAGTGGATTGGTTCCATTATAAATTTGATTAATGCGAGATATTTTATTGTTTTTTGTTACTATTTCTAAAATGAAACCGATAATAAATTCATCATTAGTGCCTTTGAAATAAGAAAGAAGAATTGTAGTATCTTCTTTAGGAGATGGTATGATTTTAATTTCATGAATAGGTTTTTCCTTTTGGAAAGCAGGTAGTTCAACTCCTTCTGTTACATATGACTGCATTAATTTTTTATCATTTTTGAGTAAAGCATGTTTGAATTCACTGATTACATCTGTTTGAGATTTCGCCATTATAATTGTGGTGGATTGAAAATATAGTAAGAAAAATATGCAAAAAGTCTTTATGAATGTAGTAGTCAATTTTATCACCCTGTAACTATATTTCCGTAACATTGAAATATATATGTATAGGAGGGGAGAAGATGAGTTTATTGTTTGATGTAATAATGGCCATAATTACCTTTTATCCTCGAAATGACATGAAATTAAAACATCATATCGCAAAATTAAGTGAATTTGAGTGGTTTCGAAATTTACATGAAGATACAAAGTATACAAGTTTAATTTGGAGTAATAGAAAAATTAAGAAATTCATTTTGTCTTCTATTAATATGGAAGAATTAATAAAATCTGAGGAAAAACAAAAAGAATTTGTTCATCTAGTACACGATGAATATAAAAAAAGAAGATAAGAATTTTTTTATTTTTCATATTTGGCGAAACAAATGGTACAATGAAAGCTAATGTGAAAAATAAGGAAAAGAAGTGGTCTATTTGAAAAACTTTTTAGAATTAGGAATTAGTGAAACTTTTAATCATACATTACGTGAAAATGGAATTACAGAAGCAACACCAATTCAAGAGAAGGCAATTCCTGTTATTATGTCAGGTAAAGATATTATTGGGCAGGCGAAAACAGGAACGGGTAAAACGTTAGCATTCGTGTTACCGATTTTAGAAAAAATCGATCCAGAGTGTAGTGATGTTCAGGCTTTAATTGTTGCACCAACAAGGGAACTAGCACTGCAAATTACAACTGAAATTAAAAAAATGCTTGTTCAAAGAGAAGATATTAATGTACTAGCGATTTATGGCGGGCAAGATGTAGCACAACAATTGAGAAAGTTAAAAGGTAATACACATATTGTTGTAGCAACACCAGGACGATTATTAGATCACATACGACGTGAAACAATTGATTTAAGTAATCTTTCAACGATTGTACTAGATGAAGCGGATCAAATGCTTTATTTCGGTTTCTTATATGATATTGAAGATATTTTAGATGAGACACCTGGTAGTAAACAAACGATGTTATTCTCAGCAACGATGCCAAAAGATATTAAAAAATTGGCGAAGCGTTATATGGATGAGCCGCAAATGGTTCAAGTACAAAGTGAAGAAGTAACGGTAGATACAATTGAGCAGCGTGTCATTGAGACGACAGATCGTGCAAAGCCAGATGCACTTCGTTTTGTTATGGATCGTGATCAGCCATTTTTAGCAGTTATTTTCTGTCGTACAAAGGTTAGAGCAAGTAAGCTGTATGATGATTTAAAAGGACGAGGTTATAATTGTGCTGAACTTCATGGTGATATACCTCAAGCGAAACGTGAAAGAGTTATGAAGAGTTTCCGCGAAGCTAAAATTCAGTACTTAATTGCGACTGATGTAGCAGCTCGTGGACTTGATGTAGATGGTGTAACGCACGTATTTAACTTTGATATCCCTGAAGATGTAGAAAGTTATATTCACCGCATTGGCCGAACAGGACGTGCAGGTGGATCAGGTCTTGCAATTACATTCGTTGCAGCGAAAGATGAAAAACATCTAGAAGAAATTGAAAAAACGCTTGGTGCACCAATCCAAAGACAAATAATCGAACAACCGAAGATAAAACGTGTAGATGAAAATGGAAAACCGGTACCAAAGCCTGCTCCGAAAAAATCAGATCAATATCGTCAAAGAGATAGCCGTGAAGGTTCAAGAAGTGAATCAAGACGTGATTCGAGAAATAGCTCAAGAAGTGATTCAAGAAATAGTTCAAGAAATAGTTCAAGAAATAGTTCAAGAAATAGTTCAAGAAATGATAACAATCGATCATTCAATAAGCCAAGTAATAAACAAGGTAGTACAAAGCAAGGTCAGCAAAGACGTGGCCGTTAAATAGTTATTATTCTAAAAGAGTCGCAAAGTACTGCGGCTCTTTTTTTATACAACGAAGTCGATACAAGTACAAGGGGCATGCTATATAGTAATTCTTAAAATTTCATTCACCGTATTAATAATAATTTTAAAAATTCATAAAGGAAATAGAAAGTAGGGTGTTGTATATATACGATAATAGGAAACTTTTTACGAACGAAACATATAATTTAAATAGACCGACAGTCGGTCTGATGGGAAGGAGAACTTGAATGCGAATTGTAAAGGAGTATGAGGAGAGACGAAAGGAAATTTTAGAAACTGCTGAACGCTTATTTATTACGAAAGGTTATACGAAAACAACAGTAAATGACATTTTAAAAGAGATAGGGATAGCAAAGGGGACATTTTATCATTATTTTAAGTCGAAAGAGGAAGTAATGGATGAAATTATTATGAGGATTATTAAAGAAGATGTTGCTAAAGCGAAAGTAATCGTTTCTAACCCCAATATACCAGTATTAGAAAAGTTATTTCGAGTTTTGATGGAGCAATCGCCAAAATCAGGGAATGTAAAAGATAAAATGATTGAGCAATTTCATCAACCAAATAATGCAGAAATGCATCAAAAAAGTTTAGTACAATCCATTATACATTTATCTCCAGTATTAGCTGAAATTTTAGAGCAAGGAATTGAGGAAGGGATATTCTCTACTCTATACCCACAGGAAACAATTGAACTATTAATTTCCTCCGCGCAAGTTATATTTGATGAGGGGCTATTTCAGTGGAAACCGGAAAAAATGATGAGGAGAGCGAAAGCTTATATTAAAATGATGGAAGCATCTGTTGGAGCGAAAGAAGGGTCCTTTGATTATATGATTGAGGTTTTACTGAAACAGAAATAATGGTTTTCTGTTTGTTTATTATAGACCGACAGTCGGTCTGAATTTGAATGAAGGGTGTGATAAGGATGCCAGCAAGTATAAAATCTTCTATGAAAGATTTTCACTTAATGGTGAGTGGGCAAATTATTACTATTTTGGGTTCAACACTTTTACGTTTTGCTCTGTCATTATATGTGCTAGATATAACAGGCCGTGCCGATATATTCGCAGGATTATATGCGGTAACGAGTATTCCGTTTTTGCTAGCTCCTCTTGGCGGAGCGATAGCAGATCGTTTCAATCGCCGTAACTTAATGGTCATTTTTGATTTTATCAACGCTACGATTGTATTAAGCTTTATAGTTTTATTATTTACTGGATCGGTATCTATTCTATTGATTGGAACAATTATGTTTTTACTAGCAGTTATTAGTGCAATGTACTCACCAGTTGTAATGGCGAGTATTCCTCAATTAGTTCCAGAGAAAAAGTTAGAACAATCGAACGGTATCGTAAATGGTGTGCAAGCACTATCTAATATAGTTGCGCCTGTATTAGGTGGAATATTGTACGGCATAATTGGTTTGAAAATGCTCGTAATAATAAGTTGCTTCGCTTTCTTTTTATCTGCGATTTTAGAAATGTTTATTACAATACCTTTTATAAAAAGAGCGCAAGAAAGCCATATCATACCGACAATTGTAAAGGATATGAAAGAAGGGTTTATATATGTTTTAAAACAGCCATTTATTTTGAAGGCTATGTTACTTGCAGCTTTACTAAACTTGATTTTGACACCGTTATTTGTTGTTGGAGGACCTATTATTTTACGAGTAACTATGCAGAGTAGCAATACGATGTATGGAATTGGAATGGGGTTAATTGATTTTGCAACCATACTAGGTGCATTGTCAATCGGTTTCTTTGCTAAAAATTTACAGATGAAAACATTATATTATTGGATGTTTATTATAGCTCTATTAGTAATACCAGTAGCGTTATCAGTCACACCATTTATTCTTAATTTAGGACACTACCCACCATTTATCCTCTTTATACTTTCTTCTATTCTAATTGCAATGATCATGACAATTGTATCCATCTATGTAATTACTGTAGTCCAAAAGAAAACACCAAATGAAAATCTAGGAAAAGTAATGGCAATTATAACAGCGGTATCTCAATGTATGGCACCGATTGGGCAAGTTATTTATGGTTTTATGTTTGAAAAATTCAATATGAACATTTATTTACCTATATTAGCTATTAGTTTCATAATGATAATAATAGCGATAGTGACGAAGAAGATACTATGGAATGAAGGGAACTAGCTTCATATGATTAGAAGAATGTTAAAAAGAGATTTCTCTCAAAATAAAATGATAATTACCATTTTATTTATGTTTATCATGTTATCAAGTCTTTTAATGGCTAGTGCTTCAAGTAATGTTATAAATCTATTGAACTCGATGGATCGATTGTTTAAAGTATCAAACGCGCCGCACTTCGTACAAATGCATGCCGGAGAAATAAATCAACAATCAATCGATTTATTTGTAGCGAAAACCCCTTTTGTAAAAAAACAGCAAACGGCTGAGATGATTCAAATTGGCGGGTCTAACATTTTTATAAAGAAGAAAAGTGAAGCGGAACATAATAGTGTAATGGACATTAGCTTCGTTAAACAAAATAGTAAGTTTGATCTTTTATTAAATCTAAATAATGAAGTGGTCGATGTCAGGAAAGGGGAAATAGGTGTACCCATTTATTATATGCAAAAATATAATTTGCGTATTGGAGATAAAATATGGGTTGTTAAAAATAATAATGAACTAGAATTGACTATTTCGTCATTTGTTCGTGATGTTCAAATGAACCCATCAATCGTTAGTTCAAAACGATTTGTAATAAGTGATGAAGACTTCGAAAGAATAAAGGGGAATTTTGGAGAAAGTGAATATCTTATTGAATTTCAGCTAACAGATGTAAATAAAATAAATGAATTTGAACATCTATACGAATCATCGAACTTACCTCAAAAAGGCCCCTCTATTACGTATTCACTCTTTAAAACACTCAATTCATTAACAGATGGAATAATAGCTGCTGTGCTCATTATAATAAGTGCATTATTAATGTTAATCGCAATTTTATGTATTAGATTTACGATTATGACTTCAATGGAAGAAGATTATCGGGAGATAGGTGTTATGAAAGCTATCGGTATTACAAGTAAAGAGATTCAAAAATTATATGTAACAAAATATGTTGTTATTGCTGCTAGCGGATGTATATGTGGATATATACTTTCATTATTTGTTACAAAAATATTTACCTCTAATATCTCACTTTATATGGGGATAGCAGAAACAAGTATTTTACATTTTTCTGTGCCATTAATAGTCACAACTTTGTTATTTCTAGCCGTTATCCTTTTCTGTCGTATTATTTTGCGGAATTTCAGGAGAATTACAGCAATAGATGCTTTACGATCAAGAGATAATCTAGGAAAGAGGAAGGTAAAAAGTTCTTTTTCTCTCTCTCAAACTAAGATTACAAATGTAAATATATTTATTGGTATACAAGATGTAGTAAAACGATTTAAGTTATATCGCGTATTAAGTATCGTTTTAATCATAGCAGTGTTCATGATTGTTGTACCTGTTAACTTTTTGTATACGATTCAGTCGCCGAAGTTTGTTAATTATATGGGAACGGGGAAAAGTGATATTCGAATAGATTTACAGCAAACTGAAAATATAGAGAAACGATTTAAGGATGTAATTTCATATTTACGAAATGATGATGAAGTAGAAAAATATGCAGCATTTGTAACGAGTACATTTAAAATGGTGAACGCTGATGGTACACATGAAAACTTAAATGTGGAAGTGGGAGACTTCACTCAATTTCCAGTAGACTATATGCAAGGTATGGCACCAAAAAATGAAAATGAAATTGCCTTTTCTTATATGAACGCAAATGAATTAAAAAAGAATGTAGGGGATGAAATCGTTTTATTTGTAGAAGGAAAAGAAAGGGTACTAACGATTAGTGGGATATATCAAGATGTAACAAATGGCGGGAAAACAGCTAAAGCCAGCTTCCCTTATAATAGCGAAAATATATTATGGTATGTAGTAAATGTAGATATAAAGCCTACTGTGAATTTACAAGAAAAAGTGAAGGAGTATAAACATAATTTTAGTTCTGCAAAAATAACAGATACAGATGATTATTTAACGCAAACTTTAGGAGAGACAATTAAACAATTAAGATTCGTGACTCAAGTGGCAATTTTAATTGCAATATTGATATCAGTTTTAATTACTGCAATGTTTTTTAAAATGTTATTGGCAAAAGACTCTTCGCAAATATTAATTATGAAAAGTATAGGCTTTTCTTACAAAGATATTCGTATACAGTATATAACTCGTTCTATTGTCATTGTATTAATAGGCATTGTAACAGGGACATTACTAGCTGCTACGTTTGGTGAAATGTTAGTAAGTCGGTTAGGCTCATTTATGGGAGCGGCTCATATAAAGTTTGTCGTAAACCCTATCATTTCTTATATAATATGTCCAGCTATTTTATTTATATCTGTGACTGCAACAACACTTTTCAGTAGTTTTACTATGAAACAAACAAACGAATTAAAACGAAATGGAGAGTAGGGGTTGTAACGTGAAAAAAATTTTAGAAGTAAAGCAGTTAAACAAAACATATTCAATAGATGGAAACGCAAATTATCACGTGCTAAAAAATATAGATTTAGAGATTTATGAAGGAGAATTTGTATCGGTCATGGGCCCTTCTGGTTCTGGGAAATCAACGTTACTATATAATATTAGTGGAATGGATCAAATGTCATCAGGAAGTGTGAAAGTTGATAATAAAGAAATATCATGCATGAAAGAAGAAGTGTTAGCCAAATTGCGCCTTACTGAAATAGGATTTATTTTTCAACAGAGCAACCTTCTTAGAAACTTGAATCTATTTGATAATATCATCTTGTCAGCATATTTAGCGAAATGTGAGAGTAAGAAAATAGTAAATAAACGTGCTCTGGAGCTCATGGGGAAAATGGGGATAAGTGATATAGCATCCCATTATATAACCGAAGCATCTGGAGGGCAATTACAAAGAGTTTCTATTTGTAGAGCACTCATCAATAATCCAAATGTTATTTTTGCTGATGAGCCAACTGGTGCTCTAAATTTAAAATCAACAGTAGAGGTAATGCAAATATTATTAAATATTAATCGTGATGGAACGACTATTATGTTAGTGACTCATGATGTAAAAGTAGCAGCGAAAACAGAAAGAGTTCTTTTTATGGCGGACGGAGAAATTGTTAGTGAAATACAGTTAGGTAAGCTTAGGAACGATGATTTAAAGGCGCGAGAAGAGAAGTTGTTAAACTGGTTAGCTATACTTGGATTTTAAAGAAAGAACTCCTATTGAATGTAGGAGTTCTTTCTTTGTTTGTTTGAAAGTTCAAAAAGATATATAATAATTTTCTGACTATTAGAATTTGGAGGGCTACAAATGAAAAATGAAACGTTGCACACGCAAGAAGATATTATTAAAATGCTTGATTCATTATTAAGATCTGCAGAACCATTTTGGAATGAATTTTATGCGAATAGAGAAAAAGATGTTCCGTTTTTTGAAAATGTTCCAGATGAAAATCTAGTTTCATATATAGAAACAGGATGGGTTTCCAAAGGGAAAGTGCTGGAGCTTGGATGTGGTCCAGGAAGAAATGGTATTTATTTAGCGACTGAAGGGTTTGATGTAACCGCAGTGGATTTATCTATAGAGGGCATTAATTGGGCGAAAGAGAGGGCTTTAGCAAAAGGAATAGAAATTGATTTTATTTGTGATTCGATTTTTAATTTAGAGGTTCAAAACGAATTTGATTTTGTATACGATTCGGGCTGTTTGCATCACATTCCACCGCATAGAAGAATAAATTATGTGGATTTAATTAAAAACTCATTAAAATCGGGTGGTTATTTCGGATTAACATGTTTTGCAGCAGGCGATTTAGATGAGCGAAATGGATCAGAAATAACAGATTGGGACGTATATAGAGGATGGAGTCTACAAGGTGGTCTTGCATACTCGGAAGAAAAGTTAAGAGAGATATTTAAAGAATTTGAGGTAATTGAGATTAGAAGGATGAAACAAATAAAACAACCGAATGAAATGTTTGGAGAATCATTTCTTTGGACAGCATTATTTAAGAAGAAATAAGAAAGTAGATAATTGACAAACTCATCGTTTTTATAGACAATACACTTGTAGGAATGTACGTTCGGTTTTTTGCCGACTTATGTTTTACATAAATATATAACAAGGGGCTGTCTTCATATGAGTAACACAAATCAAAAAATTACTACGTTTTTAATGTTTGAAGGCAAAGCTGAGGAAGCGATGAATTTTTATACGTCGCTATTTGATCAATCGGAAATTGTAAGTATTTCTCGCTATGATGAAAATGGACCTGGTAAAGAGGGCTCTGTCATTCATGCGACTTTTACGTTAAATGGCCAAGAGTTTATGTGTATCGATAGTTATGTAAAGCATGATTTTACATTTACTCCAGCTATGTCTCTTTATGTAACCTGCGAGACGGAAGAAGAAATTGAAACGGTCTTTCATAAACTAGCGCAGGATGGAGCAATTCTTATGCCTCTAGGTGCCTATCCATTTAGTAAAAAATTTGGCTGGTTAAATGATAAGTATGGTGTGTCTTGGCAGTTAACGCTTGCTGAATAAAAAAGAAAAAGTGTAGCTTATTTGCTTAATGGATGCAGTTAAGAGCTTGAAAAATTAAATACTAATAAAGAAGGCGTTCCAACTTTCAACAGGTTTGGACGCCTTTTTTATTGGCATGTCATTTTGGAGATTGTTAATTAATATCGTTTATTCTAAATGAATTGAATAGTTATCGAATTTCTCGTTTGTTTAGAATTTTTAAACAGTTTCACTTGTTTATTTGTTAAAATAAATATAGACAACTATGTATTTACTATCTGGTAGGTTAATAGAAAAAGGGAATGTATACATAGCTAATAATCTTACAATTAAATTGCAACTATATCTTTAGGAGGAATAATCATAATGGATACGACACAACAAAACAGTAATGCATGGGATAAGAAGGTTGAAGAAGGGTCTAGATACACGAAGCCTGTAAGTAGTGAGGTTATTGAAAAAAGTAAATCAGGCGAATGGGAGATTACAGTGACTACGGAAAAAGTAGTTCCTAGAGATTGGTTTCCAAAGTCATTAGATGGATTAAAGATACTTTGCTTAACATCAGGTGGAGGACAACAAGCACCGGTTCTAGCTGCTGCTGGAGCAGATGTAACAGTTACTGATATATCTAAGAAGCAATTGGAACAAGATGAAAAGGTAGCACAGCGGGATGGTTTAACTTTAAAAACAGTACAAAGAGATATGTCAGACCTGAGTGATTTTGAGGAGGAATATTTTGATATTGTTGTAAATCCTGTTTCTAATTTGTTTGTAAAAGATATTCATCTTGTATGGAATGAAGTTTCCAGGGTTTTAAAGAATAAAGGCATTCTTATTTCTGGATTTACAAATCCGTTACTATGGATTTTTGATGATAACCAAGAACAAAAAGGTATTCTTGATGTTAAACATTCAATTCCTTCATCAACATTGGATTATTTACCAAAGGATGAAGTTCAAGATTACATCAATTCGAATCAAACAATAGAATATGCGCATACTCTAGAAGACCAAATTCAAGGCCAAATTGAAGCTGGTTTTGTTATAACAGGCTTTTATGAGGATGATTTTGGTGGAACAAGGATATTAGATAAGCATATTAAAACCTTTATTGCTACAAAAGCTATAAAGTTAAAGATGGATTAAGAATTTTGACTTGTCACAAGGGGTATTAGTCGAAGAAGGTTCTTAAAATAGTATACATAAGGAAAAGGATGGCGCTTTCCATCCTATTCCTTATGTATTTTGAGTGTCAAAACTATTCTCAAAACAAGTGTTACACTATCAATTGTATAATTAGGTTATGCTTTTTATATTAAGAATTTTGCTGGCCGAATCTTTTGCCCAGTTTAGCTAACAATTCGGGCTGATCCCCTTGGCTCATTACAACTTCAACAAAGATAAGCTGATCCTTATTAAAAGTTACTTTCGTTAAGACTTCTGCTAACTCTGTTTCATTTTCCACTTTACATGTTAGACTTTTTTCTTTCGATCCGAATACGTTCGCTAGTTTCGTGTAATCCCACATTTGTATGTCATTATACGGTTCGTTTTGGCCGTGAATTGCACGTTCAACAGTATATCCATTGTTATTGATTAAAAATATAATCGGTTTTAAATTTTGACGTAGTATAGTCGATAACTCTTGAACAGTGAATTGGAAAGAACCATCACCAATAATTAAAATGTTCCGCCTCGATAAATCAGCAAGCTGTGTACCGAGTAGAGCAGGTAATGTATAGCCGATCGATCCCCATAATGGTTGCGCTACATATGTAGTGTTGTTAGGTAAAGGGATAGCGGAACTACCAAAGAAAGGTGTTCCTTGCTCTGCAATTAAAACATCGTTTTCTTGTAAGAAATGGTATATTTGTTGCCAAAAACGTTTTTGTGTAACCATTTGAGCTTTTGGATTGAACTCTTCTGTCATAGATAGTGATTCTGAAATAAAGGGCTTAATTTCAAGTGTGTCCTCTATGCGATGTTCGATTAAATCACTTAATTGTTCTAAAACATTTTTCATTACAACTGGTCCATATGTTTTATCTATAATTTTCACAGTATAGGGATGGATTTCTATAACTTGCTCTTTCGTAAAACCTTGTGTGAAGCCGCCTGTAATAGTATCAGTTAACTTCACACCAATACTAATAATACAATCAGATGCATCAATTCTTTTTCGCAAGTACGGAGAACTTACATCACCAGTATAAACGCCTATAAATTGAGGGTGTTTTTCAGAGAATATTCCTTTTCCCATACTTAACGTTGCGATAGGAAACCCTGTTTTTTCTACGAATTGATACAAATATTCTTCCATATGAAAACGATCCACCTCAAAATCAGCTAAAATAACAGGTTTTTTGGCACTATTAATTTTTGAAGTTGCATGTAGAAGCATTTTATCTAATGCGTCTTTATTACTTACTATTGGATGATTTAAGATTGGTTCCGTAGGTTTATTAATTGGTTTATTATATACATCGATCGGTAAATTAATATGAACTGGACGTTTTTCATTCCAACATGCACGGAGTACACGGTCAATTTCCTCAGCGGCATGCTCAGGAGTTAAATTTGTTTGTGCTACTGTAATTTCTCGATACATATTGGAAAAGTGATCGAACTTTCCATCACCTAACGTATGATGAACGAGTGCTCCATTTTCCATTACTGTTGTTGGTGGTGTCCCCGTGATTTTTATAACTGATACGTTTTCTGCGTATGACCCAGCAACACCGTTAATGGCGCTTAATTCTCCGACACCGAAAGTAGTAATAAGAGCAGCGATTCCTTTTATGCGAGCGTACCCATCTGCAGCATATGCAGCATTTAATTCATTACAATTGCCAATCCACTTTAAATTTTCATGTGCTACGACATCATCTAAAAAGGCCAGATTATAATCACCAGGAACCCCAAATATATGTTCAATTCCTAATTCGTGTAGTCTATCCAATAAATATGTACTTACAGTATATTGTTTTTTCAAATGAATCATCTCCTAATTATGCAATGAATGTTTCAATAGACTAAAGAAGTTCCAATGCGTTCATTAAAATATTGATTACTGGATTGTGGTATAATTTACATACAGGGGGAAAGTAGATGACACAACATAAAGAAGAACAGATGAATGAAGCATTAGCATTATTTTACTTTGCATATAAAACATTTACTGAAAAGCCAGATGAAATTATAAAAGAATATGGCATACAACGAGTACATCACCGAATTTTATTTTTTATCGCACGTTTTCCAGGGATAAGTGTAAATGAGTTATTATCACTGCTAGAAATAAGTAAACAAGCTCTACACGGACCACTACGACAACTTGTGGAAAAGGGTTTAATTGAGAGTAATGAAGCTACACATGACCGTCGTGTGAAACAGTTATCATTAACAGAAAAAGGTGCCGATTTAGAGAAAAAACTGAGCGATGTACAAAGACAACAAATGGGTACCATTTTTTCAAAATTTGGTGAATCGTGCGAAGAAAATTGGCATCAAGTTATGAATGAAATGGCAAATAGCCGTTCAGGTCATGATGCATGGATATCGAAAAGAGAAATTCCAGTTGATCCAAAATAATGAGAAATAGGCCTTTCTTTATAGTTTGAAAAAGATAAAATTTTATCCGTACATATGGCAACTATGGATTGATCGTAGAGTGAATGGATAAAAAGATACATTACTAGATACTTTATACGTGTACGCAATGGAACAATAAAATTCACATTTCCGAGAGGGGAATTATTATGATAAAACTTGTACTTATTCGTCACGGACAAAGTTTATGGAATCTTGAAAATCGCTTTACTGGTTGGACAGATGTAGATTTATCAGAGAATGGACTAAGTGAAGCGAGAGAAGCAGGAGCAATATTAAAGGAAAACGGATATACTTTTGATGTTGCTTATACATCTGTATTAAAACGAGCAATTCGGACTTTATGGATAGTCCTACATGAAATGGATCTTACTTGGGTGCCTATACATAAATCGTGGAAATTAAACGAAAGACATTACGGAGCACTACAAGGATTGAATAAAGATGAAACTGCGAAAAAATATGGTGAGGAGCAAGTTCATATTTGGAGAAGAAGTATTGATGTAAGACCACCTGCTCTTACTGAGGATGATCCTAGATATGAAATGAATGACCCTAGATATAAAGCACTTAAAAAAGGTGAGTTTCCATTGACAGAATGTTTAGTGGATACGGAGAAAAGAGTACTTGATTATTGGCATTCAGAAATTGCGCCATCATTAAAAAATGGTGAAAAGGTAATTATTTCATCGCATGGTAATACGATTCGTTCGCTAGTGAAATACTTAGATAACCTTTCAAGCGATGGTGTTGTTTCATTAAATATTCCAACGAGCATACCACTTGTTTATGAATTAGACGATGATTTACATCCGATTCGTCATTATTACTTAAGTATGGATGGAGAAGTACCTGAAGGGGAAATTCCAAAACATATTTCTTTTTAACATGAAAATTTGAAACGCATGCTTGTCTACATATACAATGTAGATTCATGATAAAAGACGTGGCACCTTCTAATATATATGCGATGTAGCTAAATTTAGAAGCTTGTCCACGTCTTTTGTCATAAAGAGAGCAGCTTGCGCATGTAATGATATCGTGAGTAGTTTTTGAATGGAGGGTGATGTGATTAATGATCTCTAACATTCGAATTGGCTTATTTGTTTTAGTGATTGTCTTTGTAGTCCTTGTTTTCTTTTATTGGAAAAATGAGGAGTTGTACGAGGAGAAAAAGCAGCGTATTAGAAAGACTTGGTATGGTTTGTTTATCATATCTGTCACTGTGTATTTCATGATAAAAGGAATCGATTTAACCCTCTGGAAAAATCTTTTGATGTTTACTGCAATGGTTATTTTTGTGGATATTGCGTTCATTTTAACACCTAACATTTCAGAAATATGGGGTGCGAAATTTAGCGATATTGGCAAGACAGTTCAATCAATAAAACGATCATTAATTGCATCTAAAGCGAGAGGAGAAATATACACGACAATTATTCAAAATGTTAATCCATCAGTATTCGGTACGATGGAATGGCATACGGAAGAGGAATATACAAAGAGCTTAAATGCATTTTTAGATTCATATGGGGAAAAGATTGGTGCGAAAATTGTTGTTTTTGAAGCCGCGAAGGAATTAAATACAAACTTTCGTGGTATTCGCTCGCAATTTAGTATTATCGTTCCGTTAGAACATATCGAGCAATTGAATGAGCAGAAAGCGGTGCAAGTAGAAAATGTCGGGATTATACCAGCAAAAATAGTAAGTGACGTTTTCATTATTATTGATGGGAAGAAAAATAACCTGCAAGATCGGGATTTTGAAAATGTATATAATTTAACAATACATCATAGTTATTTTAGTAAATAAGGACAGAATCTTTTTCTGTCCTTTTCTTCTATACATAAATTAAAAACAAAATCCAACAAAGTTGAATAAAATTGGACAATCATTCCTACACTAGCATGTAGAGGTGATCGTAGTGGTAAAAGATTATGACAATGATTTTTTTAAAGAAGACAATGAAGATACAACAGATTTCTCTTTAATAAAAGGAGATACTTTGCAGCAAGTAGAAGAATTAGAAGAAGAATTAAAAAGAAAATCATAAGTGTACACTCTTTCTACATTTGCTATATAATATAAATAGAAGATTGTATCTTTTTGAAAAGGGGGAGAAGGGATGGCTGAAGTCAATGTACAAAAGTCTTCATTTTTTAAAGAAAAAAAAGAAGAACCAAATACAGATTTCTCTCTTGTGAAAGGTGCATTAACGGAAAATATAAATCGGTTAGAGAAATTAATGAATCATAGTACTTCAAAATATATGAAAGCAAAAAAAGAGAAAGAAAATGCATAGTGCATTTTCTTTCTCTTTTTTTATACGATTAAATATTTAACGAATAGGTTTTAAGGTATGAAATAGAAAGGGAAAGTAACGAATCATGGTATAATGATAAAAGACTTACATATTATTTTGTCATTTTGAGAGGAGCTTAAAAATGTATTCTACTTTAGAACAATTAACAAAGCACCCTGTATTTTATCATTTTGCAGAAATTTCAAAGATTCCTAGAGGATCGGGTAATGAAAAGGAAATTAGTGATTATTTAGTTGGCTTTGCAAAAGAGCGTAACTTAGAAGTGATTCAAGATGAAGCAATGAATGTCATTATTAAAAAAGACGCAACTGCTGGCTATGAAAATGTACCAGCTATTATCATTCAAGGTCATATGGATATGGTATGTGAAAAAAACCAAGCAACCGTACATGATTTTGAAAAAGATCCAATTGAATTACGAATTATTGGGGATATGTTATATGCAAATCAAACAACGTTAGGTGCTGATAACGGTATTGCTGTTGCGTATGCAATGTCATTATTAGATTCAAAAGATATTCCGCATCCAGCACTTGAAGTAGTTATTACTACTGAAGAAGAAACGACAATGGGTGGGGCTTTCGCTGTTGACCCAAATCATTTTGAAGGAAAAATCTTTATTAATATTGATTCTGAAGAAGATCATAAATTACTTGTAAGTAGCGCAGGTGGTGCGAAAGCTGTTGAAACAATTTCAGTGATTTGGGATGAAGCGCCAGCGAATATGGATGCATACCGTCTATATGTTGGTGGTCTAAAAGGCGGACATTCTGGTATGGAAATTGATAAACAACGCGGTAATGCGAACAAAGTATTAGGACGAGTATTACATGATTTATCAGTAAATATTCACTTTGATATAAGTGAAGTTCACGGCGGATTAAAAACAAATGCAATTCCACGTGAAAGTGTAGCTACAATTGTATTACGTACAGAAGATGTAGAGAAGGTAGAAGAAAAACTAGAATCTTGGACAAGAGTATTACAAGAAGAAATGCGTGCTGTTGATCCAGATGTCCACGTTACACTTACAAAATTGGATGAGAAAGTAGAAAAAGTATTTGCTAAAGAGATACAAAAGCAACTTATTTCATCATTATTTTTAATTCCAAACGGCATTCAAAGTATGAGCATGGATATTAAAGGATTAGTAGAAAGTTCAACAAATTTAGGCGTTATTGAAACGTTACAAGATGAAATTAAATTACGTAACGAAGTGAGAAGTTCTGTAAGTAGTTTAAAACAACATGTTGCAGATGAAATTAAATGTATTGCCGAATTAGTTGGTGCAACATTTGAAATAGAGTCAGAGTATCCAGAATGGCCATACAATCCGAATTCACAAATTCGTAATTTATTTGAAAAAGTGCATCAAGAAAAATACAATAAAGATGCTGAAATCTTCGCTGTACACGCAGGTATTGAATGTAGTGCATTCGTTCAAAAGATGCCTGACTTAGATGCAATTGCATTCGGTCCAGATATTTTCAACGTTCATACTCCAGATGAACATATTAGTATTTCTTCTGTTGTGAATAACTGGGGATTCTTTATTGATGTAATGAAGGGGACGAAAGAATTAGCTAAATAATATTGATGAAATGAAAAGTAGCCTATAAAACTTTATAGGCTACTTTTTTGTATTGATCTTTATTATGAGTTTTTTGTTGATAGTTTTGTTCTTATTTCTAGAGGAGATTGTACCAAAGATTGCTCCTGATATTGCTCCGATTAAAGTCATAAAAATTGCACTCCATGCTGCAAATGACATTATTACACCTCCAAATAATACATTATTGTTTCTTAGCCTTTTGAATAGAAATGATAATTGCAACAACTATTAAGAAAATAAGAGGAGACCAAGAAAAGAAAGACATGTAATATTCTCCTTTCAATATTAATTTTATAAATTAGTATAAATAAATTATCGCATTTTTAAAGAGTAAACATATAAAATATGCAATATTGCATATTGAATGGTAAAACTTATAGAAGTGGAAACAGTTATTGAATAAAAATGCTAATTTATAAAGAAAGTAAGAATTTTTTAAACCTTAAAAAGGGCAAACAATCAAAAAGCTCCTCTATCTTATATAAGGTAGAGGAGCTTTGAAAATGGTTTTTGTTTAAAAAAATAGTATCCAATATTTATTTACTGGTGAGATAAACGTAAATTATTTTGAGATTTTAAAGCTGCCCCCATAATAATAATTTTCTCCAAGTTTCATAACAGCTACATATGTTCCTGGATTATAAGCCTTAGTAATAGGTGTTACAAATCTACCATAATTATGTTTTAAACCTGAGTCATAAATGGTTTTATATCTATGCAAGTTTATTTCATCATCTTCATTTCCACTCAATTGATATATTTTTACAATACCAGTATCTTTACCACCAGTATATATAGTAACATCGAATGTATCTCCATGTTTTAAGTCACCAACTGCTAACTCTTCTATAAAATCTGCATTATGATGTAATAAAAAATAGCTTTGCCACCGCCAATTATCTAAAAATCGTGATTCTTTTTGTGTAAGTTGCGATTCAGCAGACACAGGTGGGAGCGTACCAATTGTATTCGAAAATAAAAATCCTCCAACAGTCAATGCACCAATAATTGTTGATTGCCTTAAAAGTTTCATGTTCTAAACCTCCTATTTACTTAAGGATTCAGAAATCGTTTTTGTGAAAAACTAGCTGTGAAATCTAATGGATGATAATATCTTCTATAATCATATTAACATTTATTGATTTATCAGACAAATTAATAAATAATAAAACTATATCGGGGGAGTTAAAGCTAATATAAGAAAGAAGCGAGATGTATAGCTAAGAAATCTGTATTATATGTAATTGGGATTTGTTATTTGAAAACTCGATTGTTTTAATGCTGAAATTTTAATTCATTCTTTAAGTTTCAGTACATAATTTTACAATTTGACTTATGTAATTTATCACGTTATGATTTTTTTATTATAAAAGAAAGGCTTGAATATAATGATTCGTCGTTTGAGAAAGCTAAAAAATGTAGCAGTCGTAGTAAGCTTCTAAGTAAATAGCAAAATATATAATACTTAGAAGCGAGGAATAAAGTTATGAAGCATCCATTATTTAATCATTGGTCAGAAACAAAGTATATAAAAGATATAGTAACAAATCCACTTATTGAGGTAGGAGAGTACTCCTATTATTCGGGTTATTATGGTCATCAAAATTTTGAAGATGGCTGTGTAAGGTATTTGTGGGGGGATGCTAAGTCCCGAGCGCTGTTCAATCCAATTGAACAGATGGGATGGCATCTTGATAAACTCATTATTGGGAACTATGTTTGTATTGCGAGTGGAGTAATCATTTTAATGGGTGGTAATCATAATCATCACTCAGAATGGATTACAGTATATCCATTCGCTGAGCAAATTGAATATTCATATGAACCGAAGGGTGATACAGTCATTAAAAGTGATGCTTGGATTGGAATGAATGCTATAATAATGCCTGGCGTTACAATCGGTGAAGGTGCAATCGTTGCAGCAGGATCTGTCGTAAGTAAAGATGTTCCGCCGTATACAATAGTTGGTGGAAATCCTGCTAAGGAAATAAAGAAACGATTCACTGATACAGAAATGAATATGCTAATGGAAATGCGTTGGTTTGATTGGGATAGAGAATTAGTTGAGAAGGCAATGCCGCTTTTATCTAGTTCATCCATTGAACCATTATTTGCTTTTTATAACAATGAAGTGAAAAATAAATAAATCAGTTAGAAAAACTACATCCTAAATAGGGTGTAGTTTTTTATTATTTGTACTAGAAATAATCACTCTGTTATGGTCTAGTTTTTATAAATTATCTTAAGAAAAATTAAGAAATATAACCAGTGGTTCTTAATATGTTTTATTTATAATTCAAATGATTGAACAAAATTGTTTCTTCATTTTCCCTTCAAGGTTTTCCATCACGAAGTATTTGCTAGGAAGTAGAAAAAAGCTAGCACATATATTAGAAATTTCAGCGATATTCCAAAAGTATTCACCTGAAGTATTTGGTGGACAGCAACATTTGCACTTATGTATAAGCTGGGCATTATATAGTTTATAAAATCTGCAGCAATGATTCTATTTTTGAGATAGCGAAAAGGTTTTTTTTATGCAATTCATTTTGTTTTCTTAACAAAATACCTAATGCTTTCTTATCTAAATAGGAACAAATTTATTACTTAGATTGTCTATTACGTGTATTCCTAAAAATGGATGTCCAAATTAAATACTATTTATCCGGCTTGATATCTATTTTTATGTATTGCAAAAATATGAAAGGACTTATTATTTTAAAAAGTAAAAAGATATATATTAGTGGGGTGCAAGTTTAATACTTTTACAGATGGGGCATTGCAAGTGGAAACGAAAAAGAAACAACCCAAACAGTAGCTTATCAATCATAGAAACGTAGGAGGATATATATGATAAAACCAGTCGTAGACATAAAAAACATTCAAAAAGTGTACGGTAAAAAAGGTGAGAATGAATCATACGCATTAAAAGGTGTTTCATTTTCGATTCAAGAGGGGGAGTTTGTAGGAATTATGGGGCCATCTGGTTCTGGCAAAACAACATTATTAAATGTAATTTCGACTCTTGATAAAGCGACAGATGGCGTTATTGAAATTGCAGGAACGGATATTACGAAAATGAAGCAAGGTGAGCTTTCTGATTTCCGTTCGCAAAAGTTAGGATTCATTTTCCAAGACTTTAATTTATTAGAGAATTTATCTATTTACGAAAACATTGCACTTCCATTATCTCTTCAAGGTGTCCCATCACGCAAAATTGGGCCGAAAGTAGAGAAGGTAGCTGATATGTTAGGAATCTCAGCAATACTTCAAAAGTATCCATCTGAAGTATCTGGTGGGCAGAAACAGCGTTCAGCAGCAGCGCGTGCTTTAGTGCATGAGCCTGCAATTATTTTAGGGGACGAGCCAACAGGAGCTCTTGATTCTAAAAATGCAACAAGTTTACTTAATGCCATGACAAGTTTAAATAAAGAGCAAGGTGTATCCATTATGATGGTTACGCATGATCCTTACAGCGCAAGTTACTGTCAGCGTATTTTATTCATTCAAGATGGTGAGTTATATAAAGAAATTCATCGCGGTGGTACCCGTGAAGAATTCTATAAAGAAATTTTAGACGTGCTTGCAAACTTAGGCACACAAAAAGCGTAAGGAAGGAAGTTCAATCATGTTATTTAAACTTTCTATGTCAGGCCTAAAAAGTAAGTTGCAAGATTACATTGTTTTACTTGTTGGTCTTATTGTCTCTATTTCAACTTTTTATATGTTTCAAACGCTAGCATCCAATAAAGCTTTCCTTGAATCTAACTCTTCTATTAGGGATATTGTGTCTGTATTTAAAATTGGTTCCTTTTTGTTAGCGGTTATCACATTTTTCTATATTTTATATGCAAACTCTTTCTTATCAGCTCTTCGTCAAAAAGAATTTGGTATGTATATGATGTTAGGAGCAAAAAAACATAAAGTTACCTTACTTATGTTTATCGAAACAATCATATTAGGTGGCACATCTCTTTTGATAGGAATTACAATTGGTGTAGGACTTGCAGAAGGTATTGGTCACCTATTAATGAAACAACTCGAGTTTGCTGGCGAAGGTTATAAAGCATTTTATCTGCCATCTATAGCTATTACTTGCGTTTTCTTCTTTGCACTATTTGTATTATCAGCAATTATGAATAGTATTAAATTATCGCGTATTTCTGTACTTCAACTTGTACATGCAGATGAACAAACAGAACGTGTTGCCATAAAAGGAAAAATGACCGTTGTAATTGCATTCCTTGGTATTCTTTTATTAGGTATTGGTTATGCATCATTGATTTATATGTCATATGCAAATTCTCTAATTGTTTTGGGGTTAATGGCCGTTGGATTAATTTCAGCAACTGTTGGTACTTACTTAATATTCGGATCACTTCTCCCAGTTATGATTAACAAGCTAAAGAGTAATAAAAAACGTAGTGAAAAAGGCCTCAATGCTTTTACTTTTGCACAATTAAATTTCCGCATTAATGGTCTAACAAATGTGCTTGCAACAGTAGCAATCTTAGTGGCTCTTGGTGCTGGTGGAATTGCTTGTGGTATGGCATTTAAAAACAACATCCTAAACATGACAGATCAAAGAGAAATTTACGATTCAGTCATTCATAATCCAACAGCGGAAGAAAAGATAATTTTGGGTGGTATCTTATTTCAAGAAAAACTAGAATATCATTACAAAGTGGATGATAAGTATGTTTATTATCTTAAAGAAGATGTAGAGAAAAATCGCCCTTTCATACAAGGTATGAACATAGAGAAAGTTTCAGAGGAATTACCCATTGGTGCATTTTCAATAAAACGGGCTAAAGGAGAGACATATACAAAACAATGGATCCAGGCTTTCAGAACGATCCAGTCAAATTATGTGTATCCTGATTATGAAATAAAAATTGTAGATCAAAACATCTACGATGAGTTGAAGGGTAAAGAAAGTACTGTGTTTATGGGGAAAACAAATGATTTTGGATCATACATAAAAGAATGGAAAAAACTTGATGAATTACAGATAGCAAAATATAAAAATGTAAAAGCGGAAGAATTGGATAGTAAGTATCAAGCGTATATTGTGAGTCATGATTTTGCCAGCGGATTAATGTTTATGGGTTTTTTCGTTGGTGTTGCATTTTTAGCAATGATGGCAAGCTGCTTAATGTTTAAAATTCTATCTGGTGCATCCAAAGATAGTACACGTTACCAAATGCTTCGTAAAATCGGTGTTCGCCGGGAGTTATTAATACAATCGATTTATAAGGAGTTATTCTTCGTATTTTTAGTCCCAGCAATTGTGGGTATTGTTCACATATTAGTTGGTATGAACATGTTCAGCGTTCTTTTGGCTGATCCGTACTTTCGTATTTGGCTACCAATTATTATTTTCGTAGTGATTTACTCGATTTACTATTTGATTACAGTTCAATTGTACAAAAGAATTGTACTTCCGAAAGAAGGTTAATGTAATAATATTATGTATACTAAATATTGACATAATTGCCCTCCGTTATGCTGAAATGAAAAAATACTATGTAAGCAAAATAGAAAATGAATTTGAGATACAAATATGCAGCAATGAGCGGCAGAAAGTGTTAGAAGAAAAGTAAATACAAGTAGGGGGGCATTTCATCTATAACTTACAAGAAGATATATATAAGCAATTAAAAGAGAAAAATACTATTCTTTCTATATCTTAATAATGAAGGGGCCAGATAGCATCGTTCCTACATTGAGTACTAATTTATCCTCATTTGTAGGAACGATTGCCCTATCCCTTACAATAAAATTGAATTATCATCCAATATAAATTGTTAACTACAATAACTACCTTGTATTCATGGTATCTATTGTAGTTATTATTTTAAATTAGGCCTGCACCAAAAAAGTGTTAATTAAAATAAAACTTGTAAACCTTATTCATCATAAGGATTATCGTTTTAGAAAAGGAGTGTATGTTGAAAAAATTTTTAAAGGTAATATTCATCTTATTAGTAATATTTATAGGAAGTATGTTGGGAAGCAGAATTTTAAATAAAACATATCATACTGAGTTTAAGTCTTTAGATAACACAGATCAAAACATGTTAAAAGAATTATCTACTATTTATAAGAGCTTCGAAGAATCGAGTGATAAACTTTGGGATGAAGATTATCGCTTCGAAAAAATGCCATTGGTTCTGATACGTAGTAATAAAGATGGGGGATTCTTTAGACAAGAAGCTTATGCAGTTAATGTAACGGGATTAGAAAATAGTATTTTTGCAAAAGAAATAAAAGTTCCCAATTCTCTGCATTTACCTAAAGTCTATCGCTTAACTCGTTTTGATTTTAGAACAATTTCTACCTGGATTCCTTGGAACTTTGGGACAATAAATATGAACGATATGGATGTATTTTATTTGAAATATTATCCTAAAATGTTTAGTAATCCGGATTTATATTTTGATTTTTCGTCTTTCTTATTACATGAAGCTTTTCATGCTTATAAACAAAAAGATTGGACATATGATGCAAATGGTGGAGAGTTTATTTACGAATATCCGATTAATAAAGAAAATTACGCGCTAATGGGATTAGAATTTAAGTTATTAGATAAAGCGATGATTGATACGAACCCAGAAAGTATTAATAAGGTATTATATGATTGGACAATTGTACGTAACTATCGCTTGAAAAAATGGCCTCAATTAATTGGAGAAACAAAAACGGAAGCGATAGAAGGTTCAGCACGATACTTAGAGTATCGATATAGTAAGTTAACTGGTGGAAATCTTATGGTACTTGCAAAGAAACAGAAGCCATATCATGTTACTTTTATGGAGGCGTTCAACTTTATTGCTAATGGACAGGCAGAATCTCCAAAGTTTTTAGAACGGAATATGAAATATGAGACTGGTTCAGCGCTTGAATTAAGCATGGATAAAGCAAATATACGATGGAAAGAAGCTATTGAAGATAGTACAATCAAACAAGGAAAGACACCATATGAAGTATTAAATACGTACTTTAATATAAATAATACACCCACAATTGAAAATAAAATTAAAGAAATTAAAGAGAATAATGACTATGAAACACTTTTAGAACAAGGAGAAAAACTGGTGAAAATAAGTAACAAGTAAAAAATGAGATTTGAAAAAGAATATCCTTTAAGATCGTATTGAAGAGGATATTTTTTCTTTTTATAAGTTATATAAAATAATGATGTAATAAAAAAATTAATTAAAATAAGGAGTCATAAAGCAATTATTTTTTATTAAAAGTTAAATTTTATGAAGAAAAAAATATAAATTGTAAATGGATCTAAAGAAAATTGTAAGACGTTATCTTTTATACTGATTATATTATTTTTGTTCTTTCAATTACAGGTTTACAAAAAGGCGTATAAAAATGTACCACATGCTTATGCCTTTAGTTGTTCAATACGAGAAAATTGTGGAGGAATTATATGGAGTCAAAAATTCTTATTGTTGATGATGATAAAGAGATTAGAAATCTTATCTCTGTATATTTGGAAAATGAAGGTCTGAAAACTCAAAAGGCAGAAGATGCTATTGAAGCGTTAGAACTGTTAGAAGAAAAGCGATTCGATCTTATTATTTTGGATGTTATGATGCCAAATATGGATGGCATTGAAGCGTGTATGAAGATTAGGGAAGAAAGAAATATGCCTATTATTATGCTTTCTGCAAAATCAGAGGATATAGACAAAATTCAGGGTTTAGCCACTGGTGCTGATGATTATTTATCAAAACCGTTTAATCCGTTGGAGTTAATCGCTAGAGTAAAATCCCAATTAAGAAGGTTTAAAAAATATAATACAAATGCAGATAATGATAAAAGAATACTAGAAATTGGTGATTTGACTGTAAATACAGATACACGTCAAGTATGGATAAGGGGCACGGAAGTAAGGTTAACTCCAAAAGAGTTTGATATACTCGAACTACTTGCTCGTAACAAAGGGATTGTTCTGAGTGTTGCAAAAATATATGAAGCAGTTTGGAAAGAGGTTTTTTATAAATCGGATAATACCGTCATGGTACATATTACAAAAATAAGAGACAAAATTGAAGAAGATTCTAAACATCCAATTTATATTAAAACTATTTGGGGGATTGGGTACAAAATATGAAGAAGGTTAGGTTTAGAAATAAGATAATTATAAAACTTCTTGGTGCTGTTGCAGTTAGTTTTTTTGTTTCGTTTGGTTTAACAATCCTCACTTTTATATATATCATAATTCCATTAACTCTAAATCACTATTTTGATAATCTTAGTGCATTTGAAAATAATATGCTTACATTTCTTATATTCGCGTTAGCGATCTTTACTTTTATAATCATTTTTTTAATATTGGTTCGAAAGAAAATAGTATATTTGAAGCTCATTTCTGATAATGTGAATGATATTGCTAATGGAAAACTGGGTTTGACAATTGAGATCGAGGGAAAAGACGAATTGACTCAACTTGCTCAAAATATTAATTACATGTCCAAGGAATTGGAGAATACATTTGAACAGGAAAGACGATTGGAACGTACAAAAAATGAACTCATAACCAACGTATCTCATGACTTACGCACACCATTGACATCTATTATCGGTTATGTAGATTTATTAAAAAGAGGGCAATACGACAGTAAAGCACAATTACAGGAATATCTCGAAACCACTTATTTAAAATCACAGAGATTGAAATATCTAATTGATGAATTATTTGAGTATACCCGTTTATCAGACAACGATGCCAAGTTAAACTTTAATGAAGTTGATTTATCTGGTTTATTGGAGCAAATAGTTGGGGAATACACTCCTATATTTGAAAAGGAAAGTTTAATTGTTCAAAAATCAATAACGGAAGAATCAATACCTATTTTCATGGATGTAGAAAAAATGGTACGTGTTTATGAAAATCTGTTTATGAATGTGATAAATTACAGCATGAAGCCATCCGAATTATCAATATGTCTTGACGTAATTGATAATAAGGCAATTTTGAAAGTATCAAATAAAGCTGAGAAACCACCTGTTAGCGATCCAAATAAATTATTTGAGAGATTTTTCAGAGGTGATAGGGCAAGAAAAGATAATCAAGGAAATGGACTGGGACTCGCTATCTCAAAAAGAATTGTTGAACTTCATAATGGTAATATACATGCAGAATATAAAGAAGGTTGGATATCCTTTATTGTTGAACATCCGATCATGTAGAATGGCTTATGGAATGAAAGGTTCCATAAGCTTTTTTTAAAACTTAAGAAACTTTTTAATTTAATAATTCAAATAGGTCATTCGTAGTAGGTATGATACTGATAAGTTAATTATTTTATTTTTATAAAATAATTAATAGAATGAGGGAGAGTTCATTGATATGAATAATGGAAGAAACGATAGTAAGTTTAGCACCCAGTGTGTCTCGATATTTAATCGGGATACACTGGTTTTATTTTTTGTAAATGTGGAACAAACGCATTATTTAGATTGTCTATTCATTGTAATCCTAAAAAATATGAAAGTACCAATCATTTTGAAAAATACAAAGGTATGAAAAATAGGGATGCGTGTAGGAATACAAAATATCGGTGCGCCTAAAAGTGTTGGATGAGATGGTCTATATGAAAGCGATCCTAACGTCTTATATGTATATAGAATTTGATAAAACTATCTATTTTTATAGGGATTATGCTAGAATAACGTTTTTTTGAGTACAAAGATATTGGAGGTAAGAGAATTGAAAGGTATGTTTTACAAAAAATTCATTGTAATAGTAACAGTGCTTACACTATTTTGTAGCATAATTGTTACATTTGAGAGCGCATCAGCGGAAACAGTTCCTGTTTTAGACGTAGAAGCAGGATCAGCAATTTTAGTAGAAGCAAATTCCGGAAAAATTTTATATGAAAAAAATGCGGATGAATCACTAGCAATTGCTAGTATGACAAAAATGATGAGTGAATACTTAGTTCATGAAGCGGTGGATAAAGGAAAACTTAAATGGGATCAAAAAGTTAAAATCTCTGAATATGCATATAAGATTTCACAAGATCGCTCATTATCAAACGTTCCATTAGAAAATGGTGGCTCTTATACAGTAAAAGAGTTATATGAGGCAATGGCAATTTACTCTGCAAATGGTGCAACAATTGCTTTAGTTGAAGAAATTGCTGGAAAAGAAGCCGATTTCGTAAAAATGATGAATGATAAGTCAAAAGAGTTTGGAATGAAAAATTATAAATTTGTAAACTCTACAGGCTTAACAAACTATGATTTAAAAGGACATCATCCAGAAGGGACAACTCCAGATGAGAAAAATAAAATGTCTGCAAGAGATTGTGCGATTTTAGCACAACGTCTCGTTCAAGATTTCCCCAAAATGTTAGATACAGCAAAAATCCCCAAAAAAACATTTCAAAAGGGTGGCAAGTATCCAATTGATATGGTGAATTTTAACATGATGTTAAAAGGTTTAATTAAGCAATACGAAGGTGTAGATGGGTTGAAAACAGGAACTACTCCAGAAGCCGGTGATTGCTTCACTGGTACAGTAGAAAGAAACGGTATGCGTCTAATCTCTGTAGTAATAAAAGCAAACTCTCATACAGCACGTTTTGATGAAACAAAGAAATTATATGATTATGGATTTGCGAATTTTGAAGTGAAGAATATCTACGGAAAAGATGCAGTAGTAAAAGGGTATGAAACTTTGCGAGTTGCAAATGCGAAAGACAAAGATGTAGTAGTTCAAACGAAGCAAGCTGTTTCACTTCCAATGCCACAGGGCAATAAAGATGTTTATAAAAAAGAATTTAAAGTATCGAATAAAGAACAAGAAGCGCCTATTAAAAAAGGTGTAACAGTAAGTAAAATGATTATCTCGCCTAAAGATAATACAGATCCTGGGTTCTTATTAGGTAAATCATTACAAATAGACCTTGTAACAAAATCTGATGTAGAACAGGCAAATTGGTTTACACGTTTTATGCGTAAAATCGGATCTTTCTTTAATGGTATGTGGGATAGTGCGGTTGATATAGTAAAAAACTAACATAAATTTGTGTCCATAAATTAAAAAACGCTATTCTTTTTGTAGAAATATACAGAAAGGATGGCGTTTATTATGAATCTTTCGATTTAGAGGGTTCTGGTGCAAGGATAGTTTCATAAAGTTACATGATGAAAAACCACCCACTATTCCATCAAATGACAATAACAAATTAATATCCGATACGTATTTCTGTAATTAGATTTTATCCCGCATTAACGGGCAGTAAGACCCCCACCTCAAAATTCAGCGGAAGCAAAGAAGTTAGGTGGGGGATCAACTGCCCGTAAAAGCCCGATTGGTTCAACTAATAATCAGTGGGGGATGAACAAAACCCCCACTGATTAAAGTTTCACTTTATAAAAATTTAATAAAATCTTTTCTTTGTATTAAATATTTTGTTTTAAATTATGTATATAAAGAAATGGAGGTCAAATTAACTCTGTACTGCTTATATTAGGAATTTAAAGAAACTATATGTACAATTATCCCGCTACATTCGTATAGTGGCCTTTATGAACAGCAAAATTTACAATTTACAAGGAGAACATTTTATGAGTAAGAGAATAAAAGAATTAGATTCCATACGAGGATTAGCAGCACTTACTGTGGTATTTGGACATTTTTGTTTAATGCTACCATCGTTGCCTAATTCTATTAAATTTTCCCCGCTTAGGTTTTTATGGGCGGGTGGGGAAGCTGTTATCGTTTTTTATGTACTAAGTGGTTTTGTGTTATCTATGGCACTTTATCATTCAAAAACAAATTATTGGGGATATTTAATTAAGAGATTTGTAAGAATCTATATTCCTTATTATTTTTGGATAATCGTTACCTTTGCTTTATTTATTTTATTTTCGCCGTATGAAGTGATAGGACTACGTGATTGGTTCTATGATAGGTGGCAAGGATCTATAACAAAATTAGATATTATAAACCATTTTGTGCTTCTTACTAACTTTTTTACGGAAAATTATAATCCAGTTATCTGGTCATTGGCTCAAGAAATGCGTATATCTATTGTGTTTCCTTTCTTATTCCTTCTTTTTTATAAACTGAGTTGGAAGAAAATGATACTATTTGCTTTGAGCTTTTCTTTAATTAGTGTTTTTCTTAATATGTTGCATATTGGGAAAGCTGAGGGGTTTTATAATGGCTATGCTGATACACTGCATTTTACAGCTATGTTTATGGTTGGGATGATACTTTTTAAGCATCAGGAAAAACTTATCTACTCATATAGGAATATGAAAAAATTTAATAAAGGATTTCTTATTGCACTAGGGATTATTTTATATTTATATTCCATTTTAATTTATGGTATTTCCCGTAATGATACTACTTTCTTATTAAAAGATTGGGGTGTCGTAATGGGGGTTAGTATATTTATTATAATGGCCATGAGTAACCTTAAAGTAAAAGCATTTTTAAATAAGAGTGTGTTTGTATACTTAGGAGAAATTTCATACAGTATCTATTTGTGCCACTTTCCAATCATGATGGTACTATTTAAACTTTTGTATACAAAGATACCTATCTTATTCCTTCTTATTTTGTGCATTACAATGACACTACTTTTTTCTATAGTTTCGTATCATTTAATCGAAAAGAAATGTATCAATTGGGCAAAACAAAGAACAACAAATTTTTTGAAAAAAGTATAATGCCTAGAGAGGTTTTATTTCTTTAATAAATATACGAATATGACCGATTCCTAAGCATATGGGGAATCGGTCAATTTTGGATTCTAAATGTAAATATAGTAAAGTGGAATATAATTGAAATCGAAAACCACTTAGAAATAACAATTACGTTGTGACCTATTGTATAGTATAGATATGGTTAATACTAAAGGGGGAATACATATGTGGAAGCGATTTGTAGCGATTGGTGATAGTTTTACAGAGGGGATAGGGGATGAAGTTGAGGGAATTGCATTAAAAAGCTGGGTAGATCATTTTGTTCAACTGTCTGTAAACGATATAGAATATGCCAATTTTGCAAAACGTGGGTTAGTAACTAAAGAAATTCGCTCGCAGCAATTGGAAAAGGCATTAACTTTTAAACCAGATCTGGTTAGTCTAATTGCGGGTGCAAACGATGTATTAAAAGGACGTTGGAATCATCAAGCATATAAGAATGATATGGAATGTATGATAGATAAATTAAGTAAAACAGAAGCTGATATTATTATAGCAAACCTTCCAGATTTTACAGTAAGGCTTCCTTTCGCTTCTGAAAAAAAACAAGTAATAAAGGAACAATTATTAGAGGCAAATGATGTTATACGTTCACTGAGTAGAGAGTATAAGATTCATCATGTTGACTTTTGGAGTCATCCTTTAGTTAATGACAATACGCTTTGGTCTGCGGATTTAATTCATCCAAATTCAAAAGGGTATGTAAAAGTTGCTGAATTAATTCATAGTAGTTTACCTGTGCATGACTCTTCTAAATAAGTTGTAGAATGACTAAAACTCCTGTCGCACATATTACACAGGGGTTTTTAATACGAAAAAGAAGGATATAGGGTGCCTATAAATTATAGTTTAAATAACTTTTTATTTTTGATATTTTCTGTTGCAGAACCCTTTGTTTAAGGGTTCTTTTTTGTATCAAGTATATACAAAAAAGATAGAATTGCAGAATCTAAACTAAGAGATATTTTAAATGAAATTATTAAAACAATACTAATAATAAAGTTCATTAATTATATCCGCTTCTTCTGTTTGTATGAGCTTAAAAACTTCTCTCTTCTAATCCAGCTTAATCATAAATTAAATTTTTAGTGTAAATATGGAACAATGTCATTACTTACACTGTCTATTAAGCGTTAAAACATTTTTTATTAAATAAATTAAGAAAGGAATCATCATTTTTAACTAAGGGAGAAGATTGAATTGAAAAAATTATGGATGCTGCTTTTCGTTTGTTTCGCAGTTATGTTGGTAGGATGTAATAAAAACGAACCGCCAAAACAAGCATTTGAAGAATATATCAATTTATGGAACGATAAAAAATTTGCAAATATGTATGATCATTTATCAGATCATGCTAAAAAATCGATTTCTAAAAAAGAATTTACAGAAAAATATCAAAAAATCTATGAAGGTATTGGCGTTAAGAATTTAAAAGTTAAAACGAAAGGAGAGAATGCTAAAGATAAAGAACTTTTTCTTTTTGAAGTTAAGATGGATACGGATGGAGGACCAGCTTCATTTATCCATGAAGCAAAACTTGTGAAAGAAAAAGAATCTTGGAAAATAGATTGGACACCAGATTTCATTTTTCCAGGTATGAAAAAAGATTACAAAGTACGTATGCAAATAGAACAAGGAAAACGCGGAGAAATATATGATCGAAATGGAAAAGGGCTTGCAACGAATGGTAAAGCGTCTGAGGTTGGAATTATTCCAGAGAAACTAGGTGAAATGGCAGCGCAAACGAAAGAAATAGTAGCACAATTACTTGATATGTCTATAGAAGAGGTCGATCAGAAGCTCGCAGCAAAATGGATAAAACCAGATTCCTTTGTACCCATTGGTATTTTAAAAGAGGGAACTAGACAGAATGATTATATTGAATTAGAAGGAGTTTCCTCTCGTCCAGTAAATATTCGTACGTATCCATTAGGAGAAGCGGCGGCACACTTAACTGGATATATAGGAAAGGTGAATGCGGAGGAGTTAAAATCGCTTCAAAAAAAGGGTTATCAAGCAGATGATTTAGTGGGTAAGACTGGTTTAGAGAAGGTATTAGAGAATAAATTGCGTGGTGAAAAGGGTGGACGCGTATTTATGGAAGACGAGAACGGGAAAGAGATCAAAAACGTAGCAAAAAAAGAAGCAAAAGAAGGAGAAAATGTTACGTTAACAATTGATGCTGCAATTCAAGAAAAAATCTTTAATGAGATGAAAAATGAAGCAGGATCAAGTGCAGCGGTCAATCCTAAAACGGGTGAAACTATCGCACTTGTAAGTAGCCCTGCTTATAATCCAAATACAATAGTTAGAGGCGCATCAAAAGCCCAACGAGAAGCATGGAATAACGACTCGAAACTACCAATGATGAATCGTTTCACACAAGCATTTGTACCAGGTTCCGTATTTAAAACGATTACAGGTGCAATTGGTTTGGAAACAAACACAATAAACCCTAAGGAAGAATTTAAAATTCAAGGATTGAAGTGGACAAAGGATTCATCTTGGGGAAATTACTATGTAACGCGTGTGAAGGAAGCTAGTCCAATTAATTTTGATAAGGCAATGAAGTATTCTGATAATATTTATTTTGCTCAACAAGCTTTGAAAATGGGAAAAGATCAGTATGTAAATGAATTTAAGAAATACGGATTTCATGAAAAATTACCAATCGAATACGAATTTCCTATTTCAATCATTGCAAGAGATGGAATAAAAAATGATATTCAACTTGCAGATACGGGATATGGACAAGGACAAGTATTAATGACACCACTTCATTTAGCACTAACATATGCACCGATTGTGAATGAGGGAAATATCCCGTCGCCTCATCTTTTAAAAGAAACAAAAGTAACAGGGAATTGGAAAGAAAAAGTCGTTTCTAAAAAGAATCAAGAGATATTACAGAGTGCATTAATAAAAGTCATTAATGACCCTGATGGCGCGGGGAGAATTGCTAAAGTTGATGGTGTAACTCTTGCTGGTAAAACTGGTACAGCAGAACTGAAAGAGTCGAAAGAAGCAGACGGAAAAGAACTGGGATGGTTTGCAGCTTTCGATGCAAATGCGCCAAACATGATTGTTACAATGATGATTGAAGATGTAAAAGGAAGAGGAGGAAGTAACGTTCCAGGTGAAAAAATAAAACATATTTTCCAGAAATAACACTTCATTAAAAGATGACATTCCTTCTCTAGTAAATATACAAATCTAACCGATTCCTGATTATATTAGGAATCGGTTAATTTATATTTAAACGCACATTGTTCCAAAAATAATATGATGAATATTCATTTTGAAATTATTATCTATATGGGGGCGGGCATTTTCAAATCTGTAAAATGGAAAGAAGAATACTACGTACATGTTGATGTGTTAACTATTCAGATTGTATATTCAGTTGTAAATAACCTTACAACAATGTAATAAAAATGTAAGGTTAAACGATAGGTATAGTTGTATAGATGTCGTATTATGAATAGGGTTTAATATGACAAAGGAGTTGTAATATGATAAAAAGCGTTACAAACAATAGAATTGACGAACTTGACTATATTCGGGGGTTCGCATTATTAGGGATTATCTTGGTGAATATTCTAGCAATACTTTCTTTGGATATACCAAAGCAGAATACAATGGATGCAAGTTATCAAAGGTTTTTATATTTATTTGTAGAAGGCCGCTTCTTCACTATTTTTTCCTTCTTATTTGGAATAGGATTCTATATCTTTCTTACAAGAGCGATTGCAAAAGGGCAAAATGGGTATATTTTGTTTTTACGTAGACTTGCTGCTTTACTTGTTTTTGGAATCATACATACGTTATATCAGTCAGGAGAAGCGTTAAAAATTTATGCAGTTTGTGGACTACTTATATTACCATTTTATAAAGTGAAAAAAGAAATTAACTTAGTTTTGGGCGTTATTTTAACAATCTATTTTGCTAGCACTGGTGCTAAATCAGCCTTACCAATTGCGTTAATTTTATTAGGACTTTCAGCTGGACAATATCGATTATTTGAAAACCTCTCAGGTAAGATGAAGCAGGTTGCTATTTTTACATGCATAATGTTTATGTTAAGTGTGGTAGGTGTATATTATCAATATAAACATGTTCCACTTTTACCATTTGACACTATGCTTGTTTATGGTGAAGATGGTTCAGCGATCGGACAAAATGGTAAGTTTTTAGAAATTGGAATTGCAATAGGGCCAATACTTTCTGCGTTTTATGTAGGACTATTAATCCTATTACTACAAACAAAGGTGTTGAGAGCATTACTTGCTCCATTAAAATATTATGGTCGCATGGCATTAACAAATTATGTAGGACAAACTGCAATGATTTTACTGGCAAGTAGTGTGCTTCACTTAAGAGAAACTATGACATATATGCAAAGTTTATATGTATGTATTTCAATTTATGTGTTTCAAATTATTTTCAGTTTCATTTGGATGAAGTTCTTTAAATTGGGACCACTTGAGTGGATTTGGCGCATGATTACGTATAAAAAAGTTATGCCTATAAAGAAATAGTGAGCAATTAGTAAGAGGGTTTCAGAATGCGTTTTAAATTCCAGTAGTTTGGATAGGGTGGCAAATTAGGACATACCTCTACGTTATGCTCTTTATTATTTTGTAAATGTAAGAAGCACAGAGAGAAGACATCTCTGTGCTTCTATTTTTGGCCTTTTTATAGTAATTCTGTTTTTAGCATTCAAAGTATATTAGACAACGAAGTAGTTTATAGGTAAAACAGGGAGAGGAGATATCAACAATGTAAAAGAGACGCTTATGTGATTGTAACGTCTTTTTACATTTATAGGAAATGATAAACCGTTCATCCCAAACATGTGAGTCGGGAAGAGAACTAAAAAAAATCGTAATGTGTCAGTCGTAGGTTTCGTATTATTCAAGCCTCTATATTCATTCATAGTGTGTACTTTCTACTGTCCGTTGGTGTATGTATAACTGTAATATAAAAAAGATAATCAATGGAACAAATGAAACTTGTATCTTGTCTATATATTGAAACCATAATAAAAGTGAGGGCAGTTTAATGGTTATTTAAATAAGTTTGAGGTGTGGAAATGGAACAGACGTTTATTGAAAAGTGTAATCATGATGAGCTGGACTATGTTATAAGAGACTATTGGCAAGATGTATGGAATTATTCATTTATTATTACGAAAGATCCACACTTATCAGATGATATCACGCAAGATGTATTTATAAAGGTATTTAAAAATTGGAATTCATTTCGAAAGGAGTCATCTATTAAAACGTGGATATTAAAAATTACAAGAAATACGGCAATAAACTATTTGAAATCATCTTATTTTAAAAGAATATCTCTAATAGGATTTTTTAGTGATGATAAGCAATCTCCATCGGCAGAGCGAGAATTTTTTAAGCAAGAGGAAATGAATGAAGTGTGGGATGTTGTCTTAAAACTACCTAAAAAACACCGTGAAATAATTATTTTAGACGCAAAATATGAATTATCTTATGAAGAAATGGCTGAAACACTAGGAGTATCCATTGGAACTGTAAAATCTAGATTAAGTAGAGCAAGAAGTAAGGTTTCAAAATTAATAGGGGAGGGTGGTAGTGATGAACAATAAACAAAATCCTGACTGGTATAGAAAATTAAAAAAAGGCCCAATGGAACACCGTAAAGATGAAGAAGAATATATTTATAAAATAAAGCAATCTATATACCAAAGTAATGAGGTAGATTCCCCAAAACATACAAGACCATTTCGTAAAAAAGCATTTCCAATTGTAGTGGTTTTAGCTTGTACATTTTTATTTTTTATTGTTCAACAACCTTGGCTTGATGATAATAAATCACCGGTACAAAGTAGTACACAAATTAAGCCTAAAACAAAAGATGAGTCTGCTCAAGATCCAACATTAAAACAATTTATGAATGATTTATATCAAAGTACAAATGCAAAAAATGAAAATGACTTGTATAAAGCGTTAAATGATGAAGTTCTATTTAAAGGGAAAAGTTATAAGAAGGATGAATTGAAGTTTGATGAAGATATTTTTCATGAGTTGCAAGTCGCTCTAACAATGGGGGGGGAATTTGCAAATGATACAAAACAAGTATACAAAGTACCAAGTGGATTGACAGAAAGTAACCAATCAAAGCAAGCACATTTTATATATGCAACTGTTACTGGAAATAAAACGGAAATTTTAGCTGAACCAAAGCGAGAATCGCGAGTTTTATATGAAGTATCTAATGAGATGGTAAAAGCTTGGATTCCAGAAAAAGTGCAGCATGATGGATATATAAAAATATCGACAATTAACGGTAATACTGGATATGTACAAAAAGAGTATGTTTTAACTGATATTAAATATTCATTTATGTTCGAAAAGAATAAAGAAGGCAAATGGAAAATAATAAATATAGATTCTATATGGTAAAAGAGGAAGGTTCACTTTAATGAACCTTCCTCTTTGTTTTTATTCTCTTTTTGAAGAGTATTCCAGGAGTCTAAAATTTCTGATGCAACGAGAGCAGCAATGTTTTTTTCTGAATTACTATCAGGAATAACGACAGAAACGGCAATCTGTGGATCTTCGGTAGGAGCATATGCAATGAATAAAGAATGATTTATCATTCTTGCTTGCTCATTCGGAAAACCTGTAATACCAGTTTTACCTGCGACGTCAAAGGGCAATTTTTTAATCTCCTCTATATTTTGACTCATTCCACCTTGCACGACACTCCAAAAGTTCATCGGGTAACGATTTGAACTTTCTAAAATAGGTTTAAACTTTTTTGTTTCCTTACCATCTTGACCAATAATAGAACTTGCCATTTGAGGTTTATATTTATCACCTTTACTTGCCAAAGTTGCTGCATATTGAGCGAGTTGAAGAGGAGTATGCACTTCATTTCCGCCCCACGAGGCATTTAATAAAGCGGAGATTCCATTTTCAAACTTATTAGAAGGATGGAATTCATATTGTCCGTCTTCTTCAAAGGGTAAATCAATCCCGGTTTTAGAACGTAGGCCGAATTGCATTAAATAATCTGTCCATATATGTGCGACTTTCTCTACATTGCCATTATTTTGGTTAAATAATGGTAGAGCTACTTTTGCTGTCATAAATGTGTTAGATGAATTAATGATAGCTTGCCTCGGTGTAATCTCACCTGTGGGCGTTCCAGGTGCATTTGTAATGTTATTTTGATTATCATACTGAAAAGTACCTTTATCTAAATAAGTATCTTCAGGTTGAAAAAGCTTTTCGTTTAATCCAATTAAAATAGTAAGTGGCTTTATAGTAGAAGCCATATTTACATAAGATTCACCATACTTTAATTTTTGAATTGCTTTATTTTGCGAAAGTGATTTTATGTTATCTATTTTAGTTGATACATGTGTATGTAATATATTTGGATCAAAAACTGCTGAGTTGGCCATAGTTAAAATTGCGCCAGTTTTTGCATCGCTCACTACAGCATAACCAGCTTTAGTATCAGGTGTTTTCTTAATTTGAGATCTTAATGCTTCCTCTGTTTTTTGTTGCAACTTAGAATCTAAAGTTAGCCGGACATCTTTTCCGTTTTGTACTTTTCGAAAGTTCCAAAAGAACTTCTTATTATTCATTTTAAAAATAAGAGTTTTACCTGGTTTTCCTTTTAAATCATTTTCATATTGCAGCTCAATCCCACTTTTTCCAGCTGATATATGCTTTGAATGAAAGTCATTTTCTACATACCCAATTACCTGTGAACCAATTTCACGTTTAGGATAATATCGAATCACTTCATCTTTTATTATTACATTATTGGGTTTGTTTTTGTTTATGAATGCAAGTTCATTCTCAGTTATGTCAGAGTATAACGGTATATCATTCATAGACTTCTTTTTACAAGATTGTTGTAATTGAGATTTTATGTCCTCTGTAGAAATGTCATGTTGAAATTCGCTTGAAAATTGATCGAAAAAAGCCAATGTGCTTGATGTATCATGATTCGATAGCTTTTCATCATTATAAGTGCAATATAAAGATTTAACTTTCTTATTTGTAGCTAGTATGACACCATTTTGATCAAGAATTTCTCCTCTTGCAGCTGAAGAAGTCTCGGTAGTAATTGAAACGAAATTGCTTTTTAACAAAATTATTAAAATCACACCTACAATAGAAAGAACCGCTATAAATCTCCATCTTTTTATTTTTGTATGTAACATAAAACCCTCCCTTTTTAGCCTATTCCATCTTATAGTTAATAATTTTTTTTGTAAATGTGGAACAACTTTATTATTTCGGTTGTCTATTAAGTATTACAGCATGAAGAAAGGAATAATCAGTATGAAAAGTTTTTAGCAAATCTATGTGTAAGTTTTATATGGGCCAGTATACAGTTTAGCATTTCTAATGCTAGCGACAAAAAATAGAGAGAAAACAGGAAAGGAGAGTTATGAATTACGTAGCTCAACGAAAAGAAATGGATGCTAACAAGGATTTAGCAAAAAAGTCGAACCGATATTTATAACCGGTCATCGATATGTAACATATAAGGGGGAAAATGGAGGATTTATGGAAAAACAAAAAAGAAACAACAAGACAAATATATCTATTCGATTAAATATAATGTTTCTTTGCATATTTTTACTATTCTCAGCTATTATTATGCAGCTAGGAAAAGTGCAAATCGTAGAGGGAGAGGCTTATAAGAATCAAGTAGAAAGTAGTCAAAATGCAACAACTAGCATTCCAGTCCCACGTGGACAAATACTAGATCGAGAAGGGAAAACAGTTGTTAATAATAAATCTCTTCGTACGATCACGTATACAAGGGTGAAGGGGATTACGAGTGAAGATATTTTAAAAATAGCAAAAGACTTGGCAAAAGTACTTGAAATGCCTGAAGAAGATATAAATAAATTAACAGATATCGATAAAAAAGATTTTTGGATGCAGTTGAATACGAAACGTGCGGAGACAATGATTACGAAAAAGGATATAGAAAAGTTTAAAGAAAAGGGAGTAGAGGGAAAAGAGTTAGATAAAAAAATAGAAGATTTAAGACGAAGTCGCGTTACAGAAGTAGAATTAGCAGAATTAACAGCACAAGATTTAAAGGTGTTAGCTATTAAAAGTAAAATGAGTTCAGGTTATCAACTAACACCACAAATTATTAAAAAAGATGTAACAGATGAAGAGTATGCGCGTATAAGTGAAAACCTTGCGAATTTTCCAGGAGTAGATGCGACGGTTGATTGGGAACGTAATTATGTAAATGGTAATTTATTTCGTTCTGTATTAGGAAATATTACGAGTAGTGAAGAAGGTCTGCCTAAAGAAAACTTAGATTCTTATTTGGTACGTGGATATAACCGTAATGATCGTGTAGGAAAAAGTTATATTGAACAACGATATGAAGACGTATTACACGGTACAAAAGAAGAAGTGAAAAACATTACTGATAAAGCAGGAAACATTATAAACACAGAAGTAATTTCTAAAGGGAAAAGTGGGAATAGTTTAACATTAACGATTGATATGGAATTACAAAAGAAAGTGGAAGAAAGTATAGAGAAAAATTTGAGAGCTTTTAAGAGTTCAGAGCCGCTGCTCGATCGAGCTTTTGTCGTCATGACGAATCCAAATAACGGACAGATTCTATCTATGGCAGGAAAAAAGATTGTAGAAAAAGAAGGGAAAACAGAGATTGAGGATTTAGCATTAGGTAACATGACAACTTCGTATGAGTTAGGATCAGCTGTAAAAGGTGCTACTTTATTAACTGGCTACGAGACAGGAGCAATACAGCCAGGAGATCAATTTTATGATGCACCGATGAAATTTAAAGGTACACAAGCCAAGAAATCATGGAATGTATCCGGATTTGGTAATATTAATGATTTACGAGCTTTACAAGTATCTTCGAATGTATACATGTTCCAGACAGCTTTAAAAATTGCAGGAGTTAATTACGTACCAAATGGCTCATTGGATATTAAACAAGGAGCATTTGATACGATGCGCTATTATTTCAAGCAATTTGGCTTAGGTGTGCCAACAGGAATTGATTTACCGAATGAAATAATTGGACAAACGAGAAAAGTCGATAGTCAACCTGGCTTTTTACTAGACTTTTCTATCGGTCAGTATGATACGTATACGCCGTTGCAATTAGCACAATATATTTCAACAATTGCTAATGGTGGCTATAGAATGCAACCTCAAATTGTACAAGAAATACGAGAGCAATCAATAAAAGAAGAGGTTGGCAAAGTTATACGCTCCATAGAGCCGGTCGTATTAAATCGTATTGATATGAAGACAGAACATATTGATCGAATAAAAGAAGGGTTTAGATGGGTATTCCAAGAAGGTGATGGAACTGGCGTGAAGCATTTTAAAAATGCGCCATATAAACCAGCAGGAAAGACAGGGACAGCTCAAACTGTATATGGTGGAGATGATCCAATTGGTAGAAATGCAAAAGGAGAACGTATGGAATGTTACAACTTAACGTTAGTTGGATATGCTCCATATGATAATCCAGAAGTAGCATTCTCAGTAGTAGTTCCGTGGCTTCATGATGATAAAAATGGAATTAATTCTATAATTGGAAAGGAAGTTTTAGATGTATACTTTGATTTAAAACAGCAACGTATACATGGTGAAGCTACTAATACAGGTAATTCTAAGCAAAATTAGAGTATTTTTTTCAGGGAAGAGACCCTGTTTATATAAAGAAAACCATCTATAAGTAAAAAAATGATATGTGAAATAAGAGATAAATGCGATCATAGCTACTATCTCTTATTTTGTTAATCACTCTCATACTAGTTATAAATTTTTTAAGTTTATGGAACAAATTTGTTTCGGTGATTGTCTATTATGTGTACGTATAAATAGGTACTGAAAATTTGGAAGGAATGATGATTTTGAAAAATAAGAGGATACTAAAAATAGGAATATGTGTTGGTATATTAGGTTTAAGTCTTACAAGCCTAGAAGCTTTTACAGGAGGGTCACTGCAAGTTGAAGCGAAAGAAAAGACTGGACAAGTGAAACATAAAAATCAGGCGACACATAAAGAGTTTTCTCAACTTGAGAAAAAATTTGATGCTCGATTAGGTGTATATGCAATTGATACTGGTACAAATCAAACAATCTCTTATCGACCAAACGAAAGATTTGCCTTCGCATCAACATACAAGGCTTTAGCGGCAGGAGTATTACTACAGCAAAACTCAATTGATACATTAAATGAAGTTATCAAATTTACGAAAGAAGACTTAGTGGAATATTCACCTGTTACAGAGAAACATGTAGATACGGGAATGACACTAGGAGAAATTGCTGAGGCTGCTGTTCGTTCAAGTGATAATACTGCAGGGAACATTTTATTTCATAAAATAGGCGGACCTAAAGGATATGAAAACGCGCTTAGAAAGATGGGGGATCGGGTTACTATGTCTGATCGCTTTGAAACAGAATTAAACGAAGCTATTCCAGGAGATATTCGTGACACTAGTACAGCGAAAGCAATTGCTACGAATCTTAAAGCTTTTATGGTCGGAGATGCACTTCCAGCTCAAAAACGTAACATTCTTACAGAGTGGATGAAAGGAAATGCTACAGGAGACAAACTTATTCGTGCAGGCGTACCAACTGACTGGGTAGTTGGAGATAAATCGGGTGCTGGCAGTTACGGGACAAGAAATGATATTGCTATCGTTTGGCCGCCAAATAGATCACCAATTATCATCGCAATTTTATCTAGTAAAGATGAGAAAGAGGCTACCTATGATAATCAACTCATTGCAGAGGCAACTGAAGTTATAGTTAAGGCTCTTAGATAATAATCTCTCAATTCTTTATGTAAAATAATGAAAAATAAGAACTTGGAAAGCGATTCTTTTTAATGTGAAAAGAATCGCTTTTTTATAAGCATGTAAACTATTTATACATATGTAATATAAAGATATAATTAATGTAGAAAAGAGGGTGAATAGTTATGGAGAATGGCAATCAAGTCTTTTGGAGAACAGATTGTCTTATTTTGAGAAGGTTTAGTATTGATGACACTAACTACTTTCATTTTTATCGTTCTAATCCAGAAGTGGCTAAATTTCAGTCATGGGTTAATTATCAATATCATGAGGCTAAAACGTTTGTAAATGAACAAGTTAAAAATAATCCTAATCTACCAGGTACTTGGTTCCAGTTCGCAATTGCTTTGGCTGAAAATAACAAAATAATTGGAGATTGCGCACTTCACACACTTGTAAATGAACCTCGCATCGTAGAAATCGGATTTACTCTTTCTCCAGAATATCAGGGAAAAGGCTATGCAACTGAAGCTGTTTATGCCTTATTGAGTTACATATTTCATTCATTACGGAAACATAAAGTGATTGCATTTTCGGACGTTCGAAATAATAAGTCTATTTCAGTACTAGAACGAGTGGGGATGAGGAGAGAAGGTCATTTATTGCAGAATTACATGCTAAAAGGCGAGTGGATTGATGAATATCAATATTCAATATTGAATTCTGAATGGAAGGACCCTACGTAATTATAAAATTTAGAAACAAAGTATGATGGTTGTAAATTAAAATACTATAAAAATAACGTTATAAAAAAAGATCCTAGTGTGTACTAGGGTCTTTTTTATATGTTATCGATTTATTTCATCTTTTGATTCCGCATTAACAGGCAGTAAGACCCCCGCCTCAAAATTCAGCGAAAGCAAAGAAGTTAGGTGGGGGGCGGGCTGCAAGTAAAAGCCCGATTGGTGAGGGCTAATAATCAGTGGGGGATGAACAAAACCCCCACTGATTACAGTTTCACTTTATAATAACCATGTTTTACAACTTGCCTAGTTTCTTCAATAGCATGTGTTTCAGCAATTTCGGCAATATCAACTACAATCGTATTTTGTAAGATATTAACTACACAACCTGTTAATTTTAAGGTGGAGTTATTACGATAGGGAAATTGTACGTAGGAACCAATTGTAACGTTATTTTTGTCTCCATATGATACACCTTGCTAAAAAAATTTTCTTCAATGTGAAGATTCGTGCATTATATAATACACGAATGAAGATAAAATACAAGAGTGAAAAGAGGGAATATATCGAATAAATTACCCTCGATTAAGCGTATTTTAAATAGTTTCACATCATGAAAACTAGGGTGTTTGTAAAACTTACTTATTTTATAAAAAACTTAAATAATCCTACATTATGTATTTTGTTTTAATAGAAAGAAATAATATTAACTAATGGAATTTCACTTTAGTTTTAGGTATATTATAATTGACTGAATGAGTATATCGGTCAGTTAGTGTTATTTTGAAACTTGTAAAGTAGCGCTCATTATGTTTATGGAATTGATTTCATAAACTATGGTTTTGATATTGTGTGATAGGTAAGTGAACGAAAATAATTTAAACTCTTGGGAGGAGGAACAGCCAGTAGTTTCTGTGTGCGGTCTATTAACAATAATTTCATGGTGTTTAAATGGGAAAGTGGATAACGTATTTAATAGGGTAACGCATGATTAGTAGTTATAAGAATCCATACATATACCGTATACCCCTCGGATGAAGTATAGGAAGTTATAGTTTGAGAGAAGTTACATAGTAGGTGTGACACTAAGATTAAAGAAGCTAATGTAATCATGAAATGACAAAAAGAGAAAAATGTGAGAAATGAGGAATTGAGATGGGAAGTATAAGGAATAAAAATGTTAATAAATTGAAAAGAATTTCACAAGCAATTTTGATTGTTATTGGAGCATTTATAACCGCATATGGATTAGAGGCTGTACTTATTCCGAATAATGTCTCAGATGGTGGTGTAACAGGTATAAGTATCGTTAGTTCTCAGCTATTTGGGTTACCATTAGGTCTTTTAATTGGAATTATTAATATTCCATTTGTTTGGCTAGGTTATAAACAAATCGGTAGAGGATTTGCAATTTATTCAGTTATTGGTATTGTATCACTTGCAATAGGCACTATGGTTATGCATAATGTGCCTACAATTATTGAAGGAGATACATTGTTAGTTACTGTTGTCGGTGGTGTGATTATCGGCTTCGGTATGGGATTAGCACTTCGTAATGGCGGAGCGTTAGATGGAATTGATATGCTAGCGGTATTGTTGTCTAGGAGATTACCGTTTGGCACAAGTGATCTTATCTTGTTTTTAAATATGTTCGTATTTATTTTTGTTTCAACAGTATTCGGTCTTCAGGGTGGAATTTTATCAGCGATTGCTTATTTTATTGCTTCTAAAGTAATTCATATTATTGAGGTAGGATTAAGTGGATCTAAAACATTTAAAATTGTTACAAAAGAACCTAAATTAATGATAGATACAATCTGGGAACGTCTTGGGAGAAATGCAATCTATAACGAAATGTATGGTGGATTTTCGAAAGAAGCCTATAAAGAAGTTAGCTGTGTTATCAGTCGTTTAGAAGAGAATAAAATGAAGGAGCTTATTCATGAAATTGATGAAAATGCCTTTGTCACTGTATATGATGTTGCGGAAGTACAAGGCGGAAACTTTAAAAAGCATGATATCCATTAAGGGTGTTAATTAAGTTAAATATTTTATACATGGTTGATTATTGGAAAAGATAAAAACTTCACCACATATAGATAGACAGCTGGTATGTAATAAGATATACGACTGCAAGGTACATAGAACGAAAGCTAATGTATTCGTACGAACTCAAAAAGCCGAAATTCCTTAACTTAGGAATTTCGGCTTTGATGTTATATGATAGAGTTGCTATTAGATCAGAACAGGTCATGTTTACTTCGACAGAATTATATAAGTTCTTAAATCCCTTAATTCGGAAAATTGTAGTGCTAATCAAGGTTTTAGGAGGATATATGAGGAAGAAGACTAAAAGAATTATATTACTTATTGCTACATTAGTAGGTTTTAGTATCTTTTTATATTTACAGAACAATTTAATAAGTATAACTGAAGTTAAAATAACCTCTAGTAAAATTCCCACCTCTTTTAAAGGATATAAAATACTTCAAATTTCAGATTTGCACAATAAACAATTTGGCGATAATCAAGAAATTTTAGTTCAAAAAGTTAAAAGCATAGAACCAGATATTATTGCTATTACGGGTGATCTAATTGACAGTAGTTCATACGATGCAGAAGTTAGTATGAAAGTAATACGAAAACTTGTACAGAAGTATCAGGTATATTTTGTAACAGGAAATCATGAAAAATTGTCAGGGGAATATAACAGTTTAGAAAAAGAACTGAAGAAAAACAATGTCAATGTTTTAAGAAATGAACATGTAAGCATCCAAAAGGGTGTACACCAAATAAACTTGCTTGGTATTGATGATCCAGAGTTTGTTACTGGAAAACGTGATGAAAGAAATATTGTAAAAGATGAAATTATAAAAGCGAAAAGTGAAATGCAGCCTACATATAATGTATTACTATCCCATAGGCCTGAATTTTTGACAGAATATGCTGATGAGCAAATAGATTTAGTGTTATCGGGGCATGCTCATGGAGGTCAAGTTAGATTGCCATTTATCGGAGGGATAGTTGCTCCGAATCAAGGTATATTTCCTAAATATACAGCCGGTTTATATGAAAAACAAAATACTTCTATGGTAGTGAGTAGAGGATTAGGCAATAGTATCATTCCGCAAAGAATTTTCAATAGGCCCGAACTTGTAGTCGTGCAGTTAAATTGAACTGCACGATTTTTTGTATAGAAAAATAAATAGGCCATATGTAATGTATACAAGTTAACATTACAATTTTGTTAAAAATTTTCTACGTTACATAAAGTAACAAAATTTGACCCGCAGAGTTTGTTATAGTGTAAATAATCAAAAAACTTAAAATTTGTCGAGTGAAAATTGTGATAAGGAATCTGTATAAAAACTTAAAGGGGTGTACACATGCATAAAGAATATGAAATTGAAGAGTATACGGCGATTGAGGAACAAATACATTATTATTGTAAATGTTTATTAGTAAGTCATCCTGATCAAATTATAAAGTATTTAGAAAAAAGGTTAGAAAAATATGCAGAAACATTACAATATGCACATTTATATCCCGATACAGTGATTTTACCGTTACAGCAATTAGTTATCGAATATTCTTTAGATGTTGCTAGAATTAGGAAATATATGAATTTAAAAACGTAAAGTAAAATATATAATTTAAATGAAACAGAGTCGACTTTAAGAAATGATATTCTAATGTCGACTCTGTTTCATTGTTTAATATTGTTGACGGAAAATACATACTAATCAATGAAGTTTGACATATAATTACGCAAGAGTAAAATAAAAGTGAGTACTCACTCATTTAAAAAAAGGGGGAAGAATACGTGCAGCAACCTTCAATTACTTTACGCACTGTATCGAAAAGCTTTGGGAAAAAAGAAGTTTTACACAATCTTTCGTTGCAAGTTGAACCTGCAGAGATATTTGGTTTAGTTGGGCCTTCAGGTTCAGGGAAAACGACTCTTATTAAATTGATTGCAGGTATTAATGAGGCAACAGAAGGTGAAGTACTTGTTTACAATACGAACATGCCTAATTTAAATGAAATGAAAAGAATTGGTTATATGGCTCAGGCTGATGCATTATACGAAGAGCTATCAGCATATGAAAATGCAGATTTTATTGCAACGATGTATGGATTAAAGGGAAAGCATAAAAAAGAAAGAATTGAAGAGGTTTTTGACCTTGTACAATTATCACAACATATGAGAAAGCAAGTACAGCATTTTTCAGGTGGTATGAAGAAGCGTTTATCATTAGCGATAGCACTCATTCATGAACCTGAAATATTAATTTTAGATGAGCCAACAGTGGGGATAGATCCGCTTCTTAGAAAAACGATCTGGGAAAAATTTTATGATCTTAAAAAGAAAGGCAATACCATTATTGTAACAACGCACATTATGGATGAAGCTGAATTTTGTGAGCGTCTAGGGTTGATTAGAGAGGGAAAGTTAGTTGCGACTGGAACGCCTGAAGAATTGAAACAGCGGGTATCATCAGGACGGATTGAAGATGTCTTTTTGTTGGAAGAGGTGGCTCTATCATGAGAGTTACTGGTGTAATCATTCGTATTATTCGCCAATTTTTTCGAGATAAGCGTTCGTTAGCCATGATGTTTGGAGCACCTATGTTATTACTTTGGTTATTATCGTTAGTGTTTACACAAAAAGACTATGTACCGCATATCGCGGTTGTTGATATGCCAGCTCAGGTAGTAAAAGTGATGAAAAATCAGGAAGCGTCAATTTATGAATATAGTAAAGAAAAGGCAATGTCTGAGCTAGAAAATCAAAAGGTAGATGCAGTAATTCGTTTAGAAAATGGAAAAATGAATATTGTATTAGAAGGTAGTGATTCGTCAAAAAATCGTGCTGTGCTCCAAATATTACAAAAAAGTACAGAGAAGAACGATGTATCGATAATGAAACCTGAAGTGAATTATTTACATGGCTCTAAAGACTTTACAATGTTTGATGGGCTTGGTCCTGTATTAATCGGTTTCTTTACATTTTTCTTTGTATTCATTTTATCTGGGGTGTCTTTTGTAAGAGAACGTTTAAGTGGTACTTTAGAAAGGTTATTATCAACTCCGATAAGAAGATGGGAAATAGTTGTAGGATATATTGTTGGTTTTGGGATCTTTGCATTTATACAATCCATTATTATCGTAAGTTTTTCAGTTTATATTTTAGACCTATATGTAGCTGGCTCCATATGGCTAACGCTACTTATTACATGTATGCTTTCTTTAACTGCTTTAACTTTAGGGACGTTTTTGTCTGCATACGCAAATAATGAATTTCAAATGATCCAGTTTATACCGCTTGTCATTGTGCCACAAATTTTCTTTTCTGGGTTATTTCCAATTGAATCTATGAATAAGTGGCTCCAAATGTTAGGAAAATTATTTCCGCTCACATATGGCGCTGACGCAATGAGACAAGTGATGATTCGAAATCAAGGGTTTACTGAGATTGCATTAGATTTAACTGTATTACTACTTTTTTCTCTATTATTTGCAGTAGGGAATGTATTTGCATTAAAGAAACATCGAAAAATATAATGATGATACAAAGGGGCATTGTAGATGAAGAAGGATTGGCTGGAAGAATTAATTGCCGCAACGAATACGGATAAACGAAATGAACGTCAAATGCGTATATTAGAGGCGGCTGTTGATATGTTTGGCGAAAAAGGCTACGCTTCAACTTCAACAAGTGAAATTGCAAAGCGGGCTGGTGTAGCGGAAGGAACAATCTTCCGCTACTATAAAACGAAAAAAGATTTATTGTTAGCAGTCGTAATGCCGACATTAACAAAGTTTGCTGCACCATTTTTCGTACAAGCCTTCGCAAAGGAAATATTTAAATCGGAATATAAATCATATGAAGGGCTTCTAAGAGTTGTTATTCGTAATCGTTTTGAATTTGCAAAAAAGCATTTTCCAATGATAAAAATATTAATTCAAGAAGTGCCATTTCAGCCAGAACTGAAAAATGAAATACAACATTTAGTAGAAACAGAGTTGCTTTCACATTTTAAAAAGTTAATTGTAAAGTTTCAAGAGGAAGGGGAGATTATTGAAATACCCCCATCTTCTGTATTACGACTTACTTTATCAGCTGTATTAGGATTACTATTAACACGGTTTTTATTATTGCCTGAAGAAAAATGGGATGATGAAGTGGAAATTGAAAATACGATTCAATTTATATTGTACGGATTAACGCCACGGAGGTAATGTGATGCGCAAATTTGCTAAACCGAAAATTGTTGTAAGTAAATGTTTAGAATTTGATGCTTGTCGTTATAATGCAGAGATGATTCCAGATATAACAATACGAAATTTACAGCCATTTGTTACATTTATCCCAGTTTGTCCAGAAGTAGAAATTGGTTTAGGCATTCCTCGCGAAACGATACGAATAGTAGAAGAAAATGGCGTAAATAGACTTGTGCAATCGTCGACGCGTGAAGATGTAACTAAAAAAATGGAGCAGTTTTCAAATGACTTTTTACAAACGATACCCGATGTGGATGGTTTTATTTTAAAGAATCGTTCGCCAAGTTGTGGTACACGTGATGTGAAAATTTATTCTGGTTTTGAAAAAGCGCCAGCAAAAGGAAAGGGAGCTGGCTTATTTGGCGGAGCAATAATAAAAAAATTTTCGCATCTTCCAATTGAAGAAGAAGGAAGATTGTCGAATTTTATTATTAGAGAACATTTCTTTACAAGGTTATTTACAATCGCATATTACAAAGTGATTAAACATAATAAAAATATGAAAGACCTCGTATTGTTTCAGTCGGACAATAAATATTTATTTATGGCATATAATCAGGTGAAACAAAAGGAATTAGGGCGTATTATTGCAAATCACAAAAATGAAACGATTGAAGTTGTATTTGAAAACTATGAGAAGACTTTATATGAATTATTTATGCGTACACCCCGCTATACATCGAATGTAAATGTATGTGAGCATATTTTTGGATACTTTAAAACAAAGCTGAAAAAACAAGAAAAAGATCATTTTTTAAATTTAATACAAAAGTATATGGAAAAGAAAATTCCGCTTAGTAGTTTACTTGCAATTTTAAAATCATGGGCTCTTCGATTTGATGAAAAGTATTTATTAAGACAAACATATTTCGAACCATACCCTGAAGCTTTAGTAGAGATTTCAGATTCGGGAAAAGGCAGAGATTATTAAACAATAAATTACATAATTCGACAAGAAAACTCCTGTGTTGTTGTAGAACAATGTAGGAATTTTTTTGTGCATTAGTACAGAATCTGTTTTAAAATTAAATTATGACAGAATTATAACAATTATCTAACTAATATTCTTGTCTTTAAGTAGTAATGTTTGTAGTAGAAACTCGCACGCTGTCGAAACTCAATATTCGATAAGGGGTGTGTAGCGGAATGGAATTTACTCTAACTCGCGAAAAACAAATGATTAAAGAAATGGTACGTGATTTTGCTGAAAAGGAAATCGCACCGAAAGCTGTATATTATGACAAAACTGCGGAATTTCCATATGAAACATTTCAAAAAATGGGCGAACTAGGATTATTAGGAATCCCATTCCCTGAAGAGTATGGGGGTTCAGGTGGCGATACTGTATCGTACGCGTTAGCAGTTGAAGAAATTGGTCGTGCTTGTGGTGGAACAGGATTAAGTTACGCTGCAACAATTTCATTAGGTGCTTCTCCAATTTATTATTTCGGTACAGAAGAACAAAAACAGAAATATTTAGTTCCAATGGCATCAGGTAAAACTTTAGGTGCTTTCGGATTAACTGAGCCAAACGCTGGATCTGATGCAGGTGGCACACAAACGAAAGCTGTATTAGATGGAGACGAGTATGTTATTAGTGGCGAAAAGTGTTGGATTACAAATGCAGAGTATGCAAATACAATTATTGTAACCGCTATCAATGGTGTTGAAGATAATGGAAGAAAACGTATTTCGGCATTTATCGTACCGACTACAAGTGAAGGATTAACGATCTCAAGCCCTTACGATAAAATGGGTGTTCGTGCTTCTAATACATGTGAAATCGTACTTGATGGTGTACGTGTACCGAAAGAAAATATTCTTGGTGATGTAAATAAAGGATTTAAACAATTCTTATATACACTTGATGGAGGACGTATTTCAATCGCAGCATTAGCTGTTGGTATTGCGCAATCTGCATTTGAACGTGCACTGCAATATGCGAAAGAACGTCAACAATTTGGAAAGTCAATCTCTAATTTCCAGGCGATTCAATTTAAATTAGCTGATATGGCGACTGAAGTAGAGCTAGCACGTAATTTAGTACATAAAGCAGCTTGGTTAAAAGATAACGATAAACCTTTCGGTAAAGAAGCAGCTATGGCAAAACTTTTCGCATCTGAGGCTGCTAGTCGTATTGCAAATCAAGCAGTACAAATTCACGGTGGATACGGCTATATGCGTGAATATGAAGTGGAACGACATATTCGTGATGCAAAACTATTAGAAATTGGTGAAGGAACTTCTGAAATTCAACGTCTCGTAATTGCAAGACATTTAGGATGTAGATAAAAAGGAGGAATCACTATGTTTCAAAAAATATTAATTGCTAATCGCGGAGAAATCGCAGTTCGTATTATGAAAACTTGTCAAAAACTTGGCATTCGCACTGTTGCTATTTATTCTGAGGCTGATGAAAACGCCCTTCATGTAAAAATGGCAAATGAAGCTTACTTAGTAGGTGGGCCGCGTGTCCAAGAAAGCTATTTAAACCTTGAAAAAATTATTGAAATAGCTAAGAAGACAAACGCTGAAGCAATCCATCCAGGATATGGATTATTATCAGAGAATCCGTCTTTTCCGGTTCGCTGTAGAGAAGAAGGGATGGTATTTATCGGTCCATCAGAAGAAATCATTACGAAGATGGGAAGTAAAATCGAATCTCGTATTGCAATGCAAGCTGCAGATGTTCCAGTAGTTCCAGGTATTACTACAAATATTGAAACTGCTGAAGAAGCAATTGAAATTGCAAAACAAATTGGTTATCCATTAATGCTGAAGGCATCCGCAGGCGGCGGAGGCATTGGAATGCAGTTGATGGAAACTGAGCAAACGCTCACCAAAGCATTTGAAAGTAATAAAACAAGAGCACAAAACTTCTTCGGTAACGGGGAAATGTATTTAGAGCGCTATATTGCAGATGCACATCATATTGAAATTCAGCTTTTAGCAGATACACATGGTAACACAGTGTATTTATGGGAGCGTGAATGTTCAGTACAGCGTCGAAATCAGAAAGTAATTGAAGAAGCCCCTTCACCATTTTTAGATGAAGGTACAAGAAAAGCGATGGGTGAAGTTGCTGTACAAGCTGCAAAAGCTCTAGGATATACAAATGCTGGTACAGTTGAGTTTCTAGTAGATGATCAGAAGAACTTCTATTTCTTAGAGATGAATACGAGATTACAAGTAGAGCATCCAGTTACAGAAGAAATTACTGGTTTAGATCTTGTAGAACAACAACTTCTAGTTGCATATGGTGAGAAATTATCGTTTACACAAGATGATGTAAAACGTAGTGGTCATGCCATTGAGGCACGTATTTATGCAGAAGATCCGAAAACTTTCTTCCCATCACCTGGGAAAATTACAGATTTAACGCTTCCAACAAATGTACGTATTGATCACTTTTTAGAGAATCAAGTAACGATTACACCTTTCTATGATCCAATGATTGCGAAAGTCATTGCTCATGGTGAAACGCGTGAAGAAGCAATTTCGAAATTACATGATGCTTTGGAAGAATTAAAAGTAGAAGGTATTAAAACGAACACGCCAATGCTACTTCAAGTTTTGGAAGATGATGTGTTCAAAAATGGTATTTATACAACGGGTTTTGTAACGAAACAACTTGTTAAAAAATAAGACTTAACAATATTAAGGGGGAAAAAATGATGACGAAAGTATATGCATCGATGGCAGGAAATGTATGGAAGATTGTTGTAGGAGTAGGAGATACAGTAGAGGAAGAGCAGGATGTCGTCATTTTGGAATCTATGAAAATGGAAATTCCAATCATTTCAGAAGAAGCTGGCACAGTTATGAAAATTAATGTGCAAGAAGGCGATTTTGTAAATGAAGGAGATGTATTACTAGAAATTGAATAGGGAGATATAGGGGGAAGCGAATTGAAACTACCTAATTTTGCTGTCATTAAAGAAGTCGGGCCACGCGATGGCTTACAAAATGAAAAAAAGATTGTTGGCACAAAAGATAAAGTAAAATGGATTCAACTACTTACAGAGGCGGGATTATCGTACGTTGAAGTTTCCTCATTCGTTCACCCTAAATGGGTCCCTGCATTAGCAGATGCAAATGATGTGTTTTCTGAGCTGAAAAGGGATCCAAATGTTACATATGCAGCGCTTGTTCCAAATCAAAATGGTTTGGAACGAGCTTTTTTGCAAAATGTAGATGAGGTGAATGTTTTTTTATCAGCAAGTGAATCTCATAATAAAAGTAATATTAATAAATCAATTAAAGAAGCATTAGTTGTCATTGAAGATATAACAAAGCAGGCAACGTTCGAAGGTAAAAAGGTAAGGGGCTATGTTTCTACTGTATTTGGTTGCCCTTATGAAGGGGACATAAGTGTCGAAGCAGTTGACGAATTATGTAATCAACTATTCTCATATGGCATTTATGAAATCTCTCTTGGTGACACGATTGGTGTAGCGAATCCGTTACAAGTAGAGCGAGTATTAGAACATTTATTAAAGAAATATGATGCTTCGCAGTTTGCAATGCACTTCCATAATACGTACGGAATGGCTCTGGCCAATGTAGTTAAGTCGTTAGAATATGGTATTACAACATTTGATAGTTCTTGTGGTGGTCTTGGGGGCTGTCCATATGCACCGGGAGCATCGGGCAATGTTGCAACTGATGACTTAGTTCATATGCTTCATAAGTTAGGAGTCCAAACGAATATTGATGAAGAGAAGTTATTGAGAGCGAGTCAATTTATTCAAAGTAAATTAAACATCCAATTACCAAGTCATGTGTATAGAGCGCTTCAACATAAAACGATAAGTAGGTGAGAAGATGCTACAATTACAAAACATTTCAGTTGATTATGTAACACCTCACGTAGTAAAGATTTCGTTATATCGTGAAAGACAAGCAAACTCATTATCTTTAGCGTTATTAGAAGAGTTACAAAACATATTAACTCAAATAAGCGAAGAGTCAAATACTCGTGTAGTTATTCTAACAGGTGCTGGTGAAAAAGCATTTTGTGCTGGTGCTGATTTAAAAGAACGCGCTGGTATGAATGAAGAACAAGTTCGCCATGCTGTTAGTATGATTCGCACTACTATGGAAATGGTTGAACAATTACCACAGCCAGTTATTGCTGCTATAAATGGAATCGCACTCGGTGGTGGCACGGAATTAAGTTTAGCTTGTGATTTTAGAATTGCTTCTGATACTGCAAGTCTTGGTCTTACTGAAACTACACTTGCAATTATACCAGGAGCAGGTGGTACGCAGCGTTTACCAAGATTAATTGGTGTTGGTAGAGCGAAAGAATTAATTTATACAGGCAGACGCATTTCAGCGCAAGAAGCAAAAGAATATGGTTTAGTAGAATTTGTTGTACCAGCTCATTTACTTGAAGAGAAAGCGGTTGAAATAGCAGAGAAAATTGCTAGTAATGGTCCTATTGCTGTTCGATTAGCAAAAGAAGCAATTTCAAACGGTATTCAAGTTGATTTACATACCGGATTACAAATGGAAAAACAAGCGTATGAAGGTGTAATCCATACGAAAGATAGATTAGAAGGATTACAAGCATTCAAGGAAAAACGCACACCAATGTATAAGGGGGAGTAAATATGTTAGACCAAAAACAACAATCGAATACATTTGAAGAACGAGTTGAAACGATTAAACAAGGCGGCGCACCAAAGTATCATGAACAAAACAAAGCAAAAGGAAAACTATTCGTTCGAGATCGCTTAGCTCTTTTATTTGATAATGGTGAATATGTAGAAGATGCATTATTTGCAAATTGTGAACAAACAGGATTACCTGCTGATGGTGTTATAACAGCAACGGGTAAAATACATGGTCGTACTGCATGCGTAATGGCAAATGATTCAACGGTAAAGGCTGGATCATGGGGCGCGCGTACAGTTGAAAAGATTTTACGTATTCAAGAAACGGCAGAAAAATTACGTGTTCCGTTATTTTATTTAGTTGACTCTGCTGGAGCGCGTATTACAGATCAAGTAGAAATGTTTCCAGGGCGCCGCGGTGCAGGAAGAATTTTCTACAATCAAGTGAAATTATCAGGTAAAGTTCCTCAAGTATGTTTATTATTTGGACCTTCAGCAGCTGGTGGCGCATATATTCCAGCCTTTTGTGACGTTGTAATGATGGTAGAAGGAAATGCATCTATGTATTTAGGGTCTCCTCGTATGGCTGAGATGGTTATCGGTGAAAAGGTAACTTTAGAAGAGATGGGCGGAGCTCGTATGCATTGCTCTGTATCAGGATGCGGAGATGTTTTATGTAAAACAGAAGAAGATGCGATTACACAAGCAAGACAATACATTTCATATTTTCCAAACAACTACTTAGAGAAGACTCCATTGGTTACACCTCAAGAACCGAAACAGTTCGAAAAAACGTTAGAACAAATCATTCCGGAAAATCAAAATGCTCCTTTCAATATGAAAGACCTTATTAACAGAATTATTGATGAAGGTTCTTTCTATGAAGTGAAAAAACTATTTGCTCAAGAACTAATTACAGGTTTAGCACGTATTGATGGTAAGCCAATTGGTATTATTGCAAATCAACCGCGTATGAAAGGCGGCGTATTATTCCACGATTCAGCTGATAAAGCAGCGAAATTTATTAATTTATGCGATGCATATCATATTCCATTATTATTCCTTGCAGATGTACCTGGATTTATGATTGGTACAAAAGTAGAGCGTGCTGGTATTATTCGCCACGGTGCAAAAATGATTTCTGCAATGAGTGAAGCAACTGTACCGAAAATTTCTATCGTTGTTCGTAAAGCATATGGTGCTGGTTTATATGCAATGGCAGGTCCAGCCTTCGAACCAGATTGCTGCCTAGCATTACCGACAGCTTCTATTGCAGTAATGGGTCCAGAAGCGGCAGTCAATGCTGTATATGCAAATAAGATTGCAGCTTTACCAGAAGAAGAGCGTGATAGCTTCATTGCTGAAAAACGCGAAGAGTATAAGAAAGATATTGATATTTACCATTTGGCATCAGAGATGGTCATTGATGGTATTGTTCACCCAAACAATTTAAGAGAAGAGTTAAAGGGACGATTCGAAATGTATATGAGTAAATATCAAGTATTTACGGATCGTAAACATCCTGTTTATCCAGTTTAAAAGCCCTATTTAGGGCTTTCTTGCTCAAAAAGTCAAGGAGGGGAAAACATTGAAACAAGCAGTTTGGTTTCCAACAGAAGAGTATAAAGAAAAAACACGTTTATATGGTTGGATGAAATCATTGGGCTATGAAGATTATGAAACGTTTTATAATAAATCTATTGAAGAAACAGCTTGGTTTTGGGGAGAAGCTGAGAAAGCGGTTGGCTATCAATGGATGAAACCTTATACGGAAGTGTTAGATTTAGAAAATGGTACGCCGTTTGCACAGTGGTATAATGGCGGAACCTGTAACGTTGTAGAATCAGTTTTATCACGCTGGTTGGCGGATGAAGAGACAAGAATACAGCCAGCACTTCAGTACGAAGGGGAAAATGGAGCTTCAAAATCATTTACATATGAAGAACTTGACGGCTGGGTAAGTCGCGTTGCAAACGGTTTGAAACATGCGGGTATTGAAAAAGGTGACCGTGTAACGATTTATATGCCGATGATTCCGGAAACAGTTGTTGCGATGCTAGCTGTTATGAAAATCGGAGCAATTATTTCACCAATATTCTCAGGATTTGCTTCTGATGCAGTCATGACACGTGTGCAAGCAGCAGGATCTAAAATGATCATTACTGCAGATGGTTTTTCACGCCGAGGTAAGATTGTTTCATTAAAAGATGAAGTAGATAAAGCTTGTGTGCATTGTCCAACTGTTGAAAAAGTTGTTATCGTTCGTCATGCAGGAAATGATTTTACACCGCATAATTATGATTTCTCATGGAGTGCACTGGAAAAAGAAAAACCATTTACACACGCTGAAGAAATGCATAGTGATGATCCATTAATGCTCATTTATACATCAGGTACAACTGGAAAGCCAAAAGGAACAGTACACACTCATGCTGGTTTTCCTTTAAAAGCAGCTTTTGATGCAGGGTTCGGAATGAATATAAAACAAGGTGACCGAGTATTATGGGTAACTGATATGGGATGGATGATGGGACCATTTTTACTATTCGGCTCTCTCATAAATGGAGCAACGATGGTTATGTACGAAGGTGTTCCAGACTTCCCAGAAGCAGATCGTTTATGGGAGACAGTTGATAAATATGAGATTACACATCTTGGTATATCACCAACATTAATTCGTGCGTTAATGGCAAAAGGTGATGAGTATGTAAATAAACATTCGCTTAAGAGTTTAGAAGTATTCGCATCAACAGGTGAGCCTTGGAATCCAGACCCTTGGATGTGGCTATTTGAAACGGTGGGAAAAAGTAATGTACCAATTTGTAACTATTCAGGCGGAACTGAAATTTCTGGTGGGATTTTCGGAAACGTCCTTATTAAACCAATTGCACCGATTAGCTTTAACGCGTCTTTACCAGGAATGGCAGCGGTTGTGCTCGATGATCAAGGTAATCCGATTCGTGATGAAGTTGGAGAATTATGTTTAGAGAAGCCTTGGGTTGGTATGACGAAAAGTTTCTGGGAAGACGATGAGCGTTATGTGAACACATATTGGTCACGATTTGAAAATAAATGGGTTCATGGGGACTGGGTTATTTATGATGGTGAGCAATATATTATTACAGGACGCTCAGATGATACGTTAAACATTGCTGGAAAACGTATTGGACCTGCTGAATATGAATCTATTCTTGTGAAACATAACGATGTAATCGAAGCCGCTGCAATTGGTGTACCAGATGATGTAAAAGGTGAAGTTTGTCATTGTTTTGTAGTATTAAGGGACAATGTAACATTCACAGGAGAGTTAAAGAAAGAATTAATGAGTTTAGTAAACTCTCATATCGGAAAAGCATTATGTCCAAAAGATATTCACGTTGTAGAAGATTTACCGAAAACACGTAATTCTAAAGTAATGCGCCGTGTTATTAAAGCAGCTTATTTAGGAAAAGAATTAGGTGATTTGTCGTCACTTGTGAATCCTGAAGTAGTACCGTTTATTCAGGGGTTACAGTCTAGTAAATTATAAAATTAAAAAGGAGCTCTATATAAATAGAGCTCCTTTTTATGTTTATAAAAAGAGAAGAAGAAAAATTCTACTATTAGTGTTAAGTTTGTTTATAGTTTTTATCAAAACACGATACTGTCGCATGTTTATTCATTGGAGTAATTAAATTTTGTTAAGGATGAAAATTTAGTGAAGCGAAGAGTATTGAATAAAAGGAGAAATCCCTGAGGGACAGGGATTCACTAAGGGAGATAATACATGTCGTACAATGTCGAAATTTGGCGTATTCGACAAATTAATATTATCACGAATTTTCAGGAGATTGCGATGGTGGATGTGTCAAAGATGTGTACAGATTTCCTATTAAAGTGACTTTCAATAGAAAAGGAGAAAAAATTAAGTTCACTCGATCTTAAGATTTTCCCCTTGAAATTTACTATTTGTTCGTTGTAGTATATACGTCTTAATGCGGTAAATCTTCAACATGTAAAGATTGAGTACTGTCCTTTTTGTTTGAAACTTGTGCCTGCTGAGATGCTTCTTGCATTTGCTCTTGGGCCTTACTAGGAGTATTCAACGCATCTGATGACACATGATCAAGTTGTTGACTTAATAGATCTTTTTTATCCATGTTATGTAGCTCCTTTTTGAACTTAGATATAAAACGAAGTGTTTTTAAATAGTTACGTCGGTATTATGTATCTTTGAATGGAATTATATACATAAAATATATTGAGAATATAACTAATTATAAAAATTACTTGTGATGACAAGTTTAAGAAATATAAAGATTATTAGTTCTTAATAAAAACGTTATTTGTGCGACACGTTTCCCTATAAGTGTATAAACACGAAATGGGAGGGTTATCAATTTGATGACAACAACGGATTGACCG
>NZ_JAGXJT010000070.1:0-477 GCF_019091205.1 Bacillus sp. GbtcB14
GGCATGGAGCAGCATTTCCAACGGAAACATGACCAAACATCCTTGGAGTGCATGCTGTGAAGAACCTCAAACAAATGTCAAGTGGAAGGAGCAAACGGAGTCCACTAGTTATTTTTCATGAAAAGTGGCACAAAGGGCAACATCATCCTCGTCGCTATCGAGGTGACCGCTATCTTCAACGACTGCCATATTTGCTGAAGAGTCCATTTGCTTGCCCTTGTCTTCGGCACGACAATCCACACGAAGGTGGCCTCTCTTGCCACACTTCCAGCACTCCATCTTTGAGAGGTCTCTGGACTTGGACTTAGCCCTAGATCGAGACTTCGACCTAGACCTATATTTGTCTGCTTGCTTGTCCTTTTTCCTCCCACGATCCAAAGTCACACTTAGCGTAGAAGCGGACGACATTGTAGATATGTTCCTGGGACTAAGCAGCTTTTGCTGCGAGTCATCTTGCACCAACGCATTCAGTAACCA
>NZ_JAGXJT010000071.1:0-468 GCF_019091205.1 Bacillus sp. GbtcB14
ATCTCACCTATAAATATAGGGTCTCGGTCCCCGAGCTCCTCACTCATTCTGTTCATAACAGCAAATTCCATCTAAAGAGAGTTGAGAGAGCGAGGAAGCCCGATTACCCATGGTAGTCAATTTCCTTTGCAGATCAAAGCTTATGTGGGTTTGAAGCTCAAGATTCAATGGCTAGAGGTATTTCGATCCTTATTCATAGTGTATATATGTTTGATTAATTCCGCACTTAATACTTAAACATATACATTTCAGTTTATATATATAAATGTCTAACATAAAGATCAGTCGAGGAATTCTGAGTTTATTTTGTAAAATAATTTATAGAATATTCCATCATGAGATGAGCTTAAACAATAGGTTTGGGATTGGTTGGTGTTGGAGGAATTGAACTACCATTGTATGGCCAAACTTGATACACATTTAATTATATGATCATTAATATGCCTTTAAAATCCAATACTAAAATCC
>NZ_JAGXJT010000072.1:0-450 GCF_019091205.1 Bacillus sp. GbtcB14
ATGTATTTTATCCTTAAAACACTTAACCCTGTATAAATGATATTTCAACTAAGTGAAATGAGTACTCAATAATTTATCTCGTTTGGTTAAGCTCGAAGGAAATCACCCTTTGCTTACTATTCGCCAGATAGAAGCTATAGATTCCATGTTTATGCTAGCGCTCCCACTCAATTGCACTACCGTGTTCCCAAAATGTACGTATCACCCTGACCTAAAAGTAGGCTTAACTAACAAATCAAAGAACACGAATAGCCTTTCAAGATTGAGCCTAATCATAACAGGATTAAGATCATTTGATCTAGGATCAACTTGGCGATATTGACTTGAATAGATTTTACGGTAAGTTTAATTAAATCTAAATCAAAGTTCAATATCGGCCCCTTCCGATGCATTCTCCATGCATCCAACCTGAGCTTTACTTTAACCAATGTTCTGGAAAGAACATAGTAT
>NZ_JAGXJT010000073.1:0-447 GCF_019091205.1 Bacillus sp. GbtcB14
ATGAAGAATGGTTTTGGGTTAAAATTTGTTGAAATGGCCCCCTAATTGAAAATATTCTTCTTTTCAGGGGAAATTTTAACAAGTTTTTTCCTTACTCTTACACTCGTTAGTTATCTGTTAAAATCTCAACCTACACATCTCCAAAGATCATGAAATTTCACGGGGGCCTAGCCAAGACCGTTGTGCATCACTTTTCTCTTGGACACGTTGAGAGAAAAATTAGTTTTCTTGCACTAACGATCGTTTTAATCGAAATAGTGAAAATCTCACATTTCTGATAGTGGTACCCCTTTGTGAAATGTGGCCCGGACCAATCTCGGAATATTTTTTGCCACTAGTCACAATCAATTTGTACTACTAAGAAATGAATATGAAGAATGGTTTTGGGTTAAAATTTGTTGAAATGGCCCCCTAATTGAAAATATTCTTCTTTTCAGGGGAAATTTT
>NZ_JAGXJT010000074.1:0-412 GCF_019091205.1 Bacillus sp. GbtcB14
TCTTTTTAAAAGTAGAAGAAGATAATGCGTATCCATGCCTTGCAGAGAGTTGTTTCTGCTGTGTTTTGTTGTTGATTTCTGTGGTATAAAGCATGCCTAATTAAAGTTAAATGAACTGTTTGTAGCATGTTAGTTAGGTTGTTTAAAGCTTTGAGATTTCTATGCAAAAATGTGATTTTTGAAGATATGTTGTGAATTTGTTACTGTGATGTTGCTATTGTTTTTAATTGTTTTCAGTGACTTAGTTAAGCTTAATTAAGTAGAATTAAGCAAGTTTGAATGCATGTTAGAGGGATTTGCTCAAGTTTGAGTTTAGAACTCAAAGCTTGAGCTCCAATGGTGAATTTTGCATGTGTGATTTCTGGGTAGGTTTGATGCTCTAGAATTGTTATTTGGGGCATATAGAACAGGT
>NZ_JAGXJT010000075.1:0-403 GCF_019091205.1 Bacillus sp. GbtcB14
TATTACTCTTTCAATATCTTTCTTTAAACCGAACCAATTTTTTTTCGTAAGCCGGCGTTTGTTCGGTTTACTGCCCTAAATAAAACTCTTTACAATCTGATTAGTTATCAATATAAGAAATTTGAAGTGATTGATGTTTGCATGAATTTTACATGCTAATGGTTTAATATGTTTAATATGTTTATTACATTCATACACACAAAATCAGTTAAATCCAGATCATATGTTTATTCACAATTACAATATCGTCAACACAGTGGAATGTGATTGTGATCATATGAATCAAAAGACTTGGTCCCTGTTTCATCAGTGTTATTGGATTTACACTAATGTGATAATCAGCGATGATGTGTACTTACACTTGGAGTAAGTGTTATGTTATTTCCAGGACATTGGTAAAGTA
>NZ_JAGXJT010000076.1:0-401 GCF_019091205.1 Bacillus sp. GbtcB14
TATTTCGGGGAGAACCAGCTATCTCCAGGTTCGATTGGAATTTCTCCGTTCGCTTGAGCTAAGGACGAAAAGAATCATCACTTGACTTCTATACACCAATAGAAGCTATAGATTCCATATTTATGTTCAGCACTCCCACTCAATCATACTATCATGTTCCCAGAATATACGTACCCTGACCCAAAAGTAGGCTTAACTAATAAATCAAAGAACATGAATAGTACTCCTGAGCTGAGCCTAAGCATATCAGGATTTAGATTCTTTTAATCTAAGATCAACTACTGATATTGACTTGGAAAGATACAACGGTAAGTTTATAATATCTTGACTAAGTTCAATATCGGTCCACTCCAATGCATACTCCATACATTCGTAACTAGTATACTTTACCAATGTTCTGG
>NZ_JAGXJT010000077.1:0-398 GCF_019091205.1 Bacillus sp. GbtcB14
CCTATAAGGCACCCTGCTGAGGAAAACCAAACAAAAAACCCTACTTCTGCCCCTGGTCGAAAGAAAAAGGCGCAGGATCCGCGTAAGGTCCGCTCAGATTTCCCTAAAGGGAAAGGTCCGCAGAGGGGCAAGCCCCAAAGAGGGAGTCTTGGCCCTCAGGATCGAGGGGACCGGAAAAGCGTTTCTGTGCACCAGGAACCAGGGGGTAGAGGAAGAAGAGGACAGAGATGTCCTCCCATTGATCTGAGAAATCAAATCAATGGGAATCAAGGTGACCTCCGGGAACACCTTGACCAAACAAGATTCGGGCCCGCGGTCGCCACGGGTACGTTGAATGAAGTAACTATGGCGGAACTCGCCATACTACGAAAAGACATTGCTCGAGCCTCCCGAAGACA
>NZ_JAGXJT010000078.1:0-194 GCF_019091205.1 Bacillus sp. GbtcB14
CCCGTCGCGCCAGTGTTACCTTGAACACCCTGAGGTCCAGTAGCACCAGTGTTACCTTGAACACCCTGAGGTCCAGTAGCCCCCGTGTTACCTTGAACACCCTGAGGTCCAGTGGCACCAGTAGCCCCCGTGTTACCTTGAACACCCTGAGGTCCAGTGGCACCAGTAGCCCCCGTGTTACCTTGAACACCCTG
>NZ_JAGXJT010000078.1:294-396 GCF_019091205.1 Bacillus sp. GbtcB14
AGGTCCAGTGGCACCAGTAGCCCCCGTGTTACCTTGAACGCCTTGAGGCCCAGTAGCCCCCGTGTTACCTTGAGGTCCTTGAGGTCCAGTGGCACCGGTAGC
>NZ_JAGXJT010000079.1:0-394 GCF_019091205.1 Bacillus sp. GbtcB14
TGTCCCCTCTATATTTCCGCGACAAGTATAGAGACCAATTCCCTATGATGCAGTTTGGTCCCAACGACCTAATAACCCTGACAGACCAATATAAATTCGCATGTCCAGATTTTACTAGCTCCAAACATGCGATATCTACAATGGGCGATTACCTAATGACGCAGACATTCCAAACGTACTGGCGATCCTGCGAGCTCAACAAACGGAACATGAGCGGTCAACTCGTAGATGCGGAAGATGCATACGTTGATGAACTTAGTAACTGTCACACATTTATTAATGTTAACGTAGTTTGAGTTTAGTTATTGCAATTCAATGTGTAAATAATGGATTAACAATGAATGTGATCCTCATGTAACCGATTGGACACCTACTTTGTATATAAAGGGGTGAT
>NZ_JAGXJT010000008.1:0-215306 GCF_019091205.1 Bacillus sp. GbtcB14
TTCCCATACCGAACACGGAAGTTAAGCTCTCTAGCGCCGATGGTAGTTGGGACCTTGTCCCTGTGAGAGTAGGACGTCGCCAAGCAAAAAACTAAGTCGATTCGACTTAGTTTTTTTTGTGTTTATTTTTATTTACCAAATGTTAATATCTATAAGTTTAATGACCCTAAAGAAGAAAAAAGAATGAAAATGAGGCTATTTAAAGTAATAGCAATGATTTTTTGTTTTCTAGGTTTTCCGAGTGTTCCTAAAATAATCTTTATGATAGGAAACGTTATTTCTACCACAAGTATATATTTTAAAAAGTGGGATGATATAAATAAGTATTCAATCATTACAGCAATGACTGCGATACAAAGGAAGACAATAATGAAAAAGTGTAGTTCGTGTTTTCATTATTGTCTTCCTTATAAATAAAATGAATATAAACGATATGCTTTATATTAAAGCATACGGAATAAGTATACAAACCGTTATGTGTACAATAGATCTCTAGAAATATATATTCTAATTCCCCCCTCCTTCTTGCATATAGTTGCAATTCTTCTTTTGAATATAACTAAAACACGAACGTTATTGGTGAGTAATAAAAAAACATTCGATTATTTGTTGACATTGTTTATGAAATATTGTTAATATAACCATAGAAAGAATAATATATAAGACCTCATATAATCGCGGGGATATGGCCTGCAAGTCTCTACCTAACGACCGTTATTCGTTAGACTATGAGGGAAAGTCACTCGGTATTTTTCTATTCACAAGGGATACGTATGCCTGAGTAGAGCGCTTTCTCTCATAGTAAAAGAGAAACTGTTCTATTTCAGGCTTTTTTTATTTGAATCGGGGGGATTCTAATATGAAATCACTAGTTGGAGTCATAATGGGAAGCACGTCAGACTGGGAAACAATGAAATATGCTTGTGACATTTTAGATGAATTAAATATACCGTATGAGAAAAAAGTTGTATCAGCTCATCGGACTCCGGATTATATGTTTGAATATGCAGAGACGGCTCGTGAACGTGGATTGAAAGTTATTATTGCTGGAGCTGGCGGGGCAGCACATTTACCAGGAATGGTTGCAGCGAAGACGAATCTTCCTGTAATCGGAGTCCCAGTTCAATCAAAAGCGTTAAACGGCTTAGATTCATTATTATCCATCGTCCAAATGCCAGGAGGGGTTCCTGTTGCAACTGTTGCAATTGGTAAGGCTGGTTCAACAAATGCTGGTTTACTTGCTGCACAAATACTTGGATCATTCCATGATGATATACATGATGCATTAGAATTGAGAAGAGAAGCAATTGAAAAAGATGTGCGCGAAGGTAGTGAGCTAGTATGACGAGAATCATTTTACCTGGAAAAACAATCGGCATTATTGGAGGCGGCCAGCTAGGAAGAATGATGGCATTGGCAGCTAAGGAGATGGGATATAAAATTGCTGTTTTAGATCCTACAAAAAATTCACCATGTGCACAAGTTGCTGATATTGAAATTGTTGCACCATATGACGATTTAAAAGCAATTCAGCATTTAGCAGAGATCAGTGATGTTGTCACATATGAATTTGAGAATATTGATTATAGATGTTTACAATGGCTAGAAAAACATGCTTACTTACCACAAGGCAGTCAGTTGTTAAGTAAAACACAAAATCGTTTTACAGAAAAGAATACGATTGAAAAAGCAGGATTACCAGTAGCAACGTATAGATTGGTTCAAAATCAAGATCAGCTTACTGAAGCCATCGCCGAGTTATCATATCCTTCCGTCTTAAAAACGACGACAGGTGGATATGATGGGAAAGGGCAAGTTGTTTTAAGAAGTGAAGCTGACGTTGATAAAGCGCGAGAGCTTGCGAATGCAGCAGAGTGTATTTTAGAGAAATGGGTGCCTTTTGAAAAAGAAGTATCCGTTATTGTGATTCGTAGTGTAAGTGGTGAAACGAAAGTATTTCCGGTAGCGGAAAATATTCATGTAAATAACATTTTGCATGAATCTATCGTTCCAGCTCGCATTACAGAAGAACTTTCTCAAAAAGCAATTGCTTATGCAAAAGTGCTCGCGGATGAACTAGAACTTGTGGGAACACTAGCGGTAGAGATGTTTGCTACAGCTGATGGTGAGATTTATATTAATGAATTAGCACCAAGACCTCACAATTCAGGACACTATACACAGGATGCATGTGAAACGAGTCAATTTGGTCAACATATTCGAGCAATCTGTAATTTACCTCTTGGAGAAACAAATTTGTTAAAACCAGTTGTCATGGTAAACATTTTAGGCGAACATATAGAAGGGGTCCTAAGACAAGTGAATAGATTAACCGGGTGCTATTTACACTTGTATGGAAAAGAAGAAGCAAAAGCGCAGCGGAAAATGGGGCATGTTAATATTTTAAATGATAATATTGAAGTCGCTCTAGAAAAAGCGAAGAGTTTGCATATTTGGGACCATCAAGAACAACTGTTGGAGGGAAAAAGATGATTAGTCGTTATACACGCCCAGAAATGGGTGCAATTTGGACGGAAGAGAACAAATTTAAAGCGTGGTTAGAAGTTGAGATTTTAGCTTGTGAAGCATGGGCTGAGCTTGGCGATATTCCAAAAGAAGATGTTAAAAAAATTCGTGAGCATGCATCATTTGATATTGATCGTATTTATGAAATTGAAAAAGAGACACGTCATGACGTAGTTGCATTCACTCGTGCTGTATCAGAAACACCAACATTAGGTGAGGAACGTAAATGGGTTCATTACGGTTTAACATCTACAGACGTAGTAGATACAGCGTTATCTTACATCTTAAAACAAGCAAATGAAATCATATTAAAAGACTTAGAAAACTTTGTAAGCATTTTAGCTAACAAAGCGAAAGAGCATAAATACACGATCATGATGGGAAGAACACATGGTGTTCATGCAGAACCAACAACATTTGGTTTAAAACTTGGTCTTTGGTATGAAGAAATGAAACGTAACGTAGAGCGTTTCAAACAAGCTGCTAATACAGTTCGCGTTGGTAAATTATCTGGTGCGGTTGGTACATACGCAAATATCGATCCATTCGTAGAAAAGTATGTTTGTGAAAACTTAGGATTAGAAGCAGCACCAATTTCAACACAAACATTGCAACGTGATCGCCATGCTCATTACATGTCAACACTTGCACTAATTGCAACATCTATCGAAAAGATGGCAGTTGAGATTCGTGGTTTACAAAAGAGTGAAACACGTGAAGTTGAAGAAGCTTTCGCAAAAGGCCAAAAAGGTTCTTCTGCAATGCCACATAAACGTAATCCAATCGGATCTGAAAATATGACTGGTTTAGCTCGTGTTATCCGCGGTTATATGATGACAGCGTATGAGAATGTTCCATTATGGCATGAGCGTGATATTTCTCACTCTTCGGCGGAACGCGTAATTTTACCAGATGCTACAATCGCATTAAATTACATGTTAAATCGCTTTGGTAATATCGTTAAAAACTTAACTGTATACCCAGAGAATATGAAACGCAATATGACAAGAACATACGGCTTAATCTATTCTCAGCGTGTAATGCTTACATTAATCGACAAAGGTATGGTACGTGAAGAAGCTTATGATATCGTACAACCTAAAGCGATGGAAGCTTGGGAAACACAAGTACAATTTAAAGAGCTTGTAGAGGCTGATGAGCGTATTACGAGCAAGCTAACACAAGAAGAAATTAATGAATGCTTCAACTATGAGCATCATATGCAACACGTTGATACAATCTTTGAACGCCTAGGATTAAACGAAGCGTAAAATTTTATATGGCACAGAATAGAGTCATTCTGTGCCATTCTTTATAAAAATATTATTCACATTTTTCAAACTACAGGGGGCTTGCGAAATGCAAAAGCTAGAATTGCTGTATGAAGGTAAGGCAAAAAGAATTTATCGTACAGAATCAGCAGATATGGTTTGGGTAGAGTACAAAGATAGTGCGACTGCTTTCAATGGGGAGAAAAAAGAGACGATTACAGGAAAAGGTCGTTTGAACAATGAGATTACAACTTTATTGTTCAGAAAGTTACAAGAAGTAGGAATTAAAACACATTTTGTTGAGAAGTTATCTGAGACAGAGCAACTTGTTAAAAAAGTGAGTATTATTCCTTTAGAAGTTGTCACAAGAAATGTAATTGCAGGAAGTCTTTCAAAACGATTAGGAATGGAAGAGGGAACTGTACTTGCAGAACCCATCGTAGAATTTTACTTCAAAGATGATGATTTAGGAGATCCGCTTGTAACGGAAGATCATATTCGTGTATTAAAAGTTGCATCGCCAGAGCAAGTAAGTGTATTACGAGAAATGGCTCTACAAATCAATCAAGTGTTGATTGATCATTTCGCAAGCTGTCGTGTAAGACTAGTAGATTTCAAATTAGAGTTTGGTGTAACGGAAGAAGGAGAAATTATTTTAGCAGATGAAATTTCACCAGATACTTGCCGTTTATGGGATGAAACGAGCAATGAAAAGTTTGATAAAGACGTATTCCGTCGCGATCTTGGAAATTTAACAGATGCTTATGAAGAGATTTTAAAACGTTTAGGGGGAATTTCACATGTATAAAGTTAAGGTATATGTAACATTAAGAGAAAGCGTATTAGATCCACAAGGAACAGCAGTAAAAGGAGCACTTCATAGTCTTTCGTTCACAGAAGTACAAGACGTTCGAATCGGAAAATATATGGAATTAACAATTGATAAATCAGTATCTGACCTTGACGCAAAGGTAAAAGAAATGTGTGAAAAACTATTAACAAACGTTGTAATGGAAGACTTCCGTTATGAAGTTGAGGAGGTTGTCGCACAGTGAAATTTGCAGTCATAGTATTCCCAGGTTCGAACTGTGATGTTGATATGTTCCATGCAATTAAAGATGAGCTCGGTGAAGAAGTAGATTACGTTTGGCACGATAGAGAGAATTTAGATGAATATGATGCAATTTTACTACCTGGTGGATTCTCTTACGGTGACTATTTACGTTGTGGTGCTATTTCTCGCTTTGCTAACGCAATGAAAGCAGTGCAAAAAGCTGCTGAGCAAGGAAAGCCGATTTTAGGTGTATGTAATGGATTCCAGATTCTTGTTGAATCAGGATTACTACCAGGAGCGTTAATGAGAAACGAAAACTTAAAATTTATGTGCCGAACAGTTCAGCTGCGTGTTGAAAATAATGAAACGATGTTTACATCACAATATGAAAAAGATGAAGTAATCAATATTCCAATCGCGCATGGTGAGGGGAATTACTATTGTGATGAAGAAACGCTAAAAAGATTAGAAGAGAATAATCAAATCGCATTCCGTTACGTAGAAAATCCGAATGGAAGCGTTTCAGATATTGCTGGTATTGTAAACGAAAAAGGAAATGTACTTGGTATGATGCCACACCCAGAGCGTGCTGTAGATGAATTACTTGGCGGTGCTGAAGGGTTAAAAGTCTTTCAATCTATCTTAAAACAGTGGAGGGAAACATATGTCGTTAATGCTTGAACCAAATCCAACACAAATTAAAGAAGAGCGCATATATGCGGAAATGGGGCTAACAGACGAAGAGTTTGCCATGGTTGAAAAGATTTTAGGCCGTCTGCCAAATTATACAGAAACAGGATTATTCTCTGTTATGTGGTCTGAACATTGTAGTTATAAAAATTCGAAGCCAGTACTTCGTAAATTCCCAACGACAGGTGAGCGCGTTCTGCAAGGACCTGGGGAAGGCGCTGGAATTGTAGATATCGGTGATAATCAAGCGGTTGTATTTAAAATGGAAAGTCATAATCACCCTTCTGCTATTGAACCATATCAAGGCGCAGCAACAGGCGTTGGTGGTATTATTCGTGACGTATTCTCTATGGGAGCACGTCCAGTAGCTCTATTAAACTCACTTCGTTTCGGTGAATTACAATCACCACGTGTGAAATATTTATTCGAAGAAGTAGTAGCAGGAATCGCAGGATACGGTAACTGCATCGGTATTCCTACTGTTGGCGGAGAAGTACAATTTGATCCATGTTACGAAGGAAATCCACTTGTAAATGCAATGTGCGTAGGTTTAATTAACCACGAAGATATTAAAAAAGGTCAAGCGCACGGTGCTGGCAATACAGTAATGTACGTGGGAGCATCAACTGGTCGTGACGGTATTCACGGTGCAACATTCGCATCTGAAGAGCTATCTGAAAGTTCAGAAGCGAAGCGTCCAGCAGTTCAAGTAGGAGATCCATTTATGGAGAAGCTTCTTATCGAAGCATGTTTAGAATTGATTCAATCGGATGCACTTGTGGGAATTCAAGATATGGGTGCAGCTGGTTTAACATCATCTTCTGCAGAAATGGCAAGTAAAGCAGGTATGGGTATTGAAATGTACTTAGATGATGTACCACAGCGTGAAACAGGAATGACACCATATGAAATGATGCTATCTGAATCACAAGAACGTATGCTAATCGTTGTGAAAAAGGGTAGAGAGCAAGAAATAGTAGATTTATTTGAGAAGTATGGTCTTGCAGCCGTTACGATGGGGAAAGTAACGGAAGACAAAATGCTTCGCTTATTCCATAAAGGTGAAAAGGTAGCTGAAGTACCAGCGGATGCTCTTGCAGAAGAAGCGCCAATTTATCATAAACCATCAAAAGAAGCAGCATACTTTGCTGAATTCCAGGCAATGAAAATGGAAACACCAAAAGTAGACAATTATAAAGAAACGTTATTCGCTCTATTACAACAACCGACGATTGCAAGTAAAGAGTGGGTTTATGATCAATATGATTATCAAGTTCGCACAAGCACAGTTGTTACACCAGGTTCAGATGCAGCAGTTGTACGTGTACGCGGTACAGAAAAAGGATTAGCAATGACGACAGATTGTAACTCTCGCTACATTTATTTAGATCCAGAAGTGGGCGGTAAAATTGCAGTAGCAGAGGCAGCACGCAATATCGTATGTTCTGGGGGAGAGCCACTTGCAATTACAGATTGCTTAAACTTCGGTAATCCAGAAAAACCAGAAATCTTCTGGCAAATTGAGAAATCAGTAGATGGTATGAGTGAAGCTTGTCGTACATTACAAACGCCAGTCATCGGCGGAAACGTATCAATGTATAACGAACGTAGTGGTGAAGCAGTATATCCAACACCAACAGTTGGGATGGTTGGACTTGTACACGATTTAAAACATGTAACAACACAAGAGTTTAAGCAAGCTGGCGATTTAGTTTATATCATCGGAGAGACGAAAGCTGAGTTTGGTGGAAGTGAATTACAGAAAATGATTCACGGCAAAATTTTCGGTCAATCACCAAGCATCGATCTAGATGTAGAGTTAAAACGTCAAAAACAAGTATTAGCAGCAATTCAAGCTGGCCTTGTTCAATCTGCACATGATGTTGCAGAAGGTGGTTTAGCAGTTGCAATTACTGAGAGTGCAATTGGTGCAAATGGTTTAGGTGCTACTGTGAAATTAGATGGAGAAGCAACAGCAGCATTATTTGCAGAATCACAATCTCGCTTCGTTATAACTGTAACACGTGAAAATAAAGAAGCGTTCGAGAAAGCGGTAGAAGCAATTCAAGTTGGAGAAGTGACAAATACAAATGAAGTAACAATTCATAATGAAGAAAATGAAGTATTACTTACAGCAAATGTAGATGAAATGAGAAAGGCTTGGAAAGGGGCAATCCCATGCTTGCTGAAATAAAGGGGTTAAATGAAGAATGTGGCGTTTTTGGAATTTGGGGGCATGAAAATGCAGCACAAGTTTCGTATTACGGATTGCATAGTTTACAGCACCGTGGACAAGAAGGCGCAGGCATCGTCGTAAATAATGGTGAGAAAATTGTCGGTCACAAGGGGTTAGGTTTAATATCGGAAGTATTTTCAAGAGGTGAGCTAGAAGGCTTAAACGGAAAATCAGCAATTGGACACGTACGATATGCGACAGCTGGCGGAAGTGAAGTTGCTAACGTTCAACCATTATTATTCCGTTTTTCTGATCATAGTATGGCATTAGCTCATAACGGAAACTTAATTAATGCAAAAATGCTTCGCCGCGAATTAGAAGCAGAGGGAAGTATTTTTCAAACAAGTTCAGATACAGAAGTACTTTTACATCTTATTAAACGTAGTACGAAAGATTCATTAATTGAGAGTGTAAAAGAGGCTCTAAATAAAGTGAAAGGTGCGTTTGCATATCTTTTACTAACTGGAAATGAAATGATCGTTGCGCTAGATCCGAATGGATTCCGTCCTCTTTCAATTGGAAAGATGGGGGATGCTTACGTTGTAGCATCGGAAACATGTGCTTTCGATGTAGTAGGTGCAACATACATTCGTGATGTAGAACCAGGTGAACTACTTATCATCAATGATGAAGGAATTCACGTAGATCGTTTTACAAATGAAGTAGATCATGCAATTTGTAGTATGGAGTACATTTACTTTGCACGTCCGGATTCTAATATTGCAGGTATTAACGTCCATGCAGCACGTAAAAACATGGGAAAACGTTTGGCGGCAGAAGCTCCTATTGAAGCTGATGTTGTTACTGGTGTACCAGACTCTAGTATTTCAGCGGCAATTGGTTACGCGGAGGCGACAGGAATTCCATATGAGTTAGGATTAATTAAAAATCGTTATGTTGGACGTACGTTTATTCAACCTTCTCAAGAACTGCGTGAGCAAGGGGTTAAGATGAAGCTTTCAGCAGTAAGAGGCGTAGTTGAAGGAAAACGAGTTGTGATGATTGACGATTCTATCGTAAGAGGAACGACGAGTAAACGAATTGTTCGTATGCTTCGCGAGGCTGGAGCGACAGAAGTCCATGTAAGAATTGCTTCACCACCTCTTAAGTATCCATGTTTCTATGGCATTGATATTCAAACGAGAAAAGAATTAATCGCAGCAAATAATTCAATAGAAGAAATCCGTCAAATCATCGGAGCAGATTCTTTAACATTTTTAAGTGAAGATGGATTAGTAGATGCAATTGGACGTCCATATGAAGGGAAATATGGCGGTCTGTGTATGGCGTACTTCAATGGAGATTATCCAACAGCTCTTTATGATTATGAGCAAGAGCTTTTAGAAAGTATGAAATAAGAAGAAAAAAGCTTCTACTTCTTTTGATGTAGAAGCTAGCTTCTTTCTTAAAACGGCCGGCCCTGGATAGGGAGAAATTAAAAGACGAGGTGTAGATAACGATGGCGAATGCATATAAGCAAGCAGGAGTAGATATTGAAGCTGGATATGAAGCGGTATCTCGCATGAAAAAACACGTACAAACAACAATGAGAAAAGAAGTACTAGGCGGTCTAGGCGGTTTTGGAGGTATGTTTGATCTATCAAAATTTGCATTAGAAGAACCTGTATTAGTATCTGGAACAGATGGCGTGGGAACGAAATTGATGCTCGCTTTTATGGCAGATAAACATGACACAATAGGTATTGATGCAGTAGCAATGTGTGTAAATGATATTGTTGTCCAAGGAGCAGAGCCGCTTTTCTTCCTTGATTATATTGCTTGTGGTAAAGCTGAACCTAGTAAAATTGAAAACATCGTCAAAGGTATATCAGAGGGCTGTCGCCAAGCTGGTTGTGCATTAATTGGTGGAGAAACAGCTGAAATGCCAGGAATGTATTCTACGGAAGAATATGATTTAGCTGGTTTTACAGTTGGAATTGTTGATAAAAAGAAAATTGTAACAGGTGAAAAAATTGAAGCTGGTCAAGTATTAATTGGCTTAGCATCTAGCGGTATTCATAGTAATGGTTATTCTTTAGTACGAAAAGTATTACTAGAGGATGGAGAACTATCTTTAGATCGCATTTACGGACGCTTAGAACTACCTCTTGGTGAAGAATTATTAAAACCAACGAAAATTTATGTCAAACCTATTTTAGAACTATTGAAGAAATATGAAGTATACGGTATGGCGCATATTACAGGTGGCGGATTCATTGAAAATATTCCACGTATGTTACCAGAAGGAATTGGTGCAGAAATTGAATTAGGATCTTGGAAAATTCAACCGATTTTCAGTTTACTTCAAGAAGTTGGAAAACTAGAAGAGAAAGAAATGTTCAATATTTTTAACATGGGTATTGGTATGGTAGTAGCGGTGAAGGAAGAAGATGCAAAAGATGTTGTTCGTCTTCTTGAAGAGCAAGGAGAAACAGCTTGTATTATTGGACGTACTGTACAAGGCGCTGGTGTTACCTTTAATGGGGGCACAGCACTATGAGTAGATTAGCAGTTTTTGCTTCTGGAAGTGGATCTAACTTTCAATCTCTCATCAATGCGGTAGAAGAAAAAAGATTAGATGCAGATATTAGTTTATTAGTATGTGATAAACCAGAAGCACGCGCTGTTGGACGGGCACATTATCATCATATTCCATGTTTCGCTTTTTCAGCGAAAGCATATGGATCAAAAGAAGCGTTTGAAAAAGAAATATTAAAGAAGCTAGAAGAGTATGAAATTGATTATGTTATTTTAGCTGGATATATGCGTTTAATTGGGCCGACATTACTAGAAGCTTACGGCGGAAGGATTATTAATATTCATCCATCACTACTACCGAGTTTTCCGGGTAAAGATGCTGTTGGTCAAGCGTTAGAAGCAGGTGTGAAAGTAACTGGAGTAACAATTCATTATGTAGATGCAGGTATGGATACAGGCCCAATTATTGCGCAAGAAGCAGTAGTTGTTTCTGAAGGGGATACGAGAGAAAACTTACAAAAGAAAATTCAACAAGTTGAACATAAATTATACGTAAATACAGTGAATCAAATTGTTCAGTCTGTGAAAGAACCAACTGTTAACTAACATACAACCAGGGGTGAAGGATAAATGAAAAAGCGTGCATTAGTAAGTGTTTCAGATAAAACAGGAGTAGTGGAATTTGTTAAAGGTTTACTAGAACAAGGGATCGAAGTTATATCAACAGGTGGTACGAAAAAATTACTAGAAGAAAACGGCTTACAAGTAATTGGTATTTCTGAAGTAACGGGGTTCCCAGAAATTATGGATGGCCGCGTAAAAACATTACATCCAAACATTCATGGTGGTCTATTAGCAGTTCGCGATAATGAAACGCATGTAGCGCAAATGAACGAGTTAGGTATTCAAGCAATTGACTTTGTTGTTGTTAACTTATACCCATTTAAAGAAACAATCGCTAAGCCTGATGTAACATTTGCTGATGCGATTGAAAATATTGATATCGGTGGCCCAACAATGATCCGCTCTGCTGCGAAAAATCATAAATTTGTATCGGTAATTGTAGATCCGGTAGATTATGATGTTGTATTAGCAGAGCTGAAAGAGAACGGTGAAGTAAAAGAAGAAACGAAACGTAAATTAGCAGCTAAAGTATTCCGCCATACAGCTGCATATGATGCGTTAATCTCTAACTACTTAACAGAGCAAATGGGTGAAGAAAGCCCAGAAACATTAACAGTGACATTTGAGAAAAAACAAGATTTACGCTATGGAGAAAATCCACATCAAAAAGCAACATTCTATAAAGCACCATTCGCTGTAACTTCTTCTGTTGCATACGCAGAACAATTACACGGTAAGGAATTATCTTATAACAATATTAACGATGCAGATGCAGCACTTAGTATCGTGAAAGAATTTACAGAGCCAGCAGTAGTAGCAGTAAAACATATGAATCCATGTGGTGTTGGAGTAGGAACTGATATTCATGAAGCATACACACGTGCTTATGAAGCAGATCCAGTATCAATTTTTGGAGGCATTATCGCAGCGAATCGCGAAATTGACAAAGCTACAGCAGAAAAGTTACATGAAATTTTCTTAGAAATTATTATTGCACCTTCTTTCTCAAAAGAAGCTTTAGAAGTGTTGCAAAGTAAGAAAAACTTACGTTTACTAACTGTAAATATTGAAAAGGCGACAAGTGCAAGCAAAAAACTAACTTCTGTACAAGGTGGTCTTCTTGTTCAAGAGGAAGATACGTTATCATTAGATGAAAGTACAATTTCAATTCCAACGAAACGTGAACCGTCAGAGCAAGAGTGGAAAGATTTAAAACTAGCTTGGAAAGTTGTAAAACATGTGAAATCAAACGCAATTGTTTTAGCGAATGATAACATGACAGTTGGTGTAGGTGCAGGACAGATGAACCGTGTAGGTTCTGCAAAAATCGCAATTACACAAGCTGGCGAAAAAGCACAAGGTAGCGCACTTGCATCTGATGCTTTCTTCCCAATGCCAGATACAGTAGAAGAAGCAGCAAAAGCAGGAATTACGGCAATCATTCAACCAGGCGGATCAATCCGTGACGAAGATTCTATTAAGATGGCAGATGCGTATGGGATTGCGATGGTGTTCACTGGCGTACGTCATTTCAAACATTAATAGAGGATGTTTAAAAAGTCCGGTCAAGATAACTGTCGCATGTCGTCGTTGCATGGCCAGTGCGGTACTCATGTAGGAAAACTACACTCCGTGTCCTCCTGTCAGATGCGCCTCGACCTGCTCGGTTCTCTAGATCCTTCTTTTTAAACTTTTATTGATATGAAAACAAACTAGGGGCATAGCTTCTAGTTTGTACTTATTTAATTATTGGGGGATGAAATATGAATGTTTTAGTAATTGGCCGCGGTGGGCGTGAGCATGCTTTAGCTTGGAAGTTTGCACAATCCGAAAAGGTAGAAAAAGTGTATGTAGCACCAGGTAATGAAGGTATGCGAGATGTTGCAACACCAGTTGATATTGATGAAAATGATTTTGATGCATTAGTTTTATTTGCTAAAGAGAATAAGGTTGAATTAACTTTCGTTGGACCAGAAATTCCACTTATGAATGGAATTGTTGATCGTTTTAAAGAAGAGGGACTTCGCGTATTTGGTCCGAATAAAGCGGCTGCTGTTATTGAAGGCAGTAAAGCTTTTACAAAAGAGCTTATGAAAAAGTATGATATTCCAACTGCGGCGTACGAAACTTTTACAGATTATGAAGAGGCAGTACAGTACATTCAAAAAGTTGGTGCACCAATCGTTATTAAAGCTGACGGATTAGCTGCGGGTAAAGGTGTAACGGTAGCAATGACACTTGAAGAGGCATTGCAAGCTGCGAAAGAAATGCTACAAGATGTAAAGTTTGGCGAAGCAAGTAAGAAGGTCGTTATTGAAGAATTTTTAGATGGACAAGAGTTTTCATTAATGGCATTTGTGAATGGAACAACTGTGCATCCGATGGTAATTGCGCAAGATCATAAACGAGCTTTTGATGGTGATAAAGGTCCAAATACGGGCGGAATGGGTGCGTATTCTCCAGTACCACAAATTCCAGAATCAGCAGTTCAAGAGGCGATAAAAACGGTATTACATCCAACTGCTAAAGCGATGATTGCAGAAAACCGTTCGTTTACAGGAATTTTATATGCGGGACTTATTTTAACAAATGATGGCCCAAAGGTAATTGAATTTAATGCCCGCTTTGGCGATCCTGAAACAGAAGTAGTATTACCTCGCTTAGAAAATGATTTAGTTGATGTATGTAACGCTGTATTAGATGAAAGTGAGTTAACATTACAATGGTCAGAGGAAGCCGTAATTGGTGTTGTACTTGCTTCGAAAGGATATCCAGAAGCATATAAAAAAGGTGACATTATTAACGGATTAGATGCACTGCAAGATGTGATTGTTTTCCATGCTGGTACAGCAATGAAACATGGTGACTTTGTGACAAACGGTGGCCGTGTACTATTTGTTGCTTGTAAGGCGAATAGTTTGCAAGAAGCAAAAGATAAAGTGTATAAAGAAATCGGCAAAATTGAGAGTGATGGTCTATTTTACCGAAGTGATATAGGATATCGTGCAATTGGGCATGAGATGACGAGAAGTTAATATGTAAAAAATCCCGCTGATTTCTCAGCGGGATTTTTTATGCATTGTTATCTTTTTTCAATTTTCCTTTTTGCTTTGCCATTTCTCGAAGTAAATACTCGATGTGTGCATTGACGCTACGAAACTCATCATTCGCCCATTTTTCGATGACTGCGTGTAATTCAGGATCAATACGTAATGGAAAGCTCTTCTTTTTAGCCATAATGATTTACAACCCTTTAGTATAGGCTTCCTGTATTAATAACTGGTTGCGCACCTTTATCTGAAACGATGGCAACTAATAAGTTGTTCACCATATTTGCTTTACGCTCGTCATCGAGTTCCAGTACGCCTTCCTCATCTAACATATGGATTGAATCTTTCGCCATCTTCACAGCACCTTCAACAATCTCTTTTCTAGCAGCTAATACTGCTTTTGCTTGTTGACGTTGGAGCATTGCATGGGCAATTTCTGTTGCGTAAGCTAAATGTGTTAAACGAGTTTCTAATACTTCTACGCCAGCGATTTCAAGGCGTGCTTCTAGCTCACGTTTTAATTCTTCAGAGATTTCTTCAGTATTTCCGCGTAACGTGATGCAAGTTTCATCTTGGAAATTATCATAAGGATATTTTGTTGCAACGTGGCGGATTGCTGTTTCACTTTGAATTTCTACAAATCGATCGTAATGTTCAACACCGAACATTGCTTTTGCAGAATCAACTACTTTATATACGATAACGGCTGCAATTTCAATCGGATTTCCCTCAATATCATTTACTTTTAATTTCTTACTATTAAAGTTTTCAACACGTAATGATACAGTTTGACGGAATGCGAACGGAATCGTTAAAAATAAACCATTTTGACGAATTGTTCCTAAGTAATTACCGAAAAACGTAATGACTTTCGCTTGGTTTGGTTGAACAATACCAATACCTGTAGCAAGAACCGCGGCTAAAATAATAGTTAATGCTGCTCCTATGAAAATTTCTTGTATAAGGAAAAATACACCGATAGCGGCTAAAATCAAAATTCCAATAATCCCAAGAAAACCATTAACATAAAATACTTGTTTTTCTTTCATATGATCGCCTCCTGATATAAAAATGATATCATTTTTATATCATTTTAAGCAAGGGGTTTACACCTAATTTTCTGAATTTTATTGATTGGACATCTCTTATGTATATTTTAAGGTCTGAAATGAGAATATACGTTCTGATTCATGGTAAAATAAAGAAGACTTAACCGCCCACTGCAGCAGCTAAGTCCCTTTGAGAGCATCTTGCATCGTGACAAATGATTCAAAGCGGTTTTGCCAGGATTATATCTTCAATCGCTGACTCAATCTCTTTGTCAGAAGCGTCAAAACTTCCATTTGACTGTGGTTTGTCGTGATTGGAAGTTTGATTCACTTCTTCTTTAGCATGTCCCTTTTCAGTAAAATTCATGCTAGGCATTTTAAATGCCCCCATATTCATGTATTTTCCGAATTTCCACATTTCAACAACAGGACAGAAACGAACAATTCCCTCTGCAATTTTCATTGCACCAATCCATAGCAAGACGTTAGACCAAGTGCACCACGGCTTGCGTACAAGTTTAGCGCTACTACAGCCGAAGAGGATAAGTCCGAGTGTAATTCGAATTAGGGCATTTATTGTACCGATGTTTTGCTTCATTAGAAAAACACTCCTTTTTATGAAAGTTGAAATAGATAATACTATTTCTCTTATTAGTATCCCATGTGATTTTTGGGATATGTAATCCAACATTTGACGTTGAAAAAGATGTTGGAATGTGCGTGTGTGTAAGTAGCTTTTTTTGTTATAATGAAAGAATGCATAAAAGGAAGTTCAAAATTAAATCCTCTAGTTTGAAAAATGTGGAAGAGGGAATTCCAAACTTAATTCTCCGTTTTAAACAAATATTTAAGATGAAGTTAAAAAATCCTAATGAAAATAAACTGTTATTTTGAACAGAAATATATAAATAGAAAAAAGAAAGGGTGTTTTCATGTACGATATTTCCGGGTGGAAACATGTATTTAAGCTTGATCCAAATAAGGAGCTAAGTGACGAACATTTAGAAATGATTTGTGAGTCTGGAACAGATGCTGTTATTGTAGGCGGAAGTGATGGCATAACAATTGATAATGTACTGCACATGCTAGTTAGCATTCGTAGATATGCAGTTCCTTGTGTGTTAGAGGTTTCTGATGTGGAAGCAATTACACCAGGATTTGATTTTTATTATATCCCAAGCGTTTTAAATAGCCGAAAAGTAGAATGGGTAACAGGCGTTCATCATGAGGCTTTGAAAGAATTTGGGGATATTATGGATTGGGACGAAATTTTCATGGAAGGGTATTGTGTTTTAAATCCTGAGGCGAAGGTAGCCCAGCTTACAGATGCGAAATGTGATGTAACAGAAGATGATGTGATTGCATACGCGCGTTTAGCAGACAAGCTATTACGTTTACCGATATTTTATTTAGAATATAGCGGTACGTATGGAGATGTTGAACTTGTTAAAAATGTAAAAGCAGAATTAAAACAAGCGAAGTTGTATTATGGCGGCGGTATTTCTAATGCAGAACAAGCGAAAGAAATGGCGCAGTACGCTGATACAGTAGTTGTTGGAAATATTATTTATGATGATATAAAATCCGCGTTAAAAACAGTTAAAGCAGTAAAAGGAGAGTAGGTGCAGGCGTATATGAGTAAGACAGACAGGTTATTAAATGGTTTAAATCCGCAGCAACAAAAAGCAGTACAAACAACGAACGGACCACTTCTATTAATGGCAGGTGCAGGTAGTGGTAAAACACGTGTGTTAACACATCGTATTGCGTATTTACTTGGTGAAAAAGGGGTAGCACCATGGAATGTACTAGCTATTACCTTTACAAATAAAGCTGCTCGTGAAATGCGCGAGCGTATTGATACACTTGTCGGACCAGAAGCAGAAGATATTTGGATTTCTACGTTCCACTCTATGTGTGTACGTATTTTACGACGTGATATAGACCGCATTGGTATTAATCGTAACTTTACAATCTTAGATTCAGGTGATCAGTTAACTGTAGTTAAAAAAATTATGAAAGAGCGCAATATTGATCCGAAGAAATTTGAGCCTCGTTCTATTTTAGCTGGTATTAGTAATGCAAAAAATGAATTGTTATCTGCAGATAAATATGCGAAAAAAATTACAATCGCTGATCCATATGAAAAATTAACGAGCGATGTATATACAGAATATCAAAAACGTCTTCTGAAAAATAATTCATTAGACTTTGATGATTTAATTATGACAACGATTCAGCTATTTGAACGTGTTCCAGAAGTACTAGAGTTCTACCAGCGTAAGTTCCAATACATTCACGTGGATGAGTATCAAGATACGAACAAAGCGCAGTACCTTCTTGTTAAACATTTAGCAGCACGTTTTAAAAATTTATGCGTTGTAGGTGACTCGGATCAGTCTATTTACCGATGGCGCGGGGCTGACATTTCTAACATTTTGTCATTCGAAAAAGACTATGAGAATGCGCAAGTTATTCTGTTAGAACAAAATTATCGTTCGTCACAAAATATTTTAAATGCAGCGAATGCTGTTATTGAAAAAAATTCAAACCGTAAACCGAAGAAATTATGGACAGATAATCAAGTTGGAAGCAAAATCTCGTATTATCGTGCTGCGACGGAAAAAGACGAAGCGTATTTTGTTGCGAAAAAAATTCGTGACGATATTCAAATGGGAAAACGAAAATATACTGATTTTGCAGTGTTATATCGTACAAATGCGCAGTCTCGTATGGTCGAGGAAATTTTCCTGAAATCTAATATTCCTTACAAAATTGTCGGCGGTACGAAGTTCTACGATCGTAAAGAGATTAAAGACATTTTGGCGTATTTACGTTTAATTGGGAATCCAGATGATGAGATTAGTTTCGCACGTATTATAAACATGCCAAAGCGCGGAATTGGCGCGACTTCTATCGATAAAATTATTAATTACGGTGTACAAAATGGAATTTCATTAACGGCTGTATTTGATGAGATTGAGCATGTTGGAGTAAGTGCAAAAATTACAAAGGCAGTAAAAGAATTCGCAGGTTTATTACACAACTGGGTAAATATGCAAGAGTATTTATCTGTTACAGAGTTGGTAGAAGAAGTTATTGAAAAAACAGGCTATCGCGATATGTTGAAAAACGAGCGTACTTTAGAAGCAGAAGGTCGTCTAGAGAACTTAGATGAGTTTTTATCTGTTACGCAAACATTTGAATCTCAAAGCGAAGATAAGAGCCTTGTTGCCTTCTTAACAGACTTAGCACTTGTTGCTGATATTGATCGTGTAGATGAAGATCCAACTGCTGGTGAGGAAGTTATTTTAATGACGATGCACTCAGCGAAAGGATTAGAGTTCCCAGTTGTCTTTATTGTTGGGTTAGAGGAAGGAATATTCCCGCATACTCGTTCTCTAATGGAAGAAGATGAAATGCAAGAAGAGCGTCGCCTTGCTTATGTAGGTATTACTCGTGCAGAAGAAGAGTTATATTTATCCAATGCACAAATGCGTACTTTATTTGGTAGAACAAGTATGAACGCTGCCTCTCGATTTATTACAGAAATCCCGGCAGAGCTAGTAGAATCGTTAAATGAAACAGCGCCGAAGCGTGAAACATCGTTTGGTGCAAAAGGAAGAACGGCGAGTAGCAGTAGAGCGACAACGACAACTACAACACGCTCTCGTTCAGCTTTCGCGCGTCCTGCAGCTAAGACGACAGGCGGCGAGCAAATTGGCTGGGCAGTAGGAGATAAAGCTTCCCACCAAAAATGGGGAGTCGGTACAGTTGTCAGTGTAAAAGGTGAAGGTGATGCAAAAGAATTAGATATTGCGTTTCCAAGCCCAATTGGTGTTAAACGTTTGTTAGCAAAATTTGCACCTGTGACGAAACAATAGGAAAGGAATGAGGATATGTCAAAAGAGATAGCAAAACAACGTATAGAAGAACTGCGTGATTTGTTAAATACATTTAACTATCAGTATCACGTATTAGACAATCCTTCTGTTTCTGATGCGGAGTATGACCGTAATATGCAGGAGCTTATAAAATTAGAAGCAGAGAATCTAGAGTTTATGAGTGAGGACTCTCCCTCTATTCGCGTTGGGGGAACTGTTCTTGATATATTTGAAAAAGTAACACATAAGTCACCGATGTTAAGTTTAGGAAATGCATTTAACGAAGGAGATTTACGTGATTTCGACCGACGAGTACGCCAAGGAATTGATGATGCGAATGTAAGATATATATGCGAATTAAAAATTGACGGACTCGCTGTTTCACTTCATTATGAAAAAGGACGCTTCATTCAAGGGGCAACACGTGGTGATGGTGTAACAGGTGAAGATATTACCCAAAATTTAAAAACGATTAAAGCGATCCCGCTCCGTTTAAATGAAGAAGTAACGTTAGAAGCACGAGGCGAAGCTTATATGCCGAAGCGTTCATTCGTTAAGTTAAATGAAGAAAAAGAACAAAATGGTGAAGATGTATTTGCGAATCCGCGTAATGCGGCGGCAGGTTCAATACGCCAACTTGATCCGAAAATTGCAGCGAAGCGTAACTTATCTATGTTTGTGTACGGTCTTGCGAATGTAGAAGAAAAAACAATTCCATCACATAGTGAATCGCTTGATTTCTTAGGTGAACTTGGATTCAAAACAAATCCAAATCGTCGTACATGTGAAACAATCGAAGAAGTTATAGCTTATGTAGAAGAATGGCAAGAAAAACGCCCGCATCTTGATTATGAGATTGATGGAATCGTTATAAAAGTAGATGATGTTGCTCTTCAAGAAAGTTTAGGAACTACAGCAAAGAGTCCAAGATGGGCAATTGCTTATAAATTCCCGGCTGAAGAAGTTGTAACAAGATTAACAGGCATTGAATTAAGTGTTGGTCGCACAGGGGTTGTAACACCGACAGCAGAGCTAGAGCCAGTGCGAGTGGCTGGTACTATCGTTCGTCGTGCTTCTTTACATAACGAAGATTTAATTCGTGAAAAGGATATTCGAATTGGTGACTATGTTGTAGTGAAGAAGGCCGGAGATATTATTCCTGAAGTTGTGAACGTTATTTTCGATAAGCGTACTGGTGAGGAAGAAGAATATCGTATGCCAACCCATTGCCCAGCATGTGAGAGTGAACTAGTTCGTTTAGAAGAAGAGGTAGCACTTCGTTGTATAAATCCAACTTGTCCGGCTCAAATTCGAGAAGGATTAATCCATTTCGTTTCAAGAAATGCAATGAATATTGATGGACTTGGAGAACGTGTGATTACACAACTCTTTGATGCTGATTATATTCGTACATTTGCTGATTTATATTCATTGACGAAAGAGCAATTATTGCAGCTAGAACGATTTGGTGAAAAATCAGCAACGAATTTAGTACAAGCAATTGAGAATTCTAAAGACAACTCATTAGAGAGATTATTATTTGGTCTTGGTATTCGCCATGTCGGAGCGAAAGCAGCACGTACATTTGCAGAGCATTTCGAAACGATGGATGCACTTGTGAAAGCGACGGAAGAAGAACTAAAAGCAATTAACGAGATTGGTGAAAAAATGGCTCAATCTGTCGTGACATATTTTGATAATGAAGACGTATTAGAGCTATTACAACAATTTAAAGAGTATGGCGTGAACATGGCATACAAAGGGATAAAAATTGCTGATTTACAAAACGTTGAGTCGTACTTCGCAGGAAAAACTATCGTTTTAACAGGGAAATTAGAAGTTATGGGACGTAGTGAAGCGAAGAAGAAGATTGAGGCATTAGGTGGAAAAGTAACAGGAAGTGTTAGTAAAAGTACGGATTTAGTTGTTGCAGGTGAAGCGGCAGGTTCGAAATTAGCGCAAGCGGAGAAGCATAATGTTGAGGTTTGGAATGAAGAGAGGTTCTTACAAGAGCTAAATAAGTAAGAGGTGCAAACTTACCATGAAAAAAATAGCATTAGCGGTATTAAGCCTTGGCCTACTTATAAGTGGGTGTAGTGCAGGTACCGATAAAGAGGAAAAAGTGGTTGAGAAATCGGAGAAAGCAAAAAATCAAGCAATCGTCCCAAAGTACTCTATTTCGGATGAATATTATAAGGCGACTATTCCATTTGAAGCAGGAGCTGCACGTGGGTTAGTTGTACAAGGAGTAAGTAATCGTCTTGATATAGATGAATTTGAAACAGGATTAATGCGTATTGCGAAAGAGTCCTTTAGTACGAAAGATCATTTCTTTAAAGGTGGAAGTGCTCTAGATGCTCAAAATTTGCAGATGCTTGTTAAAAGAAAGCGTACAGATGCTGAACAGAAGGAATTAGAGGATAAATTAAAAAAAGATGCAGTTAAATTTCCAAATATCGGGTTAAACCCAGCGTTAGGTGGAGGAACTGAATCATTAGAGGAAAAAAATAAAAAAAATCCAATATATATTTCAAATATTTTAGAGCATGATTATTATGTGAAAAAAGGCGAAAAAGATGAACTTCAAGGCATTGTAGTTGGTTTAGCGATGAATTCGGTTCATTATTACGAGGAAGAGCATGGTTATCCACGTGAGGCTAAAATCGAGCAAGAGAAAATGTTAGCTGAAGGGAAAAAGATGGCGCAAGAAGTTTTGAAAGTTATGCATCAAAAACAGCCTGACACAAAAACTGTCCCGATAACATTTGCAATTTATCGTCAGGCTCCAAAGGCTTCACTCGTGCCAGGTAACTTTGTTTCTTATGCGAATGTTGAAAAAGGCAGTGAAACGGTTGAGGATTGGAAACAAATTAATGAGAAATATTATTTGTTCCCATCTGAACAAGCGAAAACGGATAATAAACGTGAAGATCTGGCGAGAGTATCAAACTTTAAAGCGAAACTAAGCGATTATTTCCAAGGCGACTATACAGCTGTTATCGGTACTGGTATGTATAGAGACGATGAATTAAGAGAAATAAAGCTTGATATTCCTGTCCAATTTAATGGGAAAGCAGAAATAATTGGCTTTACACAATATGTAGCCGGACTTATTACGGAATACTTCCCGAATTATATGAAGGTGCAAGTAACGGTTAAATCTGTAGAACGCCCTGAAGCGATTATTATACGTGAAGCGAAGCAAGATGAACCATTTGTGAAAATTTTAGATTAAATAGAAAGGCCGTTCCTTTATGGAACGGCTTTTCTTCTCGAAGAATTTTGTTATAATTTAAAATGTTATAAACAATGGGGGTAAGGGGTAATAAAGCACATGGACGAATTAAGTTTTCAAGTCATTATTTTATTAATTGCATTCGGCTTTTTAGCAGCTTTTATTGATTCAGTTGTTGGCGGTGGAGGATTAATTTCGCTTCCTGCACTTATGTTTGTTGGTTTACCACCAGCTTCGGCAATTGCAACAAATAAATTAGCGGCAACGATGGGGACGTTTACGAGTGCAATTTATTTTATTCGATCAGGAAAGGTTGATTTTAAAATTGTAGGAAAGTTAATCCCGTTAACTATTATAGGGGCGGTCGCAGGCGCTTTAGTAGTAAAGTTTATTCCGCCGGATATTTTACGGCCGTTAGTGCTTGTAATGTTGGTGTTTATTGCCATTTATATTATTGCAAAAAAGGATTGGGGAAGTGCATCTACCTATAAGAAGATGACGAAAAGAAAAACATTAATATTTTTCTTTGTTATTTTAATGATAGGGTTTTACGATGGATTTTTTGGACCAGGGACAGGATCCTTTTTAATTTTTGCATTTTTATTAATTGGTTTGGATTTTATTCAAGCGGCAGCATCTGGAAAACTTTTGAACTTTGTTAGTAATATTGTATCTTTAATTACTTTTTTATTTTTAGACGTAATTCATTTTGAATACGGTATTATTATGGGATTGTCGATGATTTTTGGCGCTTATTTTGGATCGAAGTTTGCAGTCCAAAAAGGTGTTGGATATGTAAGGACTTTATTTTTGTTAGTAACTATTTTATTGATTGGAAAAAACATTTTGGAATATACTCATATTTTGTAGAGTTATACGTATGTATAACTCTATTTTTTTATTATATTTTAAAAATTAATTAATTTTTAAAATATAAGTCTAGGAATATTTGAATAAATCTAAATTATCGTGTAGAATAATGTTGTAAAATGTAAACGTTTTTCTAAGGGGAGGCTAAAAAGAATGGTAGTAGCATACAAACATGAGCCATTTACAGATTTTTCAGTGGAGGCTAACAAATTAGCGTTTGAAGAAGGTTTAAAGAAAGTAGAATCTTATCTTGGACAAGACTATCCATTAATTATTGGGGGAGAAAAAATCACTACAGAAGACAAAATTGTTTCTGTAAACCCTGCAAATAAAGAGGAACTTGTTGGTCGCGTTTCAAAAGCAAGCCGTGAGTTAGCTGAAAAAGCAATGCAAGTAGCGGATGAAACATTCCAAACTTGGAGAAAATCAAAGCCAGAAATGCGTGCAGACATTTTATTCCGCGCTGCAGCAATCGTTCGTCGCAGAAAGCATGAATTCTCTGCTATTCTTGTAAAAGAAGCAGGTAAACCATGGAATGAGGCAGATGCTGATACAGCAGAAGCAATCGATTTTATGGAATATTATGGTCGTCAAATGTTGAAATTAAAAGACGGTATTCCAGTAGAAAGCCGTCCAATTGAATATAATCGTTTCTCTTACATTCCATTAGGAGTAGGTGTTATCATTTCTCCTTGGAACTTCCCATTCGCAATTATGGCAGGTATGACAACAGCTGCTTTAGTTTCTGGTAACACAGTATTACTAAAACCAGCTAGTACAACTCCTGTAGTAGCAGCGAAATTCATGGAAGTATTAGAAGAAGCTGGCTTACCAGCTGGCGTAGTAAACTTCGTTCCAGGTAATGGTTCTGAAGTTGGTGACTACTTAGTAGATCACCCTCGTACACGTTTCGTGAGCTTCACTGGATCTCGTGATGTAGGTATCCGTATTTATGAGCGTGCAGCGAAAGTAAACCCAGGCCAAATTTGGTTAAAACGCGTTATCGCTGAAATGGGTGGTAAAGATACAATCGTTGTTGATAAAGAAGCAGATCTTGAATTAGCAGCTAAGTCTATCGTTGCATCAGCATTTGGATTCTCAGGACAAAAATGTTCTGCATGTTCTCGTGCAGTAATCCATGAAGATGTATACGATCACGTATTAAATCGTGCTGTTGAATTAACGAAAGAATTAACAGTTGCTAACCCAGCTGTATTAGGTACAAACATGGGTCCTGTTAATGACCAAGCTGCATTCGATAAAGTAATGAGCTATGTTGCAATTGGTAAAGAAGAAGGTAGAATCTTAGCGGGTGGCGAAGGAGACGATTCTAAAGGCTGGTTCATCCAACCAACAATCGTTGCTGACGTTGCAGAAGATGCTCGCTTAATGAAAGAAGAAATCTTCGGACCAGTAGTAGCATTCTGTAAAGCAAAAGACTTTGACCATGCACTTGCAATTGCAAACAATACAGAATACGGTTTAACAGGTGCTGTTGTTACTAATAACCGTGACCATATTGAAAAAGCACGTGAAGAATTCCACGTTGGTAACTTATACTTCAACCGTGGATGTACGGGTGCAATCGTAGGTTACCAACCATTCGGTGGCTTTAACATGTCTGGTACAGACTCTAAAGCTGGTGGCCCTGACTACTTAGCACTTCACATGCAAGCAAAAACTACTTCTGAAACTTTATAAGAAATAGTAGAAGAGATCTTCGCAGTCTGCGAAGATCTCTTTTTTTTTTTTTTTTTTTTTTTTTTTGAAAAATTTTCTATATGTGGATTAAGATAGATATCAGTAGAAAAACTAATAAAGTAATAAGGTTTACTTCAGTAAATAAGATATATTATATTTGTTGGATAGATTCTCTTTAAAGATAAGAAAAGTAGGTGAACAAAGTGGGAAAATATCAATTGGATTACAAGAGTCAGGTAGCTGTGGCAAAGTTTCATGAAAAACAGACGCCTGCCAAATTTGATAAAAAGCAGCAAATTGAAAATTTGCGTGCGGAGTATTTGAAAAAGAAGCAAAAACAAACAGATAAATAATATGTTACGTTTTTGATAGGAGAAACTAGTTCTAAGTACCATATATTACTATTTGGTACTTAGAACTAGCTAAACCCTATTAATATCGGGATAAACATGTAAATAGAAACAAAACAACGAGAAAAATTGATTTATTAGTCATATTTTTTAGTATTCATTTTAAGAATTTCCTGTATAATACAATTTGAAAGAAAATCTATGGTTTGACAAGAAACACTCTTTTCGGTTTTGCTCACTGAAGGGAGTGTTTTTTTATAGCTAAAAACTCCTCTGTACTCATTACATTTGCATATACGCCATTTAAACTAGCTAAAATTGTGTTATGAATATAAACGGCTGGTATCGTAGCATTCTTAAAAGAAAGATCTTTTGTCGCACAAGCATCATGTATAACGGTACATGGAAAGCCGAAATCAAAAGCGGCCCTTACGGTAGCATCAATACACATGTGAGTCATCATCCCGCATATGACGACGTGCTCAATATCTAAACGTTGTAAGTGTTCTAGAAGAACGGTTTCGCGGAAACTATTTGGATAATGTTTGAGTATAACGGTTTCTTCTCTAAGTGGGCGTACGCTTTCATGAATATGTACACCTTCTGTATTGGGTAGGAAAAAAGTAGCATCATCTTTAATTGCTACATGTTGGATATGAAAAATAGGTTCGTTTTTCGTTCTAAAGAATTGTAGTAGCTGACTAGCATATTCGCTTGCTTCTACTGGATTGCGCAATTCCATCTTTCCATTCGGAAAATAATCATTTTGAATATCAACGAGTAAAAGAGCTGTTTTCATATATTTATCTTCCTCCGATTTCATATTCAAATAATGGTATTCAATTAGTAGAGAAGATTATCCTTTTTAAAAATATGCAGGAGGAGAATTTTACATAACTTTAAAGGTTACTATTTTATTATGAAATTCCATCTAAAAATTTTAATAAAGAAATAATTTATATTTTTCTAAAAAATGTATTGACTCTTATTATTCTGAGTTCTATAATGAAAATTAATTAAACGACAATTAAATCGATACATTCTTATCCAGAGAGGTGGAGGGACTGGCCCTACGATACCTCAGCAACGGGTTTTTTAATACCGTGCTAACTCCAGCAAGCCTATGAAAGGCTTGGAAGATGAGAAGATGTGAACGAGTACATATAAGTGCTCTCCTTCTTATCTTTATGGTTGATAAGAAGGGGAGCACTTTTTATTTTACCTCGAAAGCTCTACTTCAAGTTTTTACAGCATATAGGAGGGGAAAAAATGATTTCTTTTAACAATGTAAGTAAAGTATATGAATCAGGTGGGCAATCTGTTCATGCGGTGGAAGATGTAACATTATCAGTTGAGAAGGGCGAGATATTCGGCATTATCGGTTTTAGTGGCGCTGGAAAGAGTACGTTATTACGCCTAGTAAATATGTTAGAGAGGCCAACGGCGGGAACGATTTCAATAGATGATAAAGATATTACATTACTATCGACGAAAGAATTACGGAAGCTAAGACAAAGAATCGGGATGATTTTTCAAAGTTTTAATTTATTCAATTCAAGAACCGTGTTTGGGAATATTGCTTATCCATTAAAATTAGCGAAAGTACCAAAGAATGAGATAAAAGAAAGAGTAAATGAACTGCTAAAGTTTGTAGGATTAGAAGATAAAGCAAACTATTATCCAGAGCAACTATCAGGCGGACAAAAGCAGCGTGTTGGTATTGCAAGAGCACTTGCAACATCACCAGACATTCTTATATGTGATGAGGCAACATCAGCTTTAGATCCAGAAACAACGACAGAAATTTTGAACTTATTAAAGAAAGTAAATCGAGAATACAATGTAACAATTCTTCTTATTACACATGAAATGCATGTTGTGAAAGAAATTTGTCACCGTGTAGCTGTAATGGAGAAGGGGAGAGTTATTGAAGAAGGAAAACTGTTTGACGTTTTCACACAACCGAAAACAAAGACGACTCAAAACTTTGTACGTTCTATTATTAATGATCATTTACCGGAAAGTGTTCTAGGTAAAATTCAAAATGGTGGACAGATTTATCGCTTAACATTTACTGGTGAAGAGACAGGGCAGCCAGTACTATCATATATTGCGAAAAATTATAACGTCGATGTAAACGTACTGTATGGAAATATTATTGAACTCCAAAATGTGCTATTTGGAAATCTTCTTGTAGAATTGCAAGGTGAGCAGAAGGAAATTCAAAAAGCATTACAACATCTAAGACTGCAAGTGCAGCTGAAGGAGGTAGAAGCTCATGCGAGTTGATTGGAGTATATTTTGGCCTCGCATAGTAGATGCGACGGGGGATACCCTCTTAATGGTAATCGTAACCCTTATATTTGCTACAATTCTTGGTATACCTCTAGGTTTACTGTTATATGTAACAAGGAAAGGGAACTTTTTAGAAAATAAATGGGTCTTTTCTATTCTTAATATCATTATTAATACAATTCGTCCGGTTCCATTCATCATCTTCTTAGTAGCTTTAAGTCCACTAACAAGAAGTGTTATCGGAACGACGATTGGAACAGCAGCAGCAATCTTTCCAATGACGTTAGTTGCATCAATCGGTATTGCTAGAATGGTTGAAACAAATCTTGTTTCAGTTCCAAAGGGAGTCATTGAAGCAGCGCAAGCAATGGGTGCTTCACCATTTAGAATTGTTTTTGAAATTCTTGTGCCAGAAGCGTTAGCGCCATTGATTTTAGGTGTTACGTTTATGACAGTTGGTCTAATTGAATTTTCAGCAGTTGCTGGGCTTGTCGGTGGCGGTGGTCTTGGTGACTTAGCAATGACATATGGTTATCAACGTTTTGATACATCAGTTATGTTCGTAACGGTCGTTTTACTTATTATTCTCGTACAGGTAGCTCAAAACTTAGGAAACTACTTTGCGAAAGTCTTTTTACGCAGATCATAAAAAGGAAGAGGGGAAAAGAAAATGAAGAAAATTTTAGCATTTGCATTATCAGCAATTGTAGGGGTTTCAGCATTAAGCGGCTGCTCAAGTGGAGACACGGGGGCAGGAGCGAAAGAAAAAGTAGTTCGCGTCGGTGTAACTGGAACGGATGGAGACGCTTGGGAAATTTTAAAGAAAAAAGCTGAAAAAGAAGGAATTAAAATTAAACTGGTTGAGTTCTCTGATTACACAACGCCAAATAAAGCGTTAGCTGATGGAGATATTGAACTAAACTCATTCCAGCACGTTGCTTTCTTAGAGCAATTTAAAAAAGAGCATAAGTTAGATATTACAGCTGTTGGTACAACGCAAATTGCACCAATGGGCTTATACTCTGAAAAATATAAGAAGGCAAATGAAATTCCAGATGGTTCAGAAATTGCGATTCCCAATGATCCAACGAACCAAGCTCGTGCATTAAAACTTCTTGATGCAGCTGGATTATTAAAGCTTAAGAAAGACTTTGGCTTATTCGGAGATCCAAGCGGCATTGCTGAAAATCCGAAGAAATTAAAAATCACACCGGTTATCGCACAGCAAACACCTCGTGTATTAAAAGACGTTGCAGCTTCAGTTATTAATAACGGTGTTGCTGGTCAAGCTGGATTAGATCCAGCGAAGGATCCAATTTTCTTAGAAGATCCAAAGAATGAAAATGCGAAGCCATATATTAATATTTTCGCAGCTCGTACGAAAGATAAAGATGATCCAACACTGAAAAAAGTAATTGAACTCTATCATTCAAAAGAAGTAACAGATGCAATTAAGAAAGAAACAAATGATGGTTCCATTTCAGTAGATCTTTCACTTGAGGAGCTTGAAAAAATCGTAAAATAATTATCGGGTTTAACGATTAACAGTAGGAACCCCTCCGCTGTTAGTTCGTTCAACATATAATCTACTTAACAAACAAAACCCTAATTCTGTACCTTCCAATTCTGTATAACGTAGAATCCATGTTTGTTAAGTAGAGTAATGGACCAGGAGTTTTCCTGGTCTTTTTTTGTAGTTATTCAATTATAATACTTTTTAAAGTATCTTCATGATGCTCTTGTTCTTTCGGATAAGCAGCTAGTTCCTCTTGTAAAATATTTAATATTTGTTTAGCTGATTGCTGGATTGGATTAGGTAGCTCTTCTAATATATGCATCCCGACTTTTATTTTTGTACGAATTACCCTGCGTAGTAATTCCTCATGCATGTACTACACCTCCAAACCGAATATTTAGTACATCTTCTTCAAATTTTGCTCCTTGAATAGAAAGGTGTGTTAATGTTTTTGGTAACGTGATGTTCCGTTTAACAGAACCCGCTCGAATAATAAGTTCATCACCTTTTTGATTTAAGGAAAGTTCACTTTTGTTTGAGAAGGGAATGGACAGAACGAAAATATACTCATCGCCATCCTTTTTTACATATTGAGTGCGCCCATTAAATTTCACTTCTGTAGGGGAATGGTCAGTTTTAAATAAAGAATCTCCTACACGTTCTAACATAGTTAGACCGACAACTTCTTGTTCAAACATTGGAGCTTCGTAAATAGGAAGGGGGTGAAAACTATCTTGAATTAATGTTTTATATTTCTTTTGCGTATCTTTCCATGCTTGAAAATAAGGATCGGTGACAGTGTTAGGGATGACGCGATTAATCATAACGGCATCTACGTTATAATCGTACAAATTTAAATACGTAAAGCTGCGCTGAGCTTCTTTAATGACCATTTTTTCAGGATTTACAACGATGCGGATACTTGTTACGTCTCGGTTTGATAAAATATCTCTCATTTCTCCGAGCTGTTCAAGTGTATTTGTTAATTCGTCCATAATATCGTCGGTTGGAAGAGGGACACCAAGGAGTGGTTGAGCTACAGGACGAACGACTTTTAAAACTTTTCTTTTAATAGGAAATAATTTTTCCATCCACCAGCCGAGCATGTCTGGAAAACTTAGCATTGCTAATGTTTCTCCTGTTGGAGCGCAATCAATGATGATAACATCATATGTGTTTTGTTTATAATAATCGAGTACGCGCAGTAAGCTAATTAAATCTTCCATACCAGGAAACATCGTTAATTCTTCTGTTGTAATATCATCAGCTGCTTTGGAAGTGAATAGCAAGGTAATATACTTCTGTAACTTTCCCCAGCCTTTTTCCATTTCATAAATTGTATTAATTTCTTGTGCCCATAAATTTTCACGGATTTCTAATGGCTCAGAAGATAGCTTTATACCAAATGAATCTCCTAAACTATGAGCAGGATCTGTACTCATTACTAAAGTTTTTAATCCTTGTTTTGCGCTTTGAAGTGCTGTTGCTGCTGAAATGCTAGTTTTCCCTACGCCGCCTTTACCTGTATACAAAATAATTCTCATCATTCTATCCCCTTTGTTTCGAGTATCGAATATTACGAGTTCCAAAATAAAATATTGAATAAAAACCCGGTTAGGGTTTTATTCAATCGGAATGTTTTTCATTTTAGGTGTAGAAACCTTTTCTTCTGTTTTTTGCTGTGACGTAGCGATGTGATTCATGATTTTTTGGAAGATTTGTAGTAAGAATGCTTTTTCTTCTTCTGATAATGCTTCTGTCACTAGGTTAAAGTAATGGGCTGCATTTTGTTTTACTTCGTGGACGAGCATTACGCCGTTTTCTGTTAAACAAATTAATACAATGCGCCGGTCGTTTTCATCACGGTACCTTTCAATATATCCCTTTTTTACAAGGCGATTTACAACGCCTGTCGTTGTACTCATCGGTATATCAAGAAGGTCAGCAATTTTTGTCATTGTAATATCTGTATTTCGCTCCATCCAAAGTAAACAAAATACTTCTGTTTTAGAAAGTGTTAAATCTAGGCTTACCCATTCTTCAGGATAAAAAAGTTTCTTGGCGTTATCTAGCAGTAAGTCTAAAAAATGTTCATATTGCAACAATTATTTCCACTCCCGTATATTTCGAGGTTCGTAATATTTGTTTTTATTTTATGTGGAATTGAAATAAATGTCAATGTTTTTGACTGTTTTTTCAGACTAGACAGAAAACTGTCTTTAAAATAGTATTCTTTTATGGTAGATTTATAAATATAAAACTAGAATTTACATAAAAATCCATCATGGTAAATATACTTATCTATAATGGATGTACAGCTAACGAGGGGGAGAACGATGAGAAGACGTAATACGCAAGCGTTCACGTTTTTAGCATGGACTTCATTTGTTTGCGCGCTTTCAGGTATGCTAATTGGAATTTATACGTTAGATGAAACGCTTAGTGTAAAAGGATATTATTTAATTGGAACATTATTTTTAACGATGTCTTGTTTTGTATTACAAAAAACAATTCGTGATAATGAAGAAGATAACGAGAGATTTCCGAAAAATGAACCGTTAGATAAAGACTAAATTGTAAAGAAAGGCATTTGCCTTTCTTTTTTTATGTAAAAATGCTGTAAGTGCCATGTGTTGACTTGCTTGAAGTACTGAAAATTTGGTATCATCAATAGTATTGTAGATTGAACGATATATTATGGAGGTGGCCTAGCCGTGTCAAGAATTTCCGTTGAGAATGTAAAGCACGTAGCACATTTAGCACGTCTTGCAATTACTGATCAAGAAGCAGAAAAATTTCAAAAACAACTAGATGCAATTGTTACATTTGCAGAACAGTTAAATGAATTAGATACAACAGATGTAAAACCAACAACTCATGTATTAACTATGAAAAATGTTATGCGTGAAGATGTACCAGAAAAAGGTTTACCAGTCGAAGAAGTATTAAAAAATGCACCGGATCACAAAGATAATCAAATCCGTGTTCCAGCAGTATTAGAATAGAGGAGGGGAATTTCGATGTCATTATTTGATCATTCGGTATCAGAGTTACATAAGAAGTTAAACAACAAAGAAATTTCCGTTACGGATTTAGTAGAAGAATCTTACAAACGTATTGCGGATGTTGAAGATAACGTAAAAGCTTTTCTTACATTAGATGAAGAAAATGCACGCGCGAAAGCGAAAGAATTAGACGCAAAGATTGGTGCTGAAGATAATGGATTATTATTCGGTATGCCAATCGGTGTAAAAGATAACATTGTAACTAACGGTCTTCGTACTACTTGTGCGAGCAAAATGTTAGCAAACTTTGATCCAATTTATGATGCGACAGTTGTGCAAAAGCTAAAAGCTGCTGACACAGTTACAATCGGTAAATTAAATATGGACGAGTTCGCAATGGGTTCTTCAAACGAAAACTCAGGTTTCTACGCTACGAAAAATCCATGGAACTTAGATTACGTTCCAGGTGGATCTAGTGGTGGTTCTGCAGCAGCTGTAGCGGCAGGAGAAGTATTATTCTCTCTAGGTTCTGATACGGGTGGTTCTATCCGTCAGCCAGCTGCATATTGCGGTGTTGTAGGTTTAAAACCAACTTACGGACGCGTATCTCGTTACGGATTAGTAGCATTCGCATCTTCACTTGACCAAATCGGACCGATTACACGTACAGTAGAAGATAATGCATACTTATTACAAGCTATTTCAGGTATTGACCGTATGGATGCAACTTCTGCAAACGTTGAAGTAGGAAACTACTTAGCTGGCTTAACAGGCGACGTTAAAGGTTTACGCATTGCTGTACCAAAAGAATACTTAGGCGAAGGTGTTGGCGAGGAAGCTCGTGAGTCAGTACTAGCTGCTTTAAAAGTATTAGAAGGTATGGGCGCAACTTGGGAGGAAGTATCTCTTCCGCACTCTAAATACGCTCTAGCAACGTATTACTTACTATCTTCTTCGGAAGCATCTGCTAACCTTTCACGCTTTGATGGCGTACGTTACGGTGTGCGTTCTGATAATGTAAATAATCTATTAGATCTTTACAAAAACACACGTAGCGAAGGTTTCGGTGATGAAGTAAAACGTCGTATTATGCTTGGTACATTTGCACTTAGCTCTGGTTACTATGATGCATATTACAAAAAAGCACAACAAGTACGTACATTAATTAAGAACGACTTTGAAAATGTATTTGCGAACTACGATGTTATTATTGGACCAACAACGCCAACTCCGGCATTTAAAGTGGGCGAAAAAGTTGATGATCCAATGACAATGTATGCAAATGATATTTTAACAATTCCAGTAAACTTAGCGGGTGTTCCAGCGATTTCTGTTCCATGTGGATTCGGTGCTAACAACATGCCACTTGGTTTACAAATCATTGGTAAACACTTCGATGAAGCGACAATTTACCGCGTTGCACATGCGTTTGAGCAAGCAACAGACTATCATACAAAAAAAGCAAGTCTGTAAGGAGGCGAGCATAGATGAATTTAGAAACAATTATTGGTTTAGAGGTTCACGTTGAGTTAAAAACAAATTCGAAAATTTTCTCTGCGAGTCCAACAGAATTCGGAGCAGAGCCAAATACACAAACAAGTGTAATTGACTTAGGATACCCAGGGGTACTTCCTACTTTAAATAAAGAAGCAGTTAACTTTGCAATGAAGGCTGCAATGGCATTAAACTGTGAAATCGCAACGGAAACGAAGTTCGACCGTAAAAACTATTTCTACCCAGATAATCCGAAAGCTTACCAAATTTCTCAATTCGATAAGCCAATTGGTGAAAATGGTTGGATTGAAATTGAAGTAGACGGTAAAAAGAAACGTATCGGTATTACACGTCTTCATTTAGAAGAGGATGCTGGTAAATCAACGCATACAGCTGATGGTTCATTAGTAGACTACAACCGTCAAGGTATGCCTTTAATCGAGATCGTATCTGAGCCAGATATGCGTACGCCAGAAGAAGCATATGCATACTTAGAGAAGTTAAAATCAATCATTCAATACACTGGCGTATCTGATTGTAAGATGGAAGAAGGTTCTCTACGTTGTGATGCGAATATTTCCCTTCGTCCAGTTGGACAAGAGAAGTTCGGTACAAAAGCGGAACTGAAAAACTTAAACTCATTCACTTACGTACAAAAAGGTCTTGAGCACGAGCAAGTGCGCCAAGAGAAAGAATTGTTATCTGGTGGTATCATCCAACAAGAAACACGTCGTTATGATGAAGCAACGAAGAAAACAATCTTAATGCGTGTGAAAGAGGGGTCTGACGATTACCGTTACTTCCCAGAGCCAGACTTAGTTGAACTTTACATCGATGATGAGTGGAAAGAAGAAATTCGTGCTTCGATCCCAGAACTTCCAGATGCACGTAAAGCTCGCTACGTTGCAGAAATTGGCTTACCAGCTTATGATGCACACGTATTAACATTAACGAAAGAGATGTCTGATTTCTTTGAAGCAGCAATTGAAGATGGAGCAGATGCGAAACTAACATCAAACTGGTTAATGGGTGAAGTGCTTGCATACTTAAACAAACAACAAAAAGAGTTAAAAGACGTTGCATTAACGCCTGCTGGCTTATCTAAAATGGTTCAATTAATTGAAAAAGGTACAATTTCTTCGAAAATCGCGAAGAAAGTATTTAATGAATTAATTGAAAAAGGTGGAGACCCAGAAGAAATCGTTAAAGCGAAAGGTCTTGTTCAAATTTCTGACGAGGGTACACTTCGTAAAGTTGTAACAGAAATTCTTGATAATAATGAGCAATCTATCGAAGACTTTAAAAACGGTAAAGACCGTGCAATTGGCTTCTTAGTTGGTCAAATTATGAAAGCTACAAAAGGACAAGCAAATCCGCCGCTTGTTAACAAAATCTTACTTGAAGAGATTAATAAGCGATAGTAGTAATAACTTTTAAAGATTAAGCAGAAAAACACCCGTACATGGGTGTTTTTCTAGGTTAATCAAACGTTTGTTTAAATGAGAGAGAATCGTTTAAACAAACGTTTGATTAACTGTCAAAAGTGGAAAAATGTTTGTATAGCAACTATGGTATGATAGTTGCAAAAAGGTGGGAATAATGATAAATCTAGACATAGAGGTTTTTTTTCATCTCATGAAATAATAGATAATTACTATTCGTTATATGTAAATTGTTGTGAGGAAATAGATGGACATAAATTTTTTGTCAAATAAAACAAAACCATTGAAATGAATATTTACTTTTGATGGACTACACGAATCGGGTTCTTACTGCCTGTTTGAGCGAGATAAAAGAAGGATAGGAAGATGAGAGGAGGTAGGCATGGGAATACTGAATAGAAGTTCGGTATGTTCTTTTTCGATACATAAAGAAATTTCCTATGCTAATAAATGATGAAGCGAGCAAGAATTATTTATAATCCTACTTCTGGGCGCGAGCTATTTAAGAAAAGCTTACCGGAAGTATTACAAAAATTAGAACAAGCTGGATATGAAGCGTCTTGTCATGCGACAACTGGTCCTGGAGATGCGACTGTGGCAGCGAGGCAAGCTGCGGATCGTAAATTTGATGTTGTTATCGCAGCTGGTGGTGATGGTACATTAAATGAAGTGGTGAACGGTTTAGTAGGACATGAACATCGTCCGAAGTTTGGAATTATTCCAGTTGGAACGACAAATGATTTTGCGCGTGCGATTGGTGTACCTCGTGCTATTGAAGAGGCTGCGGATATTATTTGTGAAGGGAAAACAGTTCCGTTAGATCTTGGTAGAGCGAATGATACATATTTCATTAATATCGCTGGCGGCGGCCGTATTACAGAATTAACATATGAAGTACCGAGTAAGCTAAAGACAGTATTAGGCCAACTTGCTTACTATTTAAAAGGAATTGAAATGTTACCATCATTACATCCAACATATGTTGAAATTGAGTATGATGGAAAGTTGCTACAAGAAGAAATTACGATGTTTTTAATTACGAATACGCGTTCAGTGGGCGGCTTTGAAAAGGTAGCACCATATGCATCAATTAACGATGGATTATTTGATTTATTAGTACTGAAAAAAGGTTCTATCGCTGACTTAATTAAAGCAGCAACACAAGCACAGCGTGGTGAACATATTAACAATCCAAAAGTGCTATACACACAAGCAAATCGAATTAAAGTGCATTCACCAGATAAACTAATGATTAACTTAGATGGTGAATACGGTGGAGATGCACCGATGGAATTCGAAAATATATATCATTGTCTTGAACTATTTGTTCCTGAACATCAAGAGGATGCCCTGTAAAGGCATCCTTTTTATTATATAGAGGAATTGTAAATTGGAAGTTAGTTTGATTTTCATGGTATTTTTACAATTCGTTTATGTTATATCCATACTTTATTGATACACTGGAGGAGATAAGAAACGAGAGGTAGGGTGCTATGGAGAAGGTAAAAGCAATACTATTTGATAAAGACGGGACGTTAATGGATTTTCACTCAATTTGGATAAAAGTAGCTGAAGAACTGGTGGCAGAATGTATAAATTTATATCAACTTCCAAAGTCAATGCAGCCTACTTTATTAAAAGAGATCGGTGTAGATGGGGTATTTGTGAACCCTCGTAGCGCAATAGCAGCAGGAACAAGCCTTGATGTTGCAAAAGGGCTTTGTAAGTATATTACGTCATCTAAGGAAGAAGAGATGCATGAGTGGGTAAGTGAAAAATTATTTTCCCTTATGTACGAGCACCGTTCCTATATGAGAATGACGGCGGATTTACCAAGAATTTTACAAAGCTTAAAGGATAGAGGATTTATTTTAGGTGTTGTTACAGCTGATGATTTCGCACCGACAGAATTATTTTTAAAACAGTATCAATTAGAGTCTTATTTTGATTATGTTGTAGCTTCAGATACGTTTCCGGCACAAAAACCAGATAAAAGAATTGTAGAATCATTTTGTGAAAGGTTTCATTTAGAGGCGTGTGAAGTAGCGGTCGTTGGAGATACTCCAACTGATTTACATTTAGCGAAAAATGGCGGCGATTGCTATGCAATTGGAGTACTATCTGGTACAGGGGATCGTCAAACTTTAGAACCACTTGCGGATTTAGTAGTACAATCTGTTGGGGATTTTATTTCTCATTCAGGTGAGTTTATTTGGGAACAAGGAAAGTCTAATGTGTAAGAAAAATAAGTCTATAGGGACTCTTAATGAGTCTTTATAGACTTATTTTTTATGCTGAAATAGAAGGCATCTAGGATGAATGCTGGAAAAGAATGTTGGCATACGTTTTGCAATGTAAAGAGAAAACAATGTAAAGAAAAGGATGGGGTACGTAATGAACACAAAAAAATTTGCTAAAGTAAATGAACAAATTCCTGGACCGAAAGCAGCGTCTTTATTAGAACGCCGCCAAAATATAGTACCAAAAGGAGTAAGTAACGGCATCCCAACGTTTGTACAATCTGCAAATGGTGCTCTTGTAACAGATGTTGATGGCAATCAGTACATTGATTTCGCGGGAGCAATCGGAACAATTAACGTAGGGCATTGTCATCCAGCTGTTAAAGAGGCGCTCCATAAACAAGTAGATCAATACATTCATACTGGATTTAATGTCATGATGTATGAGCCATATATTGAATTAGCAGAAAAACTTGCGGCATTAGCGCCGGGAAGTTTTGATAAGCAAGTACTATTTTTAAATAGTGGTGCAGAAGCAGTTGAGAACGCTGTGAAAATCGCTCGTAAATATACAAAAAGACCCGGTATTATCGCGTTTTCTAAAGGATTCCACGGGCGTACATTAATGACAATGACGATGACAAGTAAAGTAAAACCATATAAATTTGGATTTGGCCCATTTGCGCCTGAAGTCTATAAAGCACCATTCCCGTACGAATATCGCCGCCCAGAAGGATTAACGGAAGAGCAGTACGATGACTTTATGATTGAAGAGTTTAAGAATTTCTTCATATCAGAAGTAGCGCCAGAAACAATTGCAGCCGTTGTAATGGAACCTGTTCAAGGGGAAGGCGGATTTATCGTTCCAAGTAAGAAGTTTGTGCAAGAAGTACGCAATATTTGTTCAGAACACGGCATCCTATTTGTAGCAGATGAAATTCAAACAGGATTTAGTCGTACAGGAAAATATTTTGCCATTGATCATTATGATGTCGTTCCAGATTTAATTACGGTATCTAAATCATTAGGCGCTGGTGTACCGATTAGTGGTGTTATTGGGCGCAAGGAAATTATGAATGAGTCTGCACCGGGAGAGCTTGGTGGAACGTACGCAGGAAGCCCGCTAGGATGTGCAGCAGCATTGGCAGTACTTGATGTAATAGAGAAAGAGAATTTAAATGATAGAGCGATAGAATTAGGAAAAGTCGTAATGAACCGATTCGAAGAGATGAAAAATAAATATAATTGCATCGGTGATGTGCGTGGTTTAGGGGCAATGTGCGCATTCGAGCTCGTTCAAGATCGTAAGACGAAAGCACCTGATAAAACGTTAACAGCTAACTTGTGTGCAGAAGCAAACAAACGCGGATTACTTCTACTATCAGCAGGGACATACGGTAATGTTATTCGTGTGTTAATGCCATTAGTTATTACAGATGAGCAACTTGAAGAAGGATTAACAATAATTGAAGAATCATTGCAAGTCTGCTATGAGAAAGCAAATACTGCACATGTTTAAAAGCTAAATAATAAATCGCAAACATTCTAGCTGACTCTATATAAAATGCAGAAAATTCACTTTATAATAAAGGTAGTGAAGTGAATCGATGGATTGGAAGTTAGGGGTGGCTAGGATGGTTGCAGAAAAGGAACGAATGTTAATGGATTTACAAGATGTATTTGAATATGCGTTTGACGAAATTTTTGTAACTGACGAAAAGGGAATCGTTGTGCGTGTAAATAGTACATGTGAAAGGCACTATCAATTAGCTGCTAAAGAGTTAGTAGGTAAGCATGTAAAAGAATTACAGAAGGATGGTATCTTTTATCCATCGGCAACGTTAGAAGTAATTGAAAAAAGGAGACCGATTGAACTCGTTCAAACGACAAAATCAGGAGAGTATTTACACGTTCGTACAAGGCCTGTTTTTGACGATGAGGGAAATTTAAGAAGAGTAATTAGTTATTCTCGTGATCTTACAGAACTCTACCAATTACGTCAAAAGGTAGAGGAAATGGATAATCAGTTAAAAACATATAAAAAAGAATTAAGAGAAACGTATGAGCATGAAGGACTTATTTTTAAAAGTATCGCTATGCAAAAAATAGTCGAGACAATCAAGAAAGTATCCATGGTAGATAGTACAGTTCTCGTTTTAGGCGAGACAGGAGTAGGGAAGAGTCGATTAGTACGTCATTTACATGAAGTGAGTAACCGGAAGAATGAAAGTTTCTATGAAATTAACTGTGCGGCATTGCCAACGAATTTAATTGAATCAGAGCTTTTTGGATACTCAGGTGGATCTTTTACAGGTGCGAATCGTGAAGGGAAAAAGGGATTATTAGAATCCGCGCATAAAGGAACTCTTTTCTTAGATGAAATTGGCGAAATGCCGCTTGAAATTCAAGCGAAGCTTTTGCAAGTGTTGCAAGAAAAAACGTTTCGCCCTATAGGCGGAAGGGAATTAAAAAAGGTGGACGTTAGAATTGTAGCGGCAACAAATCGAGATTTAAGTATGATGGTGAAACAAGGAACATTCCGGAAAGATTTATATTATCGTCTGAATGTCATTCCAATTTTGATTCCGCCACTTCGGGAAAGAACAGAAGACATTTTGCCACTTATTTATCATTATTTACAGCACTTTAACGAGAAATATGGTCGGAATGTAAAATTAGCGCCTAGCACATTGCAAATGTTTGTTGGTTACCCGTGGGAAGGAAATAATAGAGAAATTGAAAATGTGATAGAGCGAATTGTTATAACTGTTGATGATATCGTTACGATAGAAGATTTGCCAATAGCGATGCAAGAATCAACGGTTGAACAGTCCGGCCAAAGTCTCTATAAAATGTTAGAAGAAGTAGAACGGAATATTATTTTAAAAGCATATAAAACATATGGATCGAGTTATAAAGTAGCGGAGTTTTTAAAAATAAGTCAATCTGCTGCCACTAGGAAAATAAAGAAACTTATAGAGGAGGAAGAAAACATTGGATAAAAAAGCGACGTTTGTAAATGTAGAGAAAAAGGCGATGTATATAAATGGTGAGTGGATTACATTGCAAGAACAAATCGAAGTAAATAATCCAGCAACGAAGGAAATATTTGCGACGGTACCAAAGGGCGGAGTAACAGAGGCAAAGCAAGCTGTTGATGCGGCCCATGAAGCTTTTAAATCATGGTCTAAGTTAACAGCAGCAGACCGTGCAGTGAAGTTAAAGAAATGGTTCACGCTTATCGATGAAAATAAAGAAGAGATTGCAGCGATCATGACGAAAGAACAAGGAAAGCCGTTTGCAGAAGCACTTGGTGAAGTGAATTATGCAAATAGCTTTGTTGAATGGTATGCAGAAGAAGGAAAACGCGTATATGGTGAAATGATTCCTGCTTCTCATCCGAATAAACGTATTTTAGTTATGAAACAACCAGTTGGAGTTATGGCAGCTATTACACCTTGGAACTTCCCGGCGGCTATGATTACAAGAAAGGTAGCCCCGGCGCTCGCAGCAGGATGTACAGCAGTTGTAAAACCTGCAAGTCAAACGCCGTTAACTGCGCTGAAATTAGCTGAATTAGCCCATGAAGCAGACATTCCAAAAGGCGTAATAAATATTGTAACAGGTAGTGCGAAAGCAATTGCTGATACGTGGATGGAAGATGGACGTGTTCGAAAAGTTTCTTTTACAGGATCAACGGAAATTGGGAAAGAGTTAATGGCTAGTGCTGCACAAACGATGAAAAAGGTTTCACTTGAGTTAGGTGGTCATGCGCCGTTTATTGTTATGAATGATGCGGATTTAGATAAAGCGGTAGAAGCGGTAATTGGTTCGAAATTCCGTAACGCAGGACAAACGTGTATATGTACAAACCGAGTATTTGTTCAGGAAGAAGTGTATGAAGTGTTTGTAGAGAAGTTCCAAAAGGCAGTAGGGCAATTAAAAGTAGGAGACGGTTTCGGTGACGGAACGACTGTAGGACCACTTATTGACGAGAATGCAGTTTCGAAAGTACAAGGACATATCGAAGATGCTATTCAAAAGGGGGGGACAGTTTTATATGGTGGCCAAAAGGTTGCCGAGCTAGACGGACACTTTATGCAACCAACTGTAATTGGATTGGCGAATGATACGATGCTTTGTATGAATGAAGAAACATTTGGTCCAGTTGCACCAGTTGCGAAATTTAAAACAGTGGAAGAAGTAATCGAAAGAGCAAATAATACACCATACGGCTTGGCTGCGTATATTTTCACGAAAGATATTAGTCAAGCGTTCCAAATTAGTGAAGCACTAGAGTATGGTATTATCGGTTTAAATGATGGACTTCCATCAGTTGCACAAGCACCGTTCGGTGGCTTTAAAGAGAGTGGCATTGGCCGTGAAGGAGGCCATTTCGGTATCGAGGAATATTTAGAAATTAAATATATTTCATTAGGACTATAAGTAGTATACTAGAATCTCTATAAGGTAACAGAGAAGGAGATTCTAGTATGGTATATTGGCTATTATTACTCGTAACAATTATTTTTGAAGTAGCTGGAACAATTGCGATGAAATTATCAAACGGTTTAACAAAGCTCGTTCCAAGTGTACTGATTTTCGTATTTTATGGAATTTGTTTCAGCGTGTTCGCCATCGTTGTCAAAAAAATTCATTTAAGTATTGCTTATGCCATTTGGTCTGGCGTTGGAACATTACTTATTACAATCATTAGCGTGTATTTCTTTAAAGAGCACATTAGCTTATTCCAAGCATTTTGTATTCTCTTTATTGTTTTAGGAGTAATTGGACTTAAGGTTTCATCGGCATCATAAGTAGTAGTTTCGTTTTATGACATTGCTTAGGGACGGTACGTTGGTAAATGAATTATATCAGCGATTTTTTTGATATATCGACCGTAACTCAATTTATATCAGCGATTTTTGAAATATATCGATTTACCGACAAAAATGACAATATAAAAGGAGGCTATCCCTGAGGATAGCCTCCTTTTATATTAAAATGCCCAGTTACCTTTACGGAAGATTGGTTCATGCCTTCCATCAGCTGTAATACCATCGATATCAAGCTCAGCTGATCCAATCATGAAGTCGTTGTGTGTAATACTAGTGTTTGCCCCATTTTCAGCAAGTTCTTCTTTAGACATTGTTTTTCCACCAACTAAGTTGAATGCATAAGCACTTCCGATTGCAAGGTGGCAAGATGCGTTTTCATCAAACAGCGTATTGTAGAATAAAACATTTGTGTTTGAAATCGGTGAATCGTGAGGTACTAAAGCTACTTCTCCTAAGAAGTGAGAACCTTCATCTGTTTCTACTAAATGTTTTAAAGCCTCTTCACCAGTTTCAGCTTTATAATCTACGATACGTCCGTTCTCAAATGTTAACGTGAAGTTATCGATAATGTTACCTGCAAATGCTAACGGTTTTGTGCTAGATACTTGGCCGTTTACACCTGTTTTAAGTGGCATTGTAAATACTTCTTCAGTTGGAATGTTCGCCATAAATGGTACGTTCTTTTCATTTAAGCTACCAGCACCAGCCCATACATGCTTTTCTGGAAGTTCGATTGTTAAATCTGTTCCAGGACCTGTATAGTGAAGAGCTTTATAATGCTTTTCGTTTAAGTAATCAACTTTTGTATGTAACGTTTCATCGTGTTCTTTCCATGCTTCCACAGGATTTTCTAAATCAGCACGAGTCGCTTTAAAGATGGCATCCCATAGTTTTGCTTCTTGTTCTTCTGGTGCAACGTCAGGGAATACCTTTGCAGCCCATTCTTTCGTAGGAACAGAAATGACACACCAGCTTACTTTATCAGCTTGTACGTAATCACGGTATACTTTCATTGCTTCACCAGCTACTTTATGAGCTGTTGCGATACGCGTTGATTCTACACCTTTTAATAAATCAGGATTTTCTGCATAAATAGACATAAATGCAGCACCTTCTTTTGCTAATTCTTCACGAGCGTGTGCTTTCCAAGATGGGAACTCAGCGAATGCTTCTTCAGGAGCTAGATCGAACTTTAAGCGTGTTAACGTCTCATCATTCCAATCCACATATACGTGTTTTGCACCAGATTTATATGCTTTTTCTGTAACGAGGCGTACAAATTGTACAGCTTCAAGAGGTGCACTAATTGATAATGTTTGTCCTGGTTGAATATTAACACCAACATTGACTGCAAGGGCAGCATATTTCTCTAACGTTTGTTCAAATGACATATGTATAATCTCCTTTAATTTGAAAGATTTCTTACTATATATAATACAAGAAAATTCAAAAAATATATATAAATAAAGCGTAAAAAGAGAGCTCAAAATATATTGAGCTCTCATCGTTATTTTATCGAAGAAGCAAATTGCTCTACGGTCGTCGTATTGTGTATGCGAACACGTTTCATTTTTAATAATTCATCGGGTTCACTTTTTGTGATGAACTTTCCGGATTTTGTTGTCGTCGCAAATTGATAATATTTCTTCGTTTCTGCAACGACTTTATCATCTACATGACCGAATGGGTAAGCAACTGCGATAACAGGTTTACCTGTTATTTTTTCTAGTTTTTCTTTCGATCCCTTTAATTCTTCTTCATAGTTTGTAATCTTTGGTAAGTCTGCATGTGTTGCAGTATGAGATTGCATGGAGAAAATGCCGGAATCAACCATTTCTTTTATGTCAGATGTAGAAAGAGATCCTTCAGCATCAACATTATTAACAATCATATATTCTGTTGCCGTTGGCTTAAACGTATCGTCTTTTAGTTTTTGCAGAATATGAAATGCATTCATATTATTTTTCATACCGTCATCAAATGTAACAAAGATAGGTTTATTCACTTTATTAATATCGCTCCAACGTTCAAAAGTTAGTAATGTATAGCCATTGTCCTTTAAATATTTCATTTGGCCTTCAAAGTTGGCGGGGGATACGAATAAATCTTTAATGCCTTGTCCATGATAATCATCGATTGCATGGTACATAAGAATGGGAACCTTTTGCTCGAAAGTAATTGCAGATTTTGTGAGTGGAATGGTTTTCCCATCTTCTTTCATTCCTATTGCTTCGATTTGAAACTCACCACGTTTTCCTTCAAATTCTTTTATATCAAAAGGAAGTGTAAACTGTTTCTCCTTTTCTTTAGAAGAAAAAGATTTAGTGTGGTCCTTTCCGTCAGCTGTGCGCCAAATTTTATATTGTACCTCAGTTAAAGTATCCTTTACATCTGTCATATGAATAGTAGTATTTGTAGATTCGTGCGTAATTGGAGTATAAGAAATTTTACCTTGTTCTTGTACGGTCACTTCTTGTTTCTTAGTCTCTTGAACCTTTTTCTCTTTTTTAGGTTCAGGACTTACATTGCTACTGTTACAGCCAGCTAAAATGGCAGACGTACATAAAGCGATTGCTGCGTATTTTCTCATAAAATCACCTTCTATTGTGTATTATGTTGCATGCTTATATTTAAAATCCCCACCACTGTAAGAGAGGTGGGGACATACCCTTGTTCATCATATCATTTTAGTAATGAGATAGGTTTTTAATAGAGCTATTTCTACCATCTTTTAGTAAGGTTTACTTTATAAGAGATATGAATTTTTCCATTGATGTATTAGGCCCTACAAAATGGCGTTTAATTAAGTATTGTTCGTTTGGCATCCCTTTTGTAATGTGATTACCGTGATCGGTAGTTACTGCGAACTCATAATGTTTTTTTGTTTCTTGAACAGCTAGGTCATTATAAGAACCTACTGGATAGGCGAGGGCGATGACCTTTTTACCAGTAAGGGCTTCAATTTTTTCTTTCGAACTACGTAATTCCTCGTCATAATTACTTGAATAAGCCATCATCGTATGATTAGCAGTATGCGATTGAATAGAAAAAATGCCTGAATCCATCATTTGCTTTATCTCATCTGTTGATAGACGATTTGGTTTGTCTATCTCATTTGCAGTAAGAAATTCAGTAGCCGTAGGTTGAAATCTATCATCCTTTAATTTTTGTAAAATATGAAGGGCGTTCATATTATTTTTTCGACCATCATCCATCGTTACAAAAACAGGTTTATTTACACGATTTATATCATTCCAACGTTCAAATGTGAGCATCGTATAACCGTTATCTTTTAAATACTGCATATGTTTTTCGAATTGCTCAGGTGGTACGTATAAGCCATAATCCCCATCACTTGGTCCAGGGTATTTTTCAATTGCATGGTACATTAATACGGGTACACTTTGCTGGAATGTAATTTTAGATGTTACTAGATTTGTTTCAGTATGATCTTCTTTGATTCCTACTGTTTCAATTTGGAATTCGCCACGTTTTAAATGAAATGATTTTAAATGTAGTGGGAGGGCGAAGTCACGTTCTTTTTCTTGTGAAGTAAAAGTTTGTTTGCTTTCAGGACCATCAGCAGTACGCCAAATATTGTAACGTACTTGTGTAAATGAATCTCTTAAATCCTTTGTATAAAGCGTGGTGTTTTGTGCGTTATATTCATACGGATCCCATGTAATAGTTCCTTGTGTTAAAGGAAGTTCAACTGCTTCCGCTTTTTTTGGTTCAACTGTTTGTTTCGCCGTTGCTTCTTTTATTTGTTTATCACTAGTGCTACTAGTGTTACAACCTACGAGAATAGCAGAAGAAAGTAAAGCGATATATGTATATTTTTTCATTCTATCATCCTTCTATTGTGTTTTAATTATCATTCGTATAAGTGACACTAACTCAAATTTTTGATTTTAAAGATTTGAATTATACCCTTGTCCATCATATCACTATAGAATATATAGGGGAATACATTTTTGGGATAATTAGGAAAAGATAGCTTATATTTTTCTGGTGAGGTTTACATAAAAATACATATAGAAGAAAGTAAAAAAACTCCACCTAAATTTCCTTTTGAAAAAGGAGAAGTAAGGTGGAGTTTTTTATTAAATAAACAATCCAGCGATTGTTGCAGATAAAATAGAAGCAAGTGTTGATGCAAATAGCATTTTCCAACCAAATTTTGATACGACGCTTCCTTGTTTTTCAGAAAGGGCACGGATTGTACCAACAATCGCACCAATTTGGCTAATACTTGCGAAGCTAATTAAGAATACAGTAACGATTCCAACTGTACGTGGATCTAATGTTGCAGCAGCGCCCTTTAAATCAAGGATTGCTACGAATTCATTTAAGACAATCTTCGTACCCATAATACCACCAGCTGGGATAATATCATGAGTTGGGATACCCATTAAGAATGCGAATGGGGCAAGTATATAACCGAAGATTTGTTGTAAAGTAATAGCATGTCCCATTGCACCTGAAGCAGCGCTAATTACGTAGTTTACAACTTCCATCACACCGATGAAGGCGATCATTAACGCCGCAACGATACCAGCTACTTTTAAACCATCAAGCGCACCGTTAATCATTGCACCGATAAAGCTGTCTCCGAATAGAGTTCTATCAAATTTTTGAATTACTTCGTCTTCTTTTTTCGTATCAACTGGTGTTAATAACGAACAAACGATTAAGCTTGAGAATAAGTTTAGCGGAAGAGCTGCAAGTACGTATTTTGCATCTAGCATCATTACGTATGATGCTGTAACAGAAGCAGAAACTGAGCTCATCGCAGAACAACAAATGATAAACATACGGTTTTTATTGAAATGTTGTAAATCATTTTTAATAACGATTAACGCTTCGCTTGAACCGAAGAATACAGAGTTTACTGCGTGGAATGATTCGACGCGTGGTAAACCAGTAATTTTTGAAATGGCACCGCCGACAATGCGAACGATGAATGGTAAAACACCTAAATAACTAAAGATTGAAAGTAGTGCTGAGAAAAATACGATAATTAATAATACATTTAAGAAAAAGACAAAATCTCTTTGAATTCCATTAAAGAGAAAATCGACACCTGTCGTACCAAGTTTAATTAGTTTGTTGAAAACTTTACCAATGAAAACAATGATTTGTTGACCAATCTTTGTGCCAAACATAAACCAACCGATTAAAATTTGAAAACCAATCATAATAGCAATTGCACGGAAGTTGATTTTACTTTTGTTGTTTGACAAAGCAAAACATAAACCTAAAACGACAAGAATGCCGATAATGCTCATTACGTATTGCATGTAGTTGCCCCTTTCAGAAGTTCGTATAAAGTTTGTACATAAAACGCTCGTTATATTACTAAAAATAAAACAAAGAGGTTTTATGTCATACGTAAGATGTCTGACCTTTTAGAGAAATAAAAATAAAAAAAGACCCATATGGATTCACTTTCATCTATGAGAGAAAGCTAATCAATATGAGTCCTTTTTTGCACATAGGCTAATATTCATTAGTTTTCCCCATAGTCCAGCAATTTAAGGTTGCCGGGTAGAAACTCTCGATCCATATTATCGAATATATATGAGGTAACATCGTCCGTATTAAATTAGTAGTAGCGTAACATTAACAGAGAACTATCGTCAATAGCTTTTTTTCTTCCGATAGAAATAGACCATATAAGTATGATAAAATGTAACGCAGTGTTATGAAAAAGAGAGGTCGGAAAATGAGTACAAAAATGACGCCACCAGTTGAAAAAAATGATTTTATAGATGTAGTATTTGAAGATTTAACACATGATGGTGCCGGTGTTGCGAAAGTAAAGGGCTATCCTATTTTCGTTAAAAACGGATTACCAGGTGAAGAAGCACAAATTAAAATTATTAAAGTGAAGAAAAACTTCGCATTCGGTCGTTTAATGAAGCTTCATACAGAGAGCCCATATCGTAAAGATGCAGAATGCCCAGTGTACAATCAGTGCGGCGGTTGTCAGCTTCAGCATTTAACATATGAAGGACAATTACAAGCGAAAGAAAAACAAGTACGTGACGTTATGCAGCGTATTGGTGGATTAAGCGATGTTCCTGTGCACCCTGTACTTGGCATGAAAAACCCATGGGTATACCGCAACAAAGCACAAGTACCAATTGGAGAACGTGAAGGTGGACTTGTCGCTGGTTTCTATCGTCAAGGAACACATGACATCATTAATATGGAATCATGTTTAATTCAGGCAGAAGAAAACGATACATTAATCCAGGAAGTAAAACGTATTTGTGAAAAACACGGTATTTCGGCATACAACGAAGAGCGTAATAAAGGAACACTTCGCCACGTAATGGCTCGTTACGGACAAGTAACAGGGGAAATTATGCTTGTCTTCATTACTCGTACAGCAGAATTACCAAACAAGAAAGCAATCATTGAAGAAATTGCTGCGAAATTCCCAGAAGTAAAATCAATTGTTCAAAACGTAAATACGAAACGTACAAACGTAATCTTCGGAGACACAACGACAGTACTGTACGGATCAGAATACATTTATGACTTTATCGGTGACATTAAATTTGCAATTTCAGCACGTTCATTCTATCAAGTAAACCCAGAGCAAACGAAAGTGTTATACGATAAAACGTTAGAGTACGCAAAGTTAGATGGCAACGAAACAGTAATTGATGCTTATTGTGGAATTGGATCAATCTCCTTATTCCTAGCGCAAAAAGCGAAAAAAGTGTACGGCGTTGAAATCGTTCCAGAAGCAATCGAAGACGCAAACAGAAACGCAGCACTAAACAACATGACAAACGCTGAGTTTGGCGTAGGAGAAGCAGAAGTAGTTATTCCAAAATGGTACAAAGAAGGCATAATCGCCGATACAATGGTCGTAGATCCACCGCGTAAAGGTTGTGATGATGCACTACTAAACACAATCATCGACATGAAACCAAAGCGCGTCGTATACGTATCATGTAACCCAGCAACATTAGCACGTGACTTAAAAGTACTAGAAGAAGGCGGATATAAAACGCAGGAAGTACAACCTGTTGATATGTTCCCGCATACGACGCATGTGGAGTGTGTGGCTTGGCTTAAGTTGGTATAATAGGAAAGCAGTTGATATAGAAAAAGTCTATACCATCTGCTTTTTGATTTATAAAAATACCATTCATAAGCGATTTTAGTTAAAATAAATATTGCTGATTTTCACAAATTATAAATTGAGAGTTTGAAATTGCATTCATATTGAGAGGATTTGAATTTGAAATGATAGATAATTTTTGGCGTGATTTACCACGACCATTTTTTGTACTTGCACCAATGGAAGATGTGACAGACGTTGTTTTCCGTCATGTAGTAAGTGAAGCTGGTCGCCCAGACGTATTCTTCACAGAGTTCACAAATTCGGATAGCTATTGTCATCCAGAGGGTATGAAAAGTGTACGTGGTCGTTTAATTTTTACAGAAGATGAACAACCGATCGTGGCGCATATTTGGGGAGATAATCCTGAATACTTCCGCCAAATGAGTATTGGCATGGCAGAGTTAGGATTTAAAGGCATCGATATTAATATGGGTTGCCCTGTACCGAACGTAGCATCAAGAGGAAAAGGTAGTGGCCTTATTCTACGTCCAGAAGTTGCGGCAGAACTTATTCAAGCAGCAAAAGCTGGCGGATTACCTGTCAGTGTAAAAACACGACTTGGCTTTAAAGAGTTAAGCGAATGGGAAGATTGGTTAACGCATATTTTCAAACAAGATATCGCAAACCTTTCTATTCACTTACGTACAAGAGAAGAAATGAGCCAAGTGGATGCGCATTGGGAACTAATTCCGGAAATTAAAAAATTACGTGACCGTATCGCACCAAATACACTAATAACAATTAACGGCGACATTCCTGACCGTAAAATTGGACTGGAACTTGCTGAAAAATACGGTATTGACGGTGTTATGATCGGACGAGGTATCTTTAAAAATCCGTTTGCTTTCGAAAAAGAGCCAAGAGAGCATAGCAGTAAAGAACATTTAGATCTTTTAAGACTACAACTTGATCTTCAAGATCAATATGCAGAAGTACTGCCACGCTCAATCACAGGACTTCATCGCTTCTTCAAAATTTATGTAAAGGGCTTCCCTGGAGCTGCTGAACTAAGAAATCAATTGATGAGCACAAAATCAACTGATGAAGTACGCGCATTACTTGATAAGTTTGAGGCGAGTGTAAATGCGGTAGAAAGTAGTGAAACGGTGTAACTCTCTGAAGTAGAGGGAAATGGATTCTGTTTATTTAGTTTTGACTTCTGTTGTAGATAACGATAGAAAGAAAACAGTTTTATAAATGTATTGAACCAACCAGCACTTTTGTATTTCCGTGTATGTGGAGTTTGTGGCTGGCATGTAGGGATAGTTTGAATAGACAGATGGGAATCTTGACTCAGATGAGTAGGAATTCCCATCTGTTTTTTGTTTTAATATATTAAAAAAGTAATAAGTAATGTTGTACATTTTTACCTAAATAGAGTGTTATTTGCTTCATTTTAAGTAAGCTGAGTTATATCATAAGTAAACGAATTTTAGTGGATGGGAAAATTTGTATTCCATTTAGTAATGACAACGTATGTATCTCGCAACTGAGTAATAAAAATATTAAGTGATTATGCAAATAATTCCTATATTAAATCTATAAAAAACATTATAATAGTGAGAAATATGAAATATTTTGTCGAATTGGTAATGATTGAATAGTAAACTGATAGTATTGATTGGTCTTAAATAAGAATTTAAGTTTGAATACAAATAGATATTTTCAATGAAATGGAGTTCGTTTTTATGTTGAAGGAACAAACGAGGTATTCTCGACTTGCGAATATAACTAAAATGATTAATACAAAGCTAGATTTACGTGAAGTTTTAGAGCAAGTCACAATAGCAATTTCTGAAGAAATCGTTCAATGCGATTCTGTTGGTATTTATTTACCACAGGAAGATGGGACGTTTAGGGGATATGTAGGAAAACCAGAAGTTATTAATGGATGGACACTGGATATGCATGTCATTGATACAGATATTGATTTGCTGGCGAAAGAAGTAATTGAAACAAAAAAAGCTATCTATATACCGGATACATCAAAGGATAGTAGGCCTGATCCGAGAGCGGTGGAAGGGTTTCGAATTAAATCTTTATTCGTACTTCCTATCTCTTTTGAAGAAGAGTTATTTGGTCTAGTTTTTTTATTTGATTATGGAATTCCCATGAATTTAACAGAGTCAGAAATTCAAACAGTTGAGGCATATGTGAATATGGCGGCCGTTGCCATTCAAAATGCGAACAATTTAACTCATAAGGTAAACCTTATTGCTGAAAAACAGCTTTTGCTTGATGTGACACGGGATCTATCTATGTGTTCCTCCATGCAAGAGAGTCTTGACACTTGTTTTTCATATTTGGGAAAGGTTTTAGGTAATTATAATATCGGGGTTCATTTACTAGAGCCTTTAGCTGAGAAAAGAATTAGACCAGTAAAATTAAGTAAAGATTCCGAGTGGACAGAAGAAGATTGGATGAAGACACACGATAAGATACAATTTGATCAAAGCAATGATAGGGTAACGCAAGAGGTTATTAAAACAAAAAAACCAATCTGGATTCCAGATGTTTATGCAGATTCGCGGCCAAACCATGATGTTTGTCGTAATTTTGACATGAAGGGACTTTTGATGCTACCACTGGTTTCAATGGGAGAGGTATTAGGGCAAATATCTGTAGTCAATCTAGGTGATAGTAATTTCAATTATTCTGAAGCACAAATACAGCTGTCACAATCTATTGTCGATGCAACTACCTCCACGCTATCGAATCTTCTATATATGGAAAAACAGGAAGTCATTATCGAAGAGAGAACCTCAGAAATTACCGTGAAAAATAAGGAACTGGAACGAGTAATAACAGAATTGCAGCAACTTAGCCGTGAGAAAGAATTGATTCTCAATTCTGCCGGGGAAGGGATTTTTGGTTTAGACCTTGAAGGGAATATAACCTTTTGTAACCCGGCTGGTGCCTCCATGTTAGGTTATGATATGGAAAATGAACTAATAGGAAAACCATCCAGTATGGTTTTCAACGGAATTGAAACAGGAAAGAAAAAGCAGGTGGCCTCAGGTTGCGATGAGAATTGGAATATGTACGATAAAACCGAGCAATTTTTTAGAAAAGATCAATCCTGCTTTCCGGTGGAGTATGTTATTTCCTCTATAAAAGAAGGGACCGAGATTGTCGGAGAAGTTATTACCTTTAAAGATGTAACCCAAAGGAAACAGATGGAAGAAGAAATAAAATATCATGCTTATTTTGATAGTTTAACAGATTTACCTAACAGAGTTCTATTAAAGGACAGGCTAACCCAAGGGCTGACATATGCTCAATTGCATGCTGAAAAATTAGCAGTTCTGTATTTAGATTTAGACAGGTTTAAATTTGTTAATGATACGCTCGGACATAGCTTCGGTGATCTATTACTACGAGAAGTTGCAAACCGATTAAGTGCCTGTGTCCCAAAAAGTGCTACGGTATCGAGACAGGGCGGGGATGAATTTACTATTTATTTACCCAATATCAAAAGTGAAAAAGAAGTGTTAAAGGTAGTAAATCGTGTCATTGATTCTTTTTCAAAACCATTTAATTTAGTAGACAATGAAATGTATATGAAAACGAGTATTGGTATTAGTATATTTCCTGATAACGGTGATACGACTGAAATCTTAATTAAAAATGCAGACACAGCTATGTACAAATCTAAAGAAATATCAGGAAGCAGTTATCATTTCTTCAGTGAAGGAATGGATACTAGAACCTTTGAAAGCATCAAGCTAGAAAATGATTTGTATAAGGCTTTGGAACAAGAAGAACTTGAAATCTATTACCAACCGCAAATAAATGGTAAAACGAATGAGATTGAGGGAGTAGAGGCTTTAATTAGGTGGAACCATCGAGAACATGGGATGATATCGCCTGATAAGTTTATCCCAATAGCTGAAGAAACGGGATTAATAGTCCCGATAGGTGAATGGGTTCTGGAAGAGGCCTGCAAGCAATTAAAGAAATGGCACGATCAAGGTTTCCCATTAATTAGTATGTCCGTGAATTTATCTGCACGTCAATTTGAACAAAGTGATTTATTTGCTGTCGTTAAAAATGTTTTAGAGAAAGTAGAGTTATCTCCGAGGTATATACAACTAGAACTCACTGAAAATTTAATTGTTAAAAATACAGAATCAACTTTAAAAACAATGAAGAAATTAAAAGGTCTAGGAATAAATCTCGCTATTGATGATTTTGGCACTGGTTATTCATCTTTAGGTTATTTAAAAAAATTGCCTATTTCAACATTAAAAATTGATAAATCCTTTGTGCAAGACATGACAAAAGATGATGCAGCCATTACGAATACTATTATTACGCTGGCTAAGAATTTGAATCTTGACGTTATTGCTGAAGGTGTTGAGACAAAGGAACAGGTAGCCTTTTTATCTGCACGAAATTGTTATTTAATGCAAGGGTATTTCTTCAGTCGTCCTATAACGGCTGAAGACATGGAAAAGCTTTTTAATAGAGAAATCACTTTTAAATGAATGGGGAATAAACATGAGAGCAGCTCGAAATGTATTAGAATATTTAATAGCTAATGAAGTTCAACATATATTTGGTATTCCAGCCGGTTCTGTAAATGCGTTTTTCGATGAGTTGTATGATATGCCTGAATTAACACCAATTGTAGCAAAGCATGAAGGTGCCGCATCCTACATGGCCGCCGCTTATGCGAAATACACAAACCAGCTAAGTGTATGTATTGGTTGTAGCGGACCAGGTGCCACAAATCTTGTCACAGGTGCTGCCAATGCCATGCGAGAGCATTTACCCGTTTTATTCATTACAGGTGCTGTACCCATGAATACGGTAGGCTTGAATGCATCACAAGAATTAGATGTAGAACCAGTCTTTAGGTCTGTTACAAAATATAGCGTTACGGTTAATGATGTAAAGGATGTACTTAAAGAAGTCGCACTAGCTATTGAAATTGCTATATCAGGAGTACCAGGACCTGTACATGTTGCGATACCGATTGATATTCAACATGAAAATATAGAAAGTGTTGAAATGCCACCACTTCCTAAAAGACTTCCTACTGTTCCTGACCTAGGCACAATAAAAGAAACAGCTAGAGAACTGGTAAAAAGGGATAAAGGTTATATTTTTGCAGGACAGGGAATAAGAAATTCTGTTGAGTCATTAATAGAGCTGGCAGAACTGCTGAATTGGCCGATTATAACAACTCCACAAGCAAAGGGATATATCCCTGAGGAACATCCGCTTTTAGTCGGAGTGTTTGGATTTGCCGGTCATGAGGCTGCCTCTGCATTGATTAATGAGGGTGATGGAAAAGCATTATTGGTTGTAGGCTCCAGCTTAGGAGAAACTGCGACAAATAATTATAATGGAAACTTAATAAAAGATCGCTTCTCTGTTCAAATGGATTTTGACCAATCTGTCTTTAATCGGAAGTACAAAGTGGATATTCCAGTACTAGGCGATATAAATTTAAGTTTATTAATGTTAATAGAAGAATTAAAGACTTTAGGGTTGCAAAAGGATAGCTCTGAACTTACCGTTGAAAAGAAGAAAGAGGAAGAGAATACAGAGGAATATAATACGAAAAATGTTCTCCTGAACCTTCAAAAATGTTTACCGTCAACTACTAGATATACCATTGATATTGGTGAATTTATGGCGTATGTTATCCACCACATGAAGGTCATAGATTTTGATTCCTATAATATTAATGTACATTTTGGCGCAATGGGAAGCGGAATTGGTTCTGCGATTGGTTCAAAACTGGCTGAACCGGAGCGTCCGGTTGTATGTATTACTGGTGATGGTTGCTTCTTCATGCACGGGTTGGAAATATTGACGGCGAAGGAATATAATTTACCTATTTTATTTGTTGTGATGAATAATGCCCGTTTAGGAATGGTATATCACGGGCATTCGTTACAGTTCCGTAGGACTCATCCATCCTTCGAACAGGAATCCATTCATATTAGCGCAATGGCCGCGGCTATGAATATACCAAGTTACAGAGTCACTGAATTAGAAGATATCAATCAAGATGTTATAAACGGCTTGATGAATTCAAATGGACCAGCAGTTCTAGAGGTAGCTTTAGTCGATAATAATACTCCTCCTATGGGAGATAGAGTTAAATTTTTATCGTCTTTTGGAAAATAAGTTTATTTTATTCACCGAATAAAAAAATCATATAGGGATTCCCTATATGATTTTTTTTATAAAGATGGATATGAATCGTGAATTTCCTTAAGGATCGTTCCGATGATCTGCCCTTTAAAGGCATCCGGAATTGCTTCTCCAGATGGATTTGAGTAATAGTAACATCCGGCGTTTTCATCGCAAGAGAACCCAAAGTTTGTTAATGATTGCTGTAGGGTCTTTGGCAACTCTTCTAATCCAGTTTGTTCAGTAAAATAGTCAGTGGTGAAAATTTTCACATCAACATCTCCTAATCCAGTATGAACAACAAATAAGTCTTGTTCATCCCGAACAACCCACTGGTCTTTAGAAAATAAAGAAATTCTCGCTCCCTCTAAAGAGGATATCGCATCTAAGTTAATACCAAAAATTTGATTGATAAGTTGGCGAATCTCTATTCCTGTGACCGTTCCTCCGTAATGCGCGAGGGTAGAATCTATAGCCATTTTAGCAATGTTCTCAGTTGAGGAAACCGCTCCTGCCATGATCCATTCTTTGGATAGGACAGGTTTAGTTGTTAAATCAAATTTGAAAATGGACATTACAATGTTACAAATCTCGGTACTGGTTATTTTTCCTTGGTGAGAATCAAGATGTTTGTCCATTAATTCTACTTTTTTCACTCGGTCTAAACCTTTTTTTAACATGTACAACAAACTCCGATCTTAAAAATAAAGTATGCTTTTTTATCCATAACATAGAAAGGGTTTACAAATCACTTACCCTTCCGCCGAAAATATAGGCTGGATATCCTCCACTCAACTGAAGGCCCTTAAAATGTTGTTACTCTATTATACTAATTAATATCTGTGTATTGTTATAAAAAAATTAAGATATATTTTATAGAAAAAAGGGAACTAAAAAGCATTCGAATCTCTTCCTAGATTTAATCCTAACTAGCATTAATCCACCTAAGACTACAAAACCTCCCCCTAAAATGTTAAAGTAGTAACTTAACGACATTCATTTATACATGCTAAAAGCATTACTATAATCAACATTTCAGGAGGAAAAACAATGGCAATGAGCAATAACGATATATTAAAAAGAGTAAGATATGCTTTAGATATAAGAGATATAGATATGGTAGAAATCTTTAAACTTGGTGGTATGGAAGTAACGAAAGAAGACGTAGTTGATATGCTTACAAAAATAAAGAGAGCGCCTCAGCATGAAGCTGAAAATGATGATGTAATCGAAGATGAGTACGTACTAACATGCGATATGATGATGTTAGAGGCATTTCTCAATGGATTTATCACTTTAAAAAGAGGGAAGCAAGATCCGAAGCCAGGACAACCGGCACCTGTACAAAGCAAAGAGAGTGCGAATAACCTTCTTCTAAAGAAAATGAAAATTGCACTATCTTTAACGAGTGAGGATGTACTTGATATATTAGATAGCGTAGGTGTTACGGTAACAAAGGGAGAACTAGGCGCCCTATTAAGAAAAAAAGGCCATAAAAATTACAAAGAGTGCGGCGATAGATACGCAAGGAATTTCATTAAAGGATTAGGTGTAAAGTATAGAGGATAATAAGTCCGTTAAGGCGGTAAATGATATAATAGATAGAGTAGGGCGTTCATGTCCTATTCTTTTTTATTTGTAAAATAATACGTTAGGTGATGAAATGGTACATACATATTTAGGTGAGACAATTCATTTTCATATAACTTATAAAAAGAAAAAGTCGGTGCGTCTTTTTGTAGATTCGTACGGAAATGTGGAAGTGCAGGCTCCAAAGGGAACACCTGTTGAATACTTAGTCCAGTTGCTAGAGGAGAAGTGGGATTGGATTCAGAAAACACGTAAGGAAATGCAAGAGCGAGCGCTTGGACCGCAGGAAAAGGATTATGATCAAGGAGAGGGCTTTCTGTATTTAGGAAGTATGTATCCGATACAGATTTCTCAAGATGCAAGTATTATGCAAGACAGTGCAGTGTTTGAAGGAGATAAGCTACATATTTATGTGAAAGAGCTTAAGGATGAGAAAATCCAACAAGCTTTAAAACGATTTTACTATAAGCAGTGTAAGTCATTAGTAGAGAAGAGTATTAAAGCACATCAAAGTAACTTCAAAACAAAACCTCGTTCTATTCGTATTACAGATAGTAGCCGCACATGGGGCACTTGTGATTCAAATTTACAACTAACATTCAATTGGAAGCTAGCGATGGCACCACAGCGAGTAATTGATTATGTAGTTGTTCATGAAATGTGCCATATGGTTCATTTAAATCATGATCGCTCTTTTTGGCGTCTTGTCGGGAAGATAATGCCTGATTATAAGGAAATGGAGAACTGGTTAGCGTTATCTAGTTGGAAGATGACGGTTTAATAATGCACTTTATATAGGTTGCGATTATTGTAAATGTTTATCGGTAAGTCGATATATCTCAAAAATCGCTGATATATTTGGAGTTGCAATCGATATGTTCAATGAAGAAAAAGGAGATGTCACAGCAGACATCTCCTTTTTCTTACGTAGCAATTATCGTCCAAATTTCACAACAAAATCTCCGTCTATTTTCTCCATCTCATACCCACGATACCCTTCCGAAAGTAACGCCTGCTGTCCACCAGCATCGCTCATCAGAACGTTCTCAATCTCCGTCCAATCTCTTACCTTGTCCCCACGCAATTCCTTCACAAACACATATCGCATACTACCACCATACTTCTCTTTCAGCGCAGCAATCTTCATCCCTTGCGCGAACTTATCCTTCAAACTCGGAATGTTAAAAGGTGCAACGGTGCAGCAAACGTAATCGTATTTGCTATCTTCTTTTTGTAATTCGTTCATAATAACTGTAGCTAATATTTTTTGCATCCCATTTCCTCGGCTGTTCGGATGAACATTTGAAATTTCTTGATAGATGACGCGATGTAGTTCGCTTTCGGGCAAACCAATATCAAGTCCTAAATGTTCATCGTCGATAGGAGGGACGAGTAGAGCGCGAAATGCGATGAGTTCGTTTTCGATAAATGCTCCGATCATCATGCCGTTTCCTTCTAGAATGTACTGAAATTCTTCTAACGAGAGTGGTTGTAAGCGACTTTTATCTTCTAGCGCTTCAACTACGACGTTTTGTAGTGATAAAATTTGTTCGATGTCCTCTAGTGATAGTAATGTAACGTGAAATGGATCGTTATTTTGTTTTAATGATCCTTTGTATAGAACTTTCATGCGTTAGTCCTCCTTTAGCGTACAATGTCTTGAAAGACGGTTAGTTCTTGTAATGTATCTTCATTTATTTCAATGCCTAATCCCGGTTTTTCGTTTAGGCGAATAAATGGTACGTCGTAATGTAGGTTTCCGATGTCTTTTGTGAATTTTAATGGCCCTGTTAGCTCGACGCTAGTAATGATTTTTTTTGAGAAAGCGACATGGAATCCTGCGGAAGAGGCAACAGATGATTCGACCATGGATCCAACTTGGCATTCAATGCCTGCCATTTCAGCTTGATGAGCGAGTTTTACAGCTGGATATATGCCACCGCATTTCATTAGTTTTATATTTACTTTATCAGCTGCGTCTAGTTTAATAATTTGACGCATTTCACGAGAGCCCTTTAATCCTTCATCAATCATAAGTGGAAGATCTGTTTTAGAACGAATATGAGCCATTGCGTCAATATCGTCTGCGACAACAGGCTGTTCAATCCAGTCGATGTTTAAATGTCCTAATGAACGAAGTGCTGTTAATGTGTTTGCACTATTTTTCCACCCTTGGTTTACATCAACGCGAATCGCGATATCATTTCCTACACGTTTACGTACAGCTTCAATACGTTTTACATCCTCTTTTACATTTGTACCGACTTTCATTTTGAAAGATTGGTAACCTTTCTGAATCATAGAGGCAGCTTCTTCTGCCATGTATTCTGGATTAGCAATACTTAAGACGTGAGTGACAGGAAATTCTTCATGGTAGCGCCCGCCAATTAATTGATATACAGGTTGATGTAATTTTTTGCCCATTATATCAAAACAAGCAATATCAATCGCGGCCTTCGCAGTAGGCACACCGTAAATTATATTGTCCATCATATCGTGTATTTTCTCGATATGCATTGGGTTTTGCCCGATGAACGCAGGAGCAAGTGTATGTTTTAAAGTATGGAAAGTACTTTCCCATGATTCGCCTGTAACGTGATCATCAGCAACGCCCTCACCATAACCGATAATACCTTCATCTGTTTCCATTTTGACGATAATAGAAGGCATATCAGAATAAGAACCATAACTAATAACAAACGGATCGCGAAGCGGTAAACGAATTGCGTAAAGATGAATAGCTGTAATTTTCATTAGGTAGAGACCCCTTCCTGTTTACAATAGTTTTGTACATTTGATATAGTTGACGTTAAATAGTCGTTAATTAATGATAAGGAGTTAGAGAAATGATGATAAAAATTGCAGTTGTCGGTTCAAAAGAGTTTATGGAGACACTTTTACCTGTCGCTCATAAACTAGAAGAAATAGAGATTGATCCATATATTTACCTTCATCCGGCGGAATCTTCTGAACTATTAAAGCGTTTAAAGCCTTGTGATTTCATCTTTTTCTCAGGTGCTTTACCTTATTATATGGCAAAAGAAATAAGAGAACAATTACGAATTCCAAGTACGTACTTACAGCAAGACGAGACAACTGTCGCATCTTCCATTCTTTCTGTCATGTATCACCAAGGTATTCAACCACATAAAATTTCAATTGATTTAGTAGACCGCTCATTCATTACAAATGTGTTCCATGATATCGGTATAAAAGAAAGTCCACAAGTGTTAGATTATAAAAATATGCTGTGGAGTAAAGATGAAATAAATAGAGTTATGGATTTTCACATAGCTAAATATCAATCTGGAGAGGCTCATTTAGCTTTAACTAGTATCCATGCTGTCTATGATGAACTTCAAAAAATAGGTATTCCTTCAGAGCGTATGATAGATCCGAAGCAATCGATTATACATGGTTTACAAGATGCAAAAATAAAAGCTGAGTTAGCAAAAAGCCATTCAGCTACTGTTGGTGCTTGCATGATTACTTCTTTAGAATTACGAGAAGGTTTGCTTGAGCAATTAGATTTCATTTCAAAAGAACTGCGTGGTTCATTTAAAAAAGTTGATGAAATGACGTTCATTTTGTATACGACTCGTGGTGATATTGAATCGATTATAAAAACAAATATGATAAATAATTTATTTGCGAGTATAGAAGGAACGATAGCTATTGGATTTGGTTACGGAAAAACTGTGAAAGAAGCGGAGCAAAATGCTAAAATCGCTCAAAGTTTCGCGAAGAATAATCCAATAGACCACTGCTTTTATATACTAACAAGTGATAAAGAACTATTTGGTCCGTTCCCGAAAGAACAGAGAGTACAAAGTTTGAAGAATGACAACCCAGAACTAATGAAAATAGCGAAGGAAACGAAACTTAGTCCAGCAAATTTATCAAAAATTATTCAATTTAGTCAATCACATCCGTCATTGAAGTTTACAGCAGCAGATCTTTCTGAATACTTACAAGTGACTCGCCGATCAACAGAAAGGTTATTAAAGAAACTAGTTGATTATGGGTATGCTCATATTTGCGGCGAGGAAATGCCCTATCAACAAGGGCGCCCTCGCGCAATATATGAACTGAATTTACCGTTATCTTTAAGCTTCTAATTGAGCTTTTTGTTTTTTTAGTAGTTCTGCTTTTTCAATGTCTGATAGTTTCGTAATTGTGAGACCAGTTATGCCGTAAAGGATTGAAATAATAGGTACGATGAAATTTAATATAGCATAAGGAGCATATTCGAATGCGCCAACTCCAAGTGTTGCGAGTATAAATACACCACATGTATTCCAAGGGACGAACACAGAAGTTAATGTTCCGCCATCTTCTAATGCTCTGGATAAATTTTTAGAATGTAGCCCTTTTTCTGTGTATGCATTTGCGTACATTCTTGAAGGAACAACAATTGAAATATATTGTTCAGAGCAAGTAAGGTTGGTTGCAAAGCAAGATGCGATAGTAGAAGCGATAAGTCCTTTTGCTGATGTCGCTAATTTTAAAATTTGATTTACAATTGAGCGAAGAATACCAGTATGTTCTAGTACTCCTCCGAAAGTCATAGCGACAATTGTCATAGAAACTGTATTCATCATCGAATCTAAGCCACCGCGGTTAAAGAGTTCGTCTACTAGCTTGTTGCCAGTGTCTATGACAAATCCATTTTGGAGTGCACCGACAGATGCGGAAACAGAACCGCCTTGAATAAAGACTTGTGATAAGAATCCTAAAATAATACCTACGAGAATAGCTGGTATAGCAGGAACCTTTTTAGCGACCAATACCATAACGACTACAGGTATGATTAATAGGAAAGGTGAGATAACAAAGTTTTGTTGCAATACTTGTAACGTTTGATCGATGCTTTTTGCATCAATATTGTTAGCTCCGAAGCTTCTTCCTAAGAATGCATAAACGATAAGAGTAATAATTAAACCTGGAATTGTAGTAAATAACATGTGACGAATATGTGTGAATAAATCTGTATTTGTTAATCCTGCGGCTAAGTTTGTTGTGTCTGAAAGCGGTGACATTTTATCGCCGAAATAAGAACCGGAAATGATAGCACCGGCAACCATTGGAGCTGGGATTCCCATACTTAGGCCAATTCCCATTCCTGCAACACCAATTGTTCCCATTGTAGACCAAGAGCTACCGATAGCTAATGCAACAATAGAACAAATAATTGTAATTGAAACTAAAAATAGTGATGGAGTTAAAAGATTTAAACCGTAATAAATCATTGTTGCGACGATTCCGCCGCCAATCCAAGCACCGATCGTTAAACCTACTAGAATAATGATAACGATAGCGGGTAATGCGAGGCGAATTCCTTTATACATTGCTTCTTCAATATCGTGCCATTTGTAACCGTAACGCCAAGCGACGATAGAAGCAACGGTAGTACCGATAATAAGTGGGACGTGAGGGCTTTGTTTTAATACAACAATTGTAACCATCATAACTGCAACTGTAACGATAACAGGGATCATTGCTACGCCAAAAGGTATTTCTTTTTTCATAAACTGCCTCCTCATTATGTATGTTTGTATTTTTAGAATTGTCGCAAAATAGACGTTATTAAATTATAATAACTAAAAATTGATATGAGCGTCAATAAAAAACAGAAAATAAGGAATGTTCTATCGTTGTGAAGTGAGTGGAAATAAGTTGTCGATCGTATTTAAAAATAAACAATTGACTTTTTTCTTAAAATTCAATATGTTCATAAAAACATCTGTTTTTCATAAGTATAATTAACCTGAATGGTTTTGGAATTTGGGAAGGAGAATGTAGCTTTGAAAACATTAGAATTACAAGAGCGTTTAACTGAAATTTTTCAGCATTTACATGAAAATCCTGAAGTGAGTTGGAAAGAGTATGAAACGACAGCGTATATTACTAACTTTTTAAAAGAAGAAGGAATTTCATATAAAATATTTGATGATTGCCCAGGCGTGATTGCTGAAATTGGAAGCGGAAATCCAGTTATTGCAATTCGTGCCGATATGGATGCACTTTGGCAAGAAGTGGACGGAGAGTTTAAAGCGAATCATTCATGTGGTCACGATGCTCATATGACAATTGTGATGGGGCTTATTTTACAATTGAAAAATAAGAGATGGGACAGTGGAACGGTTAGGTTTATTTTTCAGCCGGCAGAGGAAAAAGGAAATGGTTCTTTAAAGATGGTAGATAAGGGTGCTGTGGATGATGCAGATTTCCTATTCGGTGTTCATTTGCGCCCGATTGAAGAACTACCTTTGAAACAAGCTGCCCCATCTATTCGTCACGGAGCAGCAGGATTTTTAGAAGGTACGATTCATGGGGAAGATGCACATGGGGCACGCCCGCATCAAGGGATAAATGCAATTGATGTTATTTCTATGATTAATATCGGTTTGAAAAATATATGGCTACCACCGCAAAGTTCATATTCAGTGAAGATGACAAGGTGCCAAGCTGGTGGAGATAATTTAAATATTATTCCGGGGAACGGCCATTTTAGCTTAGATGTTAGAGCAGAAAATAACATATTACTAAATGAATTGAAGCAAAAAATAGAGCGAGTAATTCTGTCGGCTGAATCAATGGGATCTAAAGTATCTTATGAGTGGATCGATCTCGCACCAGGAGCTGAAGTGTCAGAAGAAGCTGAGCGCTTTATGCGAAAAGGCATTCTTGAAGTATACGGGGAAGAGGGATGCACTGGACCACTGTATACGACAGGAAGTGATGATTTCCATTACTACACAGTGAAGAGACCACATTTAAAAGCTGTCATGCTTGGACTAGGTGCAAACTTACAACCTGGATTACACCATCCGCATATGAAGTTTGATCATAGTTGTATTATGGATGGAGTAGAAATATTGAAACAAACTGTATTGAAAGTATTAGAGGACAGGGGCTAGAGAGCTCCTGTTTTTTTTTGTAGGAATTTGTCGTTAAGTCGATATATTGAAAAAATCGTTAATATAATTTCATGTACCAGTTAATCCAATAAAAAAATGAGTCTCCAATACATGGTGTATAATAATAGGTACCATTTTCTAATAGGAGAAGACGAATGAACGAACAATATTATGATGCTGTATTACATATAAAAACTGTCGGTGAGCAAAAGGGCTTTAATAAGTCTATGCACTATCACCGTTATGAACCGACGCCATATAGCGGATTAGATGAGTTATTAAATCAATATGAAATAAGAAGTAGCGACCGGGTTGTAGACTTTGGATGCGGAAAAGGACGATTAAACTTTTACATGCACCATAAGTGTGGCGCTTCAGCGGTTGGAATTGAAATGAATGAAGAGTTTTATAAAGAAGCGATGGATAATTTAGAGCGCTATGCACGAAAGATAAGAAACAGTAAAGATAAAATTGGGTTTGAATGTTGTTTAGCGCAGGAATATGAGATTGATCCACGGGATAACCGGTTTTATTTCTTTAATCCATTTTCTGTACAAGTATTTATGAACGTAGTAAATAATATTTTACTTTCGGTAGAAGAGGCGGAGAGAGAAGTAGATATTATTTTATACTATCCTTCTGAAGATTATATTTTCTTCTTGGAGAATCAGACTGCGTTTGAGCTGAAGAGGGAAGTAAGGTTGCCTGGGGCTTATGAGAAGAATGCGAATGAGAGGTTTTTAGTGTATACATTAAGATTATAAAAAAGCAGGTGCCTTGGCACCTGCTTTTCTTTACTCACGTCTATATAATTAGTTACTAATTAGTTACGGATTAAGTAATCAAATGCACCTAAAGCTGCGTTTGCACCTGAACCCATAGAGATGATGATTTGTTTGTACGGATTATTTGTACAGTCACCTGCAGCAAACACTCCTGGTACGTTTGTAGCACCGTGCTTGTCTGTTACGATTTCACCGCGAGCGCGTTCAACTGTTTCGCCTAACCAGTCTGTGTTTGGCACAAGACCGATTTGTACGAATACACCTTGTAATTCAACGTGATGAACTTCTTCAGTTTCACGATCGATGTAAGAAATACCGTTTACTTTATCAGTACCAGTGATTTCTTTCGTTTGAACGTTTTTCAGAACAGTTACGTTTGGTAAGCTGTTAAGACGCTCTTGTAATACAGCATCAGCTTTTAATTCTGGCATGAATTCAAGAACAGTTACGTGCTTAACAATACCTGCTAAGTCGATAGCTGCTTCAATACCAGAGTTACCGCCGCCGATAACCGCTACGTCTTTTCCGATGAATAATGGACCGTCACAGTGTGGGCAGTATGCTACACCTTTATTTTTGAACTCAGCTTCACCTGGTACGCCAACGTTACGCCAGCGAGCACCTGTAGAAACGATTACGCTCTTACTTTTCAGAATAGCGCCGTTTTCAAGTTCCACTTCAATAAGTTCTTTTTTCTCTAAACGTTTCGCACGTTGTAGATTCATTACATCGATGTCGTATTCTTTTACGTGCTCTTCAAGACTTGCTACTAGCTTAGGACCTTCAGTGCGTTTTACGCTGATGAAGTTCTCAATACCCATAGTATCCATTACTTGACCACCGAAGCGCTCAGCAACGATACCAGTACGGATGCCTTTACGTGCTGCATAAATTGCTGCACTTGCACCAGCAGGGCCGCCACCAACAACAAGAACATCGTATGGATCTTTATCAGAAAGCTCTGATGCATCTGGACCGTTACCCATTTTAGCTAAAATTTCTTCAAGTGTCATACGACCGCTTCCGAAAGATTCGCCGTTTAGGAAAACTGTTGGTACTGCCATGATGTCTTTGCTTTCTACTTCCTCTTTGAATGCAGCGCCATCAATCATAGTATGTGTAATACCAGAGTTTAGAACGCTCATTACGTTAAGAGCTTGTACAACATCAGGACAGTTATGACAACTTAGGCTGATATAAGATTCAAAATGATATTCGCCTTGAATGTTTTTAATTTGATCGATTAGTTTTTGTTCAACTTTTGGAGCGCGTCCACTTACTTGTAGTAAAGCTAACACTAATGAAGTAAATTCGTGTCCTAATGGAATACCAGCGAATACGACACCAGTGTCTTCACCAGGGCGATTTACGCTAAAGCTTGGTGTTCTCTCTAATTCAACTTTTTCTACTGTAATCTTAGATGACATAGTAGCTAATTCGTCTACTAGAGCTAACATATCTTTAGATACGTCGTCGTCTCCAGCGCTTACTTTAAGTAAAATATCGTTCTCCATTAACTGAAGGTATTGGGATAGTTGTGTTTTTATATCTGCATCTAGTATCATTTTGATCGAACTCCTTAGATTTTGCCTACAAGGTCAAGGCTTGGTTTAAGTGTTGCAGAACCCTCTTGCCATTTAGCTGGGCAAACTTCACCTGGGTTGTTACGTACGTATTGAGCTGCTTTAATTTTGTTAACAAGAATGCTTGCGTCACGGCCGATACCGTCAGCATTGATTTCCATAGATTGGATAACGCCGTCTGGATCGATGATGAATGTACCACGAGCAGCAAGACCTTCTTCTTCCATTAAAACGTTGAAGTTTGTAGTGATTGTGCGAGTTGGGTCACCAATCATGATGTACTCGATTTTGCCGATAGTTTCTGAGCTATCATGCCATGCTTTGTGAGTGAAGTGAGTGTCTGTAGATACAGAGTATACTTCAACGCCTAAGTCTTTAAGAGCTGCGTATTGGTTTTGTAAGTCTTCAAGTTCAGTTGGACAAACGAATGTGAAGTCAGCTGGGTAGAAACAAACTACACTCCATTTTCCTTTTAAACTTTCGTCAGTAACTTGGATAAATTCTCCATTATGGTAAGCATTAGCTTTAAACGGTTTTACTTCTGTGCCGATTAATAACATATTAAAATTCCTCCTAAATGTTGGTTGTGAGCATCAAAAAATAGTGTGCTCATAAAATATATTTTTTAATTAACTATAATAATTCTAATTCGATATTAATTATCATATAGAAGTGGTTATTTTGTCAAGTGAATAAACCAACTTTATATCAATTTAATTAATATTTATTCTCAATTGAGATGATGAAGCAGTTTGGCAATGATAGAGTAGAAAATTTAGTTGTAAATGAGTCAGTATAGTCATAGGTGGAAGGTTGTTTACATTTAAGCTTGAAACATGTAGATGATAATTAAATGTTTTGAGGAAAGATGTTTTTAGTAGGTTATGTGGTTGAAAAGTAACTTCTTACTTTATTGTACAAAGAATGATGAGATAAATAAAACAAAATGAATCGGAATCTTTTTGAAAAATTCTTCTTATTTTAATTGTTCATTTATTGGACATATATTGAAGCGTAAACTGTTTCGCGAGGAGTTAGGGAAAAAGAAATAACTCAGCTTCTTTCGTAAAATTAAAGTATTAAAAAATCCCCTATCCAGCGTAAGATTACTTGATAGGGGATTTTTTTAATGGGTGTAGGGCGTTATGTATATTGCTGTTCAGTGTTTCGAAAAATGTACGTAATTTAGAACTTAAATGATTGTTTTGATGGATAAATAGTTTTTCAGCAACGAGTAGTTCACCATGTATACCAAAACATTGCATGTGTACGGAAATTTCTTCGTTATTTTCATGAATGGTTGGGAAAACGTAATGGAATGCTGAGCTTGGAATCATGTACTCTTTGATCGTATAAGTGTCAGAATCGCAATTTGGCGTATGCTTTATGTAAATCTTTACACTGTCTTTTGTGACGATAAATTCTAACATGGTGCATTTTATAAGGTTAGGATTGAAAGCATTGGATTCTTGTAAATATAAATTAAAATTGGTTCTGTCGGAAATGGATTCAATGTTTGTAAGCGTAATGTCTTGATTAGTGTGAGTGCTCATTTTGTTCTCCTTAATATAGATAGTAAGAAAATAGTTTTGTGAAATGGGATAATACTTTAAATAGGATTTATTTCTATTCATTAATGTATCAAACGTTTCTCTCAAAAATCTCTCAAGGTATTTTTTATAAAATAAGAAACCTGTTTCAGCTTAGAAATAGGTTTCTTAAAGTTGTATATTTTGAAGTTTGTAAGCCCATAAATATCCTTTGGACTCTAATAATAGGTCGTCGGTATTGTGTGTTTCGATAAATTGAACTGTTTGGTTAATCTGCATTTCATAACCATCAGTTGTACGCTCGATTTTGAGAGGGACATTTAGCTCACTAAATAGTTGGCGTATTCGGTAAATAGTATTATACAAATTTGCTAATGCACGTTTTTCATCTGTGTTAGGCCAAATATCATCAAGAATTTTCCACTTTGAAACAGCTTTTTCTTTATGGAGAAGGAAGTAATAAAAAAGCTCTTCGGTAACACGGGTAGGCCACTTTAGTGATTGATGGTCTTTTTTTATAAATGTATTACCGTACAGTTGTACTTGAAGAGTATTTGAACTTCTTTGTTGATTCGTAACACCGTAATATTTTTTTAGGCGGTAATCTACATCCTGTACAGCGCTAGGTGTTAATGGTTTTAATATATAATCGAGAGCTTGTACCCGAAACGCTTCTAAAGCATAAGTGGGGTAGGCAGTAGAAAAGATAATCGGAACATCGATACCGTCATCTACTAATTTCTTAGCGAGTTCAATTCCTGTCATTTTAGGCATTTCAATATCTAGTAAAATAGCGTCTAATGTGTAATGAGGAAGCATGTTAATTGCCTCTAATGGTGACTGGAAAGTATCAACAATTTGAAATCCGCCATGTTTTGTTAATAAATGATTATGTAAATCTAAAATAGGCTTTTCATCTTCTATTATTACTATTCGCCACACTACATTCTCTCCTTTAATGGAATCGTTACATTAATAGTTGTTCCTTTACTTTCAATAGAATAAATTTCTACAGTTCCATTAGAAAACTTTCGAACACGACGTAAAACATTAGAAAATCCAATTCCTTGGTTCTGAAGAGTTCCGTTTAACAAATTGTGTATGGTTGTTTCTGACATCCCAATACCGTTATCTATTACTTGTATAAATAAAATCTCTTTTATTTGTTTTATATTAATTTGTACATGACCGTTTTCTTCTTTCTCAAATAGACCGTGGCGTATTGCATTTTCCACAAGTGGTTGTACGAGTAAATTAGGTATATATATTTCATCTAAAGATTCAATAGTGTCAACTTCATATGAAAAAGAAAGACGTTCGCCAAATCGTGCCTTTTCTATTTCTACATATGCTCGAATGATGGAAATTTCTTTTTGTAATGTAGAGTAATTTGTTTCGTTTCCGGATTCAAATATATAGCGTAAGTAGGAGCTTAGCATCGTTAGGAGATGTGCAGCATGTTCGCTATCTGTATAACAAAATGAAATAATATTACTCATTGCATTATATAAGAAGTGCGGTTTAATTTGTGCCTGTAGAAAGGCCATTTCATTTTCAAATGCTTGCAGTATCGCTTCTTTTGTTTGGAAAATAGTATGTAATCTAGCTAATAGTACTTGCTTTGTATAAGGTTTGACTAAGTAATCATTTATTCCACTTGCAAATAAATGATCTACATGCGTTGGATAATCTTTTGAACTTAACATTAGAATAGGTAATTCTAGTACTGATGTTTTTTTGCGTATATGTTTAGCAAGTTCGACTCCTCCAATCTCAGGAAGAGTTTCATCTATGATAAGAAGCGCGAAATCTTTCATGCTCTCTAATAAGAAAATAGCATCTTGAGCCGAATGCACAATGGTAATATTGTATGTTTCTGCTAGTAAAGATTTTAGCACCTCTGTATGTATGACATCATCATCTACAATTAAAATTGTTGGCTGCTGACTAGTGTTTGCTTGGGAAACTTCTTTAAAATTATGTTGTTCCTGTAAAATAGTATGTATTTCTTTATATTCATAAAAAGGAACTTGGATTTTAAATAAGATAGAAGCTTTATAGTAATCTACCTGCAAATGTCCATCCATACGTTCTAGCAGTTCTTTACTTATTAATAAACCGATTTCAGTGCGAGTATCTTCATAAGTAACAGTAGAGTTGCTAGTCGCTTTAAAGGTTAAATGAATATTTTCTCCTATATGCTGAGCATCAATAACAATTTTCCCATCTACTGCATAGTAACAACATTCTTCTAAAATACGGTAAAGAACTTGTGTTAACCGGTCTTCATCTACTAGTCCGTGTAAATTATTTGGTACATACTCTTGATATGTAATATGTTTTCTTGAGAGAGGTAGTTCCATTAATTTATAAACATGATTCACAACCATTTTTATATTTGTTGATCTTGCTGTAAAAGAATAATCATGAAATTTAATTCTTGTGAAATCTTGTAGATCATTAGTAAGGTATAGTAAACGTTCTGTAAGTTGTTCTAATAAGTGTAGCTCATTTGAATGCTTCTCTTTTTTATCATTAGCTTTTACGGATTTAATTAAATTAATTGCATGGTATAACGGATCTTTTAATTCTTGTGTTGTTACTTTTAGAAAAGAATCTTTCGTTAAATGAATAGCTTCTAATTTTTTTGATAAGTGCTCGGCCTCTTCGGTACGATTAATAAAACGTGTGCCTAAAAAGACATTCATCATAATAATGAACCCTAGTAGCCCAAAGCGGTTAAATATATTACGACCTGATGCAAAAAGTTGTTCGAGTGTACCGCTAAAGAGAAACATAAATAGAGTAAGTAACATAAGGGTGAAAATTAAAATTTCGTTTTTACTAATAATCCACTTTTTTTGTATGATGAGCTGAGTCATTCTCAGGATAATCCACAACAACATGATATTCATATAAAAAAAGTATGGTGTTTGTAGATTTGATAGCGACCGAGCTGGAAATAAGATTATTCCTACGCTATAAATAAAGAAAGGTGAAAATAATAAAAACAGTTGTTTTTTATTTATAATAGTCGGCATAGTTTTTGAAATAAATAGTGGTAATAAAATAGCACTAAAAAATGTAATAGAGTCCTGTAAGCGAAAATAAAATTCAAAAGGGATATTAGGAACGGCACGAAGTAATATACGTTCTCCTCGTGTCATAACAATTAGTGCTAGGCTTAGGAAATAACAACCGCTATAAAAAAAGCCATCATCTTTTTTACGTAACAAAAAGATAGTGAGATGAAAAATACTAAAAACTAATAAGATGGAAACGGCTGTCCATTCGATATTTGTATCTTCAGCTACGTCTTCTTGCATTGCTTTAGCATCACCGAAATCGATTGGAAAAATAATACCTCCGCGTACATTGTAGAAATTTGAAACGTGAATTGTTAGGAGCAATTCTTTTGCTTTTGGCTTTAAATAAATTTCATATGATGGATTTTCAGGTTTTGTAGCTTCTTTTGATTTTCCAATTTGACCTATTGCAGAAACTTTTTCGCCGTTTACATAAATGGTATGGGCGGACCAAATGTTTCGAATGCGAAAGCCAACTTCAGAAAAATGCTTAGGTAGCTCGATTTTTAATTGATAAGAACCATATTGTGTTTTGGATTCCCACTGTCCTGGCACAATTTGATTTAGAGCTTTTTCTTGAAATTGGTTCACATCTACAAATTCATTTGGGGTGAATTTCCATTCGCCTGCTAAAGATAATATTTTCGCATTTGAAGGAAGATCACCTAAGTTAATTGTCCCATTTTGTGCACGTGTTTGAATGAGATTTGTATCACTATCTCGAAAGTTAATATGTATCATTAAAAATATCATCATAGTGATGAGAAACCAACCAATGGCTTGTTTCCACATGGAGTAATCACCTCTTCTTCAATAATATATAATAAAATTTCTAATAATTAAATTGTATATATCAAATATAAGGATTTAATGTATTGGCATGTTATGAAATCCATAGTTTTTTAACCAATTCGCCTGTAATGTATAGGGGAAAATGTTCCGGATGAAGGTTCAAAAGTAAAGAAAGGCGTTAGCTGAATACAGCCATTGTAAATATTGAAGTGATGTAAATGAATTATCAGTAGGACTGAAATTTTCCTTTATTTAGAGAGGATAAACTAAGAAAATAGAAGCATTGACTCCCATTTTTAACAAGATATAATAAAACCTAGATATATCTTTCAAAAAGAAGAAGATATAATATAGGATGAAAAAAATTTAACCTATTATTTTTTATAGCTTTTAGAAAACGCTTACAATTAGTGTGGAGGGGAAACCATGTCTAAGTTCACGAAGTATTTTTTAATGGAAGCTAACGATGTGATTGCATATGTGAAAGAGAAAGTGCCTAAGTTTGAGCAGGCAAAGGGGTTACAGTGTAAAGAAATAGGTGATGGCAATTTAAATTATGTGTTCCGCGTTTGGGATGAAAAGGAGAACATTTCCATCATTGTAAAGCAGGCTGGGGATACAGCTCGTATTTCAGATGAGTTTAAGTTGTCGACGAATCGAATACGTATAGAATCGGATGTTTTACGATTAGAGGGTGAGTTAGCACCTGGACTGGTGCCAGACGTATATTTGTTTGATAGTTTGATGAATTGTTGCGTCATGGAAGATTTATCGGATCACACCATATTACGTACAGCACTTATAAATCATCAAATATTTCCGAGGCTTGCTGACGATTTAACTACTTTTATGGTAAATACACTTCTATTAACATCAGATGTTGTAATGAATCATAAAGAGAAGAAGGAACTTGTAAAGAATTATATAAATCCTGAATTATGTGAGATTACAGAGGACCTCGTATATTCAGAACCATTTACAAATCATAATAAGCGTAATGAGCTATTTTCGTTAAATGAGGGATGGGTTAGAGAGCATATTTATAGTGATAAAGAGCTTCGTATGGAAGTAGCAAAGCTGAAAATTTCTTTTATGACGAATGCACAGGCGCTTATTCACGGTGATTTACATACTGGTTCTGTCTTTGTGAAAAATGATTCTACAAAGGTTATTGATCCTGAGTTTGCCTTTTATGGACCGATGGGATATGACGTTGGGAATGTAATGGCGAATTTAATGTTTGCTTGGGTGAATGCAGATGCGATCATGCCGTCTGGAGCTGAAAAAGATACGTATATGGGTTGGCTACAATCGGCAATGGTAGAGGTAATTGATTTATTTAAGAAGAAGTTTTTAGACGCTTGGAATATTCATGTGACCGAGATTATGGCGAAGGAAGAAGGTTTTAGCGAAGTATATTTACAATCTGTATTAGAGGATACGGCTGCAGTGACGGGACTTGAGTTAATTCGTCGTATTGTTGGACTAGCGAAAGTAAAAGATATTACTTGTATTGAGAATGAGGAAGCACGTGCTAGAGCAGAACGCATTTGTCTTCAAGTAGCGAAGAAATTTATTTTACAGGCGAGTCAATATAAAACAGGCACAAGCTTTGTAGAAACGTTAAAAGAACAGTCAATGCACTACGTGAAGTAAGGGGAGAAGATGATGGAAGAGCAATTAATACCAATTCAGTGGAAAGAAGATGCTTTAGTTTTATTAGATCAAACATTATTACCGAATGAAGTTGTCTATGAATCTTTTAAAACAGCCGAAAGTGTGTGGGATGCCATTCAAGTAATGAAAGTACGAGGAGCGCCAGCGATTGGTGTTTCAGCAGCTTATGGTGTGTATTTAGGCGTCAAGGAAGTGACTCAAAGCTCGGTGGAAGAATTTATAGAGGAAGTCAAAAAGGTATGTGCATATTTGGCAACATCAAGACCGACAGCAGTAAACTTATTTTGGGCACTTGAAAGAATGGAGGCAGTCGCGACAGAGAATGCACACTTATCAATAGCCCAGTTGAAAGATAGATTACTAGAAGAGGCAAAAGAGATTCATAGAGAAGATGAAGAAATTAACCGTCAAATTGGAGAACATGCATTAACATTATTCCATGATGGAATGGGAGTATTAACACACTGTAATGCTGGTGCGTTAGCGACGACTAAGTATGGTACTGCGACAGCTCCGATGTACTTGGCGAAAGAAAAAGGATGGGACTTAAAAATCTACTCAGATGAAACACGCCCTAGGTTGCAAGGTTCAACGTTAACAGCATTAGAACTACAGCGAGCGGGAATCGATGTTACTGTCATTACGGATAATATGGCAGCTATGGTCATGTCACAAGGGAAGATTGATGCTGTAATCGTTGGATGTGACCGTGTAGCAGCAAACGGTGATGTAGCAAATAAAATTGGAACATTAGGTGTATCTATTTTAGCTAAATACTACAACATTCCATTTTATGTAGCAGCCCCAACACCAACAATTGATTTAAAAACACAGACAGGAAAAGAAATTCCAATCGAAGAAAGAGATGCCTCTGAAGTAATTAATCGCTTCGGACAATATTCTGCTCCGAAAGAAAGCAAAGTATATAATCCAGCATTTGATGTTACGCCACATGAAAATGTAACAGCGATTATTACGGAAAAAGGGATTGTAAAAGCACCGTTTACGGAGAATTTAAAAAAGCTATTTCAATAAGTAGATAAATCTAAAGTCAGTCATCACAAGCTTCATACTTAGGGGGATGTATATGTTATTACAAAAAGAAAGAGAAGAAATTGTAGCGTATGGAAAGAAAATGATCTCTAGCGGTTTAACAAAGGGGACGGGCGGAAATATTAGTATTTTCAATCGCGAGCAAGGTCTTGTTGCAATTAGCCCAAGTGGTTTAGATTATTATGAAACAAAGCCTGAAGATGTAGTTATATTGAATTTAGATGGTGAAGTGATAGAGGGAGAGCGAAAACCATCAAGTGAGCTCGATATGCACCTTATTTATTATAGAAATCGTGAAGACATAAATGCGCTTGTACATACACATTCTCCTTACGCGAAGACGATTGCATCATTAGGATGGGAACTTCCAGCAGTATCGTATTTAATTGCTTTCGCAGGCCCGAATGTCCGCTGTGCACCGTATGAAACATTTGGTACGAAACAATTAGCAGATGCTGCTTTTGAAGGGATGATTGATCGTCGTGCAGTGTTACTTGCGAACCATGGTTTAATGGCTGGAGCGAATAATATAAAAATGGCATTTACTATTGCAGAAGAAATCGAGTTTTGTGCGCAAATTTATTATCAAACGAAAAGCGTCGGAGAGCCGAAGCTATTGCCAGAAGATGAGATGGAGAATTTGGCGAAGAAGTTTGAAGGGTATGGGCAGCAGTAGAATGAAATAAAAAAACCCTCAAGAAAAAATCTTGAGGGTTTTTCTTATGCCTTCTTAAGTAACAAATACATAAAGTAAGGGGCACCAATTAAAGCAACGACAATACCTGCTGGGATGCCATTAGGATCAACGATATTTCGTCCGATTGTGTCTGCTAATAGTAATAGCCATCCACCGATTAAAACGGCGATAGGCATGAAGATTTGATGCCTTGGACCTACTAAAGATTTTGCGATATGAGGAGCCATCAGCCCGATAAAGCTAATTCCTCCTGTTACGGAAACAGCTGCAGCAGCAAGTGCAACGGCTGCAACTAATAAGTATCTGCGTTCTTTTTCAATTTCAATTCCAATACCGATTGCGACTGGCTCGTTTAATGCTAGAATGTTTAATCGATTTGCTTTATAGAAAACGAACGGAATTAATACGATTAACCATGGTAGCATTGCGAAAATGAAGACCCAGTCATCGCCCCAAATGTTTCCGGCGATCCACTTAGCGATAAAGTCCACTTTCATACGATCAGCGGATGAAATAAGGACAATCATCATTCCAGATAGTGCAAATGAAAAACCGATACCAGTTAATGTTAGTCGTATTGGCTGAAGTCCTGTTGATTTACTATATGAAAATACGTAAATTAGAACAGCTGTAAGAAAAGCACCGATAAATCCAACGACAGGTAGTAAGTAAAGAAATGAACCTACATCTATTGGAAAGTATAAAAAGAAAATAGCAACAGCAACACCAGCCCCAGAGTTGATTCCGAGAATACCAGGTTCCGCTAAATCATTTCGGGTAATTCCTTGTAGGATAGCACCTGATAAAGCGAGAGCCATACCAGCTAATAATGTAATAACAATTCTAGGTAGTCGTAAAGAGTATAAAACAAACTCCTCTTTAAAAGTCCCTTGTCCCATTAATGTTGGGAGTAGTCGATCATAAGATAAAGATGCTGAACCGAGTCCCATTCCAACTACAATGGTTGTGATGGTTAGTATAAGTAAAGCGAGTATAATAAGACGTTGTTTTCTTAAAATAGATGGCATCATGAGAATGTTTTTCCTCCTTTACGTACAATGAATAGGAAGAATGGTAATCCTACAATTGCGACAATAGCAGCAACTGGTGTTTCGTACGGAGCATTAATTGTACGTCCAATTGTATCTGCAAGTAGCATAAAGGATGCACCAGCAATTGCTGACATCGGTATGACAAAACGGTAGTCCGGCCCAACAATTGGACGTACCATGTGAGGGATCATTAATCCGATAAATGCCATGTTCCCAACAAGCGCTACAGAAGCACCAGCAAGTAAGATGATAATGATAAATAAAATGGTTTTAATGACAATAATTTTTTGACCAAGTCCAACAGCAACTTCTTCACTGAAACTAAGGACTGTCAATTTTCTTGCAAATAAGATAGCGATAAATATACTTACTGAAATGACTGGAATAATAATTTTCAATTGGCTCCAAGTCGTTCCAATTACGCCTCCAGCAGTCCAAAGTGATACATCTTGTGAAATTTTAAAGTAAATGCCGACGCCTTCTGAAATTGCAAGTAGAAATGCTGAAACGGCAGCACCAGCTAATACAATTCGAAGGGGAGAAAGTCCGCCTTTTTTCACCATGCCAATGCCAAATACCATAATTGCGCCAATTGCAGCACCGATAAAGCAAGCAAATGTTAAGTAAAGATAGCTGATGGAAGGATTGAAAGCCAGCGTTAACGCGAGCGCAGCATTTGCGCCACCAGTTAGCCCCAGTAATCCAGGATCAGCAAGTGGATTTCGTGTTAAACCTTGCATAATGGCTCCAGAAACGGCTAGTCCAGCTCCTACAAAAATAGCAGCTACTTCACGTGGTAAACGAATTTCTCGAATAATAGATATTTTGTCCCCTTTAGCAGAAGAAGTGAGTGCCAACCATACATCTTTGATTGAAGTATCCGCAGCCCCTACCACCATTGCCACCATAAAAATAAGAAAGAATGCAATTATGCTCAAAATGAGTTTGTATGTAAAAGCTATAGAACGTGGATTGTCGTGATCTTTTGTCATTCGTTTCACATCTTTTCTGTTCATAGAATAAAGGAAGAGGAATTCTTAATTTAAGAATTCCTCATGTTTGTATTATTTACCAAGAAAGCTCTTCTTGAAGAAGTCTAGTTGGAAATCTAATGTAAGTGGATCGTTGAAATAGAATTCCATCATGTTTGCTTCGTATACGCGATTATTTTTTACTGCTGGGATGTTTTTATATGATTCTGTCTCTTGGAATGAGTTATCAGTATCTTTGTTTTTACTTACGATTAAGTAATCACCAGCAAACTCAGGTAATACCTCAGTAGATAATGCGTAGTAACCTTCTTTTAATGCTTTTTCTTTTACTTTTTCAGGCATTTTTAATTTCATTTCTTGGTATAGAATTTCTGTTCCACGGCCCCAGTTTTCGCCGTATACATAAAGCTGTTTGTTGAAGTTTTCTACAACAGAAACTGTTGCATCTTCACCGATTTTTGCTTTAATTTCTTTACCAGCGTCTTGTGCACGTTTCTTGAAGTCATCAACCCAAGTTTTTGCTTCTTTTTCTTTGTTTAATAACTTACCGATTTCTAAATGCTGTGTTAAGTAATCAACCTTTCCGTAAGTGTATGTTACAGTAGGAGCGATTTTCTTTAACTTATCGACATTTTTAATATTTGATAAACCAATGATTAAATCTGGATTTAGTTCAGCGATTTTTTCAACGTTTTCATCTGATACTTCAGCAACATCTTTCAGTTTGCTATCAAAACGTGGGTTTTGCTTAGACCATGAATCTACCCCAACAAGATTTACATCTAATGACATTACATTACCAGCGAATGATGATAAGACAACAACGCGTTTTGGATTTGCAGGAACTTCTACTTTACCATTTTCAGATTGGTATGTAATTGTTTCTGATTTACTACCTTTTGCATCGTTCTTTTTGTCTGTAGAGCCATTGCTACAAGCACTCATAACAAGAACGAAAAGAACTGTTAGTGAAATAAATAACTTTTTCATCGTCTTTCTCCTTTAACATAGATGATATGTGTATACAATAATTTGTTTAACTGCAATCTGTTTGAAAGAGTAGTGGTAATGCAAAATGCGTATTAAAAATCTTGAATATGAGATTTTACAATATAGTATTAACCATATTAGTGAAAGAAGATGTAATCTCAAATTTGCTAATTATTAACAAAATGATAATGATTATCACTATTGATTCTTTAAATACTATAATTTTATATAGGTGTATTGTCAATAGTGATTTTGATTGTAAAATTTATAAAAACAAGTTATATTTTATTGAGAATGATAATCAATTATTAGTAGCTGAGGAGTGACACGAATGAATCAAGAAGAATTGTTTGATGTAACTGTGATAGGCGGAGGACCTGCAGGGCTTTATTCAGCTTTTTATAGTGGACTAAGAGAGATGAAAACGAAAATAATAGAATTTCAACCACAGTTAGGTGGTAAAATACATGTTTATCCAGAAAAAATGATTTGGGATATTGGCGGATTGTTACCAGTTACTGGTGAGAAATTAATTGAGCAACTTGTGCAACAAGGATTAACATTCCAGCCAGAAGTTGTATTGAATACAAAAATAGAATCAATTATTCGTAATCAAGATGGGATTTTCACATTAAAAACAAGCTCTGGGGAAGAACATTTTTCAAAAACAGTGATCGTCGCAACTGGGAGTGGTATATTGAATCCACAAAAGTTGTCGATTGAAGGTGCGGAGAGATTTGAAGTCTCGAATTTAAATTATACAGTTAAATCGTTAAAACGTTTCAAAGATAAAACGGTAATTATTTCAGGTGGAGGGAACTCTGCAATTGATTGGGCAAATGAATTAGAACCAATCGCGAAAAAAGTGTACTTAACATATAGAAAAGAAGAATTATCTGGTCACGAAGCACAAGTAAAACAACTTATGAATAGTTCAGCAAAATGTTTCTTTAATACATCGATTACAAAATTAATTGCTGGTGATAACCATGAAGCGATTGAATATGTAGAATTAACAAACCATGAAACGGGAGAGATTTCTCAGTTATCTATCGAAGAAGTTATTATTAATCATGGATATGAACGTGACATTACATTATTGGAAAATAGTGAGCTAGATGTCGCAATTGTAGATAATTACTTTATTGCAGGGAATGCGAATAGTGAGTCCTCTGTAGATGGATTATATGCTGCGGGAGATATTTTAAAGCATGAAGGGAAATTACATTTAATTGCAGGAGCGTTCCAAGATGCTGGAAATGCTGTAAATAAAGCGAAACAATTTATTCAACCAGATGCAAGTGAGTATGGAATGGTTTCGTCGCATAATGAAGTATTTAAGAAGAGAAATCGTGAATTGATCAAGCAGATGATGAAATAATAAAAAAACAAGTATACCCCCATTTACTTCTCTATTCGAGTGATAAGAGAGGCAAATGGGGGTTTTCCTGTTTACTATATTTTCAATCATTATAATGACACCGGTTTCATCAGTTCATGTAATATGAACGTTTTATTTGTAAATCTTCCTAGAAAACAATGAATCTATGTTTTGCTGACGTAGAACAGTATTACATTATGCTGTCCCTTTAGCTTGTTCGTTAGGAAATGGCATATTTAATATAGACGCAATGTACTGTTTTCCATGCATTCGAGCTAATGATTCTAATATTTGACGGACGCGTTTTGTAAGATGTCCTTGTCCCTTTATAGCTTCACAATATGCATCATAGAAAGCGTATTTAGCCCAAAGGAAATCATCTTGTTGGAATAAAAAATGATTTTTGTACCATTCCCCAATTGTATGGTAACAATTGTTTTCATGTATTACTGAGCTTTGAGAAAGAATACGATCAGATAAAGATGTAGTTAAATGAGAAATTGTGTTTTCTGTTTCAACCTGTAATGTTTTTTCTAACATTGTAATGATGTGACGAGTAGCCATATGTTAACTCTCCTTTGTGTAAATGGGTAATACCATTCTATATTTAAAAAATCCTTACTATATTATTATACAATATATGGAATGCATCCACCTTCTTTTTAAATTGCATTTACAAAATCTTTTTTATTTGTTTACAAAAATAAAGTAAGATACAGTATATAGGAAAAAACAATAAAGGAATGAACGCGTTGTATATAACAGTAGAAGAAGCTGCGGAGTATTTGAATTTACCAAAGTCGTATATCGAAGAGCTAATTCAGAAAAAGAAAATTCGTGCTCTATTCGATGGAGAGCAATATTTATTAAATAAAGAACAATTCAATACACATTTAGAACAAATGGAGAAATATAAGCAATTAGTGGAAGAAATATTGAACGAACCAATTCCAGAAGATATGGATGTTAAAGACGAAGATTAAACTATAGGAAATCCCGTATGAAGATATGCAGAAATGTATCTTCATACGGGATTTTTTTGTCTCAAAATATCAAAACTTTAAGGGGAATTTAGGGTTTTTCGGGAGTTTGATAGGTAATAGTCTACCATGTTAAAAGCATATTTTTTTCTAGCTAGGACAAACATAGAGAACGTAACCTGTACAGATACATATACTATCAGTGCAAAAGCTTATAAATTAATGGAAGGGGTTTTCTCGTGAGTTTATTTCATTGTGATTTTCTGAAAGATTTAATTGGATCTTTTGTAAGAGTAAACAGGGGTGGTCCAGAATCTCAAAAAGGGACAATAGTCGCAGTATGTTCAGATTACTTTGTATTGAAGAATGAAAAAGGAGAGCTCTATTACTATCAGATTCGTCATCTGAAAAGTGTTACAAAAAATGCGAAAGATTGTAAAGCAGATGATTGCGGATGGTTTGAATGTGAATGTGAAGATGACTTTGAAAAGCTACTTCAAAGCTTCAAATATCGCTGGGTGAAAATTAATCGTGGTGGTCCAGAGAAAGTTGAAGGTATTTTACAAGATGTTTCTTGTGAATTCGTGACATTAATTGTAAAAGAAGAAGTTATATTAGTTGCAGTATCCCATATTAAGAGTGTCACAGTAGAGTGCGGAGAGAGCGAAGAAAGTAATAGTGAAAGCACTTGTTCAGGTCGAGATCGCGCACAAAGACAATCAAGTAGAGGAAGATAATAAGAAAGGAGGATATAAATTTGGAGAGTGTATTATGTTGTGAGCAAATTAAGTGCTTAGTCGGTGAGACTGTGAAAGTAAATCTGCGTGGACCAGAGAGTCGAGTGGGGGTACTTGTATCGTTAGGAAGAGATTACCTCACATTACAACTTCCTCTTGGTGAATTAGTATATTACCAATTGAAGCACGTGAAGAGTCTAGTTAAGAAAGTGAAAGAAAGTAAATGTGGCGATTGCTATGTTTCATGTTTCTGCTCTGATGATGATACTTTTGTCGATGTATTACGTGACTTGAAGTATAAGTGGGTAAAGATTAATCGTGGCGGCCCAGAGTGTGTGGAAGGTTTATTAAGTGAAGTGCATGAAGAATGTATTACGCTAGTAAACGGTGATGAAGTCATTTATATCATTAATTATCATATTAAGAGTGTGAGTCAAGTAGTGAAATGTAAAAAGAATGAAGATGAATAATGTTTAATAAATAAGAGGGGCATTATGAGGGAAAGAGAAGAACAATTTCTTATTTCGATAGTATGAAAAGGAATTACTTACTATTAAGACAGAACATTGCCCTGATTATTTTTTTAAAATGGAAGAGAGTAAAGTTGAAATTCATAGGAAGGAGGATATAGATGAATGAGTTAAACAAAAGTATTGGAGAAAATATATATATTAAATTAATCGGTGAAAAAAGGTTTAAAGGTGTATTAATAGACGTAGGGAATGATATTGTTGTTCTTTACAATGGACAAGACTACGTATATATATCTTTATACCATGTACAATATTATAAATTTTTAAGACCATATGATGAAGAAATATCAAAACCAGATGTTGATTCTGTAATTAAGAGAGAATCACCTTCCATTTCTTTGAGAAAAGTATTAAGTACTTCTAAAGGAATTTTTACAGAAGTTTATGTAGCAGGAAATGCTCCAATACATGGTTATGTTACAAGTGTAATGAACGATTATATTGTTTTTTATAGTCCAGTTTATAAAACAGTATATATATCTTTAAAACATTTAAAATGGTTAATTCCGTATAAAGAAAATCAAGTTCCTTATGCCCTCAATAAAAATGAACTCCCCGTGAATCCGCTAAATATTACGTTAGCTAGAACGTTTGAAGAACAGCTTATTAAAATGGCTGGCAAAATTATGGTGTTCGATTTAGGTGAGGAATCTAATAAAATCGGAAAGATGGCGAAGATTGATGAGGGGCATATTGAAATATTAAAAGCACGTGATGCAAAAATGTATGTAAATATTCAACATGTAAAATCTGTCCATTGTCCGTAGAGTAGACTAGTTGAAAGGCTGGCTTTTTCTTTTATATATGCAAAAGAAAAGGTCGAGCCTATTTATTTAGTTTGATTTGGATGTGAGGGGAAAAATGAATTGAATATAATTGTGTTAGTTGTATCTATGAAGAGCTAATCTTGTGCAAAATTATAAAATGAAACTTTAATCAGTGGGGGGCATCTCTCACCGATAGGGTTTTTACGGGCAGTTGATCCTTTGCCTAACTTTTTTGCTTTCGCTGGATTTTGAGTTTTGGGTCTTACTGCCCAGCAAATAGCGGGATAAAAAATATGTACGAGCTATCTTTTGATATATTCAATTTATTTTTTGGAGGGAGAACTGTTCAACTACTATATTAAAGGGGTTTTGTTGGTGGAACAGTTTTCAAATTCGTTATCGATTACATTACTTGGTAGTGCTGGTGGAGCAGCAAAAGCAGTTTTAGCAATTTTAAATCAAGCGATAGTAAATGAAAAAGACCTGATTTATGAAACGATAAAGAATGTTCAATTTCATTTGGTTGATATAAAACAAAAAGATAGGACTTATTACGATGAGTTGTTTCCAAATTTGAAAGATCAATTGTTTTTATATGAAATTGATCTTCAAGATGTAGTGAAATTCAAACAACATTTGAAAGAAAAAAGCACGAGTGTTGTTATTGATGTTTCGGGGGCAGATACGATCAGAGTATTAAGCTGTTGTAATGAACTTGGAATTTGTTATATTAATTCAGCTTTGGAAAATGAGGCAGTAGATCAGGACGATAGTTTAATCGGTTTTCAGCTTACGGAAAGATATACGAGATTTGAGAAGGAAAAAGAGAAATTTACAAATACAAAAGCAATTATAGGCTCAGGTATGAATCCAGGTGTTGTTCAATGGATGGTTGTTGAACTTATGAAGGAACGCCCGAATGAAAAGCCAAGAGCATGCTATATAGTAGAACATGATACGTCATTTTTGAATGATACAGCACTTATAAAGCCTGATACACTTTATGCTTCATGGGCAGTAGAGCGATTTCTAGATGAAGCGATATGGAGTTATCCGATGTATATGAGTCATCATCGTCCTCTTTACTTTTATGAAGATGTATATGCTTCAGAGTATAAAGTAAAGTTGGGAGAGAAAGAGTTTTATGGTTGTTTAATGCCACATGAGGAAGTTTTAATTTTAGGGAAAAACTTTAATATGGAAGTTGGGTTTCTTTACCGAATTAACGAGTATACAACAAATATAATTAGACAGAATTTAGATAAGGTAGAAGAACTATGGAACTGGAATCGTAAAGTATTTAATCCAGCCGAAGAAGAGATTGTGGGCGAGGATCTAGTCGGTGTATTACTCGTTTATGAAAATAGCGAGACATATATGTATAATGTGATGAATAGTAGCCAAGTTTTTCATAAATATAAAACGAATGCGACTTACTTCCAAGTAGGATGTGGAATTTATGCTGGCTTGTGTAGTTTACTGTTCGATAACTTTAAACAAGGTGCCTATTATGTAGAGGAATTATTATTAAATACAGAAAGTAAGTACGGAGAATATTTAAATTTATATATGAAGGATTTTGTAGTGGGGGAAAATGATTTTACGGATGGATTGCTACATGATCGGGTAAGATGGATATAAGTTGTGACGAAAAGGGAGGGGGAAATTTCCTTCCTTTTCGCGTTATAAGGTTACATATTGTTCTGAAAGTAATTTCATACTTATAATTTAATGAGATAATATGTAGAGTTTTTGTATGGATCATGAGGAGCATTTATATGAACAAATTTAAAAACTTAATTTATAAGAAAAGAGAAGCTTTAAAAGTATTTAAAAAAATTAACGGATTTGTTAGGAAAACCGAAACCAACGAATTATGAATGGTGTAATATACAGGAAATCCTTTTATATGTTGTACAGCTAATGGAAAGTTATGCAGCGCAATATAGAGTGAGATTTCATTTGCAAGTAGATGGGAATCTACCGGTTATAAATAGTGATGATAAACAATTAAAACAAGTGTTATTAAATATTATTAAAAACGGAATAGAATCAATGCCAGAAGGTGGAGATATTCATATCCGTACATATCAAAAAACTGAAGGGCATTTATGTATTTCTGTTGAAGACCAAGGCTTTGGTATAGAGAAGGAGAAGTTAGAGAAGATTGGAAAGGTTTTTTACACAACAAAGGAGAATGGTACGGGACTTGGATTAATGATTACATATAAAATTATTAAGGAACATCAAGGAAGTATCGCAATTCAAAGTAATATGGGAATAGGAACGAAAGTGGAGATTTTTTTACCAACAGTATCATGTGCTAGAGAAAATATTTTTCAGAAAAGTGTTCTTGTTGCGTAAATATAAACATTTTATAAAATGTTTCAAGAAGGGTTTTTTTTATAAAACACTTCGTTTATAATGGAGGAAAATATCGACATGAGATTTATTATTCATGTTACGGTTCGGTAGTAGGGGTGCACACGCATCCTTTTTTCTATGCAGATATGATGAAAGAGGTGGTATGATGGAATTAACATTAAATTCGACTGTACGTTTACACACGATTCAATTTCGAAAAGAGCAAAATAATTATATTGTAAAAGATACAATTACAGGAGAAAAATATGAAATGCCGCCACTTTGGATTGATGCATTGGCAATGATGCGTGACGGTTTTTCATTGGGGGAAATTGAGGAGAAATTAAAAGAAGAGTATCCGGCCGAAGAAATAAATATGTTAGCATTTACGAGGCAATTGTTAGAGCTAGAGCTTGTCGAAATGGTAGATGGGGAAGAAATAGCATGTACAAAGAAGAAAGAGAAAGATTATTTAGCTTGGTTACGTCCTCGTGTTGAGCAATTCTTTCTTAGTTTAAATAGAAAAAATAGAAGCAAAGGTCAATAATGATCTTTGCTTTTTTGTATAGTTTGTTTAAAAAATTACAGCGAATGCCCTTGCAAAAGCACCGTCGCTATCTTTAATTTTTAAAGGTGCCGCTGAGAAAAAGAAACGTTTCGTATTAATGGCATCTAAGTTTGTTAAGTTTTCGATTAAATAAATATTATTCCCAAGTAGTATGTGATGAATCGGTGATGTTTCTGTTGTTACCTCATCAGGAGAGATGAAATCTAAACCGACAGATTTTACTTTTAATTGAACTAGTTCTTCAGCTAATTCTTCAGAAAGATAAAAAGCTTCTTTCTCATATGCTTCTGTATTCCATTTAGTAGATAGATTGGAATGGAAAATGACAATATCGCCTTCTTTTATGTCAGCGTTGTGTAATACTTCTTTAGGTAGTTTTCGTTCTTTTACATGAGTTACATCAATAAGAACAGCGTCGCCTACAAATTGATTTAGGGGTAATTGATCAATAGTCGTTGCACCTGAAATGAAATGAGCAGGAGCATCACAATGTGTGCCAACATGAACAACAGAATGAAAATCTGTAACTTGATAGCCTGCCTCTTCAACGCTTGTAATGGCTCCTAAATTGATTTTTGGTGTTCCAGGGAATTGGGACATGTTGTTTTCAAATGTTTGTGATAGGTCAATTACTTTCACTTTAAATACCTCCAATATATGTTTTGAAATAAAAAAACTCACCTTTCATAATCAAGAAAGATGAGTTTTGCACACAATAGTTACGTTTTATCTTTCAAAATGCAATGCATTTTGCAGGAATTAGCACCTATTCAGTTTGTATAAACTGAGGTTGCTGGGCGTCAAAGGGCCGGTCCCTCTGCCTCTCTTGATAAAGACATATTAAGTTTTTTGATTCTGAATATTCGTTGTATTTAAATTGTAATTCATTTCCTTTTTTCGTGCAATACAAAATAGGTATTCACCCAAATAAAGTTGCTCGCATATTGTAGCTTATGTAAATAGAATGCTGCGAAGGAGTGAGTGCAGTGACAGGGACTGTATTGAATTATTATGCTGGTGGAAATACAGCTAGAGGATTTCATAATTTATACGATGAGAATTTAAAAGGGTTAGACAGATTATTTATTTTAAAGGGTGGCCCTGGAACGGGGAAATCTTCTTTAATTAAGGCAATAGGTCGTGAATGGGTTGAAAAAGGATATGATATTGAATTTTTACATTGTTCTTCCGATAATAAATCGGTTGATGGTGTAATTATTCCGAAGTTAAAAGTAGGAATTGTTGATGGAACATCTCCGCATGTTATTGAACCGAAAATGCCAGGAGTTGTCGAGGAGTATATTAATTTAGGGGTTGCTTGGGACTCAGATAAATTAAGAAAGCAGAAGGTGGAAATTGAACGATTTGTTTCAGAAGCAAGTAAAGCTTTTCAAACTGCTTACGCTTGTTTTAACGAGGCGCTAATTATACATGATGAGTGGGAGAAAATATATATTAATAATATTGATTTTAATAAAGCAAATGAACTAACCGATCAGTTGATTCAGAAGTTATTTACAGATAAAGGCGGGAAACAATCGCTTGTGAAACATCGTTTTTTAGGAGCAGCTACACCGAAAGGAGCAGTTGATTTTGTTCCTAATTTAACAGAAGGATTACCACATCGTTATTTTATAAAAGGACGCCCAGGCTCTGGGAAATCAACAATGCTCAAAAAATTAGCTAAGGCAGCAGAAGAAAAAGGATTCGAAGTTGAAGTATATCATTGTGGATTTGATCCGAATAGTCTTGATATGGTGATTGTAAGAGAATTAGGTTTTGCAATTTTTGATAGCACCGCACCACATGAATATTTTCCGAGCCGCGAAGGTGATGAGATTATAGATATGTATGCCCTTATCGTGACACCAGGGACAGATGAGAAGTATGCGACAGAAATTCGCGACGTGTCGGTTCAATATAAAGCAAAAATGAATGAGGCGATGTCTTTCTTAGCGAAAGCGAAATCAGTTCGTGATAAATTAGAACGAATTTATATTGCTGCTATGGATTTTTCAAGAGTAGACGCATATAAAGAGGAGATTCAAAAAGAGTTTGAACGAATTGCGGTTAGTGTAACAGAAAAGAACAAGTAAAAAATAAGTTTTTTTGGTAGGCTGTCGGGAGTTTTCTGACAGCTATTTTAGTATGTAGTAAACTTAGTGGTATATTTGTCGAATTTCCAAGGAAATAATCAAAAGATGGAGAGGGTATGAAATGAGAGAGAAAATTAGGTTGGAGTTAGAAAGAATTGAAAAAGAGAATGAAGTGAAAATTTTATTTGCAGTGGAATCAGGGAGTCGTGCTTGGGGCTTTCCATCGAAAGATAGTGATTATGATGTTAGATTCGTTTATATGCATCCGGTAGAATGGTATTTATCAATTCATGATAAACGAGATGTAATTGAGTATCCGATTAGTGATGATTTAGATATAAGCGGCTGGGATATTAAAAAAGCGTTACAACTATTCGCAAAGTCAAACCCAGCTTTACTTGAATGGATTCGATCACCGATTTTTTATTCGAAAAACTCTAATTTTCCAGAACAGCTTCAGCAAATGAGTGAAAAGCATTTTGATCCAAAAGCAACGATATATCATTACTTACATATGGCTTCAAAAAATTATCGTGAATTTTTGCAAGGTGAGAATGTAAAATTGAAAAAGTACTTTTATGTATTACGTCCTATTTTAGCTTGTAAGTGGTTAGAGGAGAAAACAACTCTGCCTCCTGTAGAATTCGATCGATTGATTACAGAATTATCATTAGAACGTAGTGTATTAGCTGAAATTGAACAGTTGTTAATAAAGAAAAAGGCAGGTACTGAATTAGATATTGGATTGAAAATTGAGGTGTTGAATCAATTTTTAGAAGATCAAATTCATTACTATCAGCAATATGTAAAAGGAATTGAAAAGGGATCAGGAATCGATATTGAGAGTTTAAATACATTGTTTCGAGATATGTTGTTTGCAGTAAATGAAAAAGAGCACAAGTGAGTTTGTGCTCTTTTTCATTTTGTAGGAATAAAGAAAACAGATATAGCTGCGAGAAGACCTGCGAATGAGAATAAGTAAAAATTCCATGCTAAGTCATATTGCATTGTCATAATGATACCGACAAGAATAGGGCCAGCAATTGCACCAACTCGGCCGAGTCCAAGTCCCCAGCCTAAGGAAGTAGCTCGGATATGGGATGGGAAATATTGTGTTACATATGCATTTAATATTTGAGTAATACCGACAGATCCAATTCCAGCAAGACCGATTAAAAGATAAATGATTGTAACAGATGGTTTAATTGTTAATAGTCCAATACATATAGCTGCCATAAGATAGGAGATGCTAATAACAATTTTAGCTCCTATACGATCTGCGATTGCTCCAGCAAATAATGCCCCGACAGCGGCAGTAATATTTAGCATAAGTAAAAATGATAAACTAGATCCAAGAGGGTATCCTGCTTGGCGCATCATTTGAGGTAACCAAGTATTTAAACCGTATATTAAAAACATTCCCATTATATAAGTGATCCAAAAAAGCAGTGTTGCTTTTATGTATTCTTTTGAGAATAACGTAAGAAACCCATTTTTCTTTCGTATATTAGAGGGGGCTTGATGAGTTTCCTCTTTTGCATTAAATTCAATTTGAAAACGATTAAGAATTTGGTCCACTTCGTCTTGGCGATTACGTGATAATAAAAATTGAATGGATTCAGGTAAATAACGAATGATGAAAGGAATGAGGAGTAGCGGAACCATTCCGATGCCAAACATAATTCTCCATCCGAAATCTTCTAACATAAACATAGACAAAATAGCACCTAACACGATACCTAAAGGATAGCCAGTAAACATAAGAGCATAAATAAAAGATTGTCGCTTTTTGGGTGAATATTCAACAGTAAGTGCTGAAGCTGTTGGAATAACACCGCCTAATCCGATTCCTCCGATAAATCGAGATAAACCAAATAATTCAGGGGAAGGAGCAAGTGCAGCAAGACCCATTGTGATAGAAAAAAGTGCTAAACAGCATATAAGCGTCCATTTTCGTCCAATTAGATCTGTAATGGTTCCAACTAGAATAGCGCCAATAAACATCCCGAATAAAGCATAGCTAGCAATTGTACCAGCGTGTGCTGGTGAAAGTGCCCAACTTTTGTCTTCTAGGAGCTTTGGCAGAACGGCACCGTAAATACCTAAATCATATCCATCAGCTAGAATGGCTAGCCAACAAATAAAAACAACAAGTTTTGTAATAGAGCTTGAAAAGATAGTTTCTGTAGATTCTAGATGAGGTGGAGCTGAAGGTTGCATAGTATTCCCTCCTTTTATTTATAGATAAATATATTATTTCATTTGATGTTAATATTTCCCTTCTTATGTCGAAGTTTATCTGAAAAGGTTTTATAACAAATAAAGAAGTTCAACAGGATTCCTGTTGAACTTCTTTATTTGTTTACTCATTATGAACTCGTTTTAACGGTTGATCTGCTGGACCTTCCAGAACATCTCCCTCAATTGAAAAGCGGGAACCGTGGCAAGGGCAGTCCCAAGTACAATCGCCATTATTCCATTCAACTTCGCAGCCGAGATGTGTACAAGTTGTATCGACAATATGTAATTTTCCATCTTTGTCCTTATAAGCACCTGCTCGTTTCCCGTTAACATGCACGACAGATCCTTCACCAACTTCGAGGTCTTCTGGTTGGCGTAATGCGGTTTCCATCTTTCCTTCAATTAAATGTTTCGCAACATCAATGTTCTGAGAGAGGAACGTTTTTATATCTGGATTTGCATGGAAGCGTGATGGTGCATACAGTTCTTTATATGGACTGTGGACTTTTAGAATGGAGTCCTTCAGTAAATGAGCGGCAGCAGTTCCAGTTGTCATTCCCCATTTACGATATCCAGTTGCAACAAATATATTTGGATTTCTTTCGTTAATATGTCCAATATAAGGAAGCTTATCTAGCGTAATTAAATCTTGTGCTGACCATCTATAGGGAACTTCATCTATTCCAAATGTTGCTTCCGCAAAAGAATACAGAGCTTCATAATGAAGCATTGTATTTATTCCTTGTCCTGTTTTATGACTTTCTCCGCCAATTAAAATTAATTTTTCCCCATTGTTTGTTGTATAGCGTAAGGAGCGTTTTGGGTCATCAATACTTAAATACATGCCACCTGGATAATCTGTTTTTGCTTTAATTGCAAGAGCATAAGAGCGTTCAGCATACATTCGCGTAAAGAAAAAGCTATTTGCATCATAAAAAGGAAAATGCGAGCAAGAGACAACATATTTACAAGTGATGCGATGGCCCTCCTTTGTAATGACTTGTGGAGAATCCCCTTTTTCCACATCCATAGCTGTTGTTTGTTCGTAAACTTTTCCGCCCATCTCCACAAACTTTTCTAGAAGTGTTTTCAAATAAAGGATGGGATGGAATTGTGCTTGATTTTTCATGATAAGTGCAGATTGCACTGGAATCGGAATCGATAGAGAGTGAACATAGTCACAAGGTATATTTAATTTTTGATAGGCTTCATATTCTTTCGATAAATTTCTTAATCCATTATCAGTAGTTGTATATAAATATGAATCTTCATTTGAGAAATTACAGTCGATTTTATATGTTTGCACAGTTTCATTAATAAATTTTAGAGCATGATTATTTGATTCATAGTAAAGCCCGGCCTTTTCCACACCGAAATGATTTATTAATTCGTCATAAATAAGATCATGTTGCGCTGTTACCTTTGCTGTTGTATGCCCAGTCGTTCCATTTAAAATAAGACCAGAATCAATTAACACAACATCGATGCCTTCTTTTGCAAGTAAATAGGCAGTAGTAATACCTGTAATACCAGCACCGATAACAGCAACTTTGGTCTTTATATTTTCGGATAAACGAGGGAAAGTAGGAAACTGAGTAGATTCAATCCAATAAGATAGTGGTAGTTGTGGAAATGTATCACTTGTCATTGTGGAAACCTCCTGATTTTAGAACAATTTTCCTTTTAATATTTCCATATTATATGAAATTCATGTGTGCTTTTTTAGAAGGAGTCTATTTTGTTAAAAGAAAGATAAAGTTATTTTAATATAATTATTAAATATTGTCGGTATGAAGAGGTAGAGATTGTGTAAAGCTAGATTTAGGTGAGTGTATTTGTCATTTACACCGAGAATTCTTGAATAAGATAGAGTCTATAGCATGTCAAGGTACGTATATGCATAATGGGTGAAACCTTATAAAATCTATGTTTTTTCTTTAGTGAAATAGAGTATGATTATAAAAGTATAACCAACTTTTATTACTAGGTCATAAAAGTTGTTGACAATATAGAAATTCTATTGATATGATTCATCATGTGGAAAGGTTGATAGAGAGTAAAAAGAGAAATGTTTTTCATTGATAATAAAAGCGAAAAAATAAGTGACGATAGAGTGAGTATATTTTCCTTATAATAGATGCTTTTTGAATCACCTAGTAAAATCAATCTGGAAGCAAGAATTGATATATGTAAGTTGCGCAAGGCGCGGCATAAGAAAGGGGCAAAAGGATGAAGGAGCTTCATACGTTTGGGTGGTATGCAGCACGTGTATCACCACATTTGCCGAAAAAAGCGTTTAAACCAGTTCCTACTCGTTTATTTGGTGGACTGGCTTATTTGCTTGTGGCATTGGCGGGGTTAATATCGATTGGTGTATTTGAATTGAATGTGTGGGCGAATCTAGGAATTGCGATTGTTCTTGGATTATGTTTTGCTTCACTTGGGTTTTTAGGACATGAAATTTTACATGGAACTGTTGTAAGAAAGGCATGGCTACGTGATTTTTTAGGCGCGATTGCATTTATGCCATTATCAACAGGCCCTAAACTTTGGAGAAAGTGGCATAATGCAACGCATCATGTTCATACACAACATGAAGAGAATGATCCAGATGCATGGCCGACACTTGAGAAACTGAAAAAGAGTAAGTTTTTAAGCTGGGTATATCGCATGCCTCTTCATGTTCGTTCATTCTTTAGTTTTCTGTCACTAACCATTCAATTTACGTTACATTCGACTCGAATGTTCTTTCATTTTATAAAGGAATTTAAGTCATCCAATCAAAAATCTGTATGGCTTCAACTTCTTTTGCCTTGGACTGTTTGGATTAGTCTATTGTTTATTATGGGACCTGGAAAATGGTTATTTGCATATGTAATTCCGTTGTTAATTGCTAACTTTATTGTAATGGCATATATCGCAACAAATCACCGCTTAAATCCAATTGTTCCAGTAAATGATCCGTTAGCAAACTGTTTATCAGTAACAGTGCCGCGCTGGGTAGACGTTTTACATTTCAATTTCTCATATCATACAGAACACCATTTGTTCCCTGCTATGAGCTCTAAATACTATCCGTTAGTAAAAGAGAAAATTAAAGAAATGTGGCCGGAACGCTATCATGAGATGCCAATGACAAAAGCTTTGGCAGCGCTATGGAATACACCACGTGTGTATTATCAAGGAAGTGAATTAGTAGATCCGCATAGAGAGCATTTCTATGGATCTTTAGGGAATGGACTAGATCCTCATAATATTTCATATCGTGAGGATCATATAGAGGAAGAAGAGAGTATTAAAAAAATAAATCAGTAAACATAGATATATGTTGCAGTAAAAAAGCAAGCCATCTTAGGCTTGCTTTTTCTTATAAAGAGACTTCTTTTTTATTCTTTGCCCTAACTTGAACTGAATTTGTTTCTTTTCTTTGTAATCGTTTCTCTAAAAGATTAACAAAATAAGTAAATAGAAGAACAAGTACGAGGTAATATAGACCAACGATTATGTATGTTTCTAATTGTTGGAAGTTACTTGCAGCAATTGATAAACCTGATCCCCATAATTCGGACAATCCTACATATGCAACGAGGGAGGAGTCCTTTAATCCAATAATAAACTGATTTCCTAAAGGAGGAAGAGATTGACGAAATGCTTGCGGTAATACGATACGGCGCATCGCTAAAGGATACGGCATACCTAGAGAGCGAGCAGCTTCCAATTGTCCACGGTCGACAGATTGGATGGATCCACGGAAAATTTCAGTAATATATGCACCGTTATGGATTGCTAAAGCAATTGCTCCTGCCCAAAAAGGAGTGAAAACAATAATAGATGTAATACCGAAATAAAGAATGGCGATTTGAACAATTAAAGGTGTACCACGAATAATAGCGATGTATACATGAGCAATACTATTTAGAATTTTATTGTTAGAGATTCGAAAAAAAGCGAATAGTAATCCAATTAGTGAACCGAGTAATAGGGATGTTAGTGTTAATTGTAATGTTATAATAGTAGCCTTTAAGAGTGTGGGATAAGTAGACATAAAAATTTCAAACATATGTGTCACCTCATATTGTATGGATTTTGGTAGGGAATGAAATACCCCACTAATTATTAACCCACACTAATTGGGAGTTTTACTGCCCATAAATAGCGGGATAAAAAGTGGGGCATAATTCATGAAACATTTGACTAGCTAATTTACTTCGTTTTTTCTTCTTCACCAAGAATATTACGCCCAAACCATTTTTTACTGATCTTTTCATACGTACCATCTTTAATGATTTCATCTAAAGCTTTATTTACTTTCTCAACCATTTCCTTATCATCTTTACGAATAGCAATTCCCATTTCATCAAGGTTTAATGGTTTTCCAGCTTCTTTTATATTCGATTTACCTTCTTTGATCATGCGTAACCCAACCATTTGATCTGTGATTACTGCGTCAATACGTCCAGGCTCTAAGTCCATAAGGGCAGTAATATCGCTATCGTATTCTGTAATTTGATCTGTGTGTTTTGCAACAAGGTCTTTAAAAGTACTAGCTTTTACAACACCAATTTTCTTACCTTTCAAATCTTCTGGAGAAGAGATTGATGTATTCTTTTTAGCCACAAAAATTTGGGCACCAGAACGGTAATAAGGATTTGAGAAATTAACAGCTTTTAAGCGTTCTTCTGTAATTGCCATACTACCCAATATTGCATCATATTTTTTCGCTTTGAGACCTTGGATTAGCGTTTCCCACGGATTTGTAATAGGAGTGGGTTTCATATTCATTTTTTTCGCAAGTGCCTCACCTATTTCTACATCAAAACCGGCAAGCTTTCCGTCATTTTCTTTGTAGTTAAAAGGTTTATATAAGCCACTCATTGCATAACGAAATTCTTTTTCACCATTAGAAGAAGTAGTAGCACTTTCCTTGCTACAGGCTCCTAGTATGAAGGATGTACATAATGTAATACTAGCAACAATGGTTAATAATTTTCTTTTCATAAAACCCCTCCTATATATTGATCATACGGATGGTTTTAAGTATGTTATTGAGATATTTTATTTAGATGATTAGTTGTGCACCGTATGAATGTATTTCTTTTCGTTTGAAACAGAAGTTACATTTATAAAACGTTGCGTAAAAATTGTTTTGCTCGTTCATGTGATGGGGCTGAAAAGAATTGCGCTGGCGGAGCGTCCTCTACAATCTTTCCATCATCCATAAAAATGACGCGATCAGCTACATCTCTCGCGAAATTCATTTCATGAGTAACAATAACCATGGTCATTCCATCTTCAGCAAGTTCTTTCATAACTTGCAATACTTCTCCAACAAGTTCAGGGTCTAAGGCTGAGGTAGGTTCATCAAATAGCATAATTTTAGGATTCATAGCAAGAGCTCTTGCTATGGCAATGCGCTGTTTTTGACCACCTGAAAGGAGGTGTGGAGTTACATCTGCTTTATCTTGTAGGCCGACTTTTTGCAAAAGCTGATTTCCAATCTCCTTTGCATTTGCCGTTTCTAATTTTTTTACATGAATAGGTGCTTCTATGATGTTTTCTAGTGAGGTCATATGGGGAAAGAGGTTAAAGTGCTGAAAAACCATACCGACATTTTCACGGACTTTGTTTAAATTTGAATGCTTTGGATCAATTCGTTCACCTTGTAAGTGAATTTCACCTTCATCGTACATTTCTAAAAAGTTAAGACAGCGAAGTAATGTACTTTTACCGGAACCACTGGCACCAATTAAAACAACAACTTCTTTTTCTTTTACTTCTAAATCAATTCCTTTTAAAACATCAAGTGAGCCGAATGATTTTACTAGATTTCGAACCTGAATCATACAAAACCCCCAGTCAAAAATATATTTTACAAATGTTGCCCCTTATTTCTGTTATTAGTCATAAATTGTCAGAATCCTTTATTTTTTTCGAAGGACAGTTCATATATAAGTAAATCTGAATGTATAATTCAAATAGAAAAACCACCTAAATTAGGTGATTTTTTTATATACTTACAAGTTTTTAATTTTAAATTGAGTTGCGAACGCTTCTAATTCTTCAACAAATTTTTGCATTTGAAGAGACATATTTGTAATATCCTGTACTGATACCGATTGGGCTTGTGAAGATTGGGAAGTATAATTAGTCTCAGAAACTATATTTTGTGAAATTGAAGAGATATTAATAAGTGCGCTATTTATCTCTTCTGAGCTTGCTGACATTTCTTCTGCACTTGCTGTAATATCTTGTATTTGATCTGTAACTTCATTAATATGATTCACAATATTATGGAATGCTAATTTTGCATTTTGAACGGCATGAATGCCTTCTTGAATTTCTTGTTGGCCTTTCCCCATAACGTTGACTACATCTTTTGTATCATCTTGTACGAGTAAGTTTAGTTTTGTTATATCTGTAGCGGCTTGTTTGGATTGTTCAGCAAGCTTACGAACCTCTTCGGACACGACTGCAAATCCTTTCCCGTGTTCACCGGCGCGAGCAGATTCAATTGCAGCGTTTAAAGATAATAGATTTGTTTGTTCAGAAATGTAAGTAATAGTTTGTAATGCTTTATCGATATCTTGTGTACGAACAACTAATTGATCTACCACTTTATATATTTCATCCATGACAGTATGGATAGTTGTCATTTGAGAAATAGATTTCTCAATGATTTCGCTTCCTACATTCGCCTTATCAGAAGTAGAGATAGCTAAGTTTGAGATCGTTGTAGAAGATTCAGCTATGCTTTGCACGCCATTTGCTATTTCATCCATTGCTGTAGAACTATCTTTAATATTTGCAGATTGATCATTAATATGGTGAGACAACTGTTTCATTGTATTTGCAATGTTATCCATAGTAGAAGAGGAGACAGTTGCTGTTTCAACAATGTGATTTGTAGAGCCTTTTACTTTTGCACTTGTTTGAATCACATTATTAATAATTTGCTGTAAATTTAATATCATTTGATCAAAACTATTAAACATATGACCAAATTCATGATGATATTGTTTTGGTACAGCAACGGTTAAATCTCCTTTTCCAGCTGTATTCATTATGCTCCGTAATGAATTGATTGGATTAATAATAGATTTAGCAGTAAATAAGGAGATAAGAATGCAAAGAACTAAACATGCAATGAATAAAATAATTGTTACGCTGATCACTTTTTTATAAGAGTGCTCGCTGTCGTTGTACACACTTTCAGCTAACTTTTCGTTATAATCACTAAGATTTTTTAAAGCACCTACTGTAGCCGATAAATTAGGTTCAACTGTAGTTAGGTAAAATGAATATGCTTGATTAAATTTATTCTCTTTAATGAGATCAAGCATTTGAACCCGATGCTTTTTATAGTTTTCTAGTTTTTCTTTAAATTGGCTGAAGAGCTTTTTTTCTTTGCCTGTTATGTATGTATTTTCGTATTGGGCTTGTAATTTTTCGGTTTCTTTATTTGTATCATTTAATTTATTTAAAATTGTAGTGCGTCGATTTTCATCTTCAGTAATAATGAGTTCCTTTACATAACTAAACTCTTGGTACATGCTGCTCTCAATAGAGCCTAGCCATTTAATGGGTAGTAGACGATCCACATATACTGTTTGAATTTGTTTGTGCATGTGTTGTAAATTTATATAATTTACAACACTAATAACTAATATGGAAAGAATCGGTACTGCCACTAATAATATCAATCTGTTTATAACGTTTAAACGATTTAAAATTTTTAACATAGAATCACCTAACCTTAAATTATTTAGTTGAATATATAATTGGCATCCAAATAAAAGTATACATTATTTTCATTTATATACTGAAAAAGTAATGTAATGAATATGTAAATAAAAAAATAAAAATCGATATATCTTTCTATAAGGAAAATATGGATAATAATATATAGATAGTATGTATATTACTTATGAGGAGGAATGAGAAATGGAAAAGGAGAAGAAAACTTTTTCCTTTGGTTTACGTACACAACTTATGCTATTTACTACAGTTTTAGCTTTTATTACATATTCAACAAGCATATTTTTTATTTACGTGATATACGATTATTTTCAAAGTTATGTAAGTCAAACTGTCTATAATATTATCGTTATGTTATTAGGTGTAGTATGGTCTGGGATTTTAGCATATGGAGCAGCAAACTTTTTAATTAAACCACTTCGGAAATTGGAGGAGGCTGCAAGGAAGGCTGCCGATGGTGATATTCGTGAAGATGTCCCATTACCAAAAACAGATGATGAGATTAAATCTTTAAGTGTTGCATTTAATATGATGCTAGGGAACTTAAGAGGTATGGTAAAAAATATTGATACTACATTTTCGTATACAAATAATCAAGTTCAGCAAATTAGAAAGCAAACAGGGGAAGCGACAAAACAAGCGCGAGGTGTTTCTGAAACTCTTGCAGAGATTTCTTCTGGCGCTGAGCAATCAGCTGCTTCCATTCAGGCAATTGTTTCTACCGTTGATACAACAACTTCTATTGCGAGTGAAGTAGAAGAAAAAGCAAAGCAGTCTGACGAGTTGTCTTTAGAAATGGTTCAAGCTTTAGGGCAAAGTACACGTGTCTTTACTTCTTTAATTCAAGGTATTCAAACATTGGCAAAAGAAAATGAAGATTCGATGCAAAATGTACAGAAGTTAGAAGAACGAATGAAACAAGTAGAACATATTGTTTCTGTTGTGAGTGAGATTGCTAGTCAAACGAATTTATTAGCACTGAATGCTTCTATTGAGGCAGCTCGTGCTGGAGAGCATGGAAGGGGCTTTGCGGTTGTTGCGGAAGAAGTACGGAAACTTGCCGATGAAAGTGATCATTCTGCAAGAAACATATCGCAGTTATTACGAAATATGCAAGATGAAGTGCAACAAGTCGCATTGAAAATGACAGAGCAAGTGAAAATAGCTAAAGAAGAGGCAGAACGTGGGGCAGCTACGGAATTAATTTTAAAAGAAATGTCATCAAGTGTTATGGAAGTAGCCGATGCAACGAAGCAAATTAGTAGCTATATGAACGAACAAGTGAGTCACATTCATCAAACAGGGGCACAGACGAAGGCTGTAGCAGCAATTGCTGAGGAAACATCAGCTGGTTCACAAGAAGTGGCACGTGTGACGTTGCAACAATCTAAAAATATGGTAGTAATCGATCAATTGTTAAAGGATTTAGAGAAGCAAGCAGCGGACTTGAAACAAACAATTGAACGATTTTCAATGTAAAAAGGAAGAACAGCATGCTGTTCTTCCTTTTTACGTATGAAATGGTGGAATACTTTGTTGAAAACGAAAAACATTGCATGGGTCATAAGCTGTTTTCACCTTACGTAGTCTATGAAAGTTAGAACCATAATAACTCGTTTGCCAATTTTTAATGTCGATATCGGGCCAATTGACATAGTCACCTAGTGTATATGGATCTAAGCTTTCTCGTAAATCTTTAACCCAGCGTATGTTACGATTTTCTTCAGCATCGCATTTCCAAGCGGTAATGTACTCTTGCGCAATAATTGCCTTACGATGAAAATAAGCTGTTTCAGTAGGTGAAATATTTTCGACAGCACCTATGAGCGATTGGTGCCAAATACTCGCATCTTTATTAGGAGCATGAGAAAGAAAATGTTGCATAATTTGAATTCCTTTAAGAGGGATAGGTTTATACACGTAGGAACCAGAACGCTTAAAGTTTTCAGGAATATTACCACTATTAAAGAATTGAACAGCTTTTATATACGGAACTTCATCTATAAAAAGTGAAGGGGTACCAGTTTCAAGAAGAGGAGATAATAAAGAATGGAGTTCAGAGGGAGGGCCAACAAATTCACCTTTTACTTCAATTTTATTTCGTTGCTTTGCGAATAATTCAATTGATGAAGTGAGACGTTCGTCTATATAAGGCGCCCAGTTTTGCCACGCTTGAAATGCAGCGATAAAATCTTCCCATTCCCATGTAATTGAGAAGATTGATACATTCTTTATAGGATGCACTCGAAAAGTTAAAGAAGTAACAATTCCGAAGTTTCCACCACCACCACCGCGGCATGCCCAAAATAAGTTATGGTTTTCATGTTCGTTTGCACGAATGATTTTTGCTCCAAATTTACCGCACGCTTGTACCATTTCAATTTCTACTAATTGATCACATGTTAATCCAAATAAGCGTGAAAGCATACCGATGCCACCGCCAAGTGCTAATCCAACAATTCCAACGCTTGCGCTTGTACCAGCCGGTATTGTCACACCATAATTCCAAAGCTCTTTATAGACAGTGCCAAGATTTGCACCAGCTTCAATTGTTGCTGTTAATGTATCTGAATTAACAGTAATGCGATGCATTTCACTCACGTCAATAATAAGCCCACGATTTAAAAGAGAGAAATTTTCATAGCTATGACGGCCGCTTCTTAAGCGAAATGGTACATGACGTTCGCGTGCCCATTTTAAGGCGTTACACACATCATTTTTATTTTGACAAAAAACAATAATACAAGGGAGTTTTGGAATACTTAAATTTAAATTCATTCGGGCTACGTCATAGTCAGGATCTGAGGGAACAACAATACGACCTGTTAATTTTGTTTGTTTCAATTTATCACTCCTTTCTAAAAATAAACAGTGCTTTTTATTAATATATGAAAAGCGCATGTAACGTGTGTGGACAAGAGCAGGTGAGGAATGAGATTTGCTTTTGTGAGAAATAAATAAAGCATAAGAATAAGGAATCTACATAGAGTTCAATGAAAACAGTTGCAAACTATTCATATTTTGTTATGATAGTGTTACGAAAACGTTTGCATAAATTTTCCGATGGGATGCAAAAGGAGAGAATGACTATGAATAAGACATGGTGGAAAGAAGCGGTTGCTTATCAAATTTACCCACGTAGCTTTATGGATTCAAATGGTGATGGTATTGGAGATTTACAAGGTATTATTGCGAAATTGGATTATTTAAAAGATTTAGGTATAGATGTAATTTGGATTTGTCCAATGTATAAGTCACCTAATGATGATAATGGTTATGACATTAGTGATTATCAAGATATCATGGATGAGTTTGGTACGATGGAAGACTTTGATGCTTTACTAGATGAAGTTCATAAGCGTGATATGAAGCTTATTATTGATTTGGTTATTAATCATACAAGTGATGAACATCCATGGTTTATTGAGTCTCGTTCATCTAAAGACAATCCGAAGCGTGATTGGTATATTTGGCACGATGGTAAAGATGGTGCGGAACCAAACAACTGGGAAAGTATTTTTAATGGTTCGGCATGGGAATATGATGAAGAAACAGAGCAATATTATTTACATTTATTCTCGCGTAAACAACCAGATTTAAACTGGGAGAATAAAGAAGTTCGCGAAGTGCTATACGATACAGTTAATTGGTGGCTTGATAAAGGAATTGATGGTTTCCGAGTGGATGCAATTAGCCATATTAAAAAAGAAGATGGCTTCAAAGATATGCCGAATCCAAAAGAACTAAAGTATGTACCATCTTTTGATAAACATATGAATGTGGATGGTATTCAACCTTTATTAGAAGAGTTAAAAGAAAATACGTTTTCTAAGTACGATATTATGACTGTTGGTGAAGCGAATGGCGTTAAGATTGAAGATGCTGAGCTTTGGGTTGGAGAAGAGCAAGGCAAGTTCAATATGGTATTCCAATTCGAGCATTTAAGCCTATGGGATGCAGAGAAGAAGAAAGATCTTGATGTTGTAGGGTTGAAAAAGGTGTTAACGAAATGGCAAAAAGGGTTAGAAAATAAAGGATGGAATGCTTTATATATTGAGAATCACGATAAGCCACGTATCGTTTCAACTTGGGGAGATGATAAACAATATTGGCGTGAAAGTGCAACGGCTCTTGGAGCAATGTATTTCTTTATGCACGGTACACCGTTTATTTATCAAGGACAAGAAATTGGGATGACAAATGTTCAATTCCCAAATATTGAAGATTACGACGATGTAGCAATTAAAAATTTATATCGCGAGAAGATTGCAGAGGGTGTATCACATCAAGATATGATGGAGATTATATGGGCTTCTTGCCGCGATAATTCACGTACACCTATGCAGTGGAACGATGAGATGAATGCTGGCTTTACAACAAGTACACCTTGGTTTGGTATGAATCCAAACTACAAAGAAATTAATGTTGAAAAGCAAAAGAATGAAGAGAACTCTATTTTCAGCTTCTATAAGAAAATGATTGCCCTGAAAAAAGAGCATGATGTACTGAATTACGGTACGTACGATTTACTTTTAGAAGACGATCCGCAAATTTATGCATATACTCGTACATTAAACGATGAAAAAATCGTTGTAATTAGTAATATCACAAAAGAGGAAGCGGTATATAATGAGGGTTCATTTGCACTAGAACGCAAACGTTTGCTTTTAAATAACTATGAAGTTGCGGAACATGAACAAGTGACTACAATTACGTTAAAACCTTATGAAACAAGGGTTTATCGCATTTCATAATAAAAAAGGATGCTCTTAGAGCATCTTTTTTTATGAAAAAAAATAAATTTCTATTGCAAAGTGAAAACGCTTTTATTAAAATAGATTTATGAAAACGGTTGCGTAAAGATAAAAATAAAGTTACATAAGGAATCGTTTTCATGAGAGAAACAGAAATTATAATTTAAATCATTATGTTGTTATAAATAAAGGGGAGGAAGAACAGATGAAAATTACGTCTTTTGATTTTTGGCAAAAGTTCGGGAAAGCATTATTAGTTGTTGTAGCTGTAATGCCAGCAGCTGGTTTAATGATTTCTATTGGTAAGTTAATTGGGATGTCTGCTGGGGATATTAATGCAGTTCATACAATCGCTCGCGTAATGGAAGATATCGGTTGGGCAATTATTACAAATCTGCACATCTTATTCGCAGTAGCAATTGGGGGATCTTGGGCGAAAGATCGCGCAGGTGGTGCATTTGCAGCACTATTAGCATTCGTCTTAACGAATAGAATTACAGGAGCAATATTTGGAGTAAACGCTGAAATGTTAGCGGATTCAAAAGCGACAGTTTCTTCAGTATTAGCAGGAGATTTAGTTGTAAAAGATTACTTTACTTCTGTACTTGGTGCACCAGCATTAAACATGGGAGTTTTCGTAGGGATTATCACAGGTTTCTTAGGAGCTACTCTATATAACAAATATTATAACTATAACAAACTGCCACAGGCATTAGCATTCTTTAACGGAAAACGATTCGTACCATTTGTTGTAATTGTTTGGTCTACAGTCACTGCAATTGTATTATCACTTTTATGGCCATTCATCCAAAGTGGATTAAATGAATTTGGTCGCTGGATTGCAGCTTCAAAGGATAGTGCACCGGTTGTTGCACCGTTTGTATATGGAACGTTAGAGCGTTTACTATTACCATTCGGTTTACACCATATGTTAACGATTCCGATGAACTACACAGAGCTAGGCGGAACATATACAATGTTAACTGGCTCAAAAGTGGGACAAATTGTAGCAGGACAAGATCCATTATGGCTTGCATGGATTACAGATTTAAATAACTTATTAGCAAGTGGAGATACGAAAGCATATAACGATCTATTAAATAATGTTGTACCAGCTCGTTTCAAAGCTGGACAAGTAATCGGTTCAACAGCAGCGTTAATGGGTATTGCTTTCGCGATGTTCCGTAATGTTGATAAAGAAAAACGTGCAAAATATAAACCAATGTTCTTATCAGCAGCATTAGCAGTATTCTTAACAGGTGTAACAGAACCAATTGAATTCATGTTCATGTTTATTGCTCCAGTATTATATGTTGTATATGCAATTACAACAGGACTTGCATTCGCATTAGCAGATTTAATCAACTTACGTGTTCACGCATTTGGATTTATTGAGTTAATTACTCGTACACCGATGATGGTTAATGCAGGATTAACTAGAGATTTAATCAATTTCGTTATCGTTTCATTAGTATTCTTCGGTCTGAACTTTACATTATTCAATTTCTTAATTAAAAAATTCAATTTACCAACACCAGGACGTGCAGGTAACTATATTGATAATGAAGATGAGTCATCAGAAGGAACAGGAAATGTACAAGAGGGTTCATTAGCAACAAAAGTTATTGATTTATTAGGTGGTAAAGAAAACATTGCTGACGTAGATGCTTGTATGACGCGTTTACGTGTAACAGTAAAAGATTTAGATGTTGTTGCACCAGAAGCACAGTGGAAACAAAATGGTGCTTTAGGACTTATCGTAAAAGATAAAGGTGTACAAGCAGTATATGGTCCGAAAGCTGACGTATTAAAGTCAGACATTCAAGATATGTTAGGTGCGTAATAATATGAAATTGCTAACTTTAAACTGTCACTCTTGGCAAGAAGAGAATCAAATGGAAAAGATAAAATATCTTGCTAAAGTCATTCAAGAAGAAGAGTACGATGTCATCGCATTGCAAGAAGTAAGTCAGTCGATAGGGGCTAAAAATGTATGCGGTAACAAGAAAGAAGATAATTTTGGACTTTTACTATTAGAAGAGTTAAAAGCTTTACATGTAAAAGATTACAATATTACTTGGGATTTCTCTCATATTGGTTATGATGTGTATGAAGAAGGATTAGCGATTCTAACGAAACATAATGTTATAAATGAAGATACGTTTTTTGTATCAGAAAATAAGGATACAACGTATTGGAAAACACGCAAAATTGTAAGTGCAACAATTGCTTATAATGGTAAGAACATCACGTTTTACTCTTGTCACCTCGGTTGGTGGAATGATGAAGAAGAGTCATTCAAAGGTCAAGTTGATCGTTTAATGGAGCATGTAAATCGCAATGAATTTTCCTTCTTAATGGGTGATTTTAATAACAATGCTCGTTTGGAAGGCGAAGGTTATGAATATATGATACAAAAAGGTTTGTATGACACATATGAACTAGCAATAGAGAAGGATGAAGGAACAACTGTCCAAGGTGAGATTGCTGGTTGGGATGAAAATAAATATAATTTACGAATCGATTTAATATTGTGTAACCAAAGTGAAAAAATTCGTTCTTCAAAAGTCATTTTTAATGGTACGAACCGAAATGTAATTTCAGATCATTTCGGTGTAGAAGTACAAGTAGGTATATAATAGAAGAAATCCTCACAGATGATGAAAAGCTGTGAGGATTTTTTTGAGGAATACAAGTATTTCCAAGAGAAAATACTTGTATTTTTTATGACATTTCCTATATATTTGTTATTATTGAATGTAAAACTAATTTGGTCATTTTGTATGCATACTTTTTTTACTTCGTTATATAATGAAGTAAGTGAAATATTTAATGGGAAAAATAGTGTGTTTTCGTTTAATCCACGATGTAGAAAGTGATATAATTGCAAAATGTATGTATCATTTTCTAAAGAAGGAAAAATATATAATTAGGTGATAACTTCTATGAAACAAATTTGGCGTATTTATAAGACAGATTTACGGAATGTAGCTAAACATTGGGCTGCGATTGTTATTGTTTTAGGATTAATGATTTTACCATCGTTATATGCATGGTTTAACATTAAAGCTTCCTGGGATCCTTATGGAAATACGAAAGGAATCCAGATTGCAGTTTCTAACCAAGATGCTGGATCAAATTTAAGAGGGAAAGATATTAACATCGGGAAAGAAATTGTAGATTCACTTAAGAAGGACAAAAATTTTGGGTGGAAGTTTGTTGATGAAAAGCAAGCGATTTATGGGGTAGAACGTGGAGATTATTCTGCAAGTATTACTATTCCAAAAGATTTCTCTGAAAAGATTGCAACAGTCTTGGATGAAAATCCACAGAAACCAGAAATTGAGTATTACGTAAATGAAAAGGTAAATGCCATTGCGCCGAAGATTACAGCTAAAGGTGCATCGGGTCTTACAGAAGAGATTAGTAAAAACTTTGTTAAAACGGCAAACGGCGAGATTTTTGAAATCTTCAACGATCTTGGAATCGATTTAGAAACGAACTTGCCGAGTATCGAGAAAGTAAAAGACCTTGTATTTAAGTTAGAAGCGCAGTTCCCAGAAATGAATACATTGATGGATAAGGCGTTAGATGATGCGACTCGAGCAGAGGATATTGTGAAAGTAGCACAAAAAGAGTTGCCAGTTGTAGAAAGTGTAATTAATGACGGGCAAGAAGCGTTAGGGAACTTAGATAAGTTCTTTGCGAGAAATGATGAAACATTGCAACGTGCTCCAGGAACTATTAAGAATAATTTAATTGTAATGCAAAAAGGGTTAGATGGTGCGGCAGCAATTACGGATTTCTTAAAGAATCCATCATTGGATTTCAATCTGACACTTCCAGATCCATCCAAGTTCCCGGAATTACCGAATGTAACTATTCCTCAAATACCAACGCTTCCAGAGTTACCGCAAGTGAATGGTGAGGGATATAAAAATATTGCTAAAAATATTGATCAAACTGTAAATAATGTTTTTAGTTCAATACGTGTTGGAACAACTTATGCACAAGGCGTTATAAACGGATTGGGAAATGGTAATTTCGATCCAGAAAAAGCAAAACAAGACCTTAATAAGGTTTCTGAAAATCTTAAAGGTCGTGCAGATAGTGTTTCATATTTAATTGATGTCTTTACTAAATTTAAGGAATTTGCACCAACTGATTCTGGAAAAGACTTCTTCCAAAAACGAATAGATAAATTAACGAATCTTAAATCAGCTATAGAAAATGCAAATGGCGGTGTTAAAGATATCGCTAATATTATTGGTACAGGGCAAGAAGTGAAACAAGACGCAAGAGATGCTGCTAATAAGAAGTTAGAGGCAATAAATAACTTAGTAAATCAAGCGGAAGCAGATTATAATGCGACGTTTGTAGCGGATTTTGAAAAAGCAGTAAGCACAGCTGAACAATTGAAAAATAAGGCTGACAATGTAAAAGAAGATGCTCAGCAGCTCAGAGGAAATTTAAATCAAGATATCAACAAAGCTAATGAGATATTAAACAATGGTAGAGAGAACTATGATCAGGCTGTAGCGGATTACGCAAAACTAAAAACTAGTCTTGAAACAGCGAGAGCAGATTTAAGCAATAAAGGTGTTAACGGTTTAGACTCTACAAAAGTAGCCTTAAATGAATTAAATGGACAGTTCCAAGCAGGATGGAATTTAGTTAATGATATGATTCCAGTTCTGGAAAGTACAAATAAAGTTTTAGCTGATGTGAATAGTGATAAAAACCTTAATGGTACAATTGCTAAGTTAAATAAAGCAAAAGATGGTTTGCAAAAAGGAATGGATTTAACTGATAAAGGAATTGACGCTATTAATAAAGGTCAAAAACCAGCAGCAGATGTTATTGAGAGTATTAATGAAGTGTCTAAAAGTGTTTCAGCTCAATTAGGTGATATTTTGGCTAAATATGATTCTGAAATCACTCCAAATTTCAATGCAGCTATTGCTCGTACAAAAGAGATGTCTAAAAACACATCTAAAATTTTAAAAGAAGCAGACAAAAAGCTTCCGGATGTTAAAAAGTTACTAGAAGATTCATCAAAAGGCTTAGTAGACGGTAGAAAGAAATTAGCAGACATTAAGGCTGACATGCCGGAGACTGAGAAAAAGATTAAAGACTTAGCAAATAAAATTCGTGATTTTGAATCAGAAGAGGATATAAAAGACATCATACGCTTATTGAAAAATGATGTTGAAAAGCAAAGTGATTACTTTGCGAATCCAGTAAATTTAAAAGAGAATAAATTATTTGCAATGCCGAACTACGGTTCAGCAATGTCACCATTCTACACAGTGCTTGCATTATGGGTAGGCGCATTATTAATGGTTTCATTATTAACGGTAGAAGTACATGAAGAGGGCGCGAATTATAAGAGCCATGAAATATACTTTGGACGTTTATTAACATTCTTAACGATAGGTCTTTCACAGGCGTTTATCGTATCAATGGGGGATATATTCTTACTCGGTACGTATGTAGTCGATAAATTCTGGTTTGTGTTATTTAGTTTATTTATTGGTGGAGTATTTGTTTGTATCGTTTACTCACTTGTTTCTATTTTCGGAAACGTTGGGAAATCGATGGCAATTATTTTACTTGTTCTTCAAGTAGCAGGATCGGGCGGAACATTCCCAATTCAAATGACACCACCATTCTTCCAAGCGATTTATCCGTTCTTACCATTCACATATGCAATTAGTGCAATTCGTGAAACGGTAGGTGGAATGCTTTGGGATATAGTTATTAGAGATTTACTTGTACTAAGTGTTTTCGTAGTAGTCATCGTTATTGCTGCGTTATTATTGAAAACACCAATTAATAAATCGAGTGAAAAGTTTGTTGAGAACGCAAAAGGAAGTAAAATTATTCATTAATAATAAAAGGTTCCTACCGAGAGTGGTAGGAACCTTTTTATTTAATCGAATTTTAATTTCTTTAAAGCTTCTGCGAACGGATTATTTAATGGTTCTTCTTCTTTGTTCTGTTGTTTCATATATTTTTGAACATCGCGCTTATCAGCCTTGCTTCCAGATTCTTTTTTACGTCTTTCTTGGAATGTGGATAATTTCTCGCGATAGCCACATTTACATGCAAAGATTTGTCCTGCACCTTCACCACGTAATTCTAACTTCTTCTTACATTGCGGACAACGAGCGTTTGTTGTACGAGATACATTTTTACGATGACCACATTCACGGTCTTGGCAAACGAGCATCTTTCCTTTTTTGCCGTTTACCTCTAACATTGGTTTACCGCAGTCTGGACAAGACTTCGTTGAAATGTTGTCATGTTTATATTTTTTATCACTCGATTTAATTTCAGAAACAATTTCTTTCGTATAGTTCTTCATTTCTGAAATGAATACTTCTTTTTTCAGTTTACCCTTTGCAATTGCCTCTAGCTTTTGTTCCCACTCACCAGTTAGTGTAGGTGATTTTAACTCTTCTGGCACTAAATCGAGTAACTGACGGCCTTTTGAAGTAATGTGAATATCTTTACCACGTTTTTCAATTAAGAATGAATTGAATAGCTTGTCGATAATATCAGCACGCGTTGCTACAGTACCTAATCCACCAGTTGATTTTAGTGTATCAGCAAGTTGTTTATTTTGCGTATCCATATATTTTGTAGGATTTTCCATTGCTGAAAGTAAAGTTGCTTCGTTAAATCGTGCAGGTGCTTTTGTTTGACCTGATGTTTGCATAATTAACTTTACAGTTAATGTATCGCCTTTTTCAATGTGAGGTAGAAGCTGTTCTTTTACATCATCCGTTACATCATCATCTTCAAAGCGATTTTCATATACTTCTTTCCAACCCGCATGCAGAATAGTTTTTCCGCGTGCAATGAACGTTTCATTACCAATTTTTGTGCGTAACGTTAGTTGCTCGTATTCGAATGCTGGGAATAAAACAGCTAAGAAACGTTTTACAACTAAATCATAAATTTTACGTTCTTTATCTGTGAAGGCCGAGAAGTTAACGTATCCTTCTGTCGGAATAATTGCGTGATGATCACTTACTTTACTATCGTCAACAAATGACTTATTAGATTTGATAGGTTTTTGTAATACTTTATGTGCTAAAGGACGGTATTCTCCAACTCCGCAAGCCTTTAGACGTTCTGGAAGTGTTCCAACGATATCAGATGAAATATAGCGTGAATCTGTACGAGGATACGTTAGCACTTTATGTTGCTCATACAACTTCTGCATAATGTTTAATGTTTCTTTTGCAGAGTAACCGAACTTTTTATTTGCATCACGTTGTAATTCAGTTAAATCGTAAAGACCAGGAGAGAATGACTTCTTCTGTTTTTTATCAATTTCCACAACAGTAGCATTATGCTTATCTAAACCTTTTACAAAGCCATCAATTTTTTCTTTATTAAAACTGCGGCTATTACCGTTAGCATCTTGCCAAGTTAGCTTTAGCTGATTCGCCGTTTGTGCTTCGATGCCGTAGTAAGTTTGAGCTTTGAAGTTCTTTATTTCATCTTCACGATTAGCGATCATAGCGACAGTAGGTGTTTGCACACGGCCGCAATTCAGCTGGGCATTAAAGCGAGTCGTTAAAGCGCGAGTCGCGTTAAGACCGATATACCAGTCAGCTTCTGAACGTGCAACTGCTGAAGCGTATAAATTGTCATATGCTTTACCTGGTTTTAAATTAGCGAATCCATCTTTAATCGCTTTATCAGTAACAGATGAAATCCATAGACGTTTGATTGGTTTGTTAACTCGAACCTTATCAATAATCCAACGAGCGACTAATTCTCCCTCACGTCCAGCATCTGTCGCTACAATAATGTCATTTACATCTTTTCTAAGAAGTTGACTCTTCACAGCATTAAATTGCTTCCCTGTTTGTTTAATAACCGTTAATTTCAAACGCTCAGGTAGCATCGGTAAATCTTCTAAATTCCACTTTTTATATTTCACATCGTAGCTTTCTGGATCTGCTAATGTAACAAGATGACCTAAAGCCCAAGTTACAATATATTTACTACCTTCAAGGTAGCCATTTCCTTTTTTATCACACTTAAGTACACGCGCAATATCACGTGCAACGGAAGGCTTTTCAGCGATTATAACGCTTTTTGACATATTTAAAACATCCTTTCAAATTTCCATACGTTAACTATAGCATACATCTTCTTGAGATTCAGTTTCGCTCCAGATTTGAACGTTTTTTAGTGGGATAACATCCGTTTGAAGGTGAATGATGGCGATAAAACATAATATGCACCATGATGAGACTATGAGAAATAGATATTTATTATGCGTGTTGTTTTATTATTGCTTCTATATGAAATAGAAAAGTAAAGAACTTGTTATTTTAGTAGAATAAGAGTAGACTTTGAAGTAGATGAATACTAAACACATGGGAGTTTGTGGATGCAAACTGAGAGTATGACTAATCCGTCATTGACCATTTGAACCTGTTGGATAATGCCAGCGTAGGGAGAGTGTAAAAGCACATGTTCAGACACTTTGCGTACGCGCAAAGTGTCTTTTTGTGTATCTCCCATCACTATAGTTAGGGGATGAGAAGGATGAATATGAAAGAAATTAGTAAAGTAGTGGATTTGGTGAGAGAATCTAATCCGCTCGTTCATAATATTACAAATGTTGTTGTCACAAATTTTACAGCTAACGGCTTGTTAGCGTTAGGAGCATCGCCTGTAATGGCGTATGCAAAAGAAGAAGTAGCAGAAATGGCTAGCATTGCTGGAGCGCTAGTATTAAATATGGGGACACTTCGTCCTGAAGAAGTAGAAGCGATGTTACTTGCGGGTAAATCGGCAAATGTGAATAATGTACCAGTATTGTTTGATCCAGTTGGTGCAGGAGCAACATCGTATCGAACAGAAGTTGCGAGACATATTCCGGCTGAAATTGATTTAGCGATTATCCGTGGAAATGCGGCTGAAATAGCGAACGTTATTAATGAGAGATGGGAAATTAAAGGGGTAGACGCCGGTACTGGAAATGGAAATGTCGTAAGCATTGCAAGGCAGGCAGCTGCTGAATTAAATACAGTTGCGGTGATTACTGGAAAAGAAGATGTTGTTACAGATGGAGAGCGAACGATTCTTATTCGAAATGGTCACTCTATTTTAACGAAAGTTACGGGAACTGGTTGTTTACTAACTTCTGTAATAGGAGCATTTGTAGCAGTAGAAAAAGATTATGTAAAGGCAGCAGTAGCTGCATTAACGTTTTATGGTGTAGCTGCGGAACTGGCAGCTGCTAAGACAGTGGAGCAGGGACCTGGTAGTTTCCAAATTGAATTTTTAAATCAGTTAGCGAATACAACTTCAGATGATATTGAGAAGTATGGGAAGATTGAGCTTATATAGTAAGGAGGGGAATTAGATGTCGCGTATTACAAAGGCTGAAATGTCTAGATTGTTATCAGTATACTTTATTATGGGAAGTAACAATTGTACGAAGGAACCACTACAAGTGTTGAGAGATGCACTTGTAGGCGGTATAACAATTTTTCAATTCCGTGAAAAGGGGGAAGGGGCTTTAACGGGAGAGAAACGTATTTGTTTCGCAAAAGAACTACAAGCAATTTGTAAGGAGTACGGTGTCCCATTCATTGTAAATGATGATGTGGAACTAGCTATCGAGTTAGATGCAGATGGCGTGCATGTTGGACAAGATGATGAAGGAATTACTTCTGTTCGTGAAAAAATGGGAGATAAAATTGTTGGTGTATCTACACATACAATTGAAGAAGCACGCTGGGCAATTGAAAACGGAGCTGATTATTTAGGTGTTGGCCCTGTTTTTCCAACGAGTACGAAAAAAGATACGAAAGCAGTTCAAGGAACGAAAGGTTTAGCTCATTTTAGAGAACAAGGAATTACAATACCAATCGTTGGGATTGGTGGCATTACAATTGAAAATACCGCTTCAGTTATAGAAGCAGGTGCGGACGGTGTTTCAGTTATTTCTGCGATTAGTTTAGCGGAATCTGTGTGCGAAAGTACGAAGAAGTTAGTAGAGGAAGTCAGTAAGAGTTTGTAGAAAAAAGCTATGTAGTATTAAAATGCTACATAGCTTTTTTTGTATTAATAATTAGAAATAGGGGGGATTATTTGAAACGGAATAGGTTTGTAGCGTTGCAAAATGAGTTGTTTCGTTTATTTAAACAAACGTTTGATTAAAAAAGCACAAACCCTTGATCCATGTAGGTTTGTGCTTTTTCTTTAAAACATAATTGAAATTAAGAGCATTCCAATTCCGATAGAAGTGAATGTTGCGATTAGGCCTGGAATCATAAAGCTATGATTTAAAACATATTTACCAATGCCAGTTGTACCAGTGCGATCAAAGTTAATGGCAGCAACGATTGTTCCATAGTTTGGAATGAAGAAATATCCATTTACTGCAGGGAACATCGCGATTAGTAGTGCCGGTGGAATACCGAGTGATAATCCAAGAGGCATTAAAGCACGTACTGTTGCGGCTTGGCTATATAGTAAAATAGATAGAATGAATAATGCGATGGCAAATAGCCATGGTGCACTTGTTACTAGGTGCTGAATTGATCCTTGAATCATATTTAAGTTTCCATTAAAGAAAGTATCTCCCATCCAAGCGATACCGAAAATAGCAACAACTGCTGTTGCCCCCGCTTTAAAGACGTTACCAGACACGATGCTTTCTACATTTGGTTTGCAGAAAATAATAATAAGAGCTGCGATAGTTAACATAACCATTTCAATTGTGTTCGGCATGGAAAGACGAACTAACTTCCCGTCGACCATCCATCCTGGACGAAGTGCTTCAAATGAACCGAGAAGTACGACAAGGAAAGTTCCTACTAAGAAAAGGATAACGGATAGTTTAGCGCCTTTTAAACCAACAAATTCTTTCTTCTCTTCAATTTTAGGAATCATTCCTTCTTTTAAACGTTTCAAGTATTCAGGGTCTTCATTTAATTCTTTCCCCATTTTGCTAGCAACAAATGCAGCTACCATACAAGCGATGAAGGTAGAAGGGATACTTACTTTTAAAATATCTAATAAAGTGATTTTATAGTCAGCTAACATTGCTAAAAGGGCAACTGTTGCAGCTGATATAGGGCTAGCTGTAATTGCTTGTTGGGAAGCGATTACGGCAATTGACATTGGTCGTTCTGGTCTAATCCCAGATTCGCGAGAGACTTCTGCGATAACAGGAAGTACAGAATAAGCAACGTGACCAGTTCCTGCGCACAGTGTAAATAAATAAGTAACAATTGGAGCAAAGAATGTAATGCGCTTTGGATTTTTTCGTAATGCTTTCTCAGCAAGATGAACAAGATAGTCCATTCCTCCAGCGGCTTGCAGTGCACCAGCAGCTGTAATTACTGCTAAAATCATAAGCATTACATCAATAGGAGGAGCTGTAGGTTGTAAGTGGAAGACGAAAACAAGTATTGCCATACCAACGCCACCCATTACTCCTAGACCAACTCCGCCTAGGCGTGCGCCAATAAAAATGCAGAGTAGTAACGTAAGAAATTGTAGCCAAAACATGATAAACTACCTCCGAAATTCATTAGTTAAGGTATATTCGAATAATTTAATTTGAATGAAAATTAAAATAAATACTCAAAATAATCCTTGTGTTATATACATTTTTTATTATATAACACAAGAAATGTAACATTCACGAACTTTGTTAAATTATTTCGAAAAAATAATACATTGAAACTTTACATTTGCATCTCTAAATAGGTAGACATTTTAATTTTTATGTTGTAATCTTTGATAGAGAATAACTTAATTCTCATAGAACTCCCATATCGTTCAACTCGTTCAGCGAGAAAGGCAAACTGATGGAAACATTAGGACGCAAAACTACAGGAGCTAAGGCCGCAAGGCTATGCTAGCCAGTTACCGGACGGATAGGGTTGGTCTTGACCAATGCTCTTTTCATTGGTCTTTTTTTTATTTGCAAACAAATGAGAATCGTTATCGATTATTAATAAGGTTTATATTTTAATAGCTTTACTTTATAGTAAGTAAATTAAGAAAGGTGATGTTAATGAAAAAATATTGGCACAAGCTATCGTTTCTTCAAAAAAATGTATTGTTAACTGTGTTAGTTATTTTGACGCTTGTTGGTACTATGGGAGCGTTAAGTTTTAACATGTTTCAAAATAGTATGATGTCTATATTTGAAAGGCATTCTTTTGAAACAGGAGATACGGTATTACATAAATTAGACGCGAAAATATTGAGAGATGTTGCAAAAGACCCGACGGCAGAAAGAGAAAAGAGAGAGAAGTTAGTAGAGAAGTTAGATGAATCAACGGAAGAATTGAACAGTGTTGGACAAACGTATATTGTTGGAGCAAAAGAAAATGAAAAAGGTGAGTTACAAGTTGTCGCTTTGGCTACAGGGTTAGCAAATGTTGTTGAAGTAGAACCGGGAGACTATTATAAACAACCAGATCTTTGGATGGAAACATATGATAAAGTAATGAGCACAAAAAAAGCAAACATGACAGTAGTATATGAAGACGCATTGGGATCATGGGTAACGATATTAGAGCCAATTAAAGATGAGGAAGGTAATATTGTGGCAATTGTTGCAGCCGATGTAGATGCCTCTATTGTTCCTATTACAAAGGAAAAATTCATTGTACAAGGTTTAATGTTTATTTGTATTTCTGTTTTAATTGCAACGGTTATTCAATTCCTAATCGTACGTAACGCACTTGCTCCATTGCGGGATTTACGTGAAGGATTGCGCAAAGTCGGTGAAGGTGACTTAAGTATTAAATTAGAGGAAAGACCAGATGATATTGGTATTATTAATGCGTATTTTAATAATACTATTGAGAAGTTTAAAGGGATTATAGACAAAGTGAAGCAGACAGCAGAACAGGTTTCCTCATCTTCACAAGAATTGTCAGTGAGTACGAAAGAGAATAGCATGGCAGTCCAAGGAATCGTAAGTTCTATAGTGGAGTTAAGGGCTGGCGTTCAATTACAAGAAACTGCAGTACCAAAGTATTTAGATATTATATATGAAATGGAAGATAGGATGGAAGAGATAACGAATGCTGCAAAACAAATGGCGAAAGAGTCTGAAGGTATAGAGCACCATTCAGGAAAAGGAAATGGTATTATTGAACAGACGATTAATCAAATGAACATCATACAAAATGCAGTACAAGATTTATCTTCTATTATTTATTCTTTGGAAACAAGATCAAAAGAAATTAGTGATATTGTAACAGTAATTACCGGTATTTCAAATCAAACGAATTCGCTAGCTTTAAATTCTTCTATTGAAGCTTCACGTGCTGAGGAAACCGGACGAGGATTTGCTGTTGTTGCTGATGAAGTGCGTAAATTAGCAGAGCAGACGGAAGCATCAGCAAAAGATATAGCAAAATTAATAGGGGAAACGCGAGCTGGTACGGAAGAAGCTATTGTTTCAATGGAAAATGCTTTAAAAGAAGTAGAATCGGGTATGAAACTTGTTGAAAGTAGTGGTGCTTTCTTTGGTGGAATTTCAAACTCAGCACAATCTGTTACAAATCAGGTTAGAGTTGTTTCTGACAATTCAAGTGATATATTGCAAAATAGCCAAAATATTGTGCGGATTGTAGATGAACTATCACTTATTGCAAATACGTATGCGAATAGTAGTAGTAATGTTGAAGAAAGTATGAAAGAGCAGGAAATGTCTGTACAAGATATTGCGGAATTAGCTAGTTCTTTAAGCTGGCTTTCGCAGGAGTTACAAGAGTTAATAGGAGAATTCAAAAGTTAAATGAAATGATTATACGCGCTTTTGTTTGTTCAATAAAATAAATCATGCTACAATGAAAACGAATTAAGGACCGGGGAGCCAATTGGCTGAGAGGATGTAAACAAACATCGACCCTCAACCTGATCTGGATAATGCCAGCGTAGGGAGTTACTTAAAGTGATGTAGCATATGTTATTCTATAATAACTTGCATACAAGGCTTTCCTACGTAGTAGGAAAGCCTTTTCTTGTTTTAAAATTTAATTTCATAAGGGGGATTTTACTATGTCACAACAAGTTACGATTTCATTTTCAGTAGTACCACAAGCGAAGCACAAAGATGTGTATTCTGTTGTTGATAAAGCAATTGAGGTTGTACAACAATCGGGAGTTCGTTATGAAGTAGGGGCAATGGAAACAACGTTGGAAGGAGAATTAGATGTACTTCTTGATGTCATTAAACGTGCGCAACAAGCTTGTGTGGATGCTGGAGCAGAGGAAGTGATTACTTCTATTAAAATCCATTATCGTCCAAGCACTGGTGTAACGATAGATGAAAAGGTTTGGAAGTACCGTGATGAATATGCAAAACCAGAAGCAATCTAAAATAATTACAACAATTTGGCTTATCCTTCTCATTGCGATATGGGAAGGATCTGTTTCATTATTTAAAATTGAACCGTGGATTTTACCGAAGCCTTCTGCCATTGTTCAAGAATTAATTGGAATGAAAGATTTACTATTACCGAATACGATGCAAACGTTACAAGAGGTTATAATCGGACTATTTTTTGCGATTTTAATTGGGACAAGTATTGCAATTATTATGGACGTTATCCCTTTATTTCGTATTTTAATAAATCCATTGCTTGTTATTTCGCAAACGATTCCAATCGTTGTACTTGCACCGTTATTTATTATTTGGTTTGGATATGGAATGCTACCGAAAGTAATGGTAGTCATACTCGTTTGTTTCTTCCCGATTGCGCTTAGCATTTTAGAAGGTTTTCAAACGGTAGATAAAAATATGTTGAAGTTGTTGCAAACGATGAAGGCAACGAAATGGCAAGTTTACCAGAAAGTAAAGTTTCCAGCAGTGCTTCCATACTTTTTCTCAGGTTTAAAAATTGCAGTTACATATAGCGTAATGGGAGCGATCATTGGGGAATGGCTCGGTGCCAGTGAAGGATTAGGGGTTATGCTTACGAGAGCTACAAAATCCTTTTTAACAGCCCGAGTATTTGGTGTGGCAGCAATTATTGTTATGGTGACATTATGTCTGTATTTTATCGTGGAGTTTATGGCAAGAATAACAGCACCATGGATATATAGAAAGGACGGCAGAAAATGAAAAAAGGTTTAAAAGTTATGTTGGCTGCCTTATTAGCAGTAGGTGTGGCTGGATGTAATCCGGCGAAGAAAGAAGATAGTGCAAGTAAAGATCAAAAAGTAAAAGTAGTTTTAGATTGGTTTCCAAATACGAACCATACTGGCTTATATGTAGCGCAAGCGAAAGATTATTATAAAAAGCAAGGCTTAGATGTAGAAATTATTCAGCCTGGTGATAATGTGACAGCGGAGCAAATGATAGCTTCAGGAAAAGCTGACTTCGCAATAAGCGCACAAGAAAATGTAACATTGGCTCGTGTAGAAGGTATTCCTGTTGTATCTGTCGGAGCGATTATTCAGCATAACACTTCGGCATTTGCATCGCTTAAGAAAGATAACATGACTTCACCGAAAGATTTTGAAGGTAAACGTTACGGAGGATGGGGAGGACCAGCAGAAGAAGCAACGCTGAAGACCATTATGGAGAAACATCAAGCTGATTTTAATAAAGTTGAAAAAATCATCTTAGGACAAACCGATTTCTTTAAATCAATCGGCCGTGATGCAGACTTTGAATGGATTTATTACGGATGGGATGGAATTGAAGCGAAGCGCCAAGGAAAAGAGTTAAATACGATTATGGTGAAAGACTTAGACCCAGCGCTTGATTTCTATAGTCCTGTTATTATTACGAGTGAAAAACATACGAAGCAAGATAAAGACTTTGTGAAAAAGTTTATGAGTGCAACGACAGAAGGGTATAATTTTGCAATTAAAGAGCCGAAAGAAGCTGCTGATATTTTAATTAAAGCTGTTCCAGATGTAAATAAAGACTTAGTACAAGAAAGTCAAAAGTGGTTAAGCACGAAGTATCAAGATGATGCAAAAGCTTGGGGAGTACAGAAGGAAGATGTTTGGACGAATTACATGAATTTCTTATATGATAACAAAGTAATTAAGAAGAAAATTGATGTAAAAGATGCCTTTACAAATGAGTTCCTTCCAAGCGAAAAATGAGCGGATTACAAATAAAAGATATTGTGAAATCTTTCGATGGAAAGAATGTATTAGCAAATATTAGTGCTTCTATACGAGAGGGAGAGTTCGTTTCTTTTGTAGGCCCAAGTGGTTGCGGGAAAAGCACATTATTAAATATGATTGCAAATGTTGAAAATCCAACAAGTGGGAATGTAACGTATAACGATAAGCAAATGCAAGAGCAAGATGTTGTAAGTTATATGCCGCAACAGGATTTATTACTGCCGTGGCGATCAGCTTTGCAAAATATAGTTCTTCCATTGGAAATCGAAGGGAAACCGAAAAAACAAAGGCTGACAGAGGGAATGGAAGCATTAAAGCAGTTTGAACTAGATGAATATGCAGACCATTATCCAGATGAATTGTCTGGTGGGATGCGTCAAAGAATTAGTTTTCTGCGCACATATTTATGTGAAAAGCCAATTATGCTACTTGATGAGCCTTTTGGAAAATTAGATGCCTTTACAAAAATGGAAGTACATAGCTGGCTTTTAAACTCTTGGCACCAAGAGAAGCAAACAATCGTTATGGTCACACATGACTTAGATGAGGCAATCTTGCTTTCAGATCGCGTATTTATTTTATCTCAAAGACCAGCCTCAATAGTTGGTGAGGTACAAGTGAAATTACCTAGGCCGAGAACGATGGATATGTTAACATCACTTGAGTTAAAGAAGGATAAGGAAGAAATTCTGAGAGTATTAGCCCCGTATATGAGAAAATAGAAAAAGTCTTTTAACAGTTTTTGGTATGATTACTGTTAAGAGGCTTTTTTATATAGGGGGAGAAAGATGAAATCTATAGAGCAAATAGTTGATTCGTTAACACTCATCTTTACAAGTCCATATGCATTAGAAAAGATGTATAAAGAAATTTACGAAGAAAATGAAAAAACGGAGAAGGAACAAAAGAAAAAATAGAGAATAGAATATAACAGAGTAGTTTATACTCTTAATATAACAAATGTTAAAGGAGTGAAAGGATAAAATGACTTTATCAACTGTTCTTCAAATGGTTTTAGCTTGATACGGGAGAAGTCTGCCCATTTTTAAAGATTAAGCTAAATTGAAGACAGCAGGTAAAGAACCTTAATCCTTTTTTACGATAATATGTAATGGGTAAGGTGTATTCACCTTACCCATTTTTTATATATACAATTAAATAAGGCTTTATACTGTTGCTCTCTCTATTTAGCGTATGAACTATAAGTAGAGGAGAGAAAAAAATGAGTATATTAACAGTAGAAAATTTAAGTCATTCGTATGGTGAGAAAACCATTTTATATAATGCATGTTTTCGACTATTAAAGGGCGAGCATGTTGGGTTAGTTGGGAAAAATGGAATTGGAAAATCAACATTGTTAAGGATTTTAACAGGAGAACTTATACATGATGACGGAAACATTGAATGGTTTCCACATGTGAAGATAGGTTTTTTACAGCAGCATATGGATTTACAAGAAGGAATAACAATTGAGGGATACTTACAAAGTGCATTTTCTAATCTGTATGCGATTGAGTGTGAAATGTTAAAAATTGCTGAAGAAATGAATGGAGCAGGAGAAATAGAAAAACTGTTAGTAAAGTATGGAGAATTACAAACTATATTAGAAAGTTCTAATTTCTATCAAATTCATACTGAAATTGAAGAAGTAGCAATCGGCTTAGGCTTACTTGAAATAGGTTTGAAAAAGGATGTTTCACAGTTAAGTGGAGGACAGCGAACAAAGTTATTACTTGGGAAGCTCCTTTTAGAAAAAGCTGATGTTTTATTGCTAGATGAGCCAACAAATTATTTAGATACAGCTCATATAGAATGGTTGCAATCGTATTTGAGACTGTATGAAAAAGCTTATGTAATCATTTCACATGACGAAGTATTTTTGAACAGTATTACGAATGTTATTTATCATCTAGAAGAACGGAAAGTGAAGCGGTACGTAGGAAATTATGAAAAATTTGTGCAAAGTTATCAATTGCAAAGGAAACAATTACAATCGGCGCATGCGAAACAACAAAAAGAAATTGCGCAGTTAGAAACATTTATTCAAAAAAATAAAGTTCGAAAAGCGAAACAAGCTAAAAGTAGAGAGAAAGTATTAGAGAAAATGCAAAGGATTGAAAAGGTTAATCATGTAACTCGATCCCGTTTTGATTTTACTGTTTATGAGGAGCCAGTAAGTCGTATATTGCAAGCTGAGAAACTAAGGATAGGTTATAGTGATCCGTTATGTCCAGAGTTGAATTTACAAGTGAAAAAGGGAGAAAAGATAGCGATTGTTGGTCATAATGGAATTGGAAAAACGACGATGTTAAAAACGTTATTAGGCCAAATAAAGCCGCTAAGTGGTTCGATTTCTGTTGGCGAGCGAGTAAATCCTGCCTATTTTGCACAGGAAGAGTTTGCTTCAGAAACAACACCATTAGAGAAAGTTTGGGCAGAACGACCAGATATGACCAGGAAAGAAGTACGCCAAGCACTAGCAAAGTGTGGCTTGAAAGAAGAGCACGTATTAAAACCTATTCGTTTATTAAGCGGCGGAGAACAAACGAAAGTGCGTTTATGTGAACTTATCGTAACGAAAAGCAATGTTTTAATTTTAGATGAACCGACTAATCATTTGGATATAGAAACAAAGAAGTCTTTGCAGGAAGCGTTACAACAATATACAGGAACAGTTTTACTTGTCTCACATGAGCCTTCTTTCTATGAAGCATGGATCACAAAAGTATGGAATATAGAAGAATGGAACGCTGAACAATATGAATAAAGAAAAGGCATTAGCTTGTATAAGCTAATGCCTTTTCTTTGTGATTAACATGATTTTCGAGAACTCTTACATGAGAATTGTATGAAGAAGCACTCTTATGGTGCGCTTATAAGCGTGCTTTTTCTTTTGTTATGTTTATATTTAGATGCCTTTCCCTAATAGGCGACTATCTTTCTTTGTATATATAGATAGTTTGAAATGGAATGAAAAATAATTCCTATATGTAAAGGATAAAGTGATTAGTATAAGAAGACAATAGAACTTAAAGGAAATTCATGTAAAATTCAGATGAACTTCACATGAACTTCATATTAGAAACTAAATATAATTATAATAGGTTATCGTAATATATATTTGTAATTTTTCATGAAATTCAAACTTTAGTGAAATGATTAATGGAGGCTATGTTTAGTTTTCGCTAATGGATGCATTCAAAAGTTCAGTAGGATTGCCTGTTCCAGCTCCTCCGATTGTAACAGACCCACCAGGAAGAATTTCACCATTCCATCCTGCATTCGTAATTACGTAATGATTATTTATTTTACTACTAATTTTAGAATCCCAAACTTGTGTTAAATTGCCGTTATAATCAAATTCTAATTTCCAGTTTTTAATAGGGGTCGTTCCGCTATTTTTAATAACAATCGAGAAGTTGTAACCACTTCCCCAATTTGAAGTGACTGAAAAGGTAGCATTTCCATTTCCACCAGGAGGTGTTGTGTTAGCATCATCTGTTTTTACAAGAATGGAAGTAGGCTGTGATTTATTCCCAGCAGCATCCTTAGCTAATATTGAAAATGTATATTCTGTATTAGGTTTTAAGTTTTTAATTGTAATACTATTTGTTGTTGTACTCCATTTTTCTTCTCCGGCAGTAATTTCATATTCAGTAACGCCTACGTTATCAGTAGATGCAGTCCAGTTTAATTGAACTGAGTTTGAATTTTTATTTGTAACAGCAATATTTTTTACGTTTGTTGGGGGCTCAGTATCTTTTTGAGTAATAGGTCCACCAAGTAATTCTTTTACTAACGTATCAAGTAATTTTGGTCCACTACAACTATATTTTGGACTTGTACGGCAATCCCCGCTTAGTTCCCAAAACATTGCACCACTTAAACCCTTTGTCTTTATATAGTCTGTTTTATATTTCATAGATTCATTGTCATCATAACTAATAAACGTTCCTGTAGTCGCATTATATAAATAAGGTACTTTCGCTACATCGTTCCATCCGCGAACAAAACCATTTTTATTCACATAATTAGCTGCTAAATCACCATAATCGTACACACCTGTGTCACCGGTAGAATAATCATCCCAAGTACCTTTAGAAGCTAGCTTTCCGTCACTACCTGGTTTACAAGGTTGGTATTGCCCATTATTTTCTTTTCCGCAACTTTTCCATCCACGTCCGTAAAAAGGTACACCTAATACGAGTTTATCCGCTGGAACCCCTTCATTTGTATAAATATCTATCGCACCATCTACGTAAAATTTCGTATCTGCTGCTGGGTCATTTGGATCTTTGTATAGTGCTGCATTATGGTTAGAAGTAGCTTCCCATCCACCGTGGAAATCATATGTCATAATATTAATCCAATCCAGTATTTGAGAGATCTTCTTTAGCTCTGTATGATCCGCATAACGTTGGCTTGCACCTGACGCGATTGTTAGTAAATATTGTTTCCCATCTTCTGCACCAGCTTTCGTTAGTGCATTTCGAACATCTTGAAGGAGTAGGGTGAAGTTTTGTTTATCTTCAGGACGATAACTACCACCAGGAATCGTTTCAACACCCGGGTATTCCCAGTCTAAATCCACGCCGTCAAATCCATATTCGCGAAGAAAAGCTACTGTAGATTCAGCGAATACTTTTCTTGTTTTTTCATCAGCGGCCATATCAGAAAAACGGTTAGACCAAGTCCAGCCACCAACTGAAATAATTGTTTTTAAGTGAGGGTACTTAGCTTTTAATCGTTTCAGTTCTCCGAAATTTCCGCAGCGGGCATATTTATCACAATCTTCCCAAGTTGTACCCGATCCCGGATAAGATTTTGTGACATCAGCCCATGGTTCACCGAGTACGAGAGTGCCATTAGGGACCTCTTTATTTTGCAGTGGTACACTAGATTCTTTACAGTTCCATGTTTGTTTATTTGGATTATCGGGGTGAGTAGAAGGGTTTCCATGTTTTCCATTCCAGCAAATATCAGCGAAAGCATAGTTTAAATGAGTTAGCTTTGATGCATCAATGTCTGCAACTTGATAATTACGTCCGTAAATGCCCCACGAAGGAAAATACCCAACAATTTTTTGACCTTGCTTTGGTGAATCTGCTAATGCGAAATTTGGAGTAATAAAGTTTGTGAGAAAAAGAGGTAAGAAGAGTAGTAGGGATAGTAATAGCAACGTGAATTTTTTTGATCTCATAGTCATTTCTCCTTTCAAAATAAAAAATATATTTAAAGGCATGCGCCAATAAACCAAAATGAATCTAGACGTATGAAACGTCTAGATAAAAAATGATCAGACATCACGAAGTCTATACAAGGGAGCTGGGGGTGATTAAATCGTAGCAAATGTAAGATTTGGTGTAAACGCTTTATTGGACTCGAAAAGACTTTCTCAATATGAAGTGGCTCTAATACGGATTACACATGAAAATAAAATATTGATTAGGGGGGAAAAGGCTTCTTGTAATTAAATTTGAGAAAAAATTGTATGAAGTCAATTTGTAATAGCGTAGCGAGATGAGAAAATATCATGTAAAATAATAGTAAAAATATGTAAAGGAGCGAGTGGTGTGGATGTCTTTTTGAACATTGCTGAAGAAAAAATTCGACAAGCAATACGGAATGGAGACCTTGATCATATTCCGGGAAAAGGAAAACCACTACAATTAGAAGACCTTTCAATGGTACCTCCAGAACTTAGAATGAGTTATAAAATTTTAAAAAATGCGGGTATGATTCCACCAGAAATGGAACTACAAAAAGATATATTAAAAATAGAAGACTTAATTGCGTGCTGTTATGATGAAGCAGAGAGAAAAGAATTACAAGAAGAGTTAACAGCAAAAATGCTTCGTTTTCAGCAGGTAATGGAAAAGAGAAAGATTAAAGATAGTTCAGCTTTTCGTATGTATCAAGGTAAAGTATTTAGTAAATTACGCTAAGAGGGTAACTAACTGTTACGATTTATTTAACCAATTATAACGAAAGTTAATTAAATATATCAGTCAGCCCTGCTAGTCAAGTGATTGGCTAGTAGTGAGGGTTAACTGCGGGCAATCCCTAAAGCTGATTGAACTACAACTTGGCTAGAAATGGCGAGCGTGAATGTCGCGAAAGCAGAAAAAATCAATCAGATCGTGCAAGGTTAAATCCTAAACACTAGAACAATGGGTCTTCCGCCTCGAATCATCTAAGTCAAAAGTGATAAGATGAACGTTCAACGACTATCTCGTATAACTGACGAGAGTACATCACAAGCCTATGGTGGTGGAAAAATCCTCTATCTCTAAAGAGATAAACATATAGTCTGCGCTCATGTGAAAACATGAGAAGTTCATAAGAGAACTGGCTAAGGAATTGCGCCCTTAGTTGAACGAGATAAATTTAATTAAATCTATCAAACTTTAATGAATCTATCGAACGTATGTGTTATGGTGGATTCAATGAAGTGAGAATATTAATGAAATTTTTACGAGTTAGTTAAGTATCAGAATTAACAGGTTTGTATTCGAGTAGTCTTAGGAGAATGCTGGTGGAACACGCTACGATTCAGAAGAACAAATCTTTCATTAAAGGAGTTACATTCTGATGATATTGGCGAAGAAAGTCAGACTGATTCCAACGCCTGAACAAGAAAAAGTGCTTAGAAACCATGCTGGTGCTGCAAGATTCGCTTATAACTATTGTAAAAGAATGAGTGATAGATACTATAAGCTATTTGGAAAATCTGTTTCACAGTTAGCTTTACAGAAACGATTTACAAAGATCAAGAAGCGAAAGAATTATGAGTGGTTAAAAGACATCAACGCACAAGTTTCCAAACAGGCTTCAAAAGATTTTGATAAGGCAAGGAAGCATTCGTTCAAAAAGTACAAAAATGGTTATCACACTTCTTATAAATCTAAAAAAGATGTAATCCAAGGATTTTATGCCAATTATGAAAGGCTGATTATAGGAAAGAAAGTAGTTCATATTCAGTCTATTGGAGAAGTGAAAACAAGCCAACAACTACCAAGAAATAAAAAACCATCCAATCCAAGAGTTACATTTGATGGTCGTCACTGGTGGATTAGTGTGGGGTTCCAAGAAGACTTTGAATCACAAGAACTAACCAATAAGTCAATCGGTGTGGATGTTGGTTTAAAAGAGCTGTTTGTAGCTTCTAATGGTACGAAAGAACGAAATATAAACAAAGACGCCAAGGTTAAAAAACTTTTGAAAAGGAAAAAGTCAGCGCAAAGAGATATGTCTAGGAGATTTAAAAAAGGTGTGAAAATTCAATCTGCCGGATATGAAAAAGCAAAAATCGAGCACCTGCGGTTATCTAGGAAAATTATGAATATCCGAAATAACCATATCCATCAAGCAACAGCTAAATTGGTGAAAACCAAACCAATGAGAATTGTTGTGGAAGACTTATCTATCTCAAACCTGTTAAAAAACAAAAAACTATCGAAAGCATTTTCATTTCAAAAATTAAACTTCTTCTTTCAATGTTTATCATACAAGTGCGAGAAGTATGGCATTGCGTATGTAAAAGCTGATAAATGGTTCGCTTCAAGCAAGATTTGCTCATGTTGTAGAGTTCAATACGACCATTCAGTTCAACCAGAAGGACAGTGGAGTTTAAAAATACGTGAGTGGTGTTGTGCTTCATGCAATAGCCATCATGATAGGGATGTAAATGCTGCGATAAATTTATCAAGATGGGTAAAATAAATGCTTGATAATAGGAGGTAACGATACTGCCTCGTGTGGAGTGTTATACCCCTCGTCCCTTCGGGGTTGCGAGAACACGATGAAGCACTAACTTGTATAAATTTGATTGAATTGTATAGATTTATTTAAGTTTATCGTATCGGATAAGATGAATACATTTGAAACGATAGAAGAATTAGCGACATATATTGAAGGACAACAATTAGTACTACTGTTTATTAAAACGGAAAATTGTGGTGTTTGTGATGTTATGCTAAGAAAAGTAAATGGCGTACTAGAGAATTATAAATACGTAGAGAAAGTAGAAATATTACTACAAGACATGCAAGAAATTGCGGGGCGATATGCAGTATTTACAGGGCCAACAGTTTTATTATTTTATAATGGAAAAGAGATCCTTCGTGAATCGCGCTTCATTTCACTTGAAAATCTAGAAAGAACCATTCAATTATTCGAAGACTAAGGGAGGCTTTTATATGGAATTTATTATTGTCATACTATTATTTGTTGTAGTTGGAACGATCATAACAGCAGTTCGATCGAACAAAAAGAAGGTAAATCTTACGAAACAAAATAACATTCATAATTCATCCAACAGCTCATCACCATTATTTTTCTTTGCTGGATCGGATAATGATAGCTCGCACGATGGAGGTTCACATGATTGCGGAGGTTCTTTTGGTGGAGATAGTGGAGGTAGCTGCGGTGGTGGAGGCGGTGGTGATTGATGAGAATACGCCTTATAGGGGGCGTATTTCTTTTTAAACAAACGTTTGATTAGTTGGCTTACATATGCATAACAACAGTTAAACAAACGTTTGATTAATATTTTTAACGTACTAAGGGGAATAGAAATGAAAAGGGAACTGAAAGTGAAAAACAAGGGGAAAGTAGTGTTATTTTTATTAGCTGCGGGAGGCGTAGTTCTTGTTAAATTAGGATTTAAAATTGGAATTATACATATGGTTCGAACGTGGTTTGAAAGTACGTTTTCTTAAATAAGGAATATAGCCTCTTGCGATAGAGGTTTTTTATTTGTTATTATTAGACTGAACGGTCGGTTTAAAGAGGTGTGAATATGAGAAGAAGCGCAGAAGAGATAAAGAAAGAAATTGCCTATAAAGCAGAAAGTCTGTTTTCACAGAAGGGCTATGCAGCTACATCTATGGAAGAGATTTGTGAAATTACAGAGAGAAGTAAAGGAAGCATTTATTATCACTTTAAAAGTAAAGAAGAATTATTTTTATTTGTAGTGAAACAGCATACGTATGATTGGCTTGAAAAATGGAATGAAAAAGAGAAGTTGTATAGTACGAATACTGAAAAACTATATGGTCTCGCGGAATATCATGTCGAGGACATACAGCAGCCCATTTCAAATGCAATAGAGGAATTTTCTATGAGCCAAGTTGTAAGTAAAGAGATTTTGGATGAACTATTGGCTTTAACTAGAGAATCATATGTTATGTTTGAGAAACTAATTGAAGCAGGCATACAGTCTGGAGAGTTTCGTGAAGATAATACGCGTGATCTTATGTATATTGTGAATGGATTATTATCGGGGCTTGGAGTACTTTACTACGAGTTAGATTATAAAGAGCTGCAACGTATTTATAAAAAGGCAATAGATGTATTGTTAAAAGGAATGGCAGCTGAATAATAGGTCAGTTGCTTTTCTTACAAAATAAATTAGACCGAACGGTCGGTTTATGAAAGGAGAATGAAAATGAACGCTTTATTTAAAAATCGAGCATTTATGCTCGTTATGGTATCTGATATTTTACAACAATTTGCAATTTGGATTAGAAATATGGCTCTTTTGTATTTCATAATGGAGCGAACGAATAATGATCCAGTTTCCGTTTCATTGTTATCGGTTATGGAATATGCACCTATTTTTATTTTCTCGTTTATCGGTGGTGCGCTAGCTGATCGCTGGAATCCGAAAAGAACAATGGTTGCTGGAGATGTATTAAGCGTACTGTCCATTGTAGGAATTGTCTTGTTGTTAAAGCTGGATTATTGGCAGGCTATATTTTTTGCAACACTCATTTCCGCGATTGTAGGCCAGTTTTCTCAGCCATCATCTTCGCGTATATTTAAGCGCTACGTAAAAGAAGAACAGGTAGCAAATGCAATTGCATTTAACCAAACGTTACAGTCATTATTTATGATTTTTGGACCAGTGGTAGGGTCGCTTGTGTATACACAACTTGGTTTATTTACGTCACTATATAGCTTAATCATTTTATTTTTGTTATCTGCTATAGCCCTTTCATTTTTACCAAAATGGGTGGAACAAGAGCAAGTGGCGAGAGGTTCATTAAAAAATGATATAAAAGAAGGATGGAAATACGTTCTTCATACGAAAAATTTACGTATGATTACGATCACTTTCACCGTTATGGGCTTAGCTGTTGGATTAACGAATCCATTAGAGGTATTTCTTGTAATAGAGCGCCTTGGAATGGAAAAGGAAGCTGTTCAATATTTAGCCGCAGCTGATGGAATCGGTATGTTAATCGGTGGTATTGTTGCTGCAGTTTTTGCTTCAAAAGTGAATCCGAAAAAGATGTTTGTATTCGGTATGAGCATATTAGCAATGTCATTTTTAGTAGAAGGGTTATCTACATCATTTTGGATTACTAGTTTCATGAGGTTTGGAACAGGTATTTGTTTAGCTTGTGTTAATATCGTTGTCGGTACGCTTATGATTCAACTTGTACCAGAAAATATGATTGGAAGAGTAAATGGAACAATTTTACCACTGTTTATGGGGGCAATGTTAATCGGAACTTCACTAGCTGGAGGATTGAAGGAGATGACCTCACTAGTTACTGTATTTTGTATAGCAATGTCACTTATTTTATTTGCGATAGGTCCGGTTTTGCGTATGCAAATAAAGAAAGAAGATATTGTGAATCGAGAGGAAATGACGAATTGATTCGTTTCGGAATAGCTATTGTAAGGGGGCTGAATTGCTCCCTTTTCTTGTGGCAATCTTTTGACAACGACATGCCCCAACTATATACTGATGATGTAAAAACGATTTTACAGGTTAGGAGCAATGGTGTGAAAAATCAAATCTATGAATTACGCACTGAAAACAATATTTCACAAGGTGCATTGGCTGATAAGTGTAAAGTTTCTAGACAGACGATAAATGCAATTGAGAATAATAAATATGATCCAAGCTTAGCGTTAGCATTCCGTTTAGCTGAAGTATTAGGAACAACTGTTGATAAACTATTTTTGTACAAGCTGTAGGGGGAGTAGTTGTTGGGGAAAGAGAAAATAACCTTTGTAGTTACGGCATTAGTAGCTATAAGTACGTTAGTGTTTGCACTTTATTATTGGTTAACTGAACTTCAAGTAAACTGGTATGCACTATTTATTTGTAGCATCGCATTACATTATATGTTTAAAAGTTTGGCATCGCATAATGTGGAAGGGACAACGGAGGAGAAAGAAGATGTAGAAAAACATGTATTAAAAACAAGTGCAAATGTTACGTATTATGTACTTGTTGTATTAATTTTTGGTTTGTTTTTCGCATCGGTAGGTTTTAATAAATGGATTGATTTTCATAACATACCGCTTTTGTTTGCGTTATGCGCTGCGATAGTTGTAAAGCCGGCTGTAGAATTTTTAATTGTAAGACGTTATCGCTAAAAATAGAGAAAAGATCCTCTTCTCATGAGAAGAGGATCTTTTTCTTATAGCGTTTTTGTCTTTGGATTAGGTGGTGTAACGGACGTACCATTTTCAGGAACTCTAGTTAATAAGAATCCACCGATAATAAATAGGACAATAATACTAAGGACACCAGCGTTTGTTTTTCCTGTTAATTGTGTTGTGACACCTACTAATACTGGACCCATAATTGCCGCGAATTTACCAAAGATATTATAAAATCCGAAGAATTCATTTGCAGATTCTTTCGGTACTAGTTTTGCGAAATAAGAACGGCTAAGTGCTTGAATCCCGCCCTGAGAAGTAGCAACCAACATTGCTAAAATCCAGAAATCAAGTGTCGTTTTTAAGAAATAAGCATATGTGCAAATAATGATATAAATGATAATACCGACATATAGCATTTTTTTACCGGTAAATGTTTCTGATAGTTTTCCGTATAATAAAGCGAACGGACAAGCGACAATTTGTGTTACAAATAAGATGATTAATAGATTAGTTGCACTAATACCGAGATCTGTTCCGTAAGCAGTAGACATAGTAATAATTGTATCGACCCCGTCAATGTAGAAAAAGTAAGCTATTAGGAACATAAATACAGTTTTATATTCTTTAATATTTTTAAAAGTATCAGCAAGGCGCTTGAAGCTCATTGCAATTGGTCTCGGATGACGTTCAATATAATGTGTTTGCTCCACATTTTTTAGCATTGGAATTGTAAATAATCCCCACCAAAGAGCTGTTATTGCGAATGAAATTTGACTAGCAATGCCGACCGATAAAGGGATAGTGCCTTTTTGAGCAAGAATAATAAGGGCGATACAGCCGATAAAAGGAATTGTGCTCCCAATATAGCCTAATGCAAAGCCTCTTGTAGAAATTCGGTCCATTCTATCTTTAGAGGTAACATCTACTAAAAATGCATCATAAAAAATGTTTGCTCCAGCAAAACCGACTAATGCGAGCATGTAGCATCCTAGTAATAAGTACCACTGAGATGTTGGGACGACTGCTAGCATACTTGTAAATACGATACCGAGTCCAAAGAAGAATGTGAAAAATCGTTTTTTAAATCCTTTATAATCAGCAACTGTGCCGAGAATAGGGGCAAGTATAGAAATTAAAAGTGTAGCGAATGAGTTTGCGTATCCCCAATATGCTGTTGAAGTTGCACCAGATAGCCCAGCTTCTTTTGCAGCTGCCTTAAAGTAAATTGGGAATAATGCAGTTGTAATGACGAGCGAATATACGGAGTTCGCCCAATCGTATAATATCCAGCTTTTTTCTTGTCTGGACATTTTTTTCATATAGTGTTCCCCCTTAAATTTGTTCTACTAACAGTGTACAAAAATAAAAATTATAAAAAGAGAAACTGTGATGATTTTTACATAACTTTTACATGTATACACAGTTCTTTACAATTGGAGTAAATCCTCTACAATTGATCCGTCTGTTTCACCTAAGTGTAAACCGAGTAGTCTAGCGATAGTTGGGCCTTCATCAATAAGTCTCATATACGGGATGATGACACCGCTTTTTATCCCTTTCCCAGCAGCGATAAAAATTGTTTCATAGTTAGGTTTTGTTGGAGAGTATCCATGTGTACCAAATGTATATTTTTTACTAGGCGTAACATCTTTTTCAGTAATTTCTTTTATAAAATCTCCTGTATAGTTTTCAGTGAAATAATATCCTTCACGCGCTTCTAACATAAATAAACAATTACCATCTGCACCGCAGTCTTTTGCAGCTTCATCATGAAGCATAAATTCAATACCGTTTTGTTTATTTTGAAGCAGTTCTTCAAGTAGTAGTTGTACGTCTCGAATTGTATCGGTATCGTTCTTGTCTTTCACATATACGTAGGCAGATCCGTCACAACTTTGGCAATAGGCCTTCCAGTCTACTAATTTTCCTTTGGAATTTATAGATATAAGCCCTTTTTGATGAAATAGTACATTTAATTGGATGGCTTTGTTTTCACTTAAAGCGCTATGGTCACCAAGAGCGATAATTGTACTCTCTTCGTATAGGTCACTGTCTTTTAAAGCTTGAATAATTTTCCCTAGCCGTTCATCATGTCTATGAATCGCGGCTATTGTTTCTTTGGATTCAAAGCCGTGATAGTGTCTTTGGGTATCTAAATCGGTGAAATGTACAAACATGACATTAGGCTTTTTTGTCTGGATTGTATGCACAGCAGAAGCCAGTACGAAATTATCGAGTTCAGGCTGTGATAAGCCATTTCTTATATGGCCAAAACGCTGATTCAAATCTAATTGATATAGAGGGCTACCGCTAAATAATGAAACTAAAACTTGATTTTGCCACGGTCTATTTGGAAAAATTTCAGGTAAATTATAATCAATATTTGCTCTGCCGGTAACAGGCCATAGAAGGGCAGCTGTCGTTAAATTTGCTTTACGTGCTTCATCGTATAATGTTGTTCCTTTAATGGATTTTCGGTACCAATGCCAATCTGGTGACTCGCGTCCAGGTTGAAGTAATGTATTGCTAACTACGCCATGTTTATTAGGATAGTTTCCAGTAACGATTGTTGAGTGACTTGGATATGTTACAGAAGGATAAATAGGTTCCACTTTTTTCGCAATCGCGCCCTTGTTTATTAATGTTTGGAAATTAGGAAGTTTTTGTAATATAGGAAAATCTAAAGCTGATAAGCAATCGAAAGATAAAATAATGACGTGGTTTGTTAATGCTTTATCCATAAAGTTCCCTCCTGATTATATAAAACCTATTATTATATATTACTATTAATACCTAGTAATAAAAATATATTTTTAGGTGAAAATTTATTATTTATTTTCAGAAAAATTAAACATATAATTAAGTATAAGGGAATCTATGGAAGGAGGAAACACTATGGAGTGGTTAGATGGATTTAGTATCTTTTATATCATTGGCGGAATTACGATTATCCTTGTATTTGCTATTTCGTATTTACTAAAGAAACGGTTTCCAAATAAACAGTTCGATATTATATTTGCACTTAGTTTAATACTTCTTTGCTTAGCATCCTTTCCGGTTACAATGATGGTGATTGGCGGATGGGAAGGAATGGGATATGGATTTATTGGTTTCTTCGTTCTACTTGGTACACTTATCGGTATGATTGCACATCAACTTTTAAAAATCACGAGAAAAAGCTACGTATAAAACTGCAAAAAACGAAAAGAATATATAGAAATTAGAAAATTAGCTATTGTTTAAAAAAAGAATTTGTATTATGATAATCAACAAATTTATTTCGTTATAACGATGAAAAAGGACTAGTACATGTTCAACCTTTTTAGCAGAGAGAGAATCCGCCCGGCTGAAAGATTCTTAAAAAGGCGATATGGAACCTACCTTTGCGTTCTGCATATGCAGCGGGAATTTCCCGTTATCAAAAAGAGAGCATGCGCAATTTTTGTGCATGAATCAGGGTGGTAACGCCGGCAAAGCTCGGTCCCTATTTAGGGATGCGGGCTTTTTTGTATTTTCTAGAAGGAGGAAGACTGACTATGGCAAAAGAACAAGTACAAGCGATTACGAAGATGGAAGAGGATTTTGCACAGTGGTACACAGATATTGTAAAAAAAGCAGAACTTGTTGATTATTCAAGTGTAAAAGGATGTATGATTCTACGTCCGTACGGTTATGCCTTATGGGAAAATATGCAGAAAGTTATGGATGAGAAGTTAAAAGCAACTGGTCATGAAAATGTGTATATGCCAATGTTTATCCCAGAGAGTTTATTGCAAAAAGAGAAGGACCATGTAGAAGGGTTTGCTCCTGAAGTAGCATGGGTGACACATGGCGGGGATGAAAAATTAGCGGAGAGACTTTGTGTACGCCCTACATCTGAAACTTTATTCTGTGAACATTTTTCAAAAATTGTGCAATCCTATAATGATTTGCCAAAGCTATATAATCAGTGGTGTTCAGTAGTTCGTTGGGAAAAGACAACGAGACCATTCCTTCGTACAACGGAATTCTTATGGCAAGAAGGTCATACGATCCATGAAACGGCAGAGGAATCTCAAGCTGAAACGTTACATATTTTAAATCTATATGCTTCTTTCTGTGAAGACTACTTAGCGATACCAGTAATTAAAGGACAAAAGACAGAAAAAGAAAAGTTTGCGGGTGCAAAGGCTACTTATACGATTGAAAGCTTAATGCATGATGGGAAAGCACTTCAAACAGGAACATCTCATAACTTTGGAACGAATTTCTCAGAAGCATTTGATATTAAGTTTTTAGATCGTAACGGTAAGTGGAAATATGTACACCAAACATCTTGGGGTGTATCAACAAGAATGATAGGTGGACTTATTATGGTCCATAGTGATAATAATGGGCTTGTAATGCCACCAAAAGTTGCTCCAGTGCAAGTTGTTATCGTACCGATTGCGCAGCATAAAGAAGGAGTTTTAGCGAAAGCAACAGAGTTACAAGAACATATTCAAAAGGTTGCACGAGTAAAAATAGATGCTAGTAATAAAACACCAGGCTGGAAATTTAATGAGTATGAAATGAAGGGCATTCCAATTCGATTAGAAGTTGGTCCTAAAGATATTGAAAAGAATCAAGTCGTACTTGTAAGAAGAGATACGAAAGAAAAAGAATTTATATCAATGGATCAATTAGAAAAACGTATTCCAGCACTACTTGAGGAAATTCATAATTCTTTATTTAATAAGGCAAAAGTATTTCGCGATGAGAATACGTATAGTGCGACGAATTTCGAAGAGATGAAAAAAGTAGTGGATGAAAAGCAAGGATTTATTAAGGCAATGTGGTGCGGAGAGTTAGCTTGTGAAGAGAAACTAAAAGAAGAAATTGGAGTATCTTCACGCTGTATGCCTTTTGAGCAAGAGCAATTAGCTGACGAATGTATTTGTTGTGGCAAAGAAGCTAAGCAAATGGTGTATTGGGGAAAAGCGTATTAATGCTCTTTTTGATAGAGGATGAAAAGGACTTTGGGTTGCATAATAAAATGCAATCCAAAGTCCTTTTTAGTTTTACAATTTGTTTCATGTATGTTTTAGATGGAGGGATGTGTTTTATTTTGCATTTTTACGGCGAATAAATAGTAACATACCGATTAGGAATGTTGAAAGTCCCATTAAAATAGATGCAGGATAATGTGTTGCCGTATTAGGTAACTTATCGCCTTGTTCTGTCGCATTATCTTTTACATTACTACCTTGAGAGCCGTTGCCCCCCTGAGAACTGCCATCGCCTTTAACGCGGTTGCCGCCTTGAGAGCCATTACCACCTTGAGAACTGCTATCGCCTTTAACACGGTTTCCACCTTGAGAGCCACTGCCACCAGAACCGTTGCCACCAGAGCCGTTGCCGCCAGAACCGTTGCCACCAGAGCCATTGCCGCCAGAACCGTTGCCACCAGAGCCATTGCCGCCAGAACCACTGCCACCAGAGCCATTGCCGCCAGAACCACTGCCACCAGAGCCACTGCCATCAGAACCGTTGCCACCAGAGCCATTGCCGCCAGAACCACTGCCATCAGAACCACTGCCACCAGAGCCGTTGCCGCCAGAACCACTGCCACCAGAGCCGTTGCCACCAGAGCCGTTGCCGCCAGAACCACTGCCACCAGAGCCGTTGCCACCAGAGCCGTTGCCACCAGAGCCGTTGCCACCAGAGCCGTTGCCGCCAGAACCGTTGCCACCAGAACCACTGCCATCAGAGCCGTTGCCGCCAGAACCGTTGCCGCCAGAACCGTTGCCACCAGAACCACTGCCATCAGAGCCGTTGCCACCAGAACCGTTGCCACCAGAACCGTTGCCACCAGAGCCGTTGCCACCAGAGCCGTTGCCGCCAGAACCACTGCCACCAGAACCGTTGCCACCAGAACCGTTGCCGCCAGAACTGTTGCCACCGGAACCACTATCGTTCTGAGAACCATTGTTTTCTGGTGGCTTATTATTATCTTTTGAGTTGCCTTCTGCTAAATGATCGTTATTTTGTACAATTGCGTTTGTTGCTGGAGAGAAGTTTTCAGTTGCTGCATTACCGATATTTAAACCGCTAAAAAAAGATAAAGAGAGTGTTGATGCTAAAATGAAGATTTTCGTCATTGTTTTCCTCCTAAGAAATTAATATTCCATCTAAAATACATCCCTTTGTAATATTTCTTAGGAAAAAGAGTTTTATGCAAAAAAAACTATATATAGAAAAAGGTGGTGTATTTCTGAAGAGAGAAAAGAGTTAGTGTAAATTCTTTATAATAGTAGAGTGGTGAGAATTTTACACGCATTACAATAGAGGAAGTGACAGCGGATGAAAGAATATATTGCATTTGATATTGGTGGTACACAAATCAAATATGGAATTGTTTCAGAAACAGGAACAGTACGAAAGCATAAAACAGTTTCAACAGAAATTCATTTGGGTGGGGAACAAATCATTCAAAAACTTATTCTGCTATCCAAACAATTAATGAATGAACATACGATTTCAGGAATTGGCATTAGTACAGCGGGAATTGTTAATATTCATAAAGGAGTTGTAACGGGAGGGGTGGAGCATATTCCGAACTACGCGACTATTCCTATTATTGATAGATTGCAAGGGGTATTGCAAGTACCTGTGTCCGTTGAAAATGATGTGAATTGTGCAGCTTTGGGTGAGCAGTGGAAAGGTATTGGAAACGGAAAAAGAAATTTTATTATGCTTACTCTTGGAACTGGTATTGGAGGAGCAATTTTTATAGATGGAGAGTTATACAGGGGACATTCTTTTAGTGCTGGTGAATGGGGAAATATGTTAATAGAAGGAAAGCAGTTTGAAGAGGTCGCTTCCATTTCAGGGGTAATTCGTCTTGTGCGAAAATATAAAGGTGAACGTGATTGGAATGGAAAAACGATTTTCGAACTGTATGATAAAGGAGATAGAGAAGTTACGCAAGCGGTTGAGGTTTTCTTTAAACATTTAGCGATTGGAATTAGTAATCTTGCTTATATTTTTAATCCAGAAATGATTGTTATAGGTGGAGGAATTACTGATAGAGGAAATAAGTTCTTAAAAGAAGTAAAAGAGGAAGTAGAAAAATATTTAAATAAAGAGATTTATAGTAATTGTGAGATTGAACTTGCACAAAACGGTAATTGTGCAGGAATGATTGGTGCTATTTACCACTTCTTACATCATCATAAGTAAGTTATATGAATGTTTTCATATAACTGAGAATTTATCCTTTTTATCACTAGGTAAATAATGCTACAATATAAAAGAAGAATACAATATTTTCCGCCTTGGAAAATGCTTTGTAGAAAGGAAGAAACTGCATGCCTATTATTTTAGAAAAAGGTCAAAAGATCGATTTAACGAAAGGACAACCCAAAGTAGCAAAACTACAGGTTGGCTTAGGCTGGGATCCAATTGGGCAATCAGGTGGGTTTCTGTCTTCATTATTTGGAAGTAAACCAAATGTAGATTGTGATGCATCTGTTGTTATGTTAGAAGGAGATCGCTTTTTAAACAAAAACGATTTAGTTTACTTCGGAAACAAGCTTTCTACTTGTGGTAGTATTATTCATTCAGGAGATAATTTAACAGGTGAAGGCGCTGGTGATGACGAAACAATTTTCGTAGAATTACATAAAGTTCCGAGCCGTATTAATCGTTTAGTATTCGTTGTAAATATTTATGACTGTGTAAATCGTCGTCAAGATTTCGGGATGATTCGTAATGCATATATTCGGATTCAAAACCCGCAAACTGGTGAAGAATTAGCACGCTATAATTTATCGGATAATTATGCTGGCAAAACGACTCTAATTGCAGGTGAAATGTATCGCCACGGAAGTGAATGGAAGTTTTCAGCTGTTGGAGAAGGCACACAAGATAAAAACTTAAGTGAGATTGTATCACGTTATCAATAGAATAAACCGAGGAGGAATTGAATATGGCATCAATTTCATTGAAAAAAGGACAAAAGGTAGACTTAACAAAAACAAATCCAGGTCTTTCAAAAGTTCTTGTAGGACTTGGTTGGGATACGAATCGTTATGACGGACAAAACGATTTCGATTTAGATGTTAGTATTTTCTTAGTAGGTGCTAACGGTAAAGTTTCAGGTGCAGAGGATTTCGTCTTCTATAACAACCCAAAAGGTGCGAATGGTGCTGTCGAGCATTTAGGAGATAACCGAACTGGTGAAGGTGAAGGCGATGACGAATCGATTAAAATAGATTTAAAAAATGTACCTGCACATATCGAACGTATTTGTTTCACAATCACAATTTACGATGGAGAAGGTCGTAGCCAAAACTTCGGACAAGTTTCTAACTCTTTCGTACGTATTTTAGATGAGGAAAAGAATGCAGAGTTAATTCGTTACGATTTAGGAGAAGATTTCTCTATTGAAACAGCTGTTGTAGTAGGTGAATTATACCGTCATGCAGGTGACTGGAAGTTCAATGCAATCGGAAGTGGATTCCAAGGTGGATTAGCGTCTCTATGTAATAATTTCGGTTTAGATGTAGAGTAATAGATTTATATATCCATCAGTAAACAGATGTGTACTGATGGATATATTTTTAAGATTAAAATATAGAGGTGAATATAAATGGTAATTCAATTGCAAAAAGGACAGAAGATTGATTTAGGTAAGACAAGCCCTGGTTTAACAAAAGCAGTAATTGGTCTTGGGTGGGATTTTAAATCTTATGATGGTGGATCAGATTTCGATTTAGATGCATCTGCTTTTTTATTGGATGCGAACGGAAAATGTACGAAGGAAACTGATTTTATCTTCTATAACAATTTACAGTCTCCTTGTGGATCTGTTTTACATACAGGAGATAACCGTACAGGTGAAGGCGACGGGGATGATGAGCAACTTGTTGTAGATTTGAAAAAGGTTCCATCAGATGTTCATAAAATTGCTATTACAGTTACAATTTATGATGGAGAAGGCCGTAACCAAAACTTTGGACAAGTCGGAAACGCATTTGTTCGTTTAGCAAATGAAGAAACGAATGAAGAAGTTCTTCGCTTTGATTTAGGGGAAGATTTCTCCATCGAAACAGCAGTTGTCTTTTGTGAATTATACCGTCATAATGGACAGTGGAAGTTTAATGCAGTAGGAAGCGGTTTCCAAGGTGGCTTAGGCGCGCTTGTAAGAGCGTATGGCTTGGATGCATAGAAAGGAAACGATATTCGTTTCCTTTTTTTGACCTTTCTATAAATCTAGCAAAGAATAGGGGATAAAGGTAAGATGAGTATTTTGCAAGGAATCCTTGATACGTATGCTCAGTTTTTCGACTTGGACATGTGGATTAAAGTGTTGCAAGATCCAGTATCTTGGGGATTAATAGGTACACTTGTTGTACTTGAAGGTTTGTTATCTGCTGATAATGCACTTGTATTAGCAGTAATGGTAAAACACCTTCCGGAAGAAAAACGTAAAAAGGCATTATTCTATGGACTTATTGGAGCTTATGTATTCCGATTTATTGCGATTGGAATTGGAATGTTCTTAATTAAATTAGCGTGGGTAAAAGTGTTAGGTGCACTTTACTTAGCTTGGCTTTCAGTTAAATACTTCATTGATAAAAGAAAAGGTAATGCAGAAGAAGAGGAAGCTCATGGTATGAACCAAAACAGTATTCTCTTCAGAATGTTTGGTGTCTTCTGGGGAACAGTTGCGATGGTTGAATTAATGGATATCGCGTTCTCTGTAGATAGCGTACTTGCTGCATTTGGTGTATCAAATGAAGTTTGGATTCTATTATTAGGTGGAATGCTCGGTATTTTAATGATGCGTGGTATCGCTGGTGTATTCTTAAAATTGTTAGAGCGTATTCCAGAACTTGAAACGACAGCATATATTTTAATCTTAATTATTGCAGTAAAAATGTTACTGTCTGTTATTCATATTGAAATAAGTCATATGCTATTCTTTATCATTTTAGTTGTAGCATTTGGAGCAACATTTATACTTCACTACATGAAGAATTCTGGACAAGCTAAAGAAGAAGTTGCAGCTACTAAAGAAGACAATAAATAATTGAAATGGGTTTGCTCGTTTTACGAGCGCCCATTTTTTATAACCAAAAATAGTTTATAATAGAAGAAAGACTTAGAAAAAACGTAAATGTTTTTGGAGGTGAACTGTTGTGTTTTCACGTTTTACACTTCAACCATATGGATTAAAAGATGAATCAGATTTAAAGCAATTTGAAACACTTTTAGAAAAACGCCCACAATATGAACTGACAGAGAATGAGATGAAATTTAGTTATATAGCATGTCGAATCCTTGGCGTTCCTAATGATGTAGATGAATATTTTAATGAGCTATTTGATTATAGTGAAGCGAAAGGAATCGAAGTTTTACACGAACAAAATTTAAACAAAGTGATTGATTCGGAAAAGCTTCGTCATATTCAAGAAGTGTTCGGATTACATCAAGAAGCACCAAACGGTCTGACAGTAAATAGGCTAGTGGCACACTTATCTGGGAAACAACTTTTACCGAAAGTAGACAATCCTGACTTACAGCATTATATACATACGACGTTTATTTCTGTATTGAAATTGTATGAGAAACAACATAACCAATCGTTAAAAACAGAGGGATTCCGTCGTTTCTTAATTGATATAATTAAATTAAGTGAAAATTACGTAGCGAAGTGGTTTTCTACGGTTAATTATAAGAAACAAATGCCGCGTATCGTTTGGTATGGTGATGCGACAGAAAGCCGTATATATTTCTTATACTTCCTTATTATGCTCGGCTGTGATGTACTTTATTATCATCCAGAAGGAAAAGATGGATTTGAGAATGTTGATGAGGAAGGAAGAAGTTTTGTTGTGTCTCATTCAGGTCGCATTTCTCTTGAGCCATTTCCAGATCGCCGCCGCGAACGTGTTGCAACAGTAGCGTATCAAGCTTCAAAAGAAATTGAGCAAGTACTTCACCACGATAATTCACTGCTGTACAAGCCGTGGCAGTTCCGCTCGTATACGCCTGTAGCTCGTACGCTCAAAACAACATACGATGAACTCTTTTTAATTACGAAAGAAAAGGCATTTGTACGCCCGACATTCTTTGTTGAAAATAAACACATTTATATTCCTTCTTTATTTGCAAAAATATCAGGTGTTTCAAAGAATGATAAAGAATATTTTCAGCGACTAAAGGCTGTTACATCATTTGATAACAGTTTATTAATTAATACATTCCCGTTTACGAAAGAACAAAAAGCAAATTTCCAATATCATTACCGAGATGCTTTAGACCGCGGGGGAAAATTACATCCAGATTTAATTATGAACAGTCATTGGTGGCCGCATAAACGATTGCCAGAAGGATTACAACATGGTATTGCAGAAGCGATTATCCATACGTGTGAAAGTGAAATGTGTAAACCAATTGCAAAAGAGACGAAACAAGATGTAGCGTTATATGTTTTCGCGCAACTTTCTCAAATACCACCGAATATTTTAGAACAGCTTGAGAAATTTGATTATTCACAAGATGTACCGAAAATTGTTATATTTAATAATGAGAAGAGTGGAGAATTAACTCGTTCGGATGCTGTTTTACTCCTATTTTTAAATCAAATAGGAGTAGATGTATTCCACTTCAATCCAACGGGACGAAATGATATTGAACCGTATATTGATGCAGCAGCATTTGATTCACATTGGCTTGAAGAAGTTAATTTCGATCTTGAGTTTCATGGTTCATCAGCCTATAAAAATTTATCACAAACAATAAAAGGACTATTTCGTCCATTTTTATAAGGAAAGGGAGAATACCATATGAATAACCCAGTCGTACTAGATTCGAAAACAGAATTAAATGAGCAAACAGCACAAGATGTTCGCTTGCAACTTAGACAAGATGCGGATGTACAACGTATTTATAATGCGGTAGATATTAAAGACCAATTAGAATTAATTGAGCTTGGAAAAGAACCTTCTATGGAAATTTCACGTTTTGCAGATCAAATTTTACATACAATGTCTCTGTCAAAAATAGAAGACTCTGGTGAGTTATTAAAACAGCTTGGTAAAATTATGGACCGATTCGATAGCAAAGACTTTGCGGAAGAGAAGAGTGGTTTCTTCTCACGTATGTTCAAAAAAGCGGATAAAATGATTGAACAAATCTTTAGCAAGTATCAAACGATGGGCCGTGAAATTGATAAAGTGTACGTGGAAATTACGAAGTATCAAGATGAAATGAAAAAATCAATTGGTACGTTAGACGGGTTATATGAGCAAAACTTAAAATATTACTTAGACTTAGAAAAATACGTAGTAGCAGGAGAAATGTTATTAGATCGTTTAAATACAGAGCTAGTTCCGATGTATGAAGAGCGTGTACGTAATAATGATCAATTAGCAGGTATTGAATTAGAGTCGCTTAAAAACTCTGTGGAAATTTTAGAACAGCGTATTGACGATTTAGAAAAGGCACGCATGGTTGCTTTACTTACAGCACCACAAATTCGTATGATTCAACGTGGTAACAATAAATTAATCGGTAAGATCAATACAGCATTTATTACAACGATTCCTATCTTTAAAAATGGTATCATTCAAGCGGTGAATGCGAAGCGTCAAAAGCTGGTTGCAGATTCTATGGCTGAACTGGATCGTCGTACAAATGAATTACTTAAGAAAAATGCACAAAATATTGCAACGCAAAGTGTGGAAGTGGCAAGGTTATCAGGCTCTTCTAGTATTAAGATGGAAACACTTGAAGAGACTTGGAACATTATTTCAAGAGGTATGCAAGAAACACAACAAATTGAAGAGCAAAACAAACGTGAGCGTGAAGAAAGTCGTAAGCGTATGGCTACATTAACAGAGAACATCAAAAAAGAATTACAAGGATAAATGAAAAGGCAAGGAGGACTATAGTCCTCCTTGCCTTTTAGTTTCTCTTCACTAATTTAATGATTTCATTCACAACAAGCGGAATGATACTTAATAAGAGAACAAATCCCCAATCTCGCATCGTTAATGCATGCACACCGAATATATTGGCAAGAGGTGGGATGGAAATGATACAAACTTGCATAAGAACACCGATAAGAAGGGAGAAGACTAAATATTTATTTGTAAAGATCCCAATTGAAAAAATCGATTTTGTTCTTGAACGCAAGTTAAATGAATGAACGAGCTGAGAAAAACTAAGAACGACAAATGCCATCGTTTGAGCATGTAATAGGGCATCTTCATCAATTCGCTCTGGGAACAGAGGGAATAAATTTGTATCTCCAGTATAGAATTTTGCTCCGGCGATAAAGGCTACTAGCGTTAAAAGTCCAATGACAGCCCCATTGAAAATAAGAAAAGGGATGCTACCGCTAAATAGGCTTTCTTTCGCACGTCGTGGCTTTTCCTTCATCACATCTGAATCTTCAGGGTCAACACCAAGTGATAGTGCAGGAAGTGTGTCGGTAATTAAATTGACCCACAAAATGTGGATTGGGCGTAATGGTGTCGCCCAGCCGAGTAAAATGGCTAAAAATAAAGCGATAATTTCTCCAAAGTTACAAGAGAGTAGGAAGAGAATTGATTTTTTTATGTTGCGATAAATATTTCTACCTTCCTCAACAGCTTTCACGATAGATGAGAAATTATCATCTGTTAACACGACATCTGCAGCCCCTTTTGCAACGTCTGTTCCTGTAATACCCATCGCTACGCCAACATCTGCTTGCTTTAAAGACGGCGCATCATTGACGCCATCACCAGTCATAGAAACGATATTTCCTTTCGCACGTAATGCTTTTACGATTTTTACTTTATGCTCTGGAGAGACCCTAGCAAATACATGTAAGTGATTAATTTTGCTTGCTAGTTCTGTATCTGAAATGTTATCTAATTCAGTTCCTATCATAATTTCAGACTTTTCTTCAGCAATGCCAAGTTCTTTGGCAATTGCAAATGCGGTGTCTTTATGGTCACCAGTAATCATAACTGTGCGAATACCGGCTTTTTTACATTCTGTAATTGAATCCTTTACTTCAGTTCGAGGTGGATCAATCATACCGACAAGACCGATAAAGATGAGGTTTTCTTCAAGGTGATTTGTATCCACAACGTTTGAGGTGTATTGTTTAAAAGCGAATGAAAGTACTCTTAAAGCTTCTCGAGACATTGCCCCGGCAGCTTCTAATATTTGATTTTTATCAGCATCTGTTAGAACCTCGATTTTATCATTTTTAAATATGTGGGTACATCGAGGTAAGAGTTTATCAATAGCACCTTTCGTCATGCTATAGTAGCCTTCATCATATGTATGCACGGTTGACATCATTTTACGATCTGAATCGAAAGGCATCTCGTTAACGCGTTTATGTATCTTTTCTAAATGATCTTTTTGCATGTTAAAAGTACTTCCAGCAACGAGAAGAGCAATTTCAGTTGGATCTCCGGTTTGTGATTCACTACTATAAGACGCATCATTACATAGCACCATATTTTCTAACAATAGACGTTGCGCATCGTTATTTACATTTAAACTTTCTAAGCGATTGTATGTGGTATCACTATAAAAGTGAGTAACGGTCATTTTATTTTGCGTTAACGTACCTGTTTTATCTGAGCAAATAATTGTGACAGACCCAAGCGCTTCAACAGCTGGTAGTTTACGAATGATAACATTTTGTTTGATCATGCGCTGCACACCAATTGCTAGAACGATGGAAACAATAGCTGGTAAGCCTTCTGGAATAGCTGCAACAGCTAAACTAATAGCAGTCATAAACATTTCTAACGTATCTCGTCCTTGTAAAAAACCGATGAGAAACATAACGATACAAATAGCTACAGCGACAAAGCCTAAATACTTACCGACTTGTGCTAAGCTTTTTTGAAGTGGTGTCATATCATCGTCTGCTTCATGTAAAAGGGTAGCAATCTTACCAATTTGTGAATTCATTCCAGTTTCAACAGCAACACCGACACCTCGCCCGTATGTAACAAGAGTAGACATAAAGGCCATATTTTTTTGATCGCCGAGCGGTACTTGTTCATCCGTTTGCATAGAAGGATGATAAAGTGCATCCTTATCAACAGGAACGGACTCACCAGTGAGAGCAGATTCTTCAACTTTTAAATTTGCTGTTTCGATTAGTCGCAAATCACATGGGATATAACGTCCTGCATCGAGCATGACAATATCACCTGGAACGACTTGTTCAGATGGAATTTCTTGTAGCTCACCGCCGCGTTTTACGATAGCTTTAGGCGTTGCCATCTTTTTCAATGCCTCTAAAGCTTGTTCTGCTTTCGATTCTTGGACGACACCGATAACAGCATTTAAAACTACAACGAGCGCAATAATACTTGCATCAGCCCATTCACCTACAAAGGCAGAAATAAGAGCAGCAATAATAAGGACATATACGAGGACATCATTAATTTGGGCGAAAATCCGCTGCCATAACGTGCGTTTTTGTTTTGTAGCTAATTCATTAGAGCCGTATTGCTTTAAACGTTCATTTACGATTTCATCTGTTAAACCGTGTTGTTCGTTTGTTTCTAGGTCGATTAACGTTTGATTTTTCGTCTTACTGTACCAATTGCTCATAAGTAAGCACCTCCAGTAAAAACAGTTAGCAATGGTAGTGTTGCTATTATTTGTGAGTAGTATGTATGGAGAAAAAATCTAAGATGAGGTTCTACTTCTATTGTACAGTATTTTACAGTTGGTTGAGGGAAACAGAAGAGTTGTCATGAATTTGTTGGAAATAAAAAAGAGCCCCATAAGCGAGGCTTTTTTTACTTTTTAATTAATGTACCTAATTCTTCTGTAATAGCTTGCATTTCACTGATGCTGAATGTTTCACGTTTCATAACATGATCATAAATGTCACGTAAGTCTTCGTACATTTCTTCATTAAAGCTAGCAGCTCTCATCGCTCCAGCATTAACCATACGTAATTTTTCTTTAATAGCTTCGACCATATATTCAACGTTTTCTTCTGACTTTACGGATAAATCCACCGAAGTGTCCCCCTTTAAAATAACATAAGGCTATCTTAACATTTTTTATCATTTTCGTTAATGAATCTTTTCAATCCTATTAAATTAGTAGGGATTTCCTTTATATTTAATAATTGGTTGTTTATACTATAAGTATATATTAAGAAATGCACCAAGAAGGGAAGCGACAAAAATATGATTCAAGTATTGTTTGTTTGTCTTGGGAACATTTGCCGTTCTCCGATGGCAGAAGCGATTTTTCGAAATCTTGTCGTAAAAGAGGGACTCGAAGGGAAAATTGTCATTGATTCTGCAGGAACTGGAGATTGGCATATCGGTCATCCGCCACATAAAGGAACACAAAAAATTTTAAAAGAAAATGCAGTCACTTTTGAAGGAATTAAAGCGAGGCAAGTAGAAAAAGAAGACTTAACAAAGTTTGATTATATTATTGCCATGGACAACAAGAATATAGCAGATTTAAAAAGTTTAGGTAAAACTGGAGGCTATATTGGTAGGCTGTCCGATTTTGTTCCAGACGGTGGCTGGACAGACGTTCCCGACCCTTACTATACAGGGAATTTCCAAGAAGTATATGACCTTGTAACAGAAGGGTGTGCAAAGCTATTAGCTTTCATTCGAAATGAACAAGGAATATGAGGAAGCTTAGAAAGAAATACTTTCTAACATAAGAAATGAAAGGGTGAAGGAATATGGCAAAGAAAAATAATATTGCTCGAAATATTGCACTTGGTGTAGCTGCAGGTGTAGCTGTATCTATGTTGAAGAAAGAAAACCGTGAAAAAGTAAAAAATACTGCGGAAAAAGCAAAAACAAAGATGATTGAAATTGGTGAAAATGCAAAGATCAAAGAAAAAGTGCAAACTGTTACAGATAAAGGACGCGAATTTGCTGATTTCAATGTAGTGAAAGCAAAAGTAGCAGAAATCAAAAAATTGACGCCGTCTGTTGTAGAAACGTTAAAAGAAACGAAAGAAATTTTTAGTAAGAAAAAAATTGAGCAAGTAGAAAAGCCAGAAACAATTGAAATTCAAGCTGTATCGTCGAAGGTAGATGAGCTGAAAGCAGAAGAAGAGCCAGTAGTAGCTGAAGATGGCGGTATGAAAGAAGCGCGTGAACTATTTATGAAAGACTCAAATGCAGAGGAAAAAAAAACTGAAGCGTACATTGAGTTAAAGCAAGATAAAGAAGAGAAGAAAAGCGTTTAAACATATATGAGAAAAATTTTAGAAAAGGTGAGGAGACATCGTACTTATTCGTTTGGTAAAGACTTGTATGACCGAACGATGCGCGATGATGTAGCGGGCTTGGCAGCACAGCTCGCTTATTTCTTCTTGCTTGCGATTTTTCCTGGGCTTGTTTTCTTAATTACGCTTCTTGGATTCATTGACCTTCAAACAGAAAGTGTGCTCAATTTATTAGAACCGTATGTACCCGAAGATGCAATGTCCTTAATTGAAGTAAACGTTGATAAAGTTGTAAATGAGCAAAATGGTGGTTTATTATCATTTGGTTTATTATCGATGTTATGGTTTGCGTCAAACGGGGTAAATGCGGTTATGAATGCTTTTAATCGTGCGTATGATGTAGCAGAAACACGTTCTTTTATTAAAACGAGAGCTTTATCAATTGTGTTTACATTAGCAATCATTTTTATGATTGTGTTTGCGCTAATTGTTCCAGTGTTCGGACAAGTCATTGGAGCAGCGGTATTTAAAGCAATTGGTTTATCGGATAGTTTTTCTTACGTGTGGAGTATTATGCGGTTAGTAGCGAGTTTCTTCGTGCTATTTGCATTGTTTAGTTTTTTATATACATTTGCACCAGATCGAAAGTTAAAAAGAAGAGAAGTCATTTCAGGAGCAACATTTGCTACTGTAGGATGGATTGTGGTATCGTACTCATTTGCTTATTATGTAGATAAGTTTGCGAATTACGCCAATACATATGGTGGTCTCGGTGGTATTATTATTTTAATGTTATGGTTTTACTTGACTGGGTGGGTAATTTTACTTGGCGGTGAAATTAATGGTTTACTCCATCATTATAGGACGGGTGACAATAATTCCCGTAATGAAAAGTGAGCTCTTGTTCCATAATAAAAGGGAACAGGGGGGATATTTCATGAGTAATAATAAAAAGAATCACAACAACAAAAATAACAATAAACAAAAGAGCAGTTCGCATCCAAAGCATAAAACGAGTAGTAGTGCGAATGGGCATAATAGCTATCATTAGAAAAAACGGGTCCTCTATGAGGGACCCGTTTTTATTTGTTTCCTTTTAATAATCGTAAGCCATTTAAAATGACAAGAATCGTGCTTCCTTCATGCCCAATAACACCAAATGGAAGAGCTAAAAATTGTAAGAAGTTTGAACAAATCAGCATTGCAATTACAGCTAGCGAAAAAATTACGTTTTGCTTTACAATGCGGTTCATTCGTTTTGATAAACGGATTGCTTGGGAAAGTCGAGATAATTCGTTCTTCATAAGCACAACGTCTGCAGTTTCTAAAGCTACGTCTGTTCCTTCGCCCATTGCTACACCAATGCTAGCGGTAGCGAGTGCAGGGGCATCATTTATACCATCTCCGACCATTGCGACTGTCCCGTATTTTTCTTTTAGCTCTTTAATTGTTTCAACTTTTGTTTCTGGTAAGCATGATGCATAATATTCCTTTATATTACTTTCAGAGGCAATTGCTTTTGCCGTTTCTTCATTATCACCAGTAATCATAATAGCTTCGACACCAATGCTTTGTAATTCGCGGATAGCAGCTATTGTTTCTTGGCGAAGCGTATCTTTTAAAGCGATAAGTCCAAGGATGCCATCCTTATCACTAATATAAACGACAGTTTTACCCTCTTTTTCAAGTGAGGCAGAAATACCATTATGAAATGTCTTTGTTTCTTCACCGATAAAATCAGCTTTACCTATTTTATAAGCTTTGTTTTCGAATAGTCCTTTTAGCCCAAAACCAGTTACATCTTCAACATTTTCTGGTTTTTTTAATGCAATGTTATACGTATGTTGTGCATATTTAACAATAGATTCAGCTAAAGGATGTGTAGAGTGACTTTCAATTGATGCTGTAATAGAAAGTACTTCTTTTTCTGTCATATTTTCTCGAACATATACATCTGTTACGGTAGGTTTTCCTTGTGTTAATGTTCCTGTTTTATCAAAGGCGATCGCTTTTACTGAAGCGAGGCGTTCTAAATGTATGCCACCTTTAAAGAGAATTCCATTTCTTGCCCCGTTAGAAATTGCAGATAACGTTGCTGGTGTAATGGCAGCAACGAGTGCACAAGGAGATGCGACTACAAGTAAGATCATAGCGCGATAAAACGTTTCATTCCAGCTCCAGTCAAGTACGAAATGAGGAACGAACATCATAAGCGCAACAACGAGTAGTACCCCTTTTACGTATGTTCCTTCAAACTTTTCGATGAATAGTTGTGATGGTGATTTTTCGCTTTGTGCACTTTGGACGAGACGGATAATCTTTTGGAATAATGTTTGATCGCTCGGCTTTGTAATTTTAACTTCGATAGCACCACGTAAATTTACAGTACCGGCAAATACTTCATCACCGAATTTTTTCTCATTTGGAATAGGCTCCCCTGTAATAGCAGCTTCATCGATATTTGTTTCACCGTTATGAATTGTACCGTCAGCAGGAACGCGCTCACCTGGCTTAATTAAAATAATGTCGTTAATTTGTAATTGTCCAACAGGAACACGTTCCTCGGTTCCATTTGAAATACGCAATGCTTCTTCAGGTTGTAAATCAAGAAGCGCTGAAATTTCTTTTTGACTTTTACTTAATGTATAAGATTCCATCGCACCGCTTAGTGCAAAGATAAAGATTAAAATTGCGCCTTCTGCCCAGTAGCCAATGATTGCAGCACCGATAGCAGCAAAGAGCATGAGCATTTCGACATTTAGCTCTTTCTCTTCAATGGTATCTTCAATACCTTCTTTCGCTTTTGCATATCCACCAACTATATAAGCAAGGATATAGCAAGTAATGCCTACATTCATTGCATCATTCTTTGTGAATAACCAACCAGCTAAAATGAAAATACCAGATGCGATTGCAAATATAAGTTCATAATGTTTCTTTAATGTATCCCATAAAGAGGGATGAGAAATAGACTTTTGTACTTGTAATGTTTTTACTTCTGAGTTCATTACTACTCGCTCCTTCCAAATTCTTATTGAGAAAAAGAATCAAAATCGAAACCCCTATAAAACGACGAAAGCTGCCATCCATAATGGATAGCAGCATTTCTGTTGAATCTGATTTTAATAGTTATTATGTTGTAATTATTCTATAGTATAGCATATGTTTTCGCTAGATGATATGTTTTTGTTTGCGTATAAACTGAAAACTTGTATTTTCACACTTCCTTTGGTATATATGAATATTGTTCATAAAAAGATCGGAAAGGAAGACCACAAGTGAAGGCAGAGAAATTTTTTACCCATCCGATTGGTGTATTAATTGCTGCAATAGTAGCGACTTTTTTATGGGGGAGCGCATTCCCGTTTATTAAATTAAGTTATGCTGAACTTGGAATTCAGCCACAAGAAGTTGGAGAGCAAATATTATTTGCTGGTTATCGTTTCTTTTTATCTGGAGTAATGCTCATATTTTTCTTTAAAGTGTTAGGAAAAGATATGAGCTTCAAAAAAGGAACGGGGAAGCAGTTAGTACAAATTGGTTTATTTCAAACATTCCTTCAATATATATGTTTTTATATTGGGATGAGTTATAGCTCTGGTATTGAAGGAGCTATCATTTCAGGAACATCATCATTCTTTCAAATTTTACTCGCGCATTTTTTATATAAAGATGACGCTCTCAATATGAGAAAAATAATTGGGGTCTCTATCGGTTTTTGTGGTGTCATTTTGGTAAATGTACCGAGTGATGGTAGTTTGTCATTCCATTTCGGAATCGGTAGCTTATTACTTCTTAGTGCAGCAATGTTGTATTCATATGGAAACATATTGGCGAAAGAAGGTAGCAAAACATTAGATGTTGGCTATATGACAGCATACCAAATGATCTTTGGTTCTATCGGGCTATTATGTATAGGGGCTTTGCAAGTTGGAGTCATGCCATTTACATTTAGTGCACATGCAATATTTATGCTTATTTACTTATCTTTCTTATCCGCAGCAGGCTTTTGCATTTGGAATACAATTATGAAGTACAACAAAGTTGGAAAAGTATCAATGTACATGTTCTTTATACCCGTATTTGGTGTGTTATTATCGAGCATGATTTTAGGAGAAGCAATTCACTCATTTGTATTATTCGGTTTAGCATGTGTAGCCGCGGGAATTATCGTGGTGAATCGTACGCCAGCTAAGCAGAAAATGGAGCAAGAAAAACAGGTAGCGTAGAGAGAGGGAAAACGATTACAATGGAAGAACAGTACTGTTCTTCTTTTTTTATATAGAAAAAGGATAATAGACTAGGTGTAACGAAAAAAGATACAAAAAGCATTTATTGAGGAGAACATATTATGAATCTACTTTACGTGGTGTTAATTGGACAAATAATTCTTTTTTTAATTGGTGCAATGTACGCAATAGGACAGACAAAAAAAACAAGAAATAATATGCCGTTACCTTTAGCGGTGCGTCTTATTCTTAGTTTTTCTTTAACAGTAAGTGCAATATGGATCTGGTTACAAGATCCATCAGTAGAGTATAGTACGTGGGTTGCACTAGGTATGACGTTATCAACTGTAGGGGATTTATTTATGGCAGGTTTGATTCCAATTGGTCATCGATTAATTGGAGGGATGATTACTTTCGCTCTTGCACATTGTTTTTATGTAAAAGCATTTTTGCAAACAGGCATCTCATGGAATGGTTTTTGGATTGGTTTACTCGTATACGGACTCTTTCTCGTTATAGGATGGTTCTTTTTTATACGAAATGATAAACAAGATAAATTGTTTACGATAGGCGCTCTAATTTACGGACTGTGGGTTGGAGGAATGGCTTGCTTTGCATTCGCCTTATACTATGAGAATACAGGAATATGGTGGATGCCAGCTTTTGGTGGTTTACTATTTGTGATTTCTGATTTTATTATTGGCGTGACAGATATTGGAGGGCGTAAATTAAAGTATGAACCACTTTGGATTTGGTTTACATATGTAGCGGCTCAAATGTGTATTGTATATGTAGGGATATAAAAAGGTACTCTCAAAAATAGTGGATAGACTATTTTGAGAGTATTTTTTTTACTATTTTACTTCAACCGATTTTTGAGATGGGAGTTTTACTGCCTAAAAATAGTGAGATAAATATAAATTATAGTAAATAAAATTAAGAAGTTTATGGGGTATTTCGAGTTTATAATATTCTAATTATACAATTCAGAATTTTGTGGAAATTGAGAGGTGGAAGTCCTTATAATAAAAGTAAAAAGATGATGAGATGGTGGAATGATGCAAAAGAAAAAACGTTGGCGTGAATTCTTTGGAACAATTGCAATTGCATGTTTGTTGGTGTTTTTGGCAAAAATCTTTTTGTTTTTTCCTACGACTGTAAAAGGAGCGTCCATGAAGCCAACGTTACAAGATGGGGATAAGGTGATTGTTAATAAGTTGGCAAAGCAATTTGAAAGTTATGGGCGAGAAGATATTATTGTTGTGAAGACAGATAATTTTTATGTGAAAAGGGTTATTGGTTTGCCTGGTGATGTCATTGAGGTGAGAAATGATCAATTATATGTGAATCATGAAGTGATACAGGAAGCATATTTGTATAGTAATAAAAAACAAGCTGAAAAAAAACTTATGAATTTAACAGAGGACTTTGGACCAATTACAATTCCTAAAAATAAGATTTTTGTTATGGGAGATAATCGTTTAATAAGCAGAGATAGTAGAAATGGTTTAGGACTTATTGATAAAGCGGATGTATTAGGAGAATTAGCGGCAATTTATTATCCACTTGAACATATGAAAATAATGAATTAAAGTAAAAAACCAAGCAAATTTCGTTTGCTTGGTTTTTTATCCCGCTTTAATGGGCAGTAAGACCCCCACCTCAAAATTCAGCGAAAGCAAGGAAGTTAGGTGGGGGATCAACTGCCCATAAAAGTCCGATTGGTTCAACTAATAATCACTGGGGGATGAAGCCCCCCACTGATTAAAGTTTCACTTTATGTTAAATCGTAGGAGACTCATTAAATTCATAGACGTCTTCATTGTTTTTGTTCGTACTTAAAATGAATTTGTGCTGCAATAGTTGCAGTTTAAAGAATGCTAACGGATCGTGATAAGTTTCTGGATTGCTTCTTAACGTTGCTAATGTTTGCTCGTCTTCCTGTATTTCAAGTTGAGCTGATTCTACATTTTGTTTCAGTATGCTAAGTGGATCTTTAAAGAACATCATGATATCTCGTTCTAAGGCGCCTTCAAATACTTCAAATTGAAGGAAGAATTGTTTTGAAATTGTTTGAGCAATTTCCGTATAATCTTCCGTTTCAATGTATTGTTTATATTTGTTTGCGAGCATAGATTGATTTTTTTGCATGTTACCAAATAGTTTTCCCGCACTCTTTAAGAAAAATTGTGTCGGTGTAAAGCGTAATAAAATATTGATGTTCGATACTGTAATTCGATTTGTCATACGTACAACATCTCGATGCCAATCATCTAGTAATTTGAAATCGCAAGGAAGTTTCATGCGTTCTTCTTTATATAATTTATTAAACGTTTCACTCATTTCATCTAAATAAGATTGAGCTTGAATAAATTCATTATGCGCTGTTTCAATCCATTCTTGAATAAACCCAGTAAATTTAGGAAGAAGCACTTGCTGTACATGTTTTTGAATTCGTTCGTTCATTGCAGCATTTAATTCTTCATGAACTAATTTGAAATCACTATCTTCTTGAACAAGGTCAGAACAGCTCTGTAATAATTCAGGAATTTGAGAATGGATATCCCGTGTGATTTCTTCTTTCGTTAAAAGATAAGATTCTGTAATAGAACGAATTTTATCTTTTTCAAGAGCAGTAAGATTGTTAATAAATCCGTTTAGTTTTACTGAGATATGTTTATTCCAGCGTACTGATTTCACTAATGTATTTTCTAATTCCACACGTTCATTTACAAGGTATGCGATTGTTTTTTGAGTAAACCATATTAGTTTTTCTATACGTTCTTGTTCTATGTCGCGTTCTGCTAGATTAGAAAGAATAGACTCTGTCACGTCTCCAAGTTGCTGGCTACTCTCTTGTGAAGGAGAGTATGGGAAGAATTTTGCATTTGGGAAATGGACTTTAATCTTACTCATGAGTTTTTCATTATTGGCCGCACTATTTGTGTGTAATACGAAATGAATTTGTAAGTTTGGCACTTGTTCACGTAAATAAATTAATGTATCAAGCTCTTCACCATGCAATGGTGAAGCAGAATTTAATAAGTAAATAAGGCTATCTGCTGCTTGTAAGTATTCAAAATATGAGCTGCTTTTATCCACTTGCCCTTGAACAGCTGGCGTAACAAGAAATGCAAACTTATTTTTTCTTAAAAATCTACTTGGTAACTTAATTTCTATACACTTCTTCTCAAGTTCTGACTCGGAAGGTGTAGCCATTATTTGATGGAATTCATCAAAGTTCGGTATATTGTGTACATCTAACGCAGTGAATTCTGTTATTTCAGTTTGGCTATCATCTTTAAATAGAATAGGAGTTGTTACAGTCTCAGTTAAGATGTTCTCTCCTAATATTGAATTGATGAATGATGACTTATCATGGTCACTAGTTCCCGCTATTAGTAATTGTGTAACATTTAAATCACATAGTTCATGAACGAGTAACGTAAATTGATGACTTAAATCCACATCATTTTTTTCAGCCCATACAGCAATTGTTTCGAATAAATGAGAAACGGTTTCCATATTTACAGTTGTTTCAGCTGTTGAATTAGAGAGTAGGGCTCCCGCACTTTTTACGAGTAATGACTCTAAAGTTGTAGGTGAAACTTCATTCCATGCTAACACTGCAGCGGAGACAAATAGGGCATCTTTTGCTTTCGTTAAACTAAACCAATTTGTTAATAAATCTGGTACAAGTCCCTGCATTTCATGCATGAAATGTTCACCAGTAATTAATTCAAAGTATGTATCTTGGTAGCGTTCAATAATTTCATGCCAATCGTCATTGTTGTCTGTTTCGATATGTAAGAATAAATGATTTATTGTTTGAATCCAAGGTAGATGCAAGTTTTCATTTTGATAGCTGTTCCAAAGAGCAATAACAAGTTCTTTAAATTGGACTTGATCAATTGCATATAAAGCTTTTAAAGATTCATAGAAATATTCTGGTTTGATTTGTTTCGTGAATCCTTGATTCACATAATTGATTAAAGTATCGAACCAGTGTAATGATTTTGTTCGAATTCCTTCTTGAACGGCAAGTTCGATGGCGTTATTCCAATCTTCTTGTTTTTCATAGAATGAGCGAGCAATTGCAGTAATATTTGGATAGTCAGGTTGAAATGCAACAGCCTCACTAATCGTCTTAAATGCTAGACCTAAACGATCTTGTTCGATGTAAAGAGAAAGAAGTTGTAAGGAAACTTCCATTGTAAGAGTTGTATCTTCTGTTTGGATAGATTGATAAATCTCTTCTGCTTTTGGCAAGAATCCTAGTTCAAAATAAGAATCTGCAATATTTTTGGTTGCCCAAAGTGCAAGTTCGTTATTTACTTTCTCCCATTTAAATATCGCGGCTTCAAAGTCTTTATTTTGGTAATAAAATTCACCTTGAGCAAAGCGGATATTAGAAATGTTGGAGAATTCGTTTGTAGATTCATTTATATATGCTTCACCGAGTACTTCTGATACTGGAGTAGAAGTTTCTTCTGTTAAAAATGTTTTATAGTAAACCTTTTGGATAAATTGATTTTCAATGGTCATGTTCGTTCCCCCTGTATAATTTAGAAAAATGATGTTGTATGTAAAGGGTGCATGTTCTTTTTATAGGTAGAAGTTGCATTATATCGACCAAACTACGTTTTTGCTAGATATATCATTTTTCCTGAGAGTTAAACCGTTGCGAAAAGTAACTTTCCTTTATTGTAACAAAAAAACAAGCATATGAATTTTTATTTTTTAATCCTGCTATTTACGGATTATAAGACTAGCACTTCAAAAAGCGGTGAATCCAAGGGAAGTAGGCGGGAGTTGGGCACACGATTAATGGTTCACTTTCTTCCTGCTAAAGGAATGGATAGAAGTAGAGTTCATTATAAAAACAATGTATAGTGAATATGTATACCATGTTTGTCTGAAAGAGAGAAAGGGCACAATGTGGAATAACGATTGTGCATAGGATGTGTCTTCCGAATGGAACAACATATTGGCGAGTTAATCGCGCATTATGGGTATTTTGGAATTATTATAGCGTTGGCAGGTGGGATTGTCGGATTACCGATACCAGATGAGTTTTTATTGACCTTTGTTGGTTATAACGTTTCAAAAGGAGTTATGTCAGGAACGGCTGCTTTTTTAAGTGGGATGGCTGGTGCGATGTTAGGTATTACATTAAGCTACATATTAGGTTTAAAACTGGGACTTCCTGTTTTAAAAAAATATGGGCCAAAAATTAGAATCAAAGAACATCATATTGAAAAAACACATATTTTATTTGAAAAATATGGACCATTTCTTTTAATGATTGGTTACTTTATCCCAGGAGTACGTCATTTAACAGCATATTTTGCTGGGGTGTCGAATTTAACACTTTGGCGTTTTTGTTTGTATGCTTACGGTGGTGCGTTTATTTGGATAAGTGTTTTTATTGGACTTGGCTGGAAGTTAGGAGAGAAGTGGCGTTTCGTTGAGTATAGTTTACATCATTATGGAATATGGATTTTATTCATTTCAGTAGTTGTTACAGGTGTTGTGTGGTTTTACATAAAGAAAAAGAAAAACCGCTAATAGCGGTTTTTTTAGCTGAAAGCAATAAATAGTACACCAGCTGTAATAAAGACTACACCAACGCCAGTCATAAAGTTTAACTTTTCACCGAGTATAATCATAGCGAGGATGATAGAAAATACGACGCTTAATTTATCGACAGGAGCCACTTGTGAAACTTTCCCTGTCTTGAGGGCAAGAAAATAAAATAGCCATGACGAAGCACCTGCAACCCCACTTAATGTGATAAAGAGCAGTGCTTTTTTATTTAGCAGTACGTCGCCAATATTTTGAAATTTACCTTGTATAATAATAACGCCTACCATAAATAATGCCATAATAATAGAACGAACCGTTGTCGCAACATTGGCATCGATTCCATCTAAACCAATCTTTCCAAAAATAGATACAAGGGCAGCAGCAATTGCTGATAATAGTGCGAAGAAGAGCCATGAACTCATAGTAAAATTCCTCCAATCTTACATTATTATACATGAAAATCATTCTCATGTATAAAGTGAAACTTTAATCAGTGGGATTCTACCGCCTCGCAAATAGCTGGATAGTTAGCGAAATAATCCCACCTTATATTTTTAATAAGGTGGGATTATTATACTACTCTGCAATTTCTTCATATAAAAAGTACGTTACATTATAAATATGTTCTACTTCATCGTCTGTCATAAACAATAATTCGTCACGCTCAATCCCTTTTTTCTTTTCAATAAACTCAATCATATTTTTGCGTTCTTCTCTTTTCATCAATTTTATTTCTCCTCTCAATCTGTTTTAATACAGTTTATTTAAGTTACTGCTATTATATAACAGAATCTTTAGAAAGTTCCACCTATTTTCTTGTTTTTTTCAGAAGAACTTTTCGACAAAACAAGCCCACGTAAAGGGGGCTTGTTTTATTTTATAGTCGTAAAAACTCGGGCTCCGTCGTACCAGCACTATCGATGTAATAAATTGTGTCAGGATTGATTTTAATTAGTACATAATTAGGGTCTTCAGGACCGAGTAACCAGCGTTTTAAGCTATTATTCCAAAACTTGTTTTTTAATGTGGAGTCTTCCTCGATGGAGGCTAAGCCTTCAACCTCAATATAGTCTTCATCTAATTTTTTTCCTTCACGCCCAAGTAGTACATATACATTTGGATTTTTTTCAATATCTGTTATCTTTTTTGATTTTCGATCTGTTGCAACATATAGTACAAAATCTTCGTGGAAAAACATCATAAAGGCACTATGAGGTTTATTTTCACGTACAGTAGATAATACACCGGTTCGTTGACCGCAAATAATAGTTTCAATTTTTTCTTTTAAATGCATGCTTTTAACCCCTCTTCATACTTTGTAATTTTCTTCGTCTAAATAAAAATGAAGTATCTTTCATACTCTTTTCATCAACATGATTTTTTAAACGTAATTGTGATGAAATCGGACAAGTTAGGAGAAGAATAATAATAATAGCGAGGAGAAATACATACGATGGAAGGATGAAAAGCATGTTTAATAAAATATTTCTTATCGTAGCGCTTATAGGTGTACCACTTTCTGTACTTGGGAAAACACTTCATTGGCCTCAAACAATTATGTTCGCTGTGTATTGTATTACGATTATCGCATTAGCGGGTTTTATGGGAAGAGCGACAGAAAGTTTGGCAATTGTCTCTGGACCTAGAATAGGCGGATTATTAAATGCTACTTTCGGTAATGCTGTTGAACTAATTATTTCAATTTTTGCACTTCAAGCTGGGTTAATTGAAGTAGTGTTAGCTTCTTTAACGGGTTCTGTACTTGGAAATTTATTATTAGTAGGAGGACTATCCTTCTTTATAGGTGGACTTAAATATAAAAGGCAAAGCTTTAACGTTTACGATGCAAGGCATAATTCAGCTTTATTAATATTTGCTGTTGTAGTAGCTTTTGTTATTCCAGAGATTTTTTCAATGAAGATGGACGCTGGAAAGACGTATCAATTAAGTATCGGTGTTTCTATCATTATGATTATTATGTACCTTGCTGCACTGCTATTTAAGCTCGTTACGCATCGCGGTGTATATCAACATAAAACGGATGAAGTAGCTCATGAGGAAGAACCAGAGTGGTCGAAAGGTAAAGCGCTACTCATTTTAGCAATAGCGACAATTGCGGTAGCTTATGTGTCAGAGGCGCTCGTGCATACATTTGAGACAGTTGCCAAATCATTTGGTTGGTCAGAATTATTTATAGGGGTTATTATCGTTGCAATTGTTGGAAATGCAGCGGAACATGCATCTGCAATTATTATGGCTTATAAAAATAAAGTAAATATTGCAGTTGAGATTGCAATAGGTTCTACATTACAAATCGCCATGTTTGTTGCACCTGTATTAGTACTTCTGTCTATGTTCTTCACGCAAAGGATGCCTTTAGTATTTACAATACCAGAACTTGTTTCTATGATTACAGCTGTTTTCTTAACGATTGCGATTTCAAATGATGGAGATACAAACTGGTTTGAAGGCGGTACTTTATTAGCAGCGTATGTCATTATGGGAATTGGTTTTTATTTATTATGAAAAATAGGCATAACAATTGTGCCCAGAGAAAACAATAAACAAAGTAGTATATATACCTTTACATAGGAAGGAGCCAGACAGGTGAAACGAGTATACAGCATATGTCTTTCAACTATGGTCTCGTTTATTCTATTATTTCCTAACATGAGTTTTGCAAAGACAACGGTAGGAACAAAAATGCCTTCATCTGTTTTAAATATTTCCAAAGACAATACGTTTCCAAATGATGCGCAAGATTTGCCGCGTTTACAGCCGAGTAAGTTTGCTCAAGAACTATTGAAAACAGCAAATATTAAAATTGAAAATCCGGACTTAATTCGAATGTTTAATGAAACGACAATTTCGAATGCGCCGCTTGCGGTAGGGTACCGAGCGAAGATTTATTTAGGTCAATGGGCATTAAATTATGAATCGGTTGATACATCGATTAATTGGGAATATAAACAAGTAAATCGCAATGTGTATGATAATCGCGGAGGAGATCGTCTATATCCGCTACGCTATAAGCAAGAAACGCAAAAGACGATTGAAGGTGATTTGACAGCAGATATGAAAAATACTGCGGATGTGAAAAAAATGATGCTTCTCAAAGCACTTGAAAAAGTACAATTGCCGCTTTCATTTAAAACGACCATTGGTTATGGTACTGGACATGAGCGTGTGTATAATATTAGTCCGAGTCAACTTGGATATTTATACGCTTATACACCAGCAGTAAATGAAAAAGGAAAAGTAACATTTGGAGAAGTGTATCTTGTGTTAAAGGGAAATCAAAAAAGGCTTGTTGTGAAAAATATTACCTCTCAAGGAATTGGAGCGGCAATTCCAATTCATGATCATTTATTCTTTAAATTCATTTCCTCTTCTCACTCGCAATAACATGAAAAAACGTCAGCTTATAAGCTGACGTTTTTTTATAATGTAATGTTTGCTGTTTTTGATAAGAAATCTTCTGTCGGATAGTAGCTGTTTTTTACAAGAACATTTGGTCCAAGGCATTTTACTGCAGGACAGTGACAGCTTAATGATTTTGCTGTTTTTGAGGCACTCCATTTGTCATATGCTTCTTGTAGTGTGTTTGTTTGTACGTTACCTAGAAGGGGAACGTCACCGAAATCAGTTACGATAATATTACCATCAAAAATGTTTACATTTAAGCGTGAACGGCCATCTGGATCGTTACGAACTGTTACATTTTTGCTCTCTTGTAATTTTTTAAATGTGGCAATGTCTCGCTCGTCATCGCTACAAGCATAGAAAGGTAAAGTCCCAAATAACATCCATACATTTTCATCGCGAATATCTAGTAAATGCTCAATTGCATCACGAATTTCAGCTTTTGTTAAAATTTCTAAATTGCTCGCGAAGTCGCTTGGATACATCGGGTGAACCTCATGACGTTTACAGCCCATTTCTTCGACAATTTGACGGTGAATATGTTCCATATGTGGAAGAGTTCTTTTGTTTAACATCGTTTCGGCTGATACGAGTACACCTGCATCTGATAGAGCTTTACTATTTGTAATCATTCGTTCAAATAATTTCGCACGTTGTTCATACGTAGGTTTACGCTCCATCATTGCAAATCCGCCTTCAACGAAGTCATCAATTGTTCCCCAGTTATGAGATATATGCAATACGTCTAAATACGGAATAATTTGTTCGTAACGTGCTAAATCTATAGTTAAGTTTGAGTTGATTTGAGTGCGAACGCCTCGTTCATGGGCATATTTTAAGAGTGGTGTTACATAGTTGTCGACGGATTTCTTTGAAAGCATAGGTTCTCCGCCAGTAATACTTAAAGAACGTAAATGAGGAATCTCATCTAATCGTTTTAATAAAAGATCCATCGGAAGCGGATTCGGGTCTTTCGGCTGTAACGTGTAACCAACAGCGCAATGCTCACAGCGCATATTGCATAACGTCGTCGTTGTAAACTCAACATTTGTTAATAGTAGTTTGCCGTACTCTTCAAGGTCCATATACGCTTCCCATGGATCGTAAGAAGGAGTAATCGGCTTCATTTTTTGTGATATCGTCATATGAAATACTCCTTTGACTATTGAAATAACAATTTGTCCATTCTCTATAATAGAAGAATATGTGCTTTTTATAAAGTGAAACTTTTTTGTGAAAAAAGAGAGAGGGCTTACATTTGAATGGATTACTGTGACAAAATTGATGAAATTACATATCCACAGCAATCATTTTTGCGGTATAATAAAAGCAACTCGAATTAAAAGGAGAGTGCCTTCATGGGAAAAGCAATTCAAGATAAAGACACACAATTAGTATATTTAAAAGAACGTTTAAATATGTTCATTGAAGTAATTGATACAATTGAACCTGAAGAAGTAGAGTTAGAAGATGTAGATCGTCTTCTTGCGATGTTAGATGAATTAGAATTAAAATGTGAGCAATTTAAAAAAGACGAATAATATATTAAAAAGGCTGCCAACTCCAATTTGGTAGCCTTTTTCTGTGCGGATAATAGAAGGACGATAGAAAAAGAGGTATAATCAAGTTGTGAAAAATTTCATTTATGCTTTAATAGCGTGAAACAAATAAAAAGCTGAAGAGCATAACAATGAAATTTTTAGCTCATAACGTTTTGGTAGCGTTCACAATTGAGGGGGAAGTAACAATGGAAAAGCTTCAAGAAAGCATGTATCAACTAATTGTTGAAACGTCAACGAACTTACCGAAAGATGTTCGTCGTGCGATTCAACAAGCGAAAGAGCGAGAAAATGCAGGGACTCGTTCTGCGATGGCACTTGGCACAATTACGAATAATATTAAAATGGCTGATGATAACATCTCGCCAATTTGCCAAGATACAGGGATGCCAACGTTTAAAATTTATACACCAGTTGGTGTGAATCAATTAAAGTTGAAGGAAGCTATCTATAATGCGCTTGAGCGGGCGACAAAAGATGGTAAGCTTCGTCCAAATTCTGTTGATTCTCTTTTTGGAGACAATAGTGGAAATAATTTAGGACCAGGTACACCGGTTATTAAGTTTGAACAATGGGAAAAAGATTATATTGATGCACGTTTAATTCTAAAGGGTGGTGGCTGTGAGAATAAAAATATTCAGTATAGCTTACCGTGTGAATTAGAAGGACTTGGACGAGCTGGCCGTGATTTAGAGGGGATTCGTAAATGCCTCCTTCATGCAGTATATCAAGCACAAGGTCAAGGGTGTAGTGCAGGTGTAATTGGTGTTGGTATCGGGGGAGACCGTACATCAGGTTACGAATTAGCAAAAAATCAATTATTCCGTACATTAGATGATGTCAATCCAATCCCAGAGTTACAACAACTTGAAGAGTACGTATTAGAAAATGCGAATAAGCTTGGAATTGGTACGATGGGATTTGGCGGAGAAACAACTTTACTTGGCTGTAAAATTGGCGTGTATAACCGTCTGCCAGCTAGCTTCTACGTATCTGTTGCGTATAATTGCTGGGCATATCGCCGCCTTGGCGTAACAATCCACCCTGAAACAGGTGAAATTATGGATTGGTTATATCAAGAAGGTGACGATACACTGGAGCAAGATGCACAAGAAAAAACAGAGCAACGTGAGATTGTATTACAAGCGCCAATTACAGAAGAGCAAATCCGTGAACTTCGCGTTGGTGATGTTGTAACAATTAATGGCATGATGTATACAGGTCGTGACGCAATCCATAAGCATTTAATGGATAATGATTGTCCAGTAGATTTAAATGGACAAATTATTTATCACTGTGGCCCAGTTGTCGTGAAAGATGAAAATGACAATTGGCAAATTAAAGCGGCAGGTCCAACGACAAGTATTCGTGAAGAACCATATCAAGGCGATATTATGAAAAAATTCGGTATTCGTGCTGTCATTGGAAAAGGCGGTATGGGTGCGAAAACATTAGCGGCTTTAGATGAGCATGGTGGTGTATATTTAAATGCAATCGGTGGTGCAGCGCAATATTATGCTGAATGTATTAAAGAAGTGAAAGATGTTGATTTCTTACAATTCGGTATTCCAGAGGCAATGTGGCATTTACGTATAGATGGATTTAAAGCAGTTGTAACGATGGATTCTCATGGTAATAGCTTACATGCAGATGTTGATAAAACATCACTTGAAAAATTAGCGAGCTTTAAAGAGCCGGTATTTAAGTAAATAAAAATGCATCTCGAATCATTCGAGATGCATTTTTTTGGTATATATAGAAAAACATGTTCAGCATGAAAGAATGCGCGTCAACAGAAACTACAAGTACGATTATATATGGAAAGGAGACTATTTATGAAATATAAATGGTTATATATCGGTCTCATTTTTTCAATTATGATGGCGCTTGTTCCAGTTTCAACATTAGCTTATACAAATACTCCACATAACTGGGGAATCCCACGCCCTAAAAATGAAACAGTACCAGATGCAGGAAAGTTATATACAGATTTACTACAAAAAAATGGTGGGTTTTATTTAGGGGATACAAAGAAAAAAGATATTTATTTAACATTCGATAATGGGTATGAGAATGGATACACAGGGAAAATCTTAGACGTATTAAAAGAGAAAAAAGTACCGGCAACTTTCTTTGTAACGGGTCATTATATTAAAACACAAAAAGATTTGTTATTAAGAATGAAGGATGAAGGACATATTATTGGAAACCATTCGTGGAGTCATCCAGATTTTACAACGGTAAATGATGCGAAACTTCGTGAAGAATTAACGAGTGTAACAGAAGAGATTAAAAAAGTAACTGGGCAAAAAGAAGTGAAATATGTACGCCCTCCGCGAGGTGTGTTTAGCGAAAGAACGTTGGCTCTTACGAAAGAAATGGGCTATTATAATGTATTTTGGTCACTTGCATTTTTGGATTGGAAAGTGGACGAGCAAAGAGGATGGCAATATGCGCATAATAATGTAATGACGATGATCCATCCAGGATCTGTTTTATTACTTCATGCAATCTCGAAAGATAATGCAGAAGCACTTGCGAAAATCATTGATGATTTGCGCGAGAAAGGGTATCATTTTAAAAGTCTAGATGACTTAGTAAAAAGCAATCAACCGTAAGCATGTATGCTTGCGGTTTTCTCATGCTATAATGATGTGTAAAAAGGATGGGGAAACGTATGTGGAGCGAACATGTTACGTTAGAGTATCCGTATCATTTTGAAGAAGTATTAAAACGTTTATCTTTTGATCCTCTTCACGTCATTCAATTAGATGAGAAAGTCATTTATGTCCCGCTTTGTATAGAAGAGGAACAGATTGTTGTTCGCTTACAAGGGATCGGTACTGTTCAAAATCCACAGTTTTGGATTTCTAGTCAGACAGGAGATCCGGAGAAAGTCATGAAACGAATGAGAGCCATTTTTCATTGGAATGAACCGTTTCAAGATATACAAAACCATTTTTTAAACACATCATTACGCCCACTGTTTGAAACATATGCTTATACTCCAATTATTTTAGAATTTGATTATTTTGCTTGTCTTCTTCGCTGTATCATTCATCAACAAATAAATTTGAAATTTGCTACTGTGTTAACAGAACAGTTTGTGAAACGATATGGAACAGAGAAGAACGGTGTATTCTTTTTCCCCACTCCAGAAATAGTAGCAAATATTTCAATAGAGGAATTGAGAGAGCAGAAGTTTAGTCAGCGAAAGGCTGAATATATAGTAGGATTAGGTCGAAGTATTGTCAGCGGTACATTAGATTTAGCGAGTATAGAAACCAGGGCGGAAGAAGAGGTTTCAGCACAATTGTTACCAATTAGGGGGATTGGTACATGGACAGTGCAAAACTTTTTAATGTTTGGGCTTGGACGGAAAAATATGTTTCCGAAAGCGGACATTGGGATTCAGCGTGCAGTGCAAGGTGTATTTCAATTAGATGATAAACCTGATGATGCATTTTTAGAAAAAGTGAAACAAGAGTGTGAACCATACTGCAGTTATGCAGCGTTATATTTATGGAAAAGTATAGAGTAGAGGTGTAATAATGATACAAAAGCAACATGAGAGTAAGTTGGAAGTTGGTCAAACGTTTCCTGTGACAATTAAACGTCTTGGGATTAACGGAGAAGGCGTTGGTTATTTTAAGAGACAAGTTGTTTTCATTCCAGGAGCATTACCAGGAGAAGAAGTTGTTGCTGAAACAACGAAAATTCAGCGTGGCTTCGCTGAAGCGAAAGTGAAAAAAGTTCGTAAAGCTTCACCACATCGTGTGAAAGCACCATGTCCGGTATATGAAGAATGTGGCGGTTGTCAGCTGCAACATTTAGATTATAAAGAACAATTAAATCAAAAGCGTGATATCGTTGTACAAGCATTTGAGAAGTATATGAACAACAATTTGGAAGAGAAAATTCGTCCAACACTTGGTATGGAAAATCCATGGCATTATCGTAATAAGAGTCAATTACAAGTGGGACGTAAAGACGAAAAGGTTATTACAGGGCTGTATAAGCAAAACTCACATCAGTTAATCGATATTGCTCATTGTATGATTCAACATAAAGCAACGAATGAAGCGACAAAAGTTGTAAGACGTATATTAGAAAAATTAAATGTTTCTATTTACAATGAGAAAAAACAAAAAGGTTTAGTACGCACAATTGTGACACGTACTGCAGTTCAAACAGGGGAAGTACAAGTTACGCTTATTACAACAAAAGAAGAATTACCAAATAAAGATCAATTTATCGCAGAAGTACAAAAACAGATGCCAGCTGTTAAATCAATTATGCAAAACGTAAACTGGCGTAAAACATCTGTTATTTTCGGCGATAAAACATTTAAATTAGCTGGAAAAGAAGTAATTCAAGAAACACTAGGTGATTTATCATTTGAATTATCAGCACGTGCATTCTTCCAGTTAAATCCAGAACAAACAGTTGTTTTATACGATGAAGCGAAAAAAGCAGCTGCTTTAACAGGCGATGAGAAAATTGTAGATGCGTATTGTGGTGTTGGTACAATCGGTCTTTGGCTTGCAAATGATGCAGCGGAAGTACGTGGTATGGATGTAATTCCAGAAGCGATTGAAGATGCAAGAAAAAATGCGAAGCGTCACGGATTTACAAATACGAAATATGAAGCAGGTAAAGCCGAACAATGGTTACCGAAATGGGTAAAAGAAGGATGGCGTCCAGATGTAATTGTTGTCGATCCACCTCGTACAGGTTGCGATGATAAATTACTGGAAACAATTTTAAAAGTGAAACCAAAACAAGTTGTTTACGTATCTTGTAATCCTTCTTCATTAGCACGTGATGTACAAGCATTAATGAAGAGTTATGAAGTGGAATATGTACAACCAGTGGATATGTTCCCGCATACAGCTCATGTAGAAAATGTAGTGAAGCTTGTTAGAAAGTAAAGTTTATTCATATTCCCTCACGATATGAGGGAATATTTTCTATGAAGGAGAGTAAAATGAATAATTATAAATTAACGATTCAGTACGATGGTGCACGTTTTAAAGGCTGGCAACGTCTCGGTAATAACGATAATACAATTCAAGGGAAAATCGAAAGTGTTATATCTGAAATGGTCGGAAGAGAAATTGAAATTATCGGTTGTAGTAGAACAGACGCTGGTGTACATGCTTTGAATCAAGTTGCTAACTTTCAAAGTGATGAGAAGTTAGTGGAACATAAAGTGAAAAAATATTTAAATCAATATTTACCTAATGATATTAGCATTACGAATGTAGAAGAAGTTCAAGATCGCTTCCATGCTCGTTACAACTCTAAAGCAAAAACGTATCTTTATAAGATTTGGAATGAAGAGCATACAAATCCATTTATGCGTAAATACAGCATGCATGTGAATAAAAAATTAAATGTGAAAAGCATGAAAGAAGCTGCGAAACATTTAGTTGGTTCACATGACTTTACCGCTTTTTCAAATGCGAAATCAAAGAAAAAGTCTATGGTGCGAGAAGTATATACACTTGATGTGATGGAAGAGGCGGGATTTGTACAAATTAGAGTAAGTGGTAACGGATTCCTTCATAACATGGTACGAAAAATTGTTGGAGCATTAATTGAAGTTGGATTAGGACAATTAGATGCAGAAGCAATTCCACAAATTTTAGAGGCTAAACAACGTAATCAAATTAATTGCCTTGCTGATGCGAGTGGTTTGTATTTGGAGAATGTGGAGTTTTAATAATCAGTAAAAAATCGAGCTGTGTAGGCTCGATTTTTTTATGTTTTGGTGTTAAAAAGATTTCTCTTTCTTCATACGTATCTTTAAATTCCAAAAAGCAGCCAGCATAATAGCTGCAAAAGAGCCGCTAATTGTTGCTAGTAGCTTTGCATAAGGATAGGCATTCATATCAATGAGTAGCATCATACATAGAAGGATAGGGAAGAAGGCTAAGTATTGTAATAACTTTAATTTTTTATCATTACTCATATATATCGTTCCTTTCTAGTATGTTATATGTTTATTGTAGCATATTTTTCCAAATAATGATTTGTACTTGGAAGCGGATTCATCCTACATTTGATTAAAGTTTCATTTCATATGTGTAAATGAAGTTTTTTAATCCGATATTGTAAGTTTTGCCTACTCAATCCCAAAAACTTTGCAGCTTGTGAAATATTACCGTGATATTCTTTCAAAATTTGATTGATGTAGTTCTTTTCCATTGCCTCTATTGTGTGCTTTAACGTTTTAGGTGCATCAGCATCGTTATTAGTCAGGGAAGGTTGCATATTGAATTCTTTTTTTATTTGTTCGCGAAAGCGAGTGGGAAGATGAAATGCTGTAATGATATTTTCATCTTCAACTAAATTCATTGAACCTTCAATGATATGTTCCAATTCTCGTACGTTTCCAGGCCAATCATATGCATACAAAAATTCTCTTACATGTACATCTAGATCTGTTACGCCGAGTCTAAATTGAATGTTGTACTTTTCGATAAAGTGCTGCACGAGATCAGGAATATCTTCTTTTCGTTCACGTAAAGGCGGGAGACATAAAGTAACGACGCTTAATCGGTAATATAAGTCTTCCCGTAATCGATTGTGTGTAATAGCTTCAAGAGGATCTTCATTAATAGTTGCTATAATACGAACATCAATTTCTTTTTCTTGTGTGCCTCCGATTCTTCGTATTGTTTTTTCTTGTATAGCTCGCAGTAACTTCGCTTGAAGTGCTGGACTTAACGAATTAATCTCATCTAATAACAAAGTTCCTCCGTTTGCTTCTTCAAATAAACCAGCTTTATCGAGGGCTCCTGTAAATGCACCTCGGTTCGTACCAAATAATAAGCTTTCCATGAGTGTATCAGGTATAGCGGCACAATTTTGTGAAATAAATGGTTTTGTTGAACGCTGACTTTCATTATGAATACTTTGTGCGAATAGTTCCTTTCCGGTACCTGTTTCTCCTACGAGAAGTATGGATGAGGATGTACGAATTACTCGCTTAGCTTCTGTAATGACAGATTGAATAGCGCTAGAATCACCGATAATGTGATCAAAGGTAAACTTATTATTTGGTTTTCGAGAAAGGTTCGTTTTCATTGTTTGTTTGGAGTGGCTAATCTCTGTTGAAATTTCAATAGCGCCTTTAATTTTTCCGTTTTCTATTATAGGGAAAGTATTGTTAATCGTCGTAATTTCTTGCCCTTTATTGTTAAAATACGTTTGTTTTATATTTTTGTTTGTTTTTCCTAATTTTAATGCTTCTATAAGAGTACTATTTTTATTTTCTTCAAATGCGAATACTTCTAAAGGACTTTTATATAGCACATCTGAGCGCTCCATTGATTCAATTTCCATCATTTTGCGGTTATAGATAATCGTTTTACTTTCCTCGTTAATAATATGAATCCCGATATCGAGTTCATTGAGTAAAGTTTCATATAGCATATTCATTTCAATGATCTGTTTAAAATTAATTTCTTCTGTACGCATAGATTATCTTCTCCTCATTTCACCCTACGAAGACTGACTTTTTATAATTTTATTAAAATTCTTATAAAATCGCAAAATTTTTTTGCTATTTTCTTTTTAAAACTTCTCAAATGATAGAAAAATTTTGCGGTTATGAAGATTTTTTTTGGAGAAACCTTCATTTTAAATAGGAATTGGAGATTGGTACGCATTTTGCATAAATAATAGTTGAAGTCTCTAAAGGAGGGATATGCAACGTTTCAATAGCAATTAATAAGAAGGAGGAGTTTATAAAGTGAAGACGGTTATAGAAGGCGTGTATAGTCCTTGTTACGGGAAAGTAGAGAAGTTATTTGTTGCGGAAAATTCTTACGTATACGAGTGGGAGAAATTAGCGTTAATTGAAACAATAGATAAACAGAAAGTAGAAATTAAGGTAGGAATCAGTGGGTATATCGAATCATTAGAAGTAGTAGAAGGACAAGCCATCGCTAATCAAAAGTTATTAATAACAGTGAGGGATGATCTTTTAATAACAGGTAGTGATTAATACTATGTATTTTGCTCTTTTCAATAATTATTCTTATTATGAACAATTTTAAAAACGCTTACATGAAATGAGCTTCCAAAGTGAAAAGGGGGGGGATTTATATGATGGATCAAAACCAAGGGTTAAAACGGGAATTGAAAAGCAGGCATATATTTATGATTGCACTTGGAGGAGTTATTGGTACCGGTCTTTTTTTAGGATCTGGGTATACAATTCATGAAGCTGGGCCTGGAGGAGCGATTGTAGCGTATCTTGTTGGAGGATTTGTTATGTATTTAACGATGCTCTGTCTTGGAGAGTTAGCTGTTGCGATGCCCGACGCAGGATCTTATCAAACGTATGCTACAAAGCACATTTCCCCTGCAGCGGGTTATGTAGTCGGATGGATGTCGTGGCTAAACTGGTCTGCTACGATAGGTATTGAACTGATTGCAGTTAGTATTTTAATGAAACGATGGTTTCCTGATGTACCGTCATGGATTTGGTGTGTAGCGTTTGCGGTGCTTCTCTTTGCTATTAATGCGTTATCTTCAAGAAGTTTTGCAGAAGTTGAATTTTGGTTTGCAAGTATTAAAGTCATTACAATCATTGCATTTATTATTTTGGGCGGGGCAGCGATGTTTGGTTTTCTAGATATGAAAGGAAATGAACCAGCACCGATGTTCTCTAGCTTTACTGATTATGGTGGGTTGTTTCCAAATGGACTATCAGCAATTTTAATTACGATGATTGCAGTTAATTTTTCTTTCCAAGGAACGGAACTAGTTGGTATTGCAGCTGGAGAGAGTGAAAATCCAGAAAAAACAATCCCGAAGGCAATTAATAATACAGTTTGGCGTATACTTGTGTTCTTTGTATTATCTATTTTTATTCTTGCGGGACTATTCCCTTGGCAGCAAGCGGGAGTAATAGAAAGTCCATTCGTAGTTGTATTTGATAAAATTGGTATTCCTTATGCAGCCGATATTATAAATTTCGTTATTATTACAGCGGTTTTATCCGTTGCGAATTCGGGATTATATGCAACTTCTCGTATGTTATGGTCTATGTCTAATCAAGGAATGATTAGTCCAATTTTCGGTAAGTTATCTAAAAATGGTGTTCCTATTTATGCATTGATTGTAAGTACAATTGTAGGGTGCCTTTCATTACTATCAGGTATTTATGCGGAAGATACAGTTTATTTATGGCTACTTTCTATTGCCGGATTTGGGGCAATATTAGTTTGGGCATCTATTGCTCTATCTAACTTATTAGCTAGAAGGTCATATATTAAGCAGGGCGGGGATGTGAAGGACTTGAAATTTAAAACCCCGCTATATCCATTCGTACCACTCCTTGCATTAACATTAAATGTAACAGTTATAGTTGCTATGGCTTTTATCCCAGAGCAAAGAATGGCGTTATATTGTGGAATTCCATTTATGATTGTTTGTTTATTGTTTTACCGTGCGACAAAAAATAAGGGAAGCAAGATAGAACATGTTGAAAAAGTAAGTACAACAGAAGCAGAAAGTTTATAAATATATTAGAAACTTATGCTGAAAAAAGAGACTGTAAAATTGTAAACAGTCTCTTTTTTTGTGACAATAAAGCTGGAAACATACTATGTATGCAAAGGGGAATTAGCGATGAATCAAGAAGTTTCACAGCTATTAGAACAGATTGATCTACGAAAAGATGAGTTATTAGAGCTTACAAAGAATTTAATCCGTCTTGAAACACCGGCACCGCCGGCGAGAAACACAAATGAGGCACAAGAATTTGTTGCGGATTTTCTAAGAAAACGAAATTTTAATGTTGATAAATGGGATGTATATCCGAATGACCCGAACGTTGTTGGGGTGAAAAAAGGAATAGAAAGTGACACACATAAAAGTCTTATTATTAACGGACATATGGATGTAGCTGAAGTGTCAGCAGATGAGGCGTGGGAGACTAATCCGTTTGATCCGTTTATAAAAGATGGTTGGCTAGTTGGACGTGGTGCGGCAGATATGAAAGGTGGACTGGCTGGAGCGCTATTTGCTATTCAGATTTTACAAGAAGCAGGCATTGAATTACCTGGAGATTTAATCTTTCAATCAGTAATTGGGGAAGAAGTTGGAGAGGCAGGTACACTTCAATGCTGCAAAAGAGGTTATGATGCTGATTTTGCAGTCGTAGTGGATACGAGTGATTTACATATGCAAGGACAGGGCGGCGTAATTACTGGATGGATTACTGTGAAAAGCCCCCATACGTTTCATGATGCAACACGCAGGCAAATGATTCATGCTGGAGGACGTTTATTCGGAGCGAGTGCGATTGAAAAAATGATGAAAATTGTGCAAAGTTTACAAGAATTAGAGCGTCATTGGGCAGTGATGAAAACATATGAAGGTTATCCATTTGGAACAACAACAATTAACCCAGCTGTTATTGAAGGCGGACGGCATGCAGCGTTTATTGCGGATGAGTGCCGGTTATGGATAACAGTGCACTTCTATCCAAATGAAACACATGAACAAATAATAAAAGAAATTGAAGAGTATATTGGGAAAGTAGCGGCTGCCGATCCATGGTTAAGTGAAAATCCACCACAATTTAAGTGGGGCGGAGAATCAATGATTGTGGATCGTGGCGAAATTTTTCCTTCTTTAGAAGTAGATAGTGAACATGCAGCAGTAAAAACTCTTAGCTCAGTACACGAATCGATTCTATCTAAAAATGCAATTGTAGATATGTCTGCAACGGTAACAGATGGTGGTTGGTTTAGTGAATTTCATATTCCAGCCGTTATTTACGGACCAGGTATATTAGAAGAAGCTCATTCAATAAATGAGAAAGTTGAAGTAGAACAGTTAATTGAATTTACAAAAGTAATAACAGCATTTATATATGAATGGTGTCATACAAAAAAATAGATTAGTATGTTGAAATCCTACAGGTATGTATACTTGTACGATTTTTTAGTGAACTATTTCAGAGTTGAACAGAAACAACTGAAATAGTTCTTTATTTTTCTATGTCTTTCGTTTTAGTTCAATTAATTTCTCTTTCGCTAATTCAACAGCAATTGCATCATCTAAATAGCCAATTGGAAAGAGATAATCGGGGATAATGTCTGTTGATAAAATGAAATACAATAATGCGCCTCCGAGAACCGCACGTTCCTCATTTGAAGTAGTCTCATTGCAAAATTGTTGATACATATCCGTTAATTGTTCAATAAAAGGGCCAGCGCTATCGATTTGTTCTAATTTACTTGCAAAACTTTCATGAATACGTTTTTCACCTTCTGTTGTTTGAGCATAGCGTTCATAGTTTTCAAGTTCTTGTTTTACGCGCGTTGTTGTATAGTCGAAATCGAATAAGTTAGAGGATTGCAGCGTTTGCTGAATTGTATCAAGAGATGTGTACATATCCGTCTTTTCTTTATTTATGTGAGGAGAATCAGGATACATTTCATCAAATAACAATTGAGGTGGAACTTGCAAACATTCTGCAAATTTTTGTAGATGTTTTTGTTTTGGCGGTTGTTTACCATTCATAATTCTTGAGATTGTTGCGGGATCAATATTTGTATGCATTCCTAATTGGCGCATGGATAAGGCACGTTCTTTTAAAAGTTTTTTTATTAATATACTAAGCCGCTCATTGGGATTTTCTTTAGGCATAGTGAAGGCACTCCTTTTTTATTGTTGAAAGAATGTTGAGCATTTATTACATGTATATGAAACAGACAGGCACAGTTGCTCAACATTTTCATAAGATGCATGGAAAAGTGAGAAAAAGGGGTGGCTGTTTATGAGTACGGCAGGTCTATTTTCAATTTTTTTAATCGGAATTGCTTCTAATTTAGATAATGCAGGTGTTGGGATTGCATATGGCATTCGTAAAATTCGAATTTCGTGGTTTAATAATTTTATCATTGCATTTTTTGGATTTTTATTTACTTTATTAGCTGGATTTTTTGGGAACTGGATTGCATTATTTATTTCAGAGTTTACGGCAAATTTGATTGGGGCAATTGTTTTAGGAATAATTGGAGTGTTTATTTTATGTCAGCCTTTCTTGAGTAAAAAAGAGACCGTAGACTCTAAAGATGATAGTGTACTTATGGAAATTTTACGAGATCCAGAAAAAGCAGATTTTGATGGATCTAAAACAATTAGTTTTTCTGAAGCAATTGTGTTAGGCGTTGCATTGTCTATTAATAATATCGCAGGTGGATTTGATGCTGGGGTAACAAATTTGAATCTGTGGCTTACAGCAACTATTTCTGGGGTGTTTAGTTTTATTTGTATTAGTGGTTTTGCGTATGTAGGAAAACGATTTTTAGCAGCATACTTAGGGAAATGGGCTACTGTTATTGCAGGCGTGCTATTAATTCTTATTGGGATAGATCAGTTATTGTAACATACAATGTTCGAGCATTTCCTCGGAAATACTCGAATGAATGGCATATATCGACATCGAATGTGCAATTACCGAAACGTTACTGTTTATATAAATATGAAAGCACCTACATAGGTGCTTTTTTTAACGTATATCTTCAATTAATTGTTCCGATTCTTCATGCATACTGTATTCACTTAACACTTGAATGCAAAGCCACTTTAATTCTTCGATAGTATGTTCAAGTTCTTCAGGAAGCACATGATGAATGTCTTCAAGTCCCATTCCGAAATGAATGAGTTCAAGTACTTGATCATCGATGTTCCGATCCATTAGTAGTTCAAGCACTTCTAAATTGAATATGTATCGGTGAGCTTCATCGAGTGAAACAACTTTTAACTTCAAGCTTTCTACAATACTCAATATAAAAAGAAGAATTGTTTTTTCAAGAACAGGCTGTTTTTCCATTTGAAATATTAGTTTCATCTTTCACACCTCCACATATAGCGCTAGGTTGTACTATATTATTCAGGAGGGGGGAGCAAATATGCATGATATAGAGAAACTTTCAGTACGGTTTTTGTAAGGGGATGGATAGCTGATAAAGTTGAGGATTTTATGAAATAAAAAAATCCTGCTAGTATAGCAGGATAACTCTGAATTAAAAAATGCTCCAACCTTCTTGAGCAGAAAGAAGTTCAAGAATTTTAAAACCAGCGATACTATTTCCGTTTGCATCTAAAGCCGGTCCGAAAATACCAATTCCCATTTCTCCTTTTACGCAGCCGAAAATGCCACCAGCTACACCACTTTTTGCTGGGATACCAACACGAATTGCAAATTCACCAGACTCGTTATACATACCACATGTAACCATAAATGTTTTACAGATTTTTGTAATATGTTTAGGGATAATTTGTTTTTTCTTATATGGATCATATCCATCCATCGCAAAAATTAAGCCGATACGTGCTAAATCGATACAGTTTACTTCCACTGCACATTGACGAGTGTATAAATCCATAAGTTCTTCGATGTCACAATCGATAATTCCGTTTTGTTTCATATAGTAACAAAGTGAACGATTTAAGTAAGCTGTCTCTAATTCTGAAGTGGCAACTTTAGAAGAATAATTAATAGTAGGATTATCCGTTATTTCACGTATAAAATGAAGGATGCGCTCCATTTTTTCTTCATTATCTTTTCCTGTTAACATACTTGTAATAGCTAGTGCTCCTGCATTAATCATTGGATTAAGCGGCTTAGAAGGACTTGTCGTTTCTAACTTAATAATAGAATTAAATGGATCACCAGTCGGTTCCATTCCAACTTTAGAAAATACATATTCTTCACCACGATCTAAAAGTGCAAGGGCAAGTGTAATTACTTTTGAAATACTTTGAAGAGTAAATAGTGTTTGTGAGTTGCCAGCATGGATGTATTCTGTTTCTTTATGGAAAATGGCAATCCCTAAATCATCTGGATTTGCATTTCCTAGTTCGGGGATATAAGTAGCAAGATTTCCTTTTTTCGTATATGGTTTTACTTGTTCTAACAACTGTTGTAAGTTGTTTGTTTCAATGCACTGCATAGTACCAACGCTCCTATTTCGAATTAACTAAGTTTACTTTTCCCGATATGCTCGGAAATAAATAATAACATGAAAAAGTGGAATGATAAAACGAAAGTTACATGTTATATCGTTCGTCTTTCGTTTGAGTATTCTGTATTAAAAAAGGAGAATTTTCCTTTTATATAACAGTTTGGAAATAGGAGATTTATCCATAAAAAATTCAAAAATAAAAACTACACATCTATACAACTATATGTTATTATGGTTATGTAAATAGAAAGCGTTTTCTAAGGCGTACTTATAATGATAACGATTTCATAAATTTGATAGGGGGAATTAAAATGTTGCAGTTTCTACAACGTATTGGTAAAGCATTAATGCTTCCAATCGCCGTACTACCAGCAGCAGGATTATTGCTTCGTTTAGGGCAACCAGATGTATTTGATATTCCTGTTATGGCACAGGCCGGTGCAGCAGTTTTTGATAATTTAGCACTTATTTTTGCAATTGGTATTGCAATCGGTCTTTCAGTTGATGGTAGTGGTGCAGCAGGTCTTGCAGGTGCAATTGGTTATCTAGTTATGAAAAACAGTATTGATGCACTTAGTAAGGGATATTCTACTGTAGAATTACAAGATAAATTAGGCAAAGTCCAAGATTTAATAGGTAATAGCGCTAATGTAGATCCATCTAAGCTTGCAGATACAATGACACAAGTATCTAAGGCAGCCGAATTATCGACTAAAGTGGATATGAAAGTTTTAGGTGGTATTCTTGTCGGTGTTATAGCAGGACTTCTTTATAATAAATTCCATAAGATTAAACTTCCAGAATGGTTAGGGTTCTTTGCTGGAAAACGTTTCGTTCCGATTGTTACATCGGTTGTGATGCTACTATTAGGAATTCTATTCGCACAAATTTGGCCAGCAATTCAAAATGCTATCGATGCATTAGCTCATGGAATTGTTAATTTAGGGGCAGTTGGCTCAGGTCTATTTGGTTTATTAAACCGTCTATTAATTCCAATTGGTTTGCACCATGTAATGAACACATACTTCTGGTTCGTACTTGGTGACTTTACAAATGCAGCAGGTAATGTTGTAAATGGTGATATTGCTCGCTTCCTTGCAGGAGATAAAACAGCGGGTATGTTTATGACTGGTTTCTTCCCAGTTATGATGTTCGGTTTACCAGCAGCATGTTTCGCAATGATTGCGGCTGCTAAACCAGAAAAACGTAAAATGGTTACAGGTATGTTAGGTGGTCTAGCATTAACTTCATTCTTAACTGGTATTACAGAACCAATTGAATTCTCATTCATGTTCTTATCACCAGTATTATATGGAATTCATGCTGTATTAACAGGTCTGTCTCTATTCATTACAACAACTCTTGGCATTCATGATGGTTTCACATTTAGTGCCGGTGCAATCGATTATTTCTTAAACTTCGGTATTGCAACAAAACCAGTATTACTAGCAGGAGTCGGTTTAATTTACGCAGTAATTTACTTCGTTGTATTCTACTTCTTAATTAAGAAGTTCGATTTAAAAACTCCTGGTCGTGAAGATGAAGAGGAACTAGCTGAAGGTGAAGAAGCTCCAGTTGCAGGTTCAATTGGTGAAACTTACGTAGCAGCTTTAGGTGGAAAAGAAAACTTAACAGTTATTGATAACTGTGCAACACGTTTACGTTTACAAGTGAAAGATGCTGGTCAAGTAAATGAAGCAGCATTAAAACGTGCTGGTGCAAAAGGTGTTATGAAATTAAGTAACACGAGTGTCCAAGTTATCGTAGGTACAAATGTTGAATCTGTTGCCGATGATATGAAAAAACACGTATAAATAATTAGATAAGAGGATATCCAAAAAGATTGATAACATCAGTTTTTTAGAGGATATCCTCTTTTTTTATGTTAAAAATTTAACGGGAATCTTACTTTTGTAAATTTTCTTTTTCTTTTTTGTACATATAGGTTGGTTATATGTACCGTGCGTGATAAAGTAGGGATGACGTCGAATGGAATGTCGAAAATCTATGAAAAAGATCTGGAATGAATCTTGTGTAGTGGAATTAAATTATCGGTAAATAAGGGGAAAAAAGCAATTATGGATCAGGAAAAAAATAATGCGAATGGGAAAGCACGTCAGCCGATTGTATACATAAAAAGAACAATCATTCTCGTCTTACTATTTTCAGTTGTATATTTCATGTATACAAAAATTGTTGCGGATAATAAGAAAGAAGAAACTTTAAAAGCAGCAGCAGAAATGAAGAAACAAGAAGAGCTAAAAAAGAAAGAAGAAAAAAAGAAGCAAGAAGCACAAAAACAAAAAGAGCAGGAAGAGCAAGTGAAGCAAACACAAGCTGTGGAAAAGCCTGCTGAGGGACCACCTCAAGAAATTAATGAAAACGCTCAATTAGATCAATATTTACAAAACGCAGGATTTAGCGGGACAGCTGTTATTGTGAAGAATGGAAAAGTTCTTTTGAATAAAGGGTACGGTATGGCGAACAAAGAAAAACAAGTACCGAATAATTCAGAGACAACTTTTTATATTGGTTCTATTTCAAAGGCATTTGTAGCGACTGCTATTATGCAATTAAAAGATCAACATAAATTAAACGTAGAGGATACGGTTGCAAAGTATATTCCAGATTTCCCTCAAGGTAATGGTATTCAGTTAAAACATTTACTAACACATACATCAGGAATTCCAGAGTATGAGCAGGGAACAGAGGATATTTCTCATGAAGAATTGATAAAACGAATAGGAAAGCAAAAGCGTATTGGGAGTCCAGGAGAGAAATGGAAATATTCCGATTCGAACTATTCTATACTTGCTTACATCGCTGAGAAGGTAAGTGGACAACCGTTAGAAGAATATATTAAACAACATATTTTTGCTACTGCTGGTATGAAACATTCTGGTTTCGGTAAAGCGTTAGAGCAAACAAGGTTCCCGTCGACAGGTTATAAAATAGTAAATAACAATATGACAACACCTAATATTCCAAGTATGTCACAACTATATGGTTGTGGTGATATATATACAAGTGCACATGATTTATATTTATTTAATGAAGCGCTCTTCTCTGGGAAGTTAATTTCAAAAGAAAGCTATGATCAAATGTTTACGGCTGTGAAAAAGGATTACGGATTTGGTTGGTATGTAGACCCGGGAAGTTATTCGAATCACGGTGTAATGCCAGGATGGAATTGTTTAAATGGATTTAGTAAAAACGGAAGTGTGTATGTCGTTTTATTATCTAACATTCAAAATAACATTAAATCGTTTGGTAAAGTGAATAACGATATTTATACGATGTTGCGAAATATTGAAGTGTAAGAGACTATCCTATTGGATGGTCTTTTTTATTGAGGAAGTGTAGGGGGCAATGAGATAATGAAATAAAGTGAAACTTTAATCAGTGGGGGTTTTCTTCATCCCCCACTGATTATTAGTTGAACCAATCGGGCTTTTAAGGGCAGTTGATCCCCCACCTAACTTCTTTGCTTTCGCTTAATTTTGAAGTGGGGGTCTTACTGTCCGGCGAATAGCGGGATAAATGGAAAAGGGGGAGGGATATGAGTATACATAAGCATCACGCACGTAATGCGAAACGAATTTTTTGGGTATCTATCATTGTATGGATTATCGTTGCAATTGCATTGTTGATGGAATATAAAAAAGGGACGCTATTCACTTCGGAGAAAGAAAATCTGAAATTATTAGGTGTTGTACTACCGGCATTTGGATTATTAATATATAGCTTTATGGAAAAACGAAGATCAAAAATGCTTAAACAGGAAAATTATAATATAGAGACTTCTGAATTATTTGAGCAACAAAAATTTGTTGTTCGCAAAGAGGTAGGGATATTTCAAGTAATAACATATTTTGGATTAGACGGAAATACAGTAGGGTTTTTAAAAGAAGAGTATGATTTTGTTATTCAACGTGTATGGCAATCTGTACTTTCTGTTCTTTTTAGGGGATTACATAAGCAACAATTTTATTTATATAATCACTCGGGAGAAAGATTGTTGCGTGTTCAAAAGAAGATGGGAGTACGCAACGTCTATATTTTTTCTAATGTAGATGGAAAGAAAATTGGAGAGTTAAAACAAATCCTAAGTTTAACAAAGTGGGAATGGATTTTTTTAGGGGTGGATGGTCAAGAATTTGGTAAAGTGACTGGGGATCTTTCAGCAACAATGCAGAAAATAGATTGGCGGGATGGAACACACATAGATGTGAAAGAAGACGGTATTCCGTTAGAAGCTGTTAAGTATTTTTCGGCAAGCGGAGGGTCTCTTGTTACAGTTTCTATAAGTGAACAGGCAGAATTACCACGAGCAGTTTATTACAGTGTCTCTGTGATAGTTACAATTAAAAATTAATATATACATAAAGATAGATGGGATACCATCTATCTTTTTTTGTGATTAGAACATATTGTTTTGTTAAAAAATGTATGTCTTACCTATCACAAAAAAGTCTGTTTTGTATACATTAAGATGTATGGATGTATTTTTTATAATTTAAAAATAATAGGAGGAGAAGTGTATGTGTCTGTTTGGTAAGTATTGGAAAAAGTTATCGAGATTGTTTAATAGACAATTAGATTATTTTTTAGATAATAAGTTATTGCCTGCTGTGGAACGACTTTTATTTTCACAAAACTTCGCGAGATTTATTCAAAGAAACTCTAAGCAAGCTACGGAAGAATTTATTGAATCAAGTAGATTTCAATCTATTATTTGTAACATATTAAAAGAATGTAATACATCACCTTTTAAAGAAATTGCAGAGCAGTATTTGGGTAAAAACGTAGAAATTACGGTGACGGTTGGACAGTTAACGGGTGTAATTGTAGCAGTTGGTGATGATTTCTTAACACTGCAAGAAGGGATAGGAACAGAAATTTTATTACCATTTACAAGCATTATATCAATTAAAGAAGCGTAAGGAAGGAGACTTATATATGTTATTTACTGAAGAATTGCGTAACCATGTTGGTGAGCTAGTGCAAGTTGTGACGGCGGTTGAAATTGTTGCGGGTATTCTGTTATCTGTGACAGATGGGGCAGTAAGTGTTCGTACTTCTCCTTCTTATGGACCACCGGAAGATGTAGTTGTGCGTACACCTATTATTGCTTATGTTCGCTTGGAAGGGTAAGAGTGATACAAATATGAGAGTATCAGTTGTTATTCCAGCGCATAATGAAGCGAGTACTTTATCACAAGTTTTAGTAGAAGTGGAAAAGCTCGAACCTTATGAAATTATCGTAGTTGATAATGGATCGACAGATGGGACAAAAGAAATAGCGTTACAACATCATTGCCATGTCATTTATTATCACTATTCTCTTGGCAATGATGTTGGACGGGCAATCGGAGCAAGAGAAGCGAAAGGTGACATTGTTTTATTTTTAGATGGTGACATCGTCATTGATAACAAAGAGTTGCAACGTTTCATAAAAGGAATTCAACAAGGCCACCAAATTGTTGTGAATAATTTAACATGGTCCGTTTATTTAAAGATGAGACCGCATTATACGACAGTTGGCAAATGTATGTTGAATCGCTATTTGAATAAAAAGGAGCTTGTTGTTGGATCTTTAATCGCAATTCCACATGCAATGAGTAAGGAAGTTATCCAGAAATTTGGTTGGTGGAATTTAGCAGATCCAGCACTATTTCAAGCGATGGCGATGTCTAGAGGAGTAGATATTGCCGATATGGCTTCGGTCGATGTCATTCATACAAATAAAGTGCGTCCTGTGCACACGGGTACATCACCTGGTTCTCCTTATCCGAAAGCGACTAGTCGTATTATGGGAGATCATTTACGTGCTTTGCAATACGTAATCGAAATATATGGTAAACGTGGTGGCTTTTCGGAAGGAAGTAGGGATAGAGGGTTTATAGGAAAGTATAAACCAGTTGTATTACAAAAGAAAAAAGCGAAATATAGTGCTATTATCCCAGTATCAGAAGAGAAAATGACTATAAGATCTGTTATACAAGAAGTAAAAAAAGCAGGTGTAGATGAAATTATAGTAGTTGCGAATGGCGCTGATATGGAGACAATTAAACAAGCAAAGCTAGAGAATATTATCGTTATTGAATTCGGGGAAGCACTCGGTCATAATGTGGCCCGAGCGATAGGATCTATGCATGCCACGGCCGATATTTGTTTATTTGTCGATGGTGATTTTGTTATTCCGGGAAAAAAACTAATTCCATTTTTACATGCTATTGAAGATGGACATGATGTGGCATTAAATGATTTACAGTGTTTATTAGATATGTTTCATCCAGCAGATCCAATTAGCATGGGGAAATATTTTGTGAATTTGATAGCGAAACGACCAGATTTATGGAACAACTCATTAACGGCAGTACCACATGCTATGCATAAAAAGGTAATAGAGAAAATCGGATATGATTCTCTTATCATTCCACCATTAGCTCAAATGAAAGCTATTTTGGAGGGGTTCTCTATTACAGCAGTAGAATTTGTAGATGTTATAAAAACAAATCGAGTGCGCCCAGAGCAACACGGATTTGTAAATGGGCGTATTCCAGCATTTGACCGTATTTTCGGTGATCAACTTGAAGCAATTGCATATTTATTGCAATCCACAGACGAGCGCGGGAGTTTTACAGATGGAGAGCGGGATAGAAATATAATTCAACAATTGAGAAAGGAAGAAGAGAATACAGATGAATGTTAGTAGTACAGTTGCTATTATCGGATTAGGATATGTTGGCCTTCCTTTGGCAGTTCATTTTGCAGAGAAAGGACATACGGTGCTTGGATTAGATAAAGATACTAGAAAAATAGAATCAATTATAAAAGGAGAAAGCTACATTCCAGATGTTTCTTCTAAATTGTTACAAAGTTTATTGACTAAAAAAAAAATAATAGTAAATACACCGGATCAAGGTATTGCTGATTTTCAAAATAGTGATTATGTTATTGTCACTGTTCCGACTCCAATTAATGAAAAAAGAGAACCAGACTTAAGTGCCCTCATTTCAGCTTCTCATTATATACAACAACACCTTCAAAAAGGACAAACCTTCATTTTCGAAAGCTCCACATATCCAGGCACGCTTGAGGAAGTTATTATTCCAATTATTTCTCAAGCAGGTCAAAAGGTAGGAGAAGATTTCTATATCGGATATTCCCCTGAGAGAATTGATCCGGCTAATAGTCACTATTCCGTTCAAACGATTCCAAAAGTTATTAGTGGACAAACAGAAAAGTGTAAACAAAAAGTACAGGAGTTGTATAGTACTACATTTGATGTAGTTGTTCCAGTTAGTTCTCCGAAAGTAGCGGAAATGTGTAAGTTATTTGAAAATATTCAGCGCCTAGTCAATATTTCATTAGTAAATGAGTTAAACACACTATGTGAAAGTTTAGGAATTGATTTTTATGAGGCACTTGAAGCTGCATCTACAAAACCGTTTGGATTTACCCCATATTGGCCAGGGCCAGGGATAGGGGGACACTGCATTCCGGTAGACCCTTTATATTTTCAATGGAGAATAAAAAAGAATGGAGCAATTAGTCAATTAATTGAGGCGGCACATGTAATTAATGAAGAAATGCCAGAGAAAATAGTTCGGAAAGTAAAAGGCATGGTGCAATCACCCGCATCAGTTTTAATTGTAGGAATTGCGTATAAGAAAGATGTAAATGACTTAAGAGAATCACCAGCGTTGCCAATTATTGAATTGTTAATAGAAGAAGGATATGAGATAGAATATCATGATCCATATATTTCTTCTGCAAAATTTGGAGATAAGGTGTACCAATCTGTTTCTTTGAATGAACAAGTCATGAAACAAGCTGGTTGTATTTTAATTTTAACTGATCACTCGAATATCGATTGGAAGCTTTTTAAAGGAATGAAGCGAGTAATAGATACACGTGGAATTGTAAAGAAGGTGAGTGTATGAGTAAGAAATGTTTAATTACAGGTGGTGCAGGATTCATTGGATCGCATCTAGCTGAAGAATTGGTGAAAAGAGGTTATGGGGTCACAATCGTTGATAACTTCTATAAAGGAAAAAATAAATATCATGATGAGTTAATGAAAGAAATTCGGGTTATTCCAATAAGCGTTTTAGATAAAAGCTCAATTTATGAATTAGTAAATCAACATGATGTCGTGTTTCATTTAGCAGCAATTTTAGGTGTGAAAACGACAATGGAAAAGAGTATAGAGCTGATTGAAACGAATTTTGATGGAACGAGAAATATTTTACAAGCAGCGCTAAAAGGAAAGAAGAAAGTAGTCTTTGCATCTACTTCAGAAGTATATGGTAAGGCAAAGCCACCCTTCTCTGAAGAGGGGGATCGATTATACGGGGCGACTTCTAAAATACGTTGGAGTTATGCAATTTGTAAAACGTTAGAAGAAACATTGTGTTTAGGATACGCTTTAGAAGGTTTACCTGTAACGATTGTTCGTTATTTTAATATTTATGGTCCAAGAGCGAAAGATGGTCCGTATGCAGGAGTAATCCCACGATTTATCAGTGCGGCCCTGCAAGGAGAAGACATTCTCGTATATGGAGATGGAAAGCAGACACGTTGCTTTACGTATGTAAGTGATGCGGTAGAGGCAACGATTCGGGCAATGGATGAGAAGGTAAATGGTGAGATTATTAATATAGGTTCTGAGAACGAAAAGAGTATAAAACAAGTAGCAGAAGTAATTAAAAAGCTAACGAAATCTTCTTCAAAGATTGTCCAAGTTTCTTTCGAAGAGGTATACCCACATGGCTTTGAAGAAATTCCAAATAGAAGACCAGATGTAACGAAATTAAAAGAACTTGTGCAGTTTGAAGCGATAGTAACGTGGGAACAAGGGTTGAAAGAAACTATTAAATGGTTTCGTGAAGAAAACAATGGCTAAGTCGCTATCAATTATTATACCTGTATGTAATGAAGCGGATATGATTTCAGACGTTATTCAATCGGTAAAAGGATTAAATCCAGTAGAGATCATTGTAGTAGCAAACGGTTGTAACGATGGCACAGAAGATGTTGCCAGTCGTTTAGGGTGTAAAGTAATCGAGTATACAGAGCTACTCGGGAACGATGTTGGACGTGCGGTCGGCGCAAAACACGCGATAGGTGATGTACTACTATTTATAGATGGAGATTTTGCTATTCAAACTTCAAAATTACAATTATTCCTGAATCCAATTTTACATGATCAGGCCGACATCGTTTTAAATAATTTGGACGCACTATTTTTAAAGAAACAAAAACCGCACTCCGTGACAGTATGGCGCCAAATATTAAATGCAATGTTAGAGCGTGAAGAGTTAAAAATTGATTCTTTATTATCTGTACCTCATGCGTTGACGAAAGAAGTTGTTCAAAGCATTGGATATGAATGTTTTGTGAATCCTATTGTAGCTCATTTACGCCTAGTACAAAGCAAATGGAGAATTAGTCGTCATTGTGCAATAGATGTTATTACGCCAAATAAATTTCGGCCAACCGAGCATGCAGCGTATGGAACGGGTCTTTCTCAATCTGAAAAACGGATGATAGGTGACCATATAGAAGCTGTAGCGGAGCGAATAGCGGGCAGTGATGAGCGCGGAGGATATTATGATGGAAATAGGAAAAGAGAGTGTGTTTATCATACTTTAAGTTTCGAAAATTTTTATCAAGGATGGGGCGTCACATCTAAGTTGTATAAAGGAAAGCAATTATCGGTCATTATTCCTGTACAAGATGAAGAGAAAACAATTGGAAACGTTATAGAAGAGCTCCGCAAAATTGAACCTTTTGAAATTATCGTTGTTGTAAATGGTTCGTCTGATCAAACAGAAACGATTGCAAAAGACAAGGGAGCAACAACAATTGTATATAAAGAAGCACTTGGAAATGATGTGGGGCGTTCACTTGGAACTTATTTTGCAAAAGGGGAAATTGTATTATTTATAGATGGTGACTTTGTTATTCCAGCTAGGGAATTATATCCTTTCGCAAAAGCTATTGCAGATGGAATGGATGTCGCCTTAAATGATCTAAATCATTATTTAGATTTAAGAGTACCGCTTCATCTTGTAACTGCATTTAAATATGCATTAAATTTAGCTTGTGATAGAAAAGACCTAGGAGTAGGCTCTCTTATCGCTGTACCGAATGGGTTTAGTCGTAAGTGTTTGAAAGAAATCGGATATAGATCTTTACTTTCACCTTGTGTAGCCCAAGTGAAAGCTATTCTGTCAGGATTTGAGATTGCGTGTGTAAGTCGTGTAGAGGTCGATAAGATGAACCGTATTCGTCCCAGTGAACATTTTGCAAAAATAGGTCACCCTCCAGCTGTCTTGCGGATTATAGGTGATCATATAGAAGGATTAGAGCAATTAATTGTATTAGAAGGTAGTCGTGGTGGATTCTATGATGGGAATAGAAAAAGAGATGTTTTAGAGTAGTAACAAAAAAAGTGTACAACATATGTACACTTTTTTGTTCTGTTATAAAAACTATAACAGATTAGGAGATAAGAGTATTACAGCTCTACAATGGGTATTGTTTTTGTATTACAAAATAGGACTCGTATATAAGGATACCAAAAAAATACAATTAAGGAAAGGGTTAATTATAAAGACTTTTAAGTGAAGTTAACACTATGTATATAGTAGATTGCTCAACATTTCACAAACATGTCACAACTATTTCGTTCACTTTCGCCAAAAAGTAGTATTCTAAGTGTGTAAGCTGTTATATAAAAAATCTTAGTCCTGTACTAATCAAAAATGGAGGAGATTAGGATGACTCAAGTATTAGAAAATGTTAAAAACGCATGGGAAAACTTTAAAGGTGAAAAATGGAAAGCAGAGATTGATGTTCGCGATTTCATTTTAAATAATGTAAACGTTTTCGAAGGAGATGAATCTTTCTTAGCGGGAGCAACTGAAGCAACGAAACAACTTTGGGATCAAGTAATGGATTTAACAACGAAAGAACGTGAAAACGGTGGCGTTCTTGATATGGATACAAAAATTGTTTCTTCTATTACATCACATGAACCAGGATATTTAAATAAAGATATTGAAAAAGTAGTCGGTTTCCAAACTGAAAAACCATTTAAACGTTCTTTACAACCATATGGTGGTATTCGTATGGCGGAACAAGCTTGTGAATCTTATGGGTACGAAATGGATAAAGAACTTAGTCGTATTTTCAGAGACTGGAGAAAAACGCATAATCAAGGTGTATTTGATGCATACACACCAGAAATGAAAGCGGCTCGTAGATCAGGTGTAATTACTGGTCTTCCAGATGCATACGGACGTGGACGTATTATCGGTGACTACCGACGCGTAGCATTATATGGTATTGATCATTTAATTGAAGTGAAAAAAGCTGATTTGAATTTAACTGGCGGTGTAATGAGCGAAGATACAATGCGTTTACGCGAAGAGTTATCTGAGCAAATGCGTGCCCTTCAAGAGTTAAAACAAATGGCTGCTTCTCATGGCTTTGATATTTCTAAGCCTGCCACAAACGCGCAAGAAGCATTCCAATGGTTATACTTCGCATATCTTGCAGCAATTAAAGAGCAAAACGGAGCTGCGATGAGTCTTGGACGTACTTCTACATTCTTAGATATTTATATTGAAAGAGATTTAGCAAATGGTACTTTAACAGAAGAAGAAGTACAAGAAATTGTGGATCACTTCATTATGAAATTACGTCTTGTGAAATTTGCAAGAACACCTGATTATAATGAATTATTCTCTGGTGACCCAACTTGGGTAACTGAGTCTATCGGTGGTATGGCATTAGATGGTCGTCCATTAGTAACAAAGAACTCATTCCGTTTCTTGCATACATTAGATAATTTAGGACCAGCTCCAGAGCCAAACTTAACAGTTCTTTGGTCTAAACAATTACCACAGAACTTTAAAAACTACTGTGCGAAAATGTCTATTAAAACATCAGCAATTCAATATGAAAATGATGACATTATGCGTGCTGACTACGGCGATGACTATGGAATTGCTTGTTGTGTATCTGCAATGAGAATTGGTAAACAAATGCAGTTCTTCGGCGCACGTGCAAACTTAGCAAAAGCATTATTATATGCGATTAACGGTGGTAAAGATGAAAAATCTAAAGCACAAGTTGGTCCTGAGTACGCACCAATTACTTCTGAAGTATTAGATTATGAAGAAGTTATGCATAAGTTTGATATGACAATGGAATGGTTAGCTGGTCTATACTTAAACACATTAAATGTTATTCACTACATGCACGATAAATATAGCTACGAACGTATTGAAATGGCACTTCATGATACAAATGTCCTTCGTACAATGGCAACAGGTATTGCGGGTCTATCTGTAGTAGCAGACTCTTTAAGTGCAATTAAACACGCAAAAGTAAAACCAATTCGTGATGAAAACGGTATTGCAGTTGACTTTGAAATTGAAGGAGATTTCCCTAAATACGGTAACAATGATGATCGTGTAGATGAAATCGCTGTAAATCTTGTAAAAACATTTATGAATAAACTTCGTAAACATAAAACATATAGAAATTCTGTTCATACAATGTCGATCTTAACAATCACATCTAACGTTGTATATGGTAAGAAAACTGGTAACACTCCAGATGGTCGCCGTACTGGAGAACCATTTGCACCAGGTGCGAACCCAATGCATGGCCGTGATACAAAAGGTGCGTTAGCTTCATTATTATCTGTAGCTAAATTACCATATGAAGATGCACAAGATGGTATTTCTAATACATTCTCTATTATTCCAAAAGCACTTGGTAAAGAAGATGATGTACAAGTACGTAACTTAGTATCAATGCTTGATGGTTACGCAGTAAAAGAAGGCCATCACTTAAATATTAACGTATTTAATCGTGAAACATTAATGGATGCGATGGAACATCCTGAGAAATATCCACAATTAACAATTCGCGTATCTGGTTACGCTGTAAACTTTATTAAATTAACTCGTGAACAACAAATCGATGTAATTAATCGTACAATGCATGAAAGTATGTAAGTGAAAAAGTGTTCCTCTGCTTTATATAAATAGCAGAGGGAGGCTGCTTCAATAAAGGAGGAAGTAACATGGTAAAAGGAAGAATTCATTCTGTAGAGTCTTGTGGTACTGTTGATGGCCCAGGAATTCGTTATGTCATATTTACACAAGGGTGTTTATTACGTTGTCAATATTGTCATAATGCTGATACGTGGGAGATCGGTAAAGGAAAAGAAATAACAGTTGAAGAAGTAATGCAGGATGTGACATGTTACCTTCCTTTTATTGAAGCTTCCGGAGGCGGTATAACAGTTAGTGGTGGGGAACCATTATTACAGCTAGATTTCTTAATTGAATTATTTAAGAAATGTAAGGAAGCTGGAATTCATACAACAATCGATTCTTCGGGTGGTTGTTATTCTGAAGAACCAGAATTCCAAAATAAGCTAGATACTTTAATGGATTACACAGATTTAGTTTTATTGGATTTGAAACATATTGATTCAAAGAAACATCGTAAATTAACAGGAAAACCAAATGAACATATTTTACAATTTGCTCGTTATTTATCGGATAAAAATAAACCGATTTGGGTACGACACGTATTAGTTCCTGGTATTACGGATAATGAAGAGGATCTGCAAAAATTATCTAGTTTTATTCAAAGCCTATCTAATGTTCAAAAAGTTGAAGTGCTACCGTACCATAAGCTTGGTGTATATAAATGGGAGGCACTTGGACATAAGTATCCACTTGCAAATGTAGAACCACCTACTGAAAAAAATGTAGAACAAGCAAGACATATTTTACAAGCAGTCTAATCCAAATATTGGGTTAGGCTTTTTGCTTTCTTTACAATAAAACCTAGAGTATGTATATAGAAAAGAGTATACTGAAAATAGAATATCCATATTTTTGTAAGGAATAAGTGGAGAAATTTACATAATTGTAAAGGGAAATCAAAATAGTAAAAAGAATTAAGAAGTAAAAGAGTGAGTATCATGGAATAGAGAACATTTGTAAGTTATTGCGAAAGCTCTTATAGGAAAGTATAATGTAAAGATATGAGCACAGATAGGATTAAGGGGTCAATCTTATATGCTTTGCATATCCACGACAGGTACATAGCTGAAAGAGAAGTATTAGAATCTGTTTATGTAATTTTTAAGGAAAATGTTTTTCCTATTGTCGTATATGCAATATGGAGAAACAATAAGCTAGGAGTGGATTTGTTTGATAAAAAACCCCAAGGTTTTAATATTAACTGCACATTACGGTAATGGTCATGTGCAAGTAGCGAAAACATTAGAACAAACATTTCGCCAAAAAGGAATTGAAGATGTAATTGTATGTGATTTGTTCGGAGAATCACATCCAGTTATAACCGATATTACAAAATATTTATATTTGAAAAGTTATACAATAGGAAAAGAATTATACCGCTTGTTTTATTACGGCGTAGAAAAAATTTATGATAAAAAAATAGCATCTTGGTATGCGAACTTTGGAAGAAAACGTTTGAAATTACTTTTACAAGCAGAGAAACCGGATATTGTTATTAATACTTTTCCGATCATAGCTGTACCAGAGTTAAAAAAGCAAACAGGTATTTCAATTCCTGTGTATAACGTATTAACGGATTTTTGTGTGCACAAAATATGGATTCATCGGGAAGTAGATCGTTATTTTGTAGCAACTGATCACGTAAAAAAAATTATGATTGATATTGGTGTGCCCGCGGAGCAAATTGTTGAAACTGGAATTCCGATTCGTAGTAGTTTTGAGCTGAAGATCAATCCAGACATTATATATAATAAATATCAGTTATGTAAGAATAAAAAGATTTTACTAATTGTAGCAGGTGCTCATGGGGTATTAGGAAGTGTAAAAGAACTATGCCAATCATTTATGTCAGTACCTGATTTACAAGTAGTTGTCGTTTGTGGGAAAAATGAAGCGTTAAAACAGGATTTATTAGGGGTTCAGGAAAAAAATCCTGATGCATTAAAAGTATTTGGTTATGTTGAAAATATCGATGAATTATTCCGTGTTACTTCTTGTATGATTACGAAGCCGGGCGGTATTACGTTAAGTGAAGCGGCAGCATTGCAAGTACCTGTCATTTTATATAAGCCTGTTCCAGGACAAGAAAATGAAAATGCGATGTACTTTGAAAGAAAAGGAGCTGCAGTTGTCATTCGTGATGATAGTGAGGTTTTTGCAAAGACAGAGGCGTTATTACAAGATGATATGAAGCTTCTTCAAATGAAAGAAGCGATGAAAAGCATTTATCGTCCGGAGCCAGCTGGTCATATTGTGGATACAATTTTGGCAGAAAATCATGTAGAGCCGAATCATATACCTATTAAATCACCTGCTCTTGCACAATTATTTACTTAATATGAAACCCTCTTTTATATGCTTAAAGAGGGTTCTTTATTGTTTTATAAGATAAAGTAGTAACTTATCCACATGAAGATTACGCTTTCATTGAACAGTAAAGTCAAAATATTAACAACTATATCCACATTGTCCACAATTTTTAGAAAACTATCCACAATTCTAACATTTACTATGCGTTACAACATATAAACTTGTGAAGGGTTCGTTTAATTTATTCACAATTCTATAAATTGTGTGGATAACGTTATCCACACAAAAAAGGTTCCTTATGTATAAGGAACCTTTTTTGTCTATTCTATCACGTAGAAAAAATATGTAATGAGAATGAATAATTAGGGGGGAAAGCTTCTAATTATTCATTCTCACTTTAAATACTTTTCGAGCGATAACCCGCTGCGCGATCTGCTTTGCGAAATTCTCGTTGGTAGAGAACCTCTTGTGTACTAGATAATGTATTTTTTGCTTTGTCACGTTTCTTTTTATCCATTACAAATCACCTCGTGTCCTAAAGTCACTATCTATCGTTTCCAAAGACATGGGGTGATATACGTATATGGCAAAATGTTAATGATTAATTGTTTTTTCTAAAAATTTAGATTATGCTTCTTTTAATTGGTGAGCATCTTGGAACGTTGTATCTCGCATTGTAGCAAGTGTATATTGATCTTTTGGAATTTCATATAAGTTATATACTTCTTCATTTGCGTTAATTTCATCATAAACGGCTTTTCTTGTTTCGTTTGCTAGATTTACATATTGTAGTTTTTCGGCAGCTTTAATAGAACGAATATTTATTTTACGAATACGCATAAATATTGTTTCAATATCTAATTCATAGAAAAGTTCGCTAAAAAATGAATCTTTCGCCAATTTATTATAGCCTTTTCCATGATATGGTTTGCCAAGCCATGTTCCAAGAAACCCGGCTTTTTCTTGCACATCAAATAAAGTAATTGTTCCGATAGGGTTACCCCATTCATCTAAAATTGTGCGTGAAATTAATTCTCCACGCTCTTCAGCTTCAATCGTTTGTTTCGTTAAAAATAAATACTCCTCATAAGAATAAGCCTTTTGACGCACAAAAGGGAAGACAGCTGGGTCCACCATTAACTCGTATAGAACGTGGCTGTCGTGTAAGTCGCGTTTTTTCAACATACTAACTCCTCCTCACACGAGGGTAGCATGACGAAAAAACACCCCACCCTCGAAATTTTTATATCAATCTTTAAAAAATTTCGGGGTGGGAATCGAACCCACTAGAACCAGTTTCTAACGCTGGTGGCGCACCATTTGCCTTCCCCATTCATCAATTTGAAAATGATAATCACGACACAAATTGATTATGGTTTCATTCAGTTTATAATCGTATAATACTTTATCTAGTCAAAAAAATAAACTAGTTTTTTTTATTTTTTTTGTAAATTATTTTTCCATCAATCATGGTTAGTACAGGCTTGGCTAAATAATGGAAAGGATGATGAGTCCATAACACGAGATCAGCGTCTTTTCCAACCTCAATGCTTCCAATTCTATCCTCTAAACGTAAATTTCGTGCTGGAAATATAGTGATTCCTTCTAGTGCAGTTTTTTCGTCTAATCCTTCTCTTACTGCGACAGCAGCACAAACATTTAAATATTGAATTGGGGTATAAGGGTGATCTGTTGTTATAGAAACTTCCACTCCATTTTTCGATAATATATGGTAAGTATCCCATGTTTTGTTTTTAAGTTCGATTTTAGAACGGCGTGTAAGAGTGGGGCCAACTGAAACCTTCAAATTGTGTTTCGAAAGCTCTTCAACAATAAAGTGTCCTTCTGTACAATGTTCAATACGTAAATCGAGATTGAACTCTGTTGCAAAGCGTAGAGCAGAACTAATATCATCTGCTCGGTGAGCGTGGATACGTACAGGTATTTCGCGGCGTAATGCTTTTAAGATAGGAAGCATTCGAAAATCAGCTTCATGTCCGTAGTGCTGTGCTTCATAGAATGATTCCCGAAGTAACCCCATAATTCCCATACGTGTTATGGATTCTTTTGTTCCATTACTATGGACCTTTTTAGGATTTTCTCCAAAGGCAATCTTTAAGCCGGCAGGTTCTTGAATAATCATATGATCAATACAAGTTCCAGCTGTTTTTATTACACAAGTAGTACCACCGATAATGTTTTGACTTCCTGGCATAACGTGAACAGTTGTGATTCCGTTTTGTACAGCATCTTGAAATGCAATATCAAAAGGGTGGATTCCGTCTAAAGAACGGATATGTGGTGTTGAAACTTCAGATGTTTCATTTGCATCATTGCCAGCCCAACCAGTACCTTCATCATAGAGACCAAGATGAGTATGGACATCAATAAATCCAGGTAAAAGATGAAGAGCACGAGCGTCTATAACTGTCATATCTTGAGTAGGTTGAATGGAAGGCTTGACCTCGGCAATTCTTTCTCCTATAACGAGTACATCCCCTTGAAATTTTTGGGATGTAATAGGGTAGACGATGGCTTGTTTGAGCAATATTTTCATAGGTACCTCATTTCTGTTACTTTACAATGTTAATGGAATTTAAGGGAAAGTAACTGAAAGATTATTTGTGTAATAATGCTCCGGATTCTAGAAAATGAAAGTTTTGAAAGGGGACCCTGTAAAACTGTGTTTTAGAAGTACTACATTGTATGCGAAAGTATATTTTGTAATGCATGGTCTATTGCCGGAAATGTGTATTGATATCCATGTTCAATTGCTTTACTAGGTAATACATGTTGTCCTTCTAGTACAAGTATACTCATCTCACCCAATAAAGTGTGAAGCATAAATGAAGGGACAGGTAACCAATGAGGTTTTTTCATTATAGTTGCAATGGTTTCTCCAAATTCCTTCATTCTTATAGGTAGGGGAGCTGTGATGTTAAAAGGTCCATCAATTTCTTCTTTGTGTATGATGAAATCAATCAGGCGAACGACATCGTCTATATGAATCCATGATAACCATTGGTTTCCAGATCCAATTGTACCTCCGATATAGAATTGATAGGGGAGTAGCATTTTTGGAAGAGCTCCTCCGTCTGCGCCTAATACAACTCCAAGTCTTGCGTAGATTGTTCGCATTCCAAGAGAACGTGCTTTAGATGCTTCTTGTTCCCATGAATATACTGTATTTGCTAAAAAGTCATTTCCAGGAATCTCATGCTGTTCTGTAAAAGACTCAGTTTCAGACGTTCCATAGTATCCAATAGCACTTGCGTTAATAAATGTATTTGGCTTTGTACCAAGTGTTTGCAATTGTTTAATGATTCCTTTTGTTGTTTGAATTCTACTATTTAAAATGGATTCCTTTTGTTTCTTTGTCCATCTACTATTAATAGACTCTCCAGCTAGATTAATAACTACATCGATAGAAGAGAGGGGGAAGGTTTGTAAATCTGGTGTCCATTGTACATATTGAAGGTTAGGCGATGAAGTTTCAGTAGTTTTGTTTCGAGTAAGAATGTAAACATTATAGCCTTTTTGAATAAAAAAAGTAGAAAGGTATTTACCGATAAAGCCGGTACCACCAGAAATTGCGATTCTCATAATTAGTTCCTCCTCATTATATATATTCTTGAAAAGAAAAAACGTTCCTTGACTATGTTAAAATAATAGAGAGGTGAGAGTATGGCTGTCATTACAAAAATAGAAGTGCAAAAACGATCAAAAGAACGGTTTAATATTTATATTGATAAAGGTCAAGGTGAAGAGTACGGATTTAGTGTGGATCAAGTAATCTTAATGAAACATGGATTACAAAAAGGGTTAGAAATTGATGAAATAGCGTTAGGAAATATTTTATACAATGAAGAGGTACAAAAAGCATATTTACAAGCAATTTCCTATCTATCCTATCAAATGAGAACAAAAAAAGAAGTAGAAGACTATTTACGAAAAAAAGAAGTGGGACAGGCCGTCATCTCTGAAGTCGTTTCGAAATTATTACATGATCGATATATTAATGATAAAGAGTACGCTGTTTTATATACGCGAACGCAAAGTAATGTGAATCGAAAGGGTCCAACTGTTATTAAAAGAGAGTTATTAAATAAAGGTGTTCAGGATCTAATCATTACACATAGTTTACAAGAATATCCGAAGGAAAAGCAAATTGAGAATGCTTTACTTCTTATAGAAAAGAAGAAAAGGTCTTATCAAAAGCATTCCTTTTTACAAATGAAGCTAAAGTTAGACGAAATGCTTGTTCGTAAAGGATATTCTAGAGATGTGATTCAAATTTGTTTGGAAGAATTGAAAGACGAAAAAGATGACGAACAGCAACAAGAAGCGTTACACTATCATGGGAATAAATATTATGAGAAATATAAGAAATATGATGGATGGACATTCGAAAATAAGATGAAACAAGCGTTATATCGCAAAGGGTTCTCTATTGATGAGATAGAGATATTTTTGCAGATGAAACGTGAAGAGGGATGAGGGAATAAGATGAATATGCCAAAGCGCTACAGTGAAATGACACCACATGAGCTAAGGGAAGAAATTGGGGTTTTGAAAGAGCAAGCAATAAAGGCAGAGCAACTTGGTGTTGTAAATGAGTTCGATGTATTAATGCGAAAGATGGCAATGGCTCGTGCTTATATGACTGATATAAACAAATTTCATATTGGTGAGACATATGAATTAGTAGAAGAACCTGGTATATTATTTGAAATTACGTATTTCAACGGGGTATTTGCTTGGGGACATAAGCAAAATAATAATGAAGAGATTGGAATACCGATTTCTTTATTGCAAGAAAAATGAAAACCAGAGAGCGAATATCTCTCTGGTTTTCATCTTTGGTAGGCGTTACAGGAGATAGGAGATTCTAAAATTGGCGTTTTTTACATTCATTCGCCAGTATAATGAGAGACTGGGTTTGTTGCGTCTGTCCGTTAACTTGCGCTTTTGCATGTTTCGGACGAGTCCACGTATGGTTAAATAATTCAGAACGACTATCTAAGCGATCACGGTAGCTCATCTTTATCACCTCGTGTAGGAAGTTAATTTTTTAGGTTGTACCTGTACTATTCTTCCTGCTGATTTGCAGCACGCATACGTTCTTGTGGGTGCGTGTTAATTGTGCCGTTAGGTCGTTTCGAAGCGAAGCGTGATTTCGCTTTCGGCTGACCATCGATTTTGCTGTTGTTTTTTGACTCAGACCAAAATTCGGCTTGTTTACCCATTGCGAACGCCCTCCTCATCATCAGTTGATACCTCTTTAAGAAGTATCACTTATAGAATGTGCAAAATAGAAGAAACTATCCTTTAGAAATTAAGGGAATAAATAGGTAAAAGGAGAATAGAACATGAATGATATTCACGAAACATTAACAAAAGAATTATTAGACAAAAATGACAAACTTTCTTACGCACAAGCTCGTGCGTGGGTTGAATTATTGTGGGAAGACTTTCAAACAACTTATGCTAAATCAGGTCGTTATCAAGGTGATGAAATGACTGAACAAGTGGTACGAACATGGATTAATAATCATGGAGGTCGCCTCCATGAAATGCGTACAAATAATCCGAAATATAGCCATTTAATCAATCAAGAAGATCATTTGAAACATTAAAAAAAGCGACTTAAGTCGCTTTTTTTAATGTGGAAGTAATTCCAGTTTTTTTCGAAGTTTTTCTTCACTAAAAATCCATCCTGTATAGGAATTAATAATATTTAAATTGTGGTCGAGTTGAACGATTGCAACGAATGGATAATAATCTTTACTGCGATAGCGCAAATCAATGAAGCGAACTTCGTAATAATGATCATAATCGAAAATGTCCCAGCGATACACAGGGGAGAAAGATAGAAATGCTGAGATGTTTTCATCTTGTTTAGCTGCGCGCATAATAGCGTTATCTGGGAACGGTACCCGGTCGAACTTATCATATATCATGATGTTACCACGATGCCATCTAGCAACGTAGTAATAATCAGTTGTAACGATTGCTAAATGATAATGATAAAATCTGTAAGAAGGGGAAATGATTATTTTCTCCACATGATTGAAACGTTTATATACGACGCTACGTATGTTTCTATGCATCATAATCCGTCCGATATAGTAAATAATCATCAATATATACGCCGCTAAGGCAGTATACCCTTTATGGGAACCTACAAGCATACAAGCAATCGCGAGTAGGTGGATAAAGAAAATGACGGTATCAAATGTATTAATGATGCCGAGCGCTACCCATTTTTTTGTGAAGGGACGTAATGCCTGGGTACCGTAGGCGTTGAAAATATCTACAAAGACATGAAGAAAGACTGCAATAAATGACCAAAGTAGTAGATGCAAATATGGAGCGTCTGAAAAGAAGGCGAAAGAGATGCCACTTATAAGGAATGACCAAAGAATCACTGCAGGAATGGAATGAGTAATCCCGCGATGATTTCTTATATATTTAGCGTTATTACGCAATTTTAAAACTGTATCGATGTCAGGAATATTGGAACCGGCAATTGCAGCAAGCATAACTGCTTGTGGCCCAATATCACTTTGTGCTATGGCTGGATCTAACGTGGCCAAACTGCCTAGAGTAACGCCCATAACAAGGTGAGTGGCTGTGTCCATAGAAATCCACCTCCGTTTTTTATTAATGTAACTCTTTTTATTCGATACCTCAAGTCCTTTGCCTTCTATTTCCTATGTCATCTTACTTAAATTTTTTCCTAAAATCTTTATAATAGTACTTATATGCAAAAAAATGAGGGGGATCAAGTTTGACACTTGAAATATTAAATAATTTTAACATAGAGCAGTTTCAAAATGATTTAATTGGTTGGTTTGAAAAAGAGCAACGCGACTTACCGTGGCGTAAAAATAAAGATCCATACCGCGTTTGGGTTTCGGAAATTATGTTGCAGCAAACGAGGGTAGAAGCTGTAAAACCATATTACGCGAATTTTATGGGGAAGTTTCCTACTCTAGAAGCTTTGGCAAACGCTGATGATGAAGAAGTATTAAAAGCATGGGAAGGTTTAGGATATTATTCTAGGGCACGTAATTTACATGCGGCAGTAAAAGAGGTAAAAGAAGTATACGGCGGGATAGTACCGAGTGATGTAAAGAAAATCGAAAAATTAAAAGGAGTCGGCCCCTATACAAAAGGTGCTATTTTAAGTATCGCATATGGTATACCAGAGCCGGCAGTTGATGGAAATGTTATGCGTGTATTATCTCGTATTTTATCAGTATGGGATGACATTGCAAAAACGAAAACTAGAAAAGTGTTTGAAGAGATTGTGCGTGAAATTATTTCGGCTGAAAATCCATCTTATTTTAATCAAGGTTTGATGGAATTAGGTGCACTAATTTGTATTCCCAAAAATCCATCTTGCTTACTTTGTCCGGTACGTGAGCATTGCCGAGGATATGCTGAAGGTGTTCAAAAGGAATTACCAGTAAAAAGTAAAGCGAAGGCTCCTACAATGGTACCGATTGTTGCAGGGGTGCTTCAAACGGAAGATGGTCGTTACGTCATTAATAAACGTCCAAGTACTGGATTATTAGCTAACATGTGGGAGTTTCCGAATGCCGAACTTGGCGAAGGGATTCGAAATCAGAAGGAACAGCTTACAGATTATATGAAAGAAAAATTTGAGCTCTCGATTTCTATTGAAGAATACGCAATGAATGTACAACATACGTTTACACATCGCACTTGGGATATATTCGTATTTTATGGAAAAGTAACTGGTGATATTGTTGAAACAGATACATTGAAATTTGTATCGAAAGAAGCATTTGAGCAGTTACCTTTCTCGAAATCGCATCGTACGATTTATGAGAATTGCGTTGAGAAAATTACAATGCAATAAATAAAAAAGTGTTCCCTATTTAGGGAACACTTTTTTAATCGTAAGAAATTTTTGTCCCATGAGTCCAACTAGCTTTACCTTCCTGTAAGCCGCCTCTTGATTCAATTTCTATAACAATTTCTTTATAAATACTTTGTCCTTCTGCGTTTAAATAGGGCAGAATCTGTTGTAATGAATGATGAAAATGAGTTAATTCATCTTCTCTCCATTCATTTTTTGAAAGCATCGTTAGTTCAGTCATATCACGTCCAGTGTACATATTTCCACCTCCATCATCTGTAGTTTGAATGAGTGATAAGAGATATATGCGGAATTTTTTCAAAAGAAAATTACGGATAGCTTCTAAAGGAATTGGTTACATTATTGGTTGTGGAGGTGAGAAAGATGAGTAAAAAACAACAAGGTTATAACAAAGCAACTTCGGGTGCTAGCATTCAAAGTACAAATGCTAGTTACGGTACAGAGTTTGCGACTGAAACAAATGCACAAGCAGTAAAACAAGCAAACGCACAATCAGAAGCAAAGAAAGCACAAGCTTCTGGCGCACAAAGTGCAAACACTAGTTATGGTACAGAATTTGCAACTGAAACAGATGTGCATGCTGTGAAAAAACAAAATGCACAATCAGCTGCAAAACAATCACAATCTTCTAGTTCAAATCAGTAATGAAAGAAAAACACTTCTCTAATTCGGGAGAAGTGTTTTCTTTGTGCCTGGGTCATGGTAATGAAAATAAAGTGAACGACATAACTTCTAATAAGTCAACAAATGTAGTCAAAGGAGAAGGAAGTTAAAGATTAGAAATATGTAATGAGGAATAATAACTGATAAATAAGTCCAAAAGGGGGTAAGTAATGAACGATTTTGATAAGTTGGTAGGAGAGCAATTAGAAACGATGGATGAGTTGTTAAAGTTACAAGCTCATCTAGAGAAGTATCAGCAAATTGAAATGAGCGAAAAGGATACGTGCGATAAAAAGGAATTACATTTTATCCGCCAAGAAATATATAGAACAGAATTAGCATTAAAACTGTTACATGAGAAATTTGAAGAGCAAACAAATAGTGTGATTCAATCTTTTGAAACTGAAAAAATGATTTCGAGTTTAGGATAAGACATATTGTTACCCTCTGGTGAAAGGTCCTTCTTTAGATAGAAATAAGGAAGGGCTTTTTCTATTTCCTCGTTTGTAAATCATTCAGCGAAGGCCCCGTCGCCTAAGAAGATTAAGGATATGGTATTCAGTGTGAAAAATAGAGTCTTGTCGCTTTAGTTTTAAAATTTCGACAAAAAAGTTATAATAGAAAAAAAGTGGGTGCAGTTCAAAGGGCATTTGCAGTTGAAAGAAGGGAGCATATATGGGATTTCCCAAAGAAGGAGAAAGAGTACAAATACATAGTTATAAACATAATGGCTCCATTCATAGAATGTGGGAAGAGACAACAATTTTAAAAGGAACACAGAGCCTTGTGATCGGAGCAAATGATCGTACAGTAGTGACAGAATCGGATGGCCGAACATGGATTACTCGTGAACCAGCAATTTGTTATTTTCATGCAAACTATTGGTTTAATGTGATTGGGATGTTAAGAGAAGAGGGAGTATACTATTATTGTAATTTAGGCTCACCTTTTGCATATGATTCTGAAGCATTAAAGTACATTGATTATGATTTAGATATTAAAGTGTATCCAGATATGACATATACGCTTTTAGATGAAGATGAGTATGAGAAGCATAGTCAAATTATGCAATATCCACCTGTTATTGATACTATTTTAAAACGAAATGTAGCACAATTAACACAATGGATTCATCAGAGAAAAGGGCCATTCGCGCCAGATTTCGTAGATATGTGGTATGAAAGATATTTAATGTACAGAAATTAAAACAAACCTGCAGGGGATTTCCCGGCAGGTTTGTCCTATTAGAGGGGGGATTATGTGCAAGGTATAAAAAGATATTTGCAATTTGTTAAACCATATCGATGGCTTATTGCTATTACGATTATGATTGGTCTAGTTAAATTCGGCATCCCGCTTATTATGCCGTGGTTATTAAAATATATTATCGATGATGTAATTCAAGGTGGAGGATCACTTCAAGATAAAACGTCCCAATTAGTAACCGCTGTTGGGATTGCTTTTTTTATTTTTGCTGTAGTAAGACCGCCAATTGAATATTATCGTCAATATTTCGCGCAGCGTATCGCAAACACAATACTATATGATTTACGAAAACATATTTTTGGTCATTTACAAAAGTTGAGTTTACGCTATTATTCGAATACAAAAACAGGGGAGCTTATTTCACGTGTAATCCATGACGTAGAACAAACAAAGGATTTTGTAATTACTGGTTTGATGAATGTTTGGCTAGATACGGCAACAATTGCAATTGCTATTATTGTTATGTTTTCTATGAATATAAAATTAACATTTGTTGCGTTATTAATTTTACCTATTTATGTAGTGGCAGTGAAATATTTTTTCGGGCGTCTTCGAAAATTAACGAAAGAGCGTTCGCAAGCTTTAGCAACGATGCAAGGGTATTTACATGAACGTATTCAAGGGATGCAAGTGACGCGTAGCTTTGCATTAGAAGAGTATGAAGGTAAGCAGTTTGAAAAAAGAAATAATGAATTTTTGACGAAAGCGTTAACGCATACGAGTTGGACTGCAAGGACATTTTCAGTAGTGAATACGTTAACCGATTTAGGCCCGTTACTTGTAATCGGTTTTGCAGCATATGAAGTAATTCAGGGGCAATTAACATTAGGGACTATGGTTGCGTTTGTTGGATATATGGATAGTTTGTATAGTCCGCTTCGCCGTCTTGTTAATTCCTCTACAACATTAACACAGTCTTTCGCATCGATGGATCGAGTGTTTGAATTGTTAGATGAAAAATACGATATTGTCAATGTGCCAAGTGCGGTACAAACGACAAAATTAAATGGTGAAGTGATATTCGATCATGTATCTTTTCGTTACAATTCAGATGAAAAAGAGATATTGCATAACCTTTCGTTAACAATGTTGCCAGGAGAGAAGGTAGCGCTTGTAGGGGCAAGTGGAGGAGGGAAGTCATCTCTTGCTAGTTTAATCCCGCGTTTCTATGATGTTTCTTCAGGTGCAGTTTATATAGATGGGATAGATGTTAGAAAGTATGATATGAGAAATTTACGTAGTCATATTGGAATTGTACTGCAAGATAATTTGTTATTTAGTGATACAATCGGGGCAAATATTTTATATGGAAATCCGAAAGCTACAGAGGAAGAAGTGATTTCAGCTGCCAAAGCTGCGCAAATTCATGATTTTATTATAGAGTTACCTGATGGTTATGATACTGTCGTTGGGGAACGCGGTGTGAAGTTATCTGGTGGGCAAAGGCAACGTGTAGCGATTGCAAGAGTGTTTCTAAAGAATCCATCGTTACTTATATTAGATGAGGCAACTTCCGCTTTAGATTTAGAAAATGAACGGTATATTCAGCAGGCGCTTCAGACGTTAGCTGCTGATCGGACGACGATCATAATCGCACATCGATTGGCGACGATTACACATGTGGATACGATAATTTACATTGAAGATGGTGAAATTAAAGAAACAGGTTCTCATGAAGAGTTAATGAAAAAAAGAGGGTTTTATTATAATTTATATCAACTTCAACACATAACAGAAACAGCTCCTTTAGCGTAAAAGGAGCTGTTTTCTTTATTCGTCTTCTTTTTTATCTTCGATTTGGAGTTCTGCTTCTGGTTTATGGTATGTGTAGAAGCTATCCACAAGTAAATCTAAATGCTCTACTTCTTCACTATAGTTAATAATGGCAGAAATAAGAGGGAAGAGGTGTAACCATGTTTTATACGCTTCCTCATCGTCTTTGTTTTGATAATCCATAAAGATATCAATTAATTCTTGTTTACCTGTTTCAACTTCATCAAGCATTTCAACGGATTGTTGTTTTTTTGCTTTACCAATAAATTTTAATAAAACTTGTTCATGGTAATGGGTTAATGAGTCAAGTTCGTTTTGGATAGATTCCTGAAATTCTTCTGGCATATAGCGCAGTTCATTTTCAGTACGATGTAATGATTTTAGAGTACTTAAAGCACGGCTTGTCGTCGCTAACATTTGTCTGAATAAAACGAGCTTCCGAATTTTGGCGAACTGTACTTTTTTCGTGTAGCTTCTTTCTTCTTTATACAGCAAATAGTAATGGTTTAGTTTGATCATTTTTTCTTTCATACGATCAATATCAGTTTTTAGCGTTGTAAAATCAGAAGCTTGCCTGCTATTCATTCGAATCCACTTTACAATTTCTTCTGTATTATCAACGATACGATGATACAATTTTGTTTCGTATTTTGGCGGCATAAACACTAAATTTACAAGTGAAGCCGCAATAATTCCAATCATAATCGTCGCAAAGCGAAGTAAGGCAAAACTGAAGAAATCTTCGCCTTGATACTCCATAATGGCGATAACTGTTACTAAAGCAATTGATATTGTGTTTTCTAATCGTAATTGTAACGTAAGCGCAATTACTAATATACATGTTAATCCAATAATAAAAGGATTATGTCCAAAAGCAGTAGCAAATACGATAGCGAATACCGCACCAATGACGTTTGCTTGAATTTGCTCAAGAGCTGTTAAATACGAGCGGTATACAGACGGTTGAACAGCGAATATAGCTGAGATTCCGGCAAATACTGGACTCGGTAATTGAAGTAAAATACAAGCAAATAAAGCTAATGTGATGGCAATACCCGTTTTTAAAATGCGAGCACCAAGTTTCATACCCTTAATAAGATCCTTTCTCTTGTCATAATGAATGTACAACATGATACTATACATTCATTACAATATGTTAGCAAGTGATATTTTAGTGACGTTAATAAGAAATTAAGATTCATTTTATACTTTTTCCTAATTCTTTTTAAACATCAATTTTTAGTAAAAAAACCTGCTGAATTTCAGCAGGTTTCAAATTGTTACTATAGATTACTATGAGAAGTGTACTTCGTCAATTCATTCTTGAAAATGAAGGTTAAGTATATCACTCTGTTGAGATAGACGGGTCAGCCTGCTCTTTTTTCGGGATAATTTCAAAAAACTGTTGCTGCATATCATCGAGTAACGGTGTTAATAAAGCAACTTCCTCGTATTGCTCATGCTCATTTAAGACACGAATGTAATCTAGCAATAACTCAGTCACATCTTGCACACCATTTTTACTAATTGGCTGTAATGTAACATTTGCTCCTTTTGCGATTCTTCTTTTTAAAGCCTGTTCTGTTAAACCTAAGCTTGAATCATGACGTAAATAAACAACACCGCCAGTCATACCAGCACAGATCCATGGGCCAGGGTCCCCTAAAACAAGCGCTCGCCCATTTGTCATATATTCAAAAGCGAAACCTTTAATATTAGAGTATGCACCTATATTCCCTTGTTCTTTTTCACGGAGTGGCTTTGTCATACGCCCTCCAATTATCATGTCTGCTCCAGAGAGGCGGATACCAGCACGAGCATCGGCGTTACCTTGCACGTATAGCGCTCCTTTTTGTGCACCGTATCCAAAACCTTTTCCGACAGAACCGTTATAATATATGCCGTCTTTTCCTTTGGCTTTCGTTATATAAATACCACCACCAAAGGAGGTTTTACCAATGCCATCTTGTGCACCGCCATTTACATGTATAAATAAGTTCTCGCTATTGTAAGCGCCTAATCCATTTCCAGGAATAGAGCCATTCGTATACTTTAATGTAAGTGGTTCAAGCTTCGTGTCTTCATATAATTTACTACGAACGCGATAGCAAGATTCTAGACCACCCATAACGCGTTGCTCTACACCAACGCCTACTAATTCTTTTGAATGAGGGGAATGAACTGTTTCAAATTGTTTTTCCGGTACGTATTCTGTTTTTGTGACAGATGGATATTCTATCGTTTGTAGTAAATTACATAAGTCTAATAAATTTTCGCCTCGAATTTGTTCTAATAAATCGGAACGCCCGACAATTTCTTGTAAATTTGTATAACCAAGATTTCCTGTTAATCGTTTTAGTTCTACGCCAAAAGTGGTGAATAAATGTAATAATCCAGCGACGGCGCTTTCTAATTCACGCGGGACGAAGCGGCGTAATCCGTGTTCTTTCGCCTGAGCTTCAGACTCAATTTGTGTTGCAATTCCAACGTGACAAGTATCTAGATGACATCCGCGGCAAGTTGTACAGCCGATTGCGATCATCGATAATGTGCCAAATCCAATGCGATTTGCCCCAAGAAGCATGATTTTTAAGGCATCATTCACACTTCGAATACCACCGTCAGCCCAAATTTCTACTTTATGTCTCATATTTGCTTCTAATAAAGCATTGTGAGCGGCTTTCACACCGATTTCTACAGGAAGGCCTACATGTTGCAATGCGTGAATACGTGCAGCTCCTGTACCGCCATCAAATCCGCTAATGTTAATAAAATCAGCGCCAGCTTTTGCGATACCGACAGCAATTGTTCCAATGTTAGGGACGACAGGGACTTTTACAGCTACTTTCGCAAGTTGATTAGCCGTTTTAATCTCTGTAATCATTTGAGCCAAATCTTCAATGGAATAAATATCATGGTTGTTAGAAGGTGAAATTAAATCTGAGCCAATTGTAGCGTTACGTGCTTCAGCGATTTTGGCTGTTACTTTTGAACCTGGTAAATGTCCACCTTCACCAGGCTTTGCACCTTGACCGATTTTTATTTCAATTAAATTTGATGAATTTAGTAGTTCGGCGTTTACGCCAAATCGCCCAGATGCAACTTGTTGTCCACGTGTATGCGGATACTTTCCAATCATATCTTTAATTTCTCCGCCTTCACCGTTTAAACTAATCATATTTAGCTGATCGGCCGCTTCTGCATATGCGCGAAAGGCGACTTCATTTTGAGAACCGAATGACATGGAACTAATAATAAATGGTAAATCATGGTTTTGAATACTGATGGATACTTCTTCAGCGGGAACTACATGTTGTGTTTGTTTCGTTTGAACAAGGTGTCTAATTGCGATTGGGTTATTTTCTTCTAATTCACTTAACTTTTCACGGTAATCATCATAAGAGTTTCCTTTTGCGACATCGCCGATTGCTTTCCAAATTCGCGGGAATATATGAAAAGATTTGCGCATTCTAACTTTAGGATTGTTATAATCATCTGCTCGCATTTGTGCATCTTCAGCAAGTGACTCAAGAGAAAAAGCTAAATCATTTGAACCGAGGAAATTCGTAATTTGTAGTATATTTGCGATTTCCTCATGTAATCCGATAGAAGAATAGAGGCGATCGTAACCACGCAATTCATGAATTCCAATTGTGGAAATGACTTTTTCCAGTCCTTTATTAAGAGCATGATATAAATTCGTAATGGGTGTTTTTGTCCCATCATTTACGGTTGCAAATAATAAATATGGATTTATACTATCTGCTCCTAATCCATACAGTGTGACGATATCATGTAAGGAGCGAAGGGCACCAGAACGTATAACGAGAGAGCAGTTTCGGCGTAATTTATTTTCGCTTAATACTTGATGTACTTTAGCGGTAACTAAATGCGGATCAATCCATAAGCGTTCATTTAGATGAGCGTCGGCATCGTCTATTAATAGTATGGAAGCTCCATCGTTCACGGCCTTTATCGCTTCAGAACTAATTCGATTTAAGGCGCATTGTAAAGTTTCTGTCGGACTGAATGTAGCAGAGATTGTAGCGATAGAGCTATGGGTATTGAATAGCTGTATAAGTTGTTCGTACGTAATTGTGTGTAATTCCTCTGTAATAGATTGTGCTACATTTCCTTCTAAAATAATGGGGGAAAGCATCTCAACTACAAATGGCTGTTTAGCACCGCGTAATAAACTTGGGCGCTCTCCAAGTATCGTTCGTGTGGAGAAGTGTTCGACCTCTCGATCACGATCGATTGCTGGATTTGTAACAACGGCTACACTTTCCTTAATGAAGTCAGCGATATTTCGTCTATCAGTATCGAGTGCTGCAAGTGGTGAGTCATGCCCAAGTGAGCGAATTGGCTCAACGCCTTTTGTTGCCATCTGTTCAAGAAGCTGAATATGTTCTCGGTCCCATCCAAAGGCAACGTATTGTTTCGTTTCGACTTGTATAGAATTACATAATCCAGGGATTTCTTTCGTTTCAGGGATAGATAAGTTTAAATGATAATCTTTCGTATCAACTCGCTTTTTAAAACGGTTATATACTTGAGTTTGGTAGTCATCGTATTCGTAGAGTACAAGTTCATCTTGTTCATTCCACTTTAGACCGACCTTTTCTCCAGGAGCGAGTGGTTTTGGTTCTGCTACATATTCAGTTGGTGATACAACTCCAGGTTCAGAAGAGAAAACATAAGAACTCGCTGTCTCTACTTTCCATACTGGTCGTAGTCCAAGGGAATCAACGCTGAAAACAGCCTCATCTTTATAACGTGAAATAATACCAGCTGGACCTTGCGCAAAATGGCCCCAAGCTTCACGTATATACGTATATAAATCTTGTAAATGCAGCTCATAAAGTTTCATTTCATTAATAATTGGTGGGAATAGTATATCCATTGCTTCAAATAAACTGTAGTCGTATTGAACAAGTAGAGTTTCTAAGGTGCGGTTTAAATCTTGGGAGTCACTGCCCCCAGCAGTAAGTGGAACATGAATCATGTCAGCTTGATCACGTAATTTTGCAATTGTGTTAATTTCACCATTATGTCCGAGAACGCTAAATGGTTGTACACGAAAAAAATTAGATAATGTATTAGTAGAATAGCGGTTATGTCCTAATGTCATAGTTGAAGCGATAAGTGGATGTTGTAAATCGTTGTAATAGGCAACAAGTGTATCCCCAGCACCTAGAACTTTATATACAACATGGTCACGACTTAATGAAGCAACATGAATCGCTTCGTTTTCCTCTATTTTTATCGTTACTGAAAATAATGTTTGCTCAATATTTTTAACTTCATTTTCTGAGATAAGAGCAACTTGCCAAAATAAAGGTTCTTCCTGTTTACCAAGTGGACCGAGTGCATCGGAATTTATTACATCATCACTTTCAAAAATAATAGTAAAACTTTCATCATTTAATTGCGTACGAATATGATTTTTTAAATTAACTATATTTGCGTTTTTCTTTAGAAAAAAATGTCCAACGATAAAGTGGGGATGATCCACAATCGTTGGATTGTATCCGTTATTTTTCAGCTTTTCATTCCAAAGTGCTTTTGGGACATCAATGTGAATTCCGATACCATCTCCTTCACCATTAATGAAACCAGCTCGATGATTCATTTTGACTAGTGATTGTATGCAAAGATCAATATTTTCTTTCGTGGCAATTTTTCGTTTCTCCATAACGGAAACGATTCCACACGCATCATGTTCTGCATTTTTATAATCTCGAAATAAAGACGGTGTCCATGTATTTTTTTTATTGAGCATCCGTCAATCCCCCCTCTTGTAAAAGATTGAATAATCTTACTATTTAAGGTGTAAATCACCTTGTACACAGAGATAATAACGATCTAAAAGAATATAAAACAGATAATTATGAATAATTATACTATTAATGCGGGATTTATGAAATAGAAAAAAGGAAAAAAGAAAGGTAAGCTTTCTTTTTTCCTTGTAATGACAGTATTATTTATTGTCTGCTAAAGCAGCAAATGCTCTTCCAACAGCTTCAATTGTATATTCGATATCTTCTTTTGTATGTTCTGTCGTTAAGAACCATGCTTCATATTTAGATGGTGCTAAATTAATACCTTCTTGAAGCATAAGTTTGAAGAATCTACCGAACATTTCACCATCTGTATTTTTGGCTGCATCGTAATCTTCAATTGTATTTGTCGTGAAGTATACAGTTAATGCACCCTTTAGGCGGTTTAGTGTAATATCGATGTTATGTTTTGTAGCTTGCTCTAAAATACCTTTTTCAAGCATTGCGCCAAGTTCATCTAATTTCTCGTATACGCCTTTTTGTTGAAGTACTTCTAAGCAAGCGATACCTGATGCCATAGAAGCAGGGTTTCCTGCCATTGTACCTGCTTGGTATGCAGGTCCAAGCGGGGCAACTTGTTCCATAATTTCTTTCTTACCACCGTAAGCGCCAATTGGAAGTCCGCCGCCGATAACTTTACCAAGTGCAGTTAAGTCTGGTGTTACGCCAAGTAAGTCTTGAGCACCACCGTACATAAAGCGGAAAGCAGTAATAACTTCATCATAAATTACTAATGCACCAGCTTCATGGACAAGCTCATTTACTTTCTCAAGGAAGCCAGGTTTTGGCTCTACAATACCGAAGTTTCCAACAATCGGTTCTACAAGGATAGCTGCTACTTCATGTCCCCATTTATCTAATGCTTCTTTTAAAGTTTCTACATTATTAAATGGAACGGTAATAACTTCTTGAGCGATACTTTGTGGTACACCGGCTGAGTCAGGAGTTCCTAGCGTAGAAGGGCCAGATCCAGCTGCTACAAGTACTAAATCAGAATGACCGTGGTAACAACCAGCAAATTTCATAATTTTTGTGCGGCCTGTGTAAGCACGAGCGACACGAATTGTTGTCATTACTGATTCAGTACCAGAGTTTACGAAGCGGACTTTATCTAATGCAGGCATTGCTTCTTTTAACATTTTCGCGAATTTTACTTCTAGTGCTGTTGGTGTTCCGTAAAGTACACCGTTTTCAGCGGCTGTTGTAATTGCTTTTGTAATGTGCGGGTGAGCATGTCCAGTAATAATAGGACCGTATGCTGCTAAATAATCGATATATTTATTTCCGTCTACATCCCAGAAATAAGCACCTTTTCCACGTTCCATAGCAACAGGAGCGCCGCCGCCAACTGCTTTAAAAGAACGAGAAGGACTATTAACGCCGCCAACGATATGTTCTAAAGCTTCTTTATGTAATGCTTCTGATTTTGTGAATTTCACTACAATTCATCTCCTTACAAAAATCTATGTATTATTCTAACATGTTTTTCGAAAAGACGTATTGTTTGTGATAGAGAAGGCAGTTGGGTAAACTATTCGTTGTGACATTTAGGAAGGGGGTCCGGTTATGAAATCGGTAATTGAGGTACAAGGGTTACGTAAAGAGTTTACAGCCTATTCAAGTCGTCCGGGTTTAAAGGGTGCATTTCGCGATTTATTAAATCGTAATTATAAAATAGTACCAGCAGTAAATGATGTATCTTTTACTGTGAAACAAGGTGAAATGGTTGGGTATATTGGTGAGAATGGTGCCGGTAAATCAACGACAATTAAAATGCTTACTGGGATTTTGACTCCGACATCAGGAGAGATTTTAGTAAATGGGATGAATCCGCATAAGCAGAGAGAAGAATTTGTAAGAACAATTGGTGTTGTTTTCGGCCAACGCTCGCAACTTTGGTGGGATATTGCTGTACAAGAGTCGTTTCGTTTATTAAAAAAAGTGTACGGTGTATCAGATGCTCAGTATAAAGAACATATGGAGCACGTGATTGAAACGTTAGATATTGGTCCTTTATTAGATAAGCCAGTGCGAAAGTTATCTCTTGGTCAAAGAATGCGTTGTGAATTAGCGGCAGCATTAATTCATAATCCGCCGTTATTATTTTTAGATGAACCAACAATTGGATTAGATGTTCTTGTGAAATTGAAAATACGTGAATTTTTAAAAGAAATGAATGAACGTTATAAAACAACAATTTTATTAACAACTCATGATATTACTGATATTGAAGCTTTATGTGAGCGTGTTATCATGCTGGATGAAGGAAATATTATGTATGACGGTTCTTTAAATAATCTTCGTACGCAGTGGGGAGCAGAGAAGGAAATACATTTTCAATTTATTGCACCAGTTTCCTATCAGGCTTTATCAATGGTTATGCCAGATAGTCATGTCGTTTGGTCGAAAGCGAAAGAGGAAAACGCGTGGGTTGCAAAAATACCGAATGAAGAAGTTATCATTTCAATGCTTATTTCTAAAGTAGTACAGGCCTTTCAAATTAAAGATTTAAAAATTAACGAAGTGTCTACAGAGGAAATCATTCGTAACATTTATGAAGAAGGTATTAAACATGGGTAAGTACATTGAAATGATTCGGATTCGCTTTTTAATGATGCTTGCGTATCGTACAAACTATTATAGCGGGATTTTAATTTATACAATTAATATCGGTGCGTATTATTTTTTATGGCAAGCAATTTATAGCGGAAAAGAGAATATTGAAAGTTTATCTATTTCGCAAATGACTACGTATATCGCAATTGCGTGGATGGCACGTGCCTTTTATTTTAATAATATAGATAGGGAAATTGCGATGGAAATTCAAGAAGGACGTGTAGCGGTAGAACTGATTCGTCCATATAACTATTTAGGGATGAAAGTGATGCAAGGTCTCGGTGAGGGAATATTTCGTTTTGCCTTCTTTTCAATTCCAGGTATGGTTATCGTTACCTTATTATTTTCATTGCAAATTACAACGAATTTTCAAACGTGGTTATATTTCTTCTTATCTTTAATATTTAGTTTTATTATTAATACACAAATTAATTTAATGACGGGAATGCTCACGTTCTTCCTATTTAACAATAGTGGAATTATGTATGCAAAACGTGTTGTTATTGATTTATTTTCGGGTCTATTATTACCAATTAGTTTTTATCCATTATGGGCCCAAAAGGCAATGGTGTTTTTGCCGTTTCAGGCCATTAGTTATATTCCGAGTATGATTTTTTCAGAAGGTATACAAGGAAGTAAATTGTATGAGGCATTATTATTCCAAGTAATTTGGGCAATTGTACTTATCATTCCAATTGTACTCATGTGGAGAACGGCGAGGAAACGTCTAATTGTACAGGGGGGATGATGAGATGATATATATAAACCTATTTTTGCAATATGCAAGCCAATATATAAAAACAAAATTGGAGTATCGGGGCGATTTTATCGTTGGATTACTTTCTGATTTATCACTACAGGCTGTTAATTTAATCTTTATTCTCGTTGTGTTTGGGCATACACAAGCATTAAAAGGCTGGAGTAGAGAAGAAGTAATCTTTATTTATGGTTTCTTTTTAGTGCCGTTTGCTATTTTCTCGGCTTTCTTTAACATATGGGACTTTAATGATCGTTACATTATTAAAGGAGAAATGGATCGTATATTAACAAGACCGATTCATAGTTTGTTTCAAATTATATTAGAAAGAATGGAGCTTGAATCTTTAATTGGAGCGATTACAGGAATAATTGTAATGGGCTACGCAGCAGTCGAGTTGCAATTATCTTTTTACTGGTACGATTTCTTCTTATTCTTACTGATGGTAGGAGGGGGAGCCCTTGTATACGGAGGGATATTTGTTACGCTTGCAAGCCTTGGTTTTTGGTCGGATGCGAAAAGTTCAATTATGCCGCTAATGTATAACATAGGTAACTATGGTCGTTATCCTGTTAACATTTATAACCGTGTAATTCGCTTCATTTTAACGTTTGTTTTACCATTTGCGTTTGTCGGAGTATATCCAGCAGCATACTTTTTAAGAAAAACAGAGTGGAATAGCTATGCGTTTGCGACACCATTCGTTGGTGTTATCTGTTTTACGATTGCAATCACTCTTTGGAATCAAGGGGTAAAAAGGTACCGTGGTGCTGGGAATTAATTATAGAAGCTTGTTTGTTTCTAAGGGATAAATCCAATGGCCATCTCATACATATAAAATGAGGTGGAGGACATGTTATGGGGATTTATTCTATTAATTGCAGCAATTGCTATTTTGAGAAGTGTCCAATTGTTATGGAGTTCATATTCAGATTCTAGGCGTTTCTTTTCGCTTTATAATTTAGCCTCCTTATTTTTAATTTATACAACGGTATTGATTGCGTTTGGGTTAAGTTATGTTGTATTAGAAGAAATGGGCTTTGCAGTTTTGAAAGAAGATGGAGAAAGCTTGCATGCCCAATCTTTTCAACTTGTAGAAATTTGCTTATATTTTAGCGCAGTTACTTTATTGTCCGTTGGGTACGGTGATATAGCTCCGATTGGAATAGGGAGATGGATTGCGATTGCAGAAGCGCTAATTGGATATACATTACCGTTTGCTTTTGTCATGAGGTCTGTAATAGACAATGAAAAATAAGGTAGTATTTGATATAGTAAAGAAAAGAGTAGGAGTGATAACAATGATCACAGTAGGAGAAATGGCTCCAGAATTTACATTAGAGGGAAGTAACGGGGAACAAGTTCGCTTAGCTGATTTTCGTGGTAAAAATGTAGTTCTATATTTTTATCCGAAAGATATGACTCCAGGGTGTACAACTGAAGCGTGTGATTTTCGAGATGCATATGGATTATTTCAAGAGAAAGATACAGTTATTCTTGGTGTAAGTCCTGATTCAGCGAACAGACATCTGAAATTCATTGAGAAGCATGAACTTCCATTTGTACTTTTAGTAGATGAAGATCATAAGGTAGCAGAATTGTACGATGTTTGGAAATTGAAAAAGAACTTTGGGAAAGAGTACATGGGAATCGAGCGTTCTACATTCCTTATTAATAAAGATGGTGAGCTTGTAAAAGAATGGCGTAAAGTGAAAGTGAAAGGACATATTGAGGATGTTCTTTCTTATATAAAGTAAATTCACTGTGGCGATAAAATATATAGAAGTAAGGCGAGTGTCTATACATATTTTATCGTCTCACATAAAGTGAAGTGTAGGGCATACCTCCTCAGATGATAGTATTCCAAGTGCGATTATGTCGCACTTTTTTTCTATGTAAATGTATAGAAAATGGGGCAAGGTATATAAGAATAAGGCTATATACAAAAATAAACCACATACTTATAGTAGAAATATTGACGATTTATAAGAAAAGGAGTACACTCTTTATAAGAATTATAAAATAATAATCCGTATAGAATCGGGGTGCATGACGGTGGTCAAAGAAGAATTAAAAGAAGCGCTAGAAATGCTGAAAAATACGGGTGTACGCATTACTCCACAGCGTCATGCTATTTTAGAGTACCTTGTGGAATCTATGACGCACCCAACAGCGGATGACATTTATAAAGCATTAGAAGGTAAGTTCCCAAATATGAGTGTTGCAACTGTTTATAATAACTTACGTGTATTTAAAGAGGTTGGACTTGTAAAGGAATTAACTTATGGAGATGCTTCAAGTAGATTTGATTATGTTACAAGTCAACATTATCATGTGATTTGCGAAAAATGTGGTAAGATTGTTGATTTTCCTTATGGAGGTTTGGAACAGCTTGAAGAGGAAGCTGCGAAAACGACAGGCTTCGTTATTAATAGTCATCGCTTAGAAATTTATGGCGTTTGTCCAGAGTGTCATAAGGCGTAATATATAATAAAGAAAGAGGCTGACGGCTTTACGTCAACCTCTTTCTTTATTATATATGGGAATTACGTTGGGTTCAGGAGGAATTTAAAATGTTCAGTGAAGAACCTAATTTAGTTAAGGGTAAATACAAAAGGTGATTCCTTGGTTAAGGAATCACCTTTTAATGTTTAGTTTTGTAAGGCTACATTGTACCCATATTTACCTATGATTTATAGCTCTTCTTATTATATTTCTCATCAAATTCTTTTCCTTCTAGATTTCGATCCATTGTTAAAGGTTGGTTGCAATGCATACATGCGTCGACACGACCGAGCATTTTTGTTGGCTTATCGCAGCTTGGACAAATAATTTGTACAGTTTTAGTAGATAACATGCCAATCCAAAAGTAAACAACAGTACTAGCGATAACAGCTAAAAAGCCAACCATCATAAATGTTGTCATAATAATAATGTTTTCACGAAAAAAGACACCTAAGTATGCAATGAAGAGGCCGATAAATACTAAACTTAATGCAAAGGTCCGGATTTTATTGATTTTATTTGAATACTTAATGCTCATTCTCACCACTCCCTTATAATAATAATATAACATAAAATTTAGAATTTTCACTCGTTCGTAAATGTGATAAACCGATAAGATATGAGATATGGAGTATGATGAAGAATAAAGGGAGGATATAATGGTTTTTGGAACATGGTTTTTAGATTTTAACGGGATGTGAAATTTTTTTATAAAAAGTATTGACCCTTTATATACTGCATGATATATTAATAACCGTCGCTGATGCGGAAACGCAGAAAATGACAAAAAAGAAATTTTAAAACTTAGTTGACATCGAAAAACGAAGATGTTAACATAAGGAAGTCGCAAATGAGCGACTAAGTAGTTCTTTGAAAACTGAACGAAACAAACAACGTGAAACGTCAATTTTTATTTTTAGATGCTAGACAAACTAACTTTATTGGAGAGTTTGATCC
>NZ_JAGXJT010000080.1:0-383 GCF_019091205.1 Bacillus sp. GbtcB14
TGTAAAGCTAACTGTGAAACAGATTTTCCAAATAGCTTATAGTATCTATCACTCATTCTTTTACAATAGTTATAAGCAAATCTTGCAGCACCAGCATGGTTTCTAAGCACTTGTTCTTGTTCAGGCGTTGGAATCAGTCTGACTTTCTTCGCCAATATCATCAGAATTTAACTCCTTTAATGGAAGATTTGTTCTTCTGAATAGTAGCGTGTTCCACCAGCATTCTCCTAAGACTACTAGGATACAAACCTGTTAATTCCGATACTTGACTAACTCGTGAAAATTTCATTAATATTCTCACCCCATTGAATTTACCACAATGCATAGGTTCGATAGCTTCAATGGGATTTGATAGATTTAATTAAATTTATCTCGTTCAACTA
>NZ_JAGXJT010000081.1:0-383 GCF_019091205.1 Bacillus sp. GbtcB14
TGCAATTGGTGCTAAAGTAACAATCATTTTTGGACCCTTAACCACAATTCCGGATGCATCATAACGCAGCACATGTACTCCTGCAAAATCATGCTCTTGTGCACCTAAAGCTTTTGAACGATCAATCTGTGGATTAATTGATCCATGTGCTATAAATAAATTATTTTTCTTTACATGCTTATAATATTGCTTTGCATTTTCAGTGTAATTTGCATATTCCCCGCTTCCGAAAAAACCAGCATGGGCAGATATTGTAGCTACTGCCGCATTAATAAAATCAGGTGTTCTACCAAGCATTCCATAAGATATATCAGCTATTTCTTTATAAGCCTTTCTTTTTCTTTCTAAATCCTCTATATTTTTCGGAACTAGTAAACTAATTG
>NZ_JAGXJT010000082.1:0-383 GCF_019091205.1 Bacillus sp. GbtcB14
CTCTATATATTGTGGACGTTTTTTAAAGTGTAATGTACCTTTTAGTTGTACTTTCCGTGATCATTATGTAGAACATGATTAGAAAGTGATGTTAAGTCTCTGCAAATTATCTATTAGATTGTATACAGATCCAATATATTTATGTGAGATTTAAAAAAGAATTATTTTTCTGAAAAACTAAATATTCATAATTTTGGAGGTATTTTAAATGTTGTATAGAGAAAGAACTAATGATAATCGAAAAGTATATTTAAATGGCGAATTAATTAAGGACGTATCAGAACACTCAGCATTTGAAGGAGCGATTCATTGTGTAGAACAGTATTACAGTTTGCAGAATGAGAAACCAGAAGAGCATAGTTTTATAGATGAAGAGGGACAAC
>NZ_JAGXJT010000083.1:0-360 GCF_019091205.1 Bacillus sp. GbtcB14
TTTCACCGGATCTTCTGCGCGGAGATGACCGCCCGGGTGAATTCACTAAAGCATTCGTGGAAAATCAGAAACCCGTTTTCGCAATCTGCCACGGCCCGCAGCTGCTGATTGATACCGACCTTCTTAAAGGAAAAGATATCACGGGATTCCGCAGCATCCGCAAAGACTTAATCAATGCCGGCGCACATTATAAAGATGAAGAAGTCGTCGTGAGCCATAACATCGTAACGAGCAGAACACCTGACGATTTGGAAGCCTTTAATCGTGAATCATTGAACCTGCTGAAATAAGAGAAAAAAGCACAGACCCGTTCAGTCTGTGCTTTTTTATGGACTCTTAAAGAAACACCGTTCGTTTAGA
>NZ_JAGXJT010000084.1:0-346 GCF_019091205.1 Bacillus sp. GbtcB14
ATTCGAACCCCCGCGCGACTCTCGCCGCCTGTCGGTTTTCAAGACCGATCCCTTCAGCCGAACTTGGGTATACCTCCGAGATAGAAACGTCTAATGGTGGACCTTGTAGGACTCGAACCTACGACCGGACGGTTATGAGCCGTCTGCTCTAACCAGCTGAGCTAAAGGTCCTTTATGGTAGCGGCGGAGGGGATCGAACCCCCGACCTCACGGGTATGAACCGTACGCTCTAGCCAGCTGAGCTACACCGCCATAAATGATATTAAAATAAGTGGAGCCTAGCGGGATCGAACCGCTGACCTCCTGCGTGCAAGGCAGGCGCTCTCCCAGCTGAGCTAAGGCCCCA
>NZ_JAGXJT010000085.1:0-346 GCF_019091205.1 Bacillus sp. GbtcB14
TACTTTTCCTTCTTGCACTCGTGCACCTAATACTTGATCAATTTCTCCAATAGAATGTACAAGATGCACGACTCCAGGGCTATCAATTGTAACAATTGCATAACATTGTCCAAAGTATGGATTTAATGTCTTTACGACTGGCTGAAACCCAGTAAAATAACGAATATTTTCTTTCGTAGCAGCAATAATGACATCTAAATTATTTTGTTTCATCTTATTAACTAAACGTTCTATATTATAAATCAATGTAGTTGTTCACCCCAATATTAATAATTAATCCCAGCTTTTTATTAATTCCAACACTGCTGGAGCTAATAAATTCGCTTCCTTACATTCAATCCAATCC
>NZ_JAGXJT010000086.1:0-342 GCF_019091205.1 Bacillus sp. GbtcB14
CTACTGTATAAATCTTGGACCAGCCATGCTAATTTAAACTCTAATCCAAATATGCCCATACAAGTAGGAGATTTCTGAGTTTAAAACACTATATCAATTGGGAATAGAATTTCGGGATTATAATCATATGCGTCATTTAATTTCTTAAGAGAAAATATAGAATGACATGAGATGATTTATAGACCAATCATCCGATGTTATGTTATTGAGATAATTCGAGATGAATAAGCTAAGAGGAATTAGGATAATTTCGTTTTAAATAAGAATCCAACGATGCTCCGATTAGCGAGAGTCAAAGTTATTCTTATTTATATATAACCTTCTTGTTTCATATTGTAAATG
>NZ_JAGXJT010000087.1:0-340 GCF_019091205.1 Bacillus sp. GbtcB14
CGAACCAGCTTCATCTTCTGGATACTGAAATACCGAAATAAAGCCATACCCTTCCCACAATGCTAATTTGATAGTTTGAATATCACTCACATTTCGCATACGAAGTTCCGAAATTAAATATTCCACCGTAATTCTCGCTTTTTTCAAATTGCTATAATCAATGGAACCATTATGTATAAGAATATTAGGTGCTGGCTCTAAAAAGCGTCTCCATCTGTCCCATTCCAAGATTAAGACTGAGCTTATAATGTGAAGTACAACGAGTATGAACGTTGTAATCATCGAGCCGAGTGATCCCACTTTTTCATCAGATAATGCGTTAGAAATATTCCCGCCAAGC
>NZ_JAGXJT010000088.1:0-338 GCF_019091205.1 Bacillus sp. GbtcB14
GACCACTATAGCCCCATTGAAAGCGCAATGTAGGAGTACTCTGTATCCATTCATCTGGATTACTAATCTCATCAATATATACATAATTTAAATCTTTTATGTTTTGTTCACTATAAGGTACATTCCATCCTCGCGTCAGATTGTATTTTCACCATTTTCCATAATAAGCTGGAAGTTGCTCCTTCGTATAACGAGTCGTTCAAATTTTTTTCTTATATCCATACTTCGCTAATAAAGGTAAACCCAACGTATGATCTTCATGAATATGCGATAAAAATACTGCATCTATAACCGGCACAACATCCCTCTCTACTTTTGGATAACTATCCTCATATGAT
>NZ_JAGXJT010000089.1:0-337 GCF_019091205.1 Bacillus sp. GbtcB14
CCTTGTGAGGTGGGAATTGATAACCCTCACACGGGACGTCACGCTGATGTCTTGGGAAGAATTCAGGGAGTTATTTATCTCCAAGTATTACAATGAAGCGGTCCGCAGTGCAATGCGGAAAGAGTTCACTGATCTAGTTCAGACTGAGGGTATGTCAGTCACTGAGTATACAACGAAATTTGATCGGTTGGCTAAATTGGCAGCAGGAATTGTGCCCACGGACTTTAGTAAGTAAGAAAAATATTTAGCGGGTTTGAGTGCAAAGATCCGGCATGAACTGGTCATTACCACTACCGAAGCAACCACGTATGCAGACATGGTTGAGAAGGCTTTGAGG
>NZ_JAGXJT010000009.1:0-142751 GCF_019091205.1 Bacillus sp. GbtcB14
TCCGCAGTAGCTCAGTGGTAGAGCTATCGGCTGTTAACCGATCGGTCGTAGGTTCGAGTCCTACCTGCGGAGCCATATTATAGAGAAGTACCCAAGTGGCTCAAGGGGCTCCCCTGCTAAGGGAGTAGATCGCGAACGCGGTGCGAGGGTTCGAATCCCTTCTTCTCTGCCAGAACTGGCCCGTTGGTCAAGTGGTTAAGACACCGCCCTTTCACGGCGGTAACACGGGTTCGAATCCCGTACGGGTCATACTAAAAGAGATAGCATAATCTGCTATCTCTTTTTTGTTGTGTATAGATATAGAAGAAGCTATAACAGATTATAAATAATAAATTTTAAAAAGTTATATTAATTTAAATAGGATTACCTCTTCTTATGTATAAGAAGAGGTAATCCTATTTTTTGAATATGTTTTAACTCTCTGCTGAATGCCCATCCGGTTTCATAACAGCATGACTATATGCGGATTGAAGAGTTTTGTATCCTAAAAGTGCAATAGTTAAGGCAAGGCCTCCTGCTATAATAGCCACACTAAATCCTGCCCGAGCTCCAAAGGTATCAATAACTAAACCAGCTATCGCTGACCCTAGGGAGACTCCAATACCAAGTCCTGTAATTGCCCAAGTCATTCCTTCGGTTATTTTTGATTCAGGTACGATTTTTTCCACAAGCCCCATAGTAATGATCATAGTAGGAGCGACAGATAACCCTGCAAAGAAAACAATGACTACTAGCCAAGTAATAGTGTTTACGAAAACTAGTGGCAGCATTGTTATCATGGAAAGTGTGACCGCTATTAAAAATTGATTATATGGTGGAGTACGGAGTTTAAGAGTACCGAAAGTTAGACCTGCCAGGCAGGAACCAATTGCATAGATGGAAAGCACAAAGCTAGCAGCTACTGTGTTTCCTTGATGTTCAGCAAAAGCTACACTAACGACATCTATTGTGCCAAATATAGTACCTATGGCGATGAGTGTGAATACAAGCACTCGTAATGTACCAATTTTAAATACTGTTCCTTTGTTTGTAATGTCGTGAGGGTGTACAGGTGGTTCTGTGCTTTTTTGCATGGTGAATAGGCATACCCCGATTGTAAGAAAAACAGATGATAAAAGTGGTCCTGCTTCTGGGAAGAACATAACACTTAAACTGACGGATAATACAGGACCAATGATGAAGCAAATTTCATCGACGACCGATTCGAAGGAAAATGCTGCATGCAATTTATGGGATCCACGGTATAGTTTAGCCCAACGTGCACGCACCATGGCCGACATGTTTGGCATACAACCTGCACATAAGGCGGATAGAAATAGGGTCCAATAAGGAGCCTCATATTTCGTACATAGAAGTAAGAGGATTGTAAAGAAAATACTGATACCTGTAGCTGGAAGAAGTATACGTGATTGCCCTAATTGATCAGCCATACGAGAAATATGAGGAGCTAGTAAAGCTGATGATAATGTGAAGGTGGCTGCAACGGCTCCGGCAAGCCAATAGTCACCACGTAACTGAGATAACATTGTAACAATACCAATGCCCATCATTGATATGGGCATCCGAGCTATAAATCCTGCTAATGAGAATCCTTTTGTACCAGGAGCATTGAAAATCTCACGGTAGGAATTAAACATAATAATCACCAAAGTATTTGACGTTTACATATACATTCTTCATGCTTTTAACTCCTCCTTTGTTCATTAATACCTTCTATAAAAATGGGCAGTGAGTCAATGTAGGATATAGGTAAGCAGTTATATTATCTTGTAAGCTAGAAATAATTGACATACGCACCGTATGCCAATATCATATTAACATACGGTGCGTATGTCAATGAGAAAGTTTTATCGTTGGATAGAGAGCTAACGATAAAAGGAGTTATTCTTTTACATAGAGAACGATACTATAATAGGATTCATTTTGAATAAAGGGAATGAATAGAAGTAGGAGGAAAAGATGGGTAGAAAAACAAGAGAAGAAATGATCATTGAAACACGTGCAAAATTGCTGAGTGCAGCAAGAGAGGCTTTTGGTACAGTTGGATATGTAAACACGTCTATGGATGATTTTACAGCATCTGTCGGTTTAACACGTGGTGCAATTTATCATCATTTTGGTGATAAAAAAGGATTGTTAGAAGCGGTTGTAAAAGAAATTGATATGGAAATGGATAATAAATTAAGAAAAGTATCAGATGAGGCGGAAGGAAAATGGGAAGGGTTTGTTGGGCGTTGTCGTGCGTATTTATCAATGGCACTTAATCCAGAAATTCAGCGAATTGTACTTCGTGATGCACCAGCAGTATTAGGGACTAGTTATTATCAATCATCACAGTCACAATGTTTAGTGACGATGGCGGAGATGCTTCAGCAACTAATGAAGGACTGTATTATTGAAAACACGGATTGTGAAGCATTAGCAAGATTCATAAATGGTGGACTAGTGGACCTTGCTTGTTGGATTGCGAATTCTGAAGATGCAGAGATGCATTTGTCTAAAGCTTTGCGTAGCCTATCACTTATATTGAATGGTTTATTACTAGAAAAGAATGCATGATTTTAACTGATATTTTTTATTAATATACGGTAATGGTTAAAAGGGAGGTGTTAAAGAATATGCTAATCGATTTATTTCACTGTATTCTATATAGGCCAACTAACATCCATTTTGTAAGGGGATAATGTGTTAGTTTAATCTTATAATACGATTTCTTTTTCGACTATTAGGATTTGGATTATAAAAAATGAATGTAGTTACAGGGAGTAATCGAATCACACTATTTTTATTCACAATCTAAAGAAAACGCCTCCATTGAAATTGATTCCACACCTATTCCAATAACTTTACACTTTATGTGAAAAAGTTCACAAATAGGTCATAATTTGTGAAGTAATTCACAATGATACATGCTACAATATGAGTGTAAAGAAGTTAAACAACATTAAATTAGTATTTTAATTAATTACTTAAACAATCATAAAAAATAGATGTGAACAATAGAGAGGGGAAATTAACATGAAAAAAGGTATCAATCGTGTAGTATTAGTAGGAACAGGAGCTGTAGGTTGTAGTTATGCTTACTCAATGATTAACCAAGGTGTAGCTGAAGAATTTGTACTTGTAGATGTTAATGAAGCAAAAGCAGAAGGAGAAGCAATGGACTTAAGCCATGCGGTACCATTTTCTCCAGCAGCAACAAAAGTTTGGAGCGGTAGCTATGCAGATTGTAAAGATGCAGATTTAGTTGTTATCACTGCTGGATTACCACAAAAGCCAGGTGAAACTCGTCTAGACTTAGTTGAGAAAAATACAAAGATCTTTAAACAAATCGTTCGCGGTATTATGGATAGCGGATTCGATGGAATCTTCTTAATCGCAACAAACCCAGTTGACATTTTAACTTACGTAACTTGGAAAGAATCTGGATTACCAAAAGAGCGCGTAATCGGTTCTGGTACTACTTTAGACTCTGCTCGTTTCCGTTACATGTTAGGTGACTACTTAGATGTAGATCCACGTAACGTTCATGCTTACATCGTTGGTGAGCACGGTGACACTGAACTTCCAGTATGGAGCCACGCTACTGTAGGTGTACAAAAACTAGAAACAATCTTAGCTAACAACGAGCAGTACAATCAAGAAGACTTAGATAAAATCTTCGAAAATGTTCGTGATGCAGCTTACCATATCATCGAGCGTAAAGGCGCAACTTACTACGGAATCGGTATGTCACTACTTCGTGTAACTAAAGCAATCTTAAGCAACGAGAACAGCGTATTAACTGTATCTGCATACCTTGAAGGTCAGTATGGTGAGAAAGATGCTTACGTAGGTGTTCCAGCTGTTATTAACCGCCAAGGTGTACGTGAAATCGTAGAACTTGAGCTAAATGAAGAAGAAAAAGTGAAATTCGCTCATTCTGTAAAAGTATTAAAAGAAACAATGGCACCAGTACTATAATAATCGCTAAATAATTCAGAGGCGGGAAACTGCTTCCTACCTCTGAGTTTTTATATAATTTAATATAAATTCCTTTTCCGGTTTCCCTTGTATATCCCCAATATACCCCTTTTGCTGGATAAGGGTCGTTTATAGAAAAGAGCACTCTACTTTATATAGAGTGCTCTTTATTATTATCATTTTTTAGGAGTTAATCCTAATTTCTTTAAAATATCTGCAAGTGTACCGCTTTTTGATTTTTCAACAGGTGTTTGTGATTTAGATGCATCAGGACCTTTCTTCAAGAAGTTCTTTTCAACGAAGCGAATATCTTTTTCGTCAACAATGCCATCTTTGTTAAGGTCGCCGTCTTTTACAGATAGTCCTTTTTTACCATAGTTGCTAGCAATAATTTCTGCATCTTTCATATCAATTACTTTATCACCATTTACATCACCTGCAAGGTTTTCATCAAAGCGTGCATAATAATATTGGCCAAGTAGCTTACCATCTTTCTCAGTACCTAATTTCGTTGTTAGTCGGCTTGTTAAATGTCCTGGAACCTCTACGTATAAGTTGTAGTCGCGTTTATTAACAGGTAGTCCATTTAGTTTAAAGTAACCGTATTTATCAAGTGAGCCTTCAAACTTATGACGGTAAGAATCAGTCGCATATACTTTTACGCCAAGCTTTGTATAATCGAACTTTTCATCTAAATATCCACGTTCATTTAAGAATGCACCAGGTTTAATATTTCCTTCTACTAGTGAGTTTAAGGACATTACTGAGAATGATTGATCTTGAAGGACACGCATTCTATTTGGCTCTGTTTCTCCTGGTTTCCAGTATACAAACACTGCTGACTCTAATTGAGCATTTGCTTCATAAAACTCATCGTTTTCTACTTTGAACGTTACATCAATGAACGGGAAATCACCATCTAATCCAGCAAAGTTTTTGTCATCGATAGCACCGCCAACCGTAACAGAGCCTGCTTCTAGTTTCGGTTCATTTACTTTTGCCGTTATCCCTTTTTCAGAAAGGAGCTTTTCAAAAGTAGGATTCAATTTCGCATTTGCAAATTTGAAGTTCTTCTCTAGGAATTTCACGTTAAATTCCCCAGCAACAAATTGTTTCACATGTTTGGCGTTTAGCGTCACAGTGAATTCATCACCTTTATATACTTCTTTTTTATCATAACTAGTTTTCGCATATTGAGCTCCTTGCGGGATAAACCAATAGTTATTTACACCACTTGGATAGTCAGCTCCTGCAGTTGCATAATCGAAAATATATACGCCTGTGTTCATTGGGCCTTCCACTTTAAAGGATTCAGGAGTAATGCCAACCTTAAAGTCACCATTTGCATTAATAGGTAAAAACTTATGCAAGTATGGAGAATAGTCATAATACATAACTCCATTCGCTTCTTGCGTAATATTTAGCCCTTTTCCTTTTAAGTAGTCAACGTTCGAATCATACACATTTCCTTTAATCCATAACGCTTTTTTACCATCTTCTACTGTATAATTTTCTTCATTTAATTCATAAATGCCAGGTTTTAATCCAGTTAATTTCACTTCTGGCGGTGTATTATCAATTACGACATAATCACCTTTCACACGTGCTTTCCCAGCTTTATCATAGCCAACAAACTCAATTGTGTAGTCTCCTTCTGGTAAGTTGATTTTCTCATCACCGATTGGTTTCGCAGGATCATTTGTGAAAGGATACACTCTGCCGTTAAAGAATGAATCTAAGTAGTAATACACATCCGTTTTTAGGCCACTTGTGTTTAACGTTCCAATGAAGCCGAGTGCTTTATTTGTTTTGGAATCTTTCACGATAAGATCTAACGTTTCAAGTTCGCTATTTAATTGGAATGCCCCGTGAACATATGATTCACCGTATGGATTAAATTTCGATGTATCAGTTGAAATTGCTTTTCTTGATAATATCGCATTTTCAATACCAGGCTCTGATACGCGAATAGAGAACGGAATTTGATACGTTTCCTCTTTGTTTTTCGTATTTGTAATATGAATATATCCTTCATATGGGCCTTGCTTTGCACCGGCTGGAACATTAATTTTTGCTTCAATTTCATCCGCTTTGCCAGCATCAAGCGTAATTGTTTCTGGAACAGAAACTTTTACACCGTTTGCGGTAGCATCGTTAATAGCAGAAGATGCTGGTGTATAAGAAATTTCTGTTTTAAATTCTTTTTTCTCTTGTTTATTATGATTTTCCACTTTTATATTTCGTTTTTGTTCAAGAGCTTCACCGTCTTTTTGATAAAACTTCCCGAATGCAATGGATCCAGTTTCTTCTGGTACTTCAATTACTTCATCATTCACAACTGTTTTTGTTGTATCTAGCACTTTAAAACTTGCTTCTGTATGAACAGCGTTGTACGCATCTACTCGTCCAGCTCCAACTTCATATACAGAATACTTTTCTTTTAAATCATCAGCTGTGTTCATTAGAGATGCTTTTACATCGAACGGAGAGTATTCTGGATGTTCTTGTAAAATAAGTGCAGCAACACCCGCGATATGAGGGGATGCCATAGATGTTCCTTGCATACGCTCATAGGAAACGTCATAGTTTTCGCCTTCTTGTGGATCGTTAATATATTCAGGTACTGTTGAAAGGACAGCAACACCAGGCGCTGTAATATCAGGTTTAATATCATCATTTGATGTAACAGGGCCGCGTGAGCTAAAGTCTGCAAGATGGTCGCCTTCTGTTTGAATGTAGCTGATTTCATCGAAAGTTAAAGAGGTACTGCCTTGTTCAATTTGAGCTTTTAGTTTTTCCCCGTCTTCTTTCGTTAGGCGGAATGCTGGAATGTATTTTGTGCTTTCGCCAACGTAGAAAGGAATTTCTCCATCCACATTGTTATAAATAATAACGGCTTTTGCACCTGCTTGTTTTGCGTTAGCAATTTTTTCATCAAATGAGAGTGTACCACGTGCAACGAGAGCGATTTTTCCTTTTACATCTTTTTTACTAAACTCGTCAGGAGTACCGATTCCTACAGATTCAATAGGTAAAGATTGTCCTTTGAAATCCTCTATTTTATCAGTGAAGTTTTTTCCGAATAAAATTAGGTTAGGGAATTGTAATTGTCCAGCATGACCTGATAGTTTCGGTAAGGAAATAGAGCTGTCACTTGCTCCAACTGTAATAGCAAAGGGAGAAGCACCTGGTGATCCGAGTGTCGCTGGATTTGGACCAGAGTTTCCAGCAGCAACGACTGTAACAACACCGGAAAGCATCGCGTTATTGACAGCGATAGACGTTGGATCAAGCGGATTGTTGCTATCGTCACCTAGCGATAAGTTAATGACGTTCATACCGTCAGAAATAGATTTATCGATCGCAGCGATAATACCAGAACTATCTCCGCTTCCATAAGGACCGAGTACACGATAGTTATACAGTTCAATGTCAGGTGCAACACCTTTTACTGCAGAATCTGATTTGTTTTTCTTTTGAGCAGAAACGATACCTGCTACGTGAGTACCATGTGCCGTGTAGAAGGAAGAACCACGATCATCAAATTCAGGAGCACCAGATTGTTGCCATTCTGAATAAGTAGTCTCCATCGGATCGGCATCGTTATTAATAAAGTCCCAACCTTTTACTGAGTTTGGATCTACCTTACTAGAATCTTCGCCAGATTTTGCGCGATAGCCTTTATATACGTCTTTTAAGTCAGGATGATTGTAATCAATACCTGTATCTAATACACCAACTTTGATTCCTTTTCCAGTAATGCCTTCGCTATGTAACTTATCTACTCCAATTTGCGGAATGCTATCTGTTAGTTTTTGAGGTGCTTTTTGCTCCGCTTGTTTTGGTAAATTTAATTTCACTTCGTAATCTTTCCAAATACGTTTTACAACGCCAATTCGTAACAATTCTTCCACTGTATTTGCAGGTAACGTTAGAGCAACCCCATTTATAGCATGTTTATAAGAACGTTTAATTTGTACAGACTGGAAATTCCCTGATTTTACTGATGGGCTGAATTGGTGAAGACGTTTTAATCCTTCTTGGAATTCTTTATGCTCTTGATCAATACGTGCTTTTATATTTTCAGGAGCAGCCTGCAATCCTTTTTCTTTTTGTTTCAATTCATTAATTTTTACTGGTGCAGTTTGAAATTCTACAATGATATTTACTGGCGCAGAACTACTCGTATTAATATCTGGCGAAATAGTAAAACCAGGATTGGCATCTAACGTTTGTAATGCCTGACGCTGTTCTTTAGAGAGCTTTGATAGTAAAGATTGAGCGTTTGATGAGTCAATTTGATTAATAGGATTTTCAGCAAGTACATTGAACGGAAGGGCAGTTGAAAATAGAACGCCAGCCGTTACAATTCCGGTAACAAAACGATTTTTCTTTTTCATATATAGGCCTCCGATAATTTATATTTTAAATTTTATTTCTCCACGCCTGGTGTTTGCTCTGCGTGGAATGTCCAGTTTAGCTGTAAGGAATCACCCTGGAATTTATTTTGATCTTGGTCGTTATCTTTAAAGGAGAAGAGAACGTGTAAGTAATCTGTTTCACCAGATTTAATGCCATCAATTAAGTTATGACGTTCTAGAGAAGTAGCTACATCCTCAGGTTTCATAGTTTTTAATTCTGATAGTTTTGTTTCCCACAAAATTTCGTGATCATCGTTTGGATTAGATGGCTTTCCATCATTCACTAAAAATTTGACGATGATGTGATCGCCTAAATCTTCACCATCATTATTTTGCTTTGCATCTGTAACTTCATAGGATGTTTCAAGTGCTACTTTTGCAATATCCAATGTCCCTTTGTTTTCAAGCTTGAAGTTTCTTTCAATAAAGTCACCTGGCTTTAAATCTTTCACATTAACGATTACACTTGGATTAATAGAAAGATCTAGTGTACCAGCTTGAAAGGAGTTACTAGATGTTTCAGAATCACTGAAATAGGCGAATACACCGCCGAATGTAAGGGATAAGCCAAGTGAAGCTGTGACAACTCCCATCCCAACCTTTTGTTTTAATGACATAAGAAAGCCCCCTAATTTAATTTTTATCAAACGTTCGCCTAGAGTATGGATAGAGTAAACATAGTGTTTCAGTATGAATTATATTTGCGAAGGTTCGGTGTTCTTTATTGAGAACAAGTATATGCTTATGAATTTTCCATTTCAATAAAATTATGACAAAAAATGTTGAGAAACATTTTTTTATGACAGATTATTTTGTTGCGCTTTTAAGTGATAAATAGCGAGTAAAATAGGATAGATCTAATGAAATAAAGGTTGAGAAATAAATAATAGGATGAAAGACTAGTAGGAAATGAAGCGTTTGCAATGAATATTCGTCAAAATTCGATATTTTACACAGTAAATTTGAATATTTTAAGAGAAAATAAAGAAAAAAACGAATATTTTTTAAAATATAACAAGGATATTTCAGTTTTTCGCAGAAATGATAAAGAGTAAAAAATTTCTGTCATCTTAGTGAGGTGAACATATTGGATGTAATAAATTGTGAAGAAGTGAAACGAGATGAGTTTCATACAGAAAAGTACTATGACAGTTATAACATCTTTGGGGCACATATTGTGACGGAAGATGGGATGCGAGGTGTACGATTCACAGTATGGGCTCCTCATGCGAAAGCAATGAGTGTTGTTGGAGATTTTAATGAATGGGATTATGAGCAACATAAGATGCTACAAGTGACAGAAGAGGGGATTTGGTCCTTGTTTGTACCGCATATTGAAGAGAATGAGATATATAAGTATGCGATTGAAACGATGGACGGTGATGTGATTTTAAAAGCAGATCCTTACGCAGTATATGCAGAAATAAGACCAAATACGGCATCGGTAGTTTTTGATATAGAGGGATATGAATGGAATGATAAAAACTGGATTCGTAAGAGAAAGAAAAAATCGATCTATAAAGAAGCGATGACAGTTTATGAATTACATTTCGGTTCTTGGAAAAAGAAAGAAGATGGCGCTCTGTATTCTTACAGAGAAATGGCCGAGGAGCTCATTCCGTATGTGGTGGAACATCAATTTACACATATTGAAATTATGCCGCTTGTTGAGCATCCATATGATCGTTCTTGGGGATATCAAGGAACGGGATATTATGCAGCGACAAGTAGATTCGGCACGCCACATGATTTGATGTATTTTGTCGATGAATGTCATAAATATGGAATCGGTGTCATTTTAGATTGGGTGCCGGGGCATTTTTGTAAAGATGCTCACGGTTTATATTTGTTTGATGGGACACCGACTTATGAATATAAAGATATAGATGTACAAGAAAACCTAGTATGGGGAACTGTTAATTTTGATTTAGGCAAGAGGGAAGTACGTAATTTTTTAATTTCAAATGCGTTATTTTGGATGAGATATTTCCATATTGATGGTTTTAGGGTGGATGCAGTTGCGAACATGCTGTACTGGAATAAAGAAGGACAGGAGCAAAGTAATGAGCACGCTGTTTCATTTTTACGAGAGTTAAATGAAGCGGTGTTTGCAGAAGATGAAGATTTTCTTATGACAGCAGAAGATTCAACAGCTTGGCCACTTGTAACAGCTCCAACGTATGAAGGTGGGCTTGGGTTCAATTACAAATGGAATATGGGCTGGATGAATGATGTGCTGAAATATATGGAGTGTGCGCCTGAGTACAGGAAGTATATTCATGAGAAAATGACGTTCTCTTTAATATATGCTTACTCTGAAAATTTCATATTACCGCTTTCTCATGATGAAGTCGTTCATGGGAAAAAGTCGTTATTAAATAAAATGCCAGGAGATTACTGGGATAAGTTTGCTCAACTTCGTTTATTATATGGATATTTCTTTACTCACCCAGGAAAGAAATTACTTTTCATGGGAGGAGAATTTGGGCAGTTTGATGAGTGGAAAGACCTTGAAGATTTGGATTGGAATTTACATGACTTTGAAATGCATCGTTATATGCATGATTACTTTAAAGAGCTCATAGCATTGTATAAGCGCTCCAAACCACTTTGGCAGCTTGACCATTCACCTGAAGGATTTCAGTGGATAGATGCTAATAATCATGAGCAAAGTATTTTCTCGTTTATCCGTCAAGGGGATAAAAAAGAGGATGCGTTAGTTGTCGTATGTAATTTTACGAAAGCTACATATGAAAACTATAAAGTAGGTTTGCCAGATTTCGAGTATTATAACGAGGTTTTAAACAGTGACGCTGAGCAATATGGCGGATCGGGTCAAGTGAATAAGAAACGTCTCAAGACGATTCAAGAACCGTATCATAATCAAGCGGCACATGTAGAAATTACAATTCCACCATTTGGCGTATCCATATTACGACCAGTGAAGACGAGAAAGGGGAGCAAAAAACAAGATGGCTCAAAAACAAAAGTGCGTAGCAATGTTACTAGCAGGGGGAAAAGGTAGTCGATTAAGTGCATTAACAAAAAATTTAGCCAAGCCAGCTGTTCCATTTGGTGGTAAATATCGCATTATTGATTTTACGCTAAGCAACTGTGCGAATTCTGGTATTGAAACGGTGGGGATTTTAACGCAATACCAACCACTCGAACTTCATAATTATATCGGAATCGGCAATGCTTGGGATTTAGACCGAGTAAGCGGTGGAGTCACAGTATTACCTCCTTATGCGGAGTCTTCAGGTGTGAAGTGGTACACAGGTACGGCAAGTGCCATTTATCAAAACTTAAACTATTTAAGTCAATATGAACCAGAGTATGTCCTGATTTTATCTGGCGACCATATTTATAAAATGGATTACAGTAAAATGCTAGATTACCATATTGAGAAAGAAGCAGACGTTTCGATTTCTGTTATTGAAGTGCCTTGGGATGAAGCGAGTCGTTTCGGTATTATGAATACGAACGAAGAGATGGAAATTGTTGAATTTGAAGAGAAACCGCAATTTCCGAGAAGTAATCTTGCATCAATGGGAATTTATATTTTTAACTGGGCAATTTTGAAAGAGTATTTAGAGATGGATGCAAGAAATCCTGAATCTAGTAATGATTTCGGAAAAGATGTACTTCCGCTTTTATTAGATGAAGGGAAAAAGCTAATGGCGTATCCATTTGAAGGATATTGGAAAGATGTTGGAACGGTGAAAAGCTTATGGGAAGCGAATATGGATTTACTTCGTGATGAAACATCGCTGAATTTAAACGATCGTAATTGGCGTATTTATTCTGTAAATCCAAATGAGCCACCTCAATATATTGCTGAAAAGGCAAAAGTAGAAGAATCACTTATTAACGAAGGATGCGTCATTGAAGGGGACGTGAAGCATTCTGTATTATTCCAAGGGGTGACGGTGGAAGAAGGTAGTATGGTTATTGATTCTGTCGTTATGCCAGGAGCGAAGATTGGTAAAAATGTTGTGATTGAAAGGGCGATTGTTGGATCGGAAATGGTTATTGAAGATGGAACAATTATTCGTCCAGAAAAAAATGTCGACGATGTAGTACTAATTGCTGAAGGGAAATAGAAAAGGGGGATGAAATGAATGGGAGAAAAAATGTTAGGAATTATTAATGCAACGGGAAGTTTTCCTTCCTTAAAGAAAGTAACAGGGCATCGCTCACTAGCGGCGTTACCGTTTGGGGGCCGTTATCGACTCATTGATTTCATGCTTTCAAATATGGTGAATTCTAATATTCATAGTGTAGCGGTTTTTACAAGTCATAAAAACCGTTCGCTAATGGACCATGTTGGTTCAGGAAAACAGTGGGATTTAGATAGAAAAAGAGATGGACTGTTTTTATTCCCACCAAATTGCCAATGTGACCAAGATGAATTTGGGTCTTTTGCACATTTTAGAAGACATATTGATTATTTTCTAAGAGCCAGAGAAGAGTATGTCGTTATTACGAATAGCCATCTCGTAACAGCATTAAATTTTCAAGCGGTGTTAGAGCGACATATACATACGGAAGCTGATATTACTGAAGTTTGTCATGAAGGGGTTTCGCTTCAAACATACGTGTTAAAGAAACAATTATTGTTAGATTTATTCGAGACATATAAAGATGTGGAACAATACAGTTTATTTGATGTAGTGAGAGAAAAGCGCGGAAAATCACTGCATATTGCTACGTATGAGCATACAGGATATGTAGCTATTATTGATTCGATTGAAAGTTACTATAAACATAGCTTAGAAATTTTGCAGCCTGCTATTTGGAAGCAATTATTTAAGAAAGAAGCACCAATCTTTACGAAAGTAAAAGATGAACCACCAACTCGTTACCTGAAGGGTGCAGCCGTGAAAAATACAATGATTGCAAACGGCAGTATTATCGAAGGTGAAGTAGAAAATAGTGTTGTCTCCCGTTCTGTTAAAATTGGGAAAGGTTCAATTGTCCGTAATAGCATTATTATGCAAAAGAGCAAAATTGGAGATAACTGTATAATAGACGGTGTTATTATTGATAAAGACGTGAACATTGGTGATGGTGTTGTCTTAAAAGGAAACGTGGATGAGCCATACGTTGTAGAAAAAGGTAGCATTCAAAACAGTACGATTAATAGTTATTCTTAAAAGAATCAGTGGGGGTTTTTCCTCCACTGATTAAAGCATTCATTCAAATGAAAACTCGAAGGGAGGAAGCTGCAAGGGAAGTCGTATAAGCTTTTCGTGCAGTGGGACAACAAGTGAATATTTTATTTGCAGTATCAGAATGTGTACCATTTGTTAAATCGGGAGGATTAGCTGATGTAGCAGGTGCGCTCCCAAAAGAGCTGAAAAAATTAGGTGTGGACGTTCGCATTATACTCCCAAATTATAGTCTTATTCCGCAAAAATTAAGGGATGGATGTACGTTACATAAAGTAATTAACGTCCCGCTTGGGTGGAGAAATCAATATTGCGGAATTTTAAAAGGTGAGCAAGACGGGATTACGTATTACTTAATAGATAATGAATATTATTTTAAGAGAGATTCTCTATATGGTCATTATGATGATGGAGAGCGTTTTTCTTATTTTTCGAAAGCAGTTTTAGAGTGTATTCCTCATCTTGATTTCGAAGTGGATGTTCTTCATAGCCATGATTGGCATACAGCTATGGTGAATTTCTTACTGCGTGAAAAGTATCAAGATAATCCATTATATGAGCATATTAAAACGGTGTATACGATTCATAACTTGCAGTTCCAAGGTGTATTTCCTCCTGAAGTGATGTACGACTTATTAGAACTTGGTGATGAATATTTTCATAGTGAGCAGCTAGAGTTTTATGGAAATGTGAACTTTATGAAGGGTGGTATTATCGCTTCTGATCAAATTACAGCGGTTAGCCCTACATACAAAGAGGAAATTCAATATGAGTTTTTCGGTGAGAAGTTGGATGGGTTGTTACGCAAATATAATGGGAAGCTTAGCGGCATCGTAAATGGAATTGATACAAGCGTATATAATCCAGAAACGGATTCGTATATTACTGCTCAGTATGATGCAGAGTCATTAGAGGAAAAGAATGAAAATAAACGTGCATTGCAGCGTTATTTTGGTTTGCCTGAAAAAGAAGATACACCAATTATTTCGATGGTAACGAGATTAACGAAGCAAAAAGGTCTTGATTTAGTACGTACTGTATTCCGTGAAATAATGGAGAAAGATGTACAATGTATTATTTTAGGGTCAGGTGATTCGGAATATGAACAATTCTTTGAGTGGATGGCATACGAATATCCTGAGAAGGTAAAAGTGTATATCGGATTTAATGAAGAGTTAGCTCACCAAGTGTATGCGGGAAGTGATTTATTCTTAATGCCATCACTATTTGAACCGTGTGGACTGGGACAACTTATCGCATTAGCGTACGGTACAATTCCGATTGTAAGAGAGACAGGCGGATTAAATGATACTGTACAATCTTATGACGAAGAAACTGGAGAAGGAAATGGTTTCAGTTTTACGAACTTTAATGCACATGACATGTTGCACACAGTTCATCGTGCAATTGAATTTTATCATGATAAACCGGTATGGGAGCAGCTTGTAAAGCAAGCGATGACTGAAGATTATAGCTGGGAGAAATCAGCTCTTGCCTATAAGAAATTGTATAAAAGTCTCATGGAATAACATGTAGGTGGTGAAGAAATGTTTACTCATGTTGAAAGCTTCAAATCAGCTTTTCTAGAAAAGTTAGAGACGATGTATGGGAAAAGTTTCAAAGATTCTACAACTCGTGATCAATACAATACGCTTGGATACATGGTACGTGAGTATATGAATAGTCAATGGATTACAACGAACGAAAGCTATCGATCTGGAGAGCGAAAGCAAATGTATTACTTATCCATTGAGTTTTTACTTGGACGTTTGCTTGGAAGTAATATATTAAATTTAGGCATCAGGGATGTATGTGAGCAAGGACTTTCTGAGCTTGGTATTTCGTTGCAACAACTAGAAGAGGTGGAAGCAGATGCAGGTCTTGGAAATGGTGGACTTGGACGATTAGCAGCCTGTTTCCTTGATTCGCTTGCATCTTTAAACTTGCCAGGTCATGGCTGTGGAATTCGCTACAAGCACGGCTTATTTGATCAAAAAATTGTTGATGGTTATCAAGTCGAATTTCCAGAACAGTGGCTTCTTCATGAAAACGTATGGGAAGTAAGAAGGCATGATCAAGCTGTAGAAGTAAGTTATTTCGGCAATGTTGAATCGCTATACATTGATGGACGTTTAGAGTTCAGGCATACGAATGCAGAAGTGATTATGGCAGTACCATATGACGTTCCAGTAGTAGGTTATGAGACGAATACTGTAAATACACTCAGACTTTGGAATGCTGAACCAGTTCCTTTCCCGCAAAATTGCAAAGATATTTTGAAATATAAGCGTGAAACAGAGGCGGTATCGGAGTTTTTATATCCAGATGATACGCATGATGAGGGGAAAATACTTCGTTTGAAACAACAGTATTTCCTCGTATCAGCAAGTTTGCAAAATATCGTTCGTCTGCATAGAGACAGATATGGTGACCTTCGCCAATTGCATGAGAAAATTGCGATTCATATTAATGATACACATCCAGTTTTGGCGATTCCAGAACTGATGCGTATTTTATTAGATGAAGAAAAACTAGCATGGGAAGAAGCTTGGTACATAACGACGCAAACGATTTCTTATACGAATCATACGACGTTATCAGAAGCACTTGAGAAGTGGCCAATTCACATTTTTAAACCGTTATTACCGAGAATTTATATGATTATTGAAGAGATTAATGAACGTTTCTGTCATGAACTTTGGGAACGTTATCCATATGAATGGCATCGTATTGAGGAGATGGCGATTATTGCGCATGATCTTGTGAAAATGGCTCATTTAGCAATTGTCGGTAGCCATAGTGTTAATGGTGTAGCGAAAATTCATACGGAAATTTTAAAGCAACGTGAAATGCGATTGTTTTATGAGTTTTATCCAGATAAGTTTAATAATAAAACGAATGGAATTGCTCATAGACGCTGGTTAATGAAGGCGAATCCGCAGCTGACGAACCTTATTTCAGAGGCGATTGGAACAGAGTGGAAGAAAGAACCGATTAAGCTTCAAGCGCTACAATTAGTTCAACACGATGCGAGTTTCCAAGAGAAATTTGCAGAGGTAAAACAAGAGCGTAAAGAGATTTTAGCGGAGCGTATTCATAATAAAATGGGGATTACAATTGATCCTAATTCTATTTTTGATGTGCAAGTAAAAAGATTGCATGCTTACAAGCGACAATTATTAAATGTTCTTCATATTTTATATTTGTATAATCGTTTGAAAGAGGATGCTAGTTTTACATTTTATCCGCGTACTTTTATTTTTGGAGCGAAAGCATCACCTGGCTATTACTATGCGAAAAAAATTATTAAATTAATCAATGAACTCGCAAGGAAAGTGAATAATGATCCGTACGTAAGCCAATATATGAAAGTTATCTTTCTAGAAAACTATCGAGTGTCTCTAGCGGAAGATATATTCCCAGCGGCCGATGTAAGTGAACAAATTTCAACTGCGAGTAAAGAAGCATCAGGAACAGGTAATATGAAATTTATGATGAATGGTGCGATTACACTCGGCACGTTAGACGGAGCTAATATTGAAATAAAAGACAGAGTCGGTGATGATAACTGTTTCATTTTCGGTTTAACGGCGGAAGAGGTTCTTCATTACTATCAAAATGGTGGATATCGTGCAAGTGATTATTATCATCATAATATGCATATTAAAAAAGTAGTAGATCAGTTAACGAATGGTTTCTTTGCACAGTCGGGAGCTGAATTTGAAGCGATTTACGATTCTCTCGTTATTCAAAATGATGAATACTTCGTTCTGCGAGATTTTGGTCCATATGCGGAAAGGCAAGAAGCTGTTGGTAGAGCTTATGAGAACCGAACGAAGTGGCTAGAAATGTCGATTTTAAATATTGCACAATCTGGTCATTTTGCGAGCGATCGAACAATTTTACAGTATAGTGATGAAATTTGGGGTATTGGTAATGCGGTTACACAGTATTAAGTGAAAGTCCCTTTTGAAGGGGCTTTTATTCATGAATACAAAGTGTATTCACTTTTAAAAGAGGAATATAATTGCTTAAAAAACCGAGCTTAATTTCATTAAGCTCGGTTTTCTTTTTTTGCTTAAGAAAGAAATGGGATGGCAGTATACATGATACCTGTTCCACCATATTCTCCTGTCGCAAAGTATGAAAATGTAAAGAAACCCGTAAACGTAAAAATTACAATGAGAAAAAGTGCAAAGATAAATTTTAGCATGTAAGGTCCCCTCATCCAAAAATAATTTCATATATTATTATAGTATAAGGATATGTAATTTCCAAATGTTTACTGGTTAAAAATGAGAAGTCAGACATGTTTTGTATGTTGTAATGGAATGATTATTTATAACGGATTTTGTATTTTTCGTAAAGGTCATGTTGTGATGAACGTGTGCATATTCCCAATCACGATCATTAAAATTTATGTTTCGGGGAGGGAGAAGTGGAACGACATCGAATAAGTTGACGAAACGAAAGCTACTAGCTACTTGTAGTTTATAATAATTTCGAAAGGCGATATCTCCAACTTTTGGAGAGGCAAATGTATAAAGACCGTACTGTGAGAAGGCAGTATTTATACGTGCATCTAGTATGTGTAATGTAGCGAGTGCCCCTCCTAAGCTATGACCTGTTGCAAGAAGTTTTTTATGGGCTGGTAGTGATACGAGCATATCCATAATAGAATCCCGGCAAGATTCATAAATAGAAAGAAAGCCGTTATGGACATTTCCACTGTTTAAAGCATATGGATATGGTTTTTGATTGACGAGTGAGTCGATAATCCAGTCTGTATCTGTTTGTGTCCCGCGAAAAGCTACAATAATTGTATCCTCAGATTCTAGTATGAATCCGAACCATTCTGTCGTTTGAATGGTTTTTCCTTGAAAGCCTTGTACATATTGAAAACCATCTGGTATTTCGAAAATCCCATTTTGTTTATATTGTTCATACGTTAACTCACAACAAGAAGCTAACAATATGGCAGTATCTTTATCGAAGGATAAAGGAGTACGCATTAAGGAAGCCCTCCTTAAGAAAAGGTATAGTTCAATATATGCAGTGAGGGACTTGATTCATTCTTTTGAGAAAGTTTGAAAAGTAGGCTTGAACCTTTATAAATATGAATTTGAAGCGCGGCTAAATGAGGTTATGGAATCCAATATGATTCCAAGTGGTTTATACAGTCAAAAAAAAGATAGTTCCCTATGAAGGGAACTATCTTTTTTTGTTTTATCCCGCTTTAATGGGCAGTAAGACCCCCACCTCAAAATTCAGCGAAAGCAAAGAAGTTAGGTGGGGGATCAATTGCCCATAAAAGTCCGATTGGTTCAACTAATAATCAGTGGGGGATGAAGAAAACCCCCACTGATTAAAGTTTCACTTTATTCTTTCCCATCTAAAAGACGTCCAAGGCCGCCTAAAACGCTGCCTTCACCGCTGTTTTGAGCTGCTGGGCTTGTAAGACGTGCTGCTAAACGGCTAAGTGTTAAGGACTGAATCCAAACCGTTCCAGGACCTTCTAACGTTGCGAAGAATAAACCTTCGCCGCCGAATAGGGCTGTTTTTACTTTTCCAACGAATTGAATATCGTAGTTAACGTCTTTTGTCATGGCAACGAGACAACCTGTATCGATGCGAAGTCTTTCGCCAGGTTTTAATTCACGCTTATATACAGTTCCTCCTGCATGCATGAAAGCGAGCCCATCACCTTCAAGTTTCTGCATGATGAAACCTTCACCACCGAAGAAACCAGTTCCAATTTTTTTCGTAAACTCAATCCCGATAGAAACGCCCTTTGCTGCACAAAGAAACGCGTCTTTTTGACAAACTACTTTCCCTTGATATTCTGTTAAATCAACAGGAATAATTTTTCCGGGATAAGGAGCGGCGAACGATACGTGGCGCTTGCCATGACCTGTATTTGTAAAGACAGTCATAAACATACTTTCACCTGTAACAAGACGCTTACCTGCGCCCATTAATTTACCGAATAGACCACTAGATTGGCCAGAACCATCACCGAAAATGGTTTCCATTTCGATATGATCTTCCATCATCATCATTGCGCCAGCTTCTGCGATAACGCTTTCTTCTGGATCTAATTCAATTTCAACAAACTGCATATCATCGCCATATAATTTATACTCGATTTCATGTGCTTGCATTTTTTCACCTCATCATATGTAGTAATTATATTGTACAGAAATCAAAGAAATTAGAATACTGTAGATTTGTTAATTTTTGAATAAAAATAGAATGAAAATTTAAGGTTATACTAGAATTATAAAAAACGATGGGTTGAAAGTGTTCTCATTTGACGTTTTTGATATAGCATGATATAGTGAAAACACTATTGAGCTACATAATGTGGTACGGAAATAAAGCACGTTGTATTAAAGGCTGTAAGCTTGTTATACATTCATGTCCTTTATATCCACCTTTTCATGTGGATTCATAGTTTCATTTTTATTTAGGAGGTACATGACATGCAAACAGGTAAAGTTAAATGGTTTAACGGCGAAAAAGGTTTTGGCTTCATCGAAGTTGAAGGCGGAGAAGACGTATTCGTACATTTCTCAGCTATCCAAGGCGACGGCTTCAAAACTTTAGAAGAAGGTCAAGAAGTTTCTTTCGAAATCGTTGAAGGAAACCGCGGACCACAAGCAGCTAACGTTACAAAAAACTAATTAGCTAGCGAAAAAAAGCATTCCGAATTTCGGAATGCTTTTTTTATTCTTTGGAGCTAGATTCATTTGAAGATAACTCGCCTTTGAAAGTACGCTCTTCAAAGTCATCAAGCATTTGTTCATACTCTTCATGTTCTTCTGTGGCGAAAACTTGCGGATTTTTGCCATACATGTCTGTTCCTATAAAGTTTTCGAAATCCTCTACATACCCAACATTTTCCTCACTATTTACGTACATGCCATTATAGTTTTTGGAATCCTGTCTTTCTAAATCAGACGGTGTTTCTGATGTCCCGTAATTTGCGACATCTTGCCATGCATCTTCAGCATCGTATTCTACAGAATGATCTTCGTCGTTCTTTTGAAAAGAAGGAGCCAACACTTCTTCTTCAACTGGTCGCGTGTTCATATTTAATTTATTTGTCGTGTGCTGAATACACGTTGTAGCAGTCGGCATTGCTTCTAATCTTTCAAGCGGAATTTCTTCACCAGATACTTCGCAAATTCCATACGTACCTGCTTCAATTTTTTGCAGGGCATGTTGCGTATCTTCTAGCTGCTTATGCCAAAATTCGATGAGCCCGAAATCTTTCTCACGTTCGTACAATTCTGTAGCCATATCACCTGGATGATTGTCATAGCTAGATAATTCTCCAACAGAATCGCGTTCAGAAGCGCGATCTGTATTCTCATGAGTTTGTATTGTTTGTTCAACTTCTTGCTGTTGTTTTTCTAAAATAGATTTAAATTGATTTATTTGTTGTGGAGTTAACATAGTCGTCCACCTTCCTACAATTCAGTTTCTTTACATAGTATGAGCGTTGCGGGTAGGAATTATGAGATGAAATTGGTATATGAAAAAGGAGCCGCGTCAGCAGCTCCTTTTTATCCCGCATTAACGGGCAGTTGATTAAAGTTTCACTTTATAGGAAATATCCAAGTAATAATCCGATTCCCATGAGGAGACCGAAGATTGTATTTGTTTTTGCTGTGGCAATCATTGCAGGTACCATTTCCATTGGAATGCTTTTGCCGATAAAGCCTTTCGTCGCTTTCAATGCTTTCGGTGCACTTAAAAATACGATAAGCATCCATGGTGATACGATGTTAACGATAATTAGAGCGATTGTCCAAATATAAGAAACGATGAACATAGAAGCGAGTACACCAACGGCTCTTTCGCGTCCGACGAGAATTGCTAACGTTTTACGGCCGTTTTCTTTATCGCCATCCAAGTCGCGAATGTTATTAGCTAATAAAATGGCACCAATTAAAATGGAGCTTGGAATAGATAATAAAATGACTTCTGATGTTACAGTTCCAGTTTGAATAAAGAATGAAATCCCAATAATAATGACACCCATAAATAATCCGGCTGTTAACTCTCCGAATGGTGTATAGGCAATTGGAAGTGGACCACCTGTATAAAGGTAAGCAACAGTCATACAAACAAGACCGATTGCAGCAAGCCACCAGCTAGAATTCATACAAATATAAACACCTAATAGTATTGCGATGCCGAAAAATCCAAATGCTAAGTTAAGCACTGTTTTTGGCTGAATGCCATCACGAACGATAGCGCCACCGATACCAACTGACCCTTCGTGATCGAGTCCTCTTTTATAATCAAAGTATTCATTAAACATGTTTGTTGCTGCTTGAATGAGAAGACAAGCAAGAAGCATCATAAGAAAAAGAGGGAGATGTATTTGATTTATACCTCCGACCTGCATTGCATAGGCTGTTCCGATAAAAACAGGAACGAAAGCTGCTGTTAATGTATGGGGACGTAGTAAACTCCACCAAATGCGCCAGCCTGTTTGCTTACTTGGCTTTGGCGCCGTAGGAGAGGAATTCGTTTCGACGTTCATTTCCATGTTGAATCCTCCTTTGGTCACATATTGTACACAACTAAGTGTAGAAAAAGCATCATTTAGTGTCAACGTTTATTTTCTAGGAAGAGAAGGTGAATTTCTCAGAATTGCTAAACGTTGACAGGCCTTTCGTTTGAGGTGTATCTTAAAATCAAGCGTAATTATGACTATTTTTCGCCCATAGGGGGGAGACAATTGTGATTCAAACGAAACAAATAGGCTTGCAAGAAGTTCTTGCTGCAGCCATTAAGCGTGCAACTGATGAAAAAATATTGGTTAGCTTCGTAAAACAAATAGACTGGATGGATCCGCTTCTGTTTTATGCAGCAGGAAAAAGGATTGCATTCGAAAATAGATGTTATTTTGCAGACCCAGCTCAGCATGTAATATTTGCTGGAATTGGCTCTGTTTTCACTATAGCAACTTCTTCTCACAAACGCTTTCAAATGGCTCGTGACGAGTGGGATAAAGTAAAAGAGAAAGCATTGGTACAAAGAGAAAGATACGAATTTGGAACAGGTCCTCTTTTATTTGGTGGATTTTCATTTGACCAAGAAAAAGAGAAAACGGACTTATGGAAAGAATTTGATGATACTACATTTTCACTACCGGCATTTTTATTAACTGTAAAAAATGAAAAAGCATGGTTAACAATGAATACATTCGTTTCAGCAACAGATTGTGCAGAAACTCTTTATAACGAAATTGTTTCTTTAGAAGAGAAAATTTTTGAGGAGAGTAAATGTGCACTAGAAGGATCGAAATTAACAATTACTTCTAAAGTAGAAGTAGATCCAAAAGGCTGGATGAAGGCTATTGAGAAAGTGCAAGATGAGATGAAGCAGGGGAACGTGCAGAAGGTTGTATTAGCGAGGGAGTTAAAAGTAGAAATGGATCATCATATTGATTCTGCTCTTGTTTTAGAAGCACTTCGCATTGGACAACCGGATTGTTACGTATTTTCTTTTGATTATAAAGGAGCATGCTTCTTAGGAGCGACGCCAGAGAGATTAATTCGCAAAGAAGATGAGAAGTTTACTTCGATGTGTCTTGCTGGCTCAACTGGTCATGGTCAATCTATAGAAGAAAGTAAACGAAATAGTAATACGCTTCTTCATGATGAAAAGAATTTAGCTGAACACGGTTATGTTGTGAACATGATTCGTGGAGTACTAAATGAGCACTGCGAATCTGTTAATATTCCGGAAAGTCCGGGCTTATTAACAACGAAGAACTTAATTCATTTATATACGCCTGTAGAGGCAAAAGGCGATGCGAGTCTTTTAACAATGGTAGAAGAATTACATCCAACACCAGCTCTTGGCGGGACACCTCGTTTGGAAGCGATGAAGCTGATTCGTGATGTTGAATTGTTAGACAGAGGATTATATGGTGCACCAATTGGCTGGATAGATGATAAAGGAAATGGTGAATTTGCGGTTGCACTTCGTTGCGGATTATTAAATGGCGAGAAAGCATCCTTATTTGCCGGCTGCGGGATTGTAATTGATTCAGTACCGCAACTTGAATATGAAGAAACAAGTTTGAAGTTTAGACCGATGCTTGGTGCTTTGGAGGAATTAATGAAATGAACAATCATATAGAAGCATTGTCATATTATTTAGGCGCGTTCGTGGATGAACTGACGCGTCTAAATGTATGTGATGTTGTCATTAGTCCAGGCTCACGGTCAACGCCGATTGCTCTACTAATGGAACAACATGAAGGAATGAACACATATTTACATGTAGATGAAAGGTCAGCAGGATTTTTTGCGCTCGGTATCGCAAAGGCGAAAAAACGTCCTGTTGCATTATTATGTACGTCAGGAACAGCAGCAGCGAACTACTATCCAGCTGTATGTGAAGCTTTTCATTCACGAGTGCCGCTTATCGTCTTAACGGCAGATAGACCGCATGAATTAAGAGATGTTGGTGCACCACAAGCAATGAATCAATTCAATTTATACGGTACATTTGTGAAGCAATTTACAGAGATGGCACTTCCAGAAGCGAGTGAAGCGATGTATCATTATGCCCGCATGACGACGCAGCGCACGATAGCAAGCGCACTTCTAGCGCCGCAAGGACCTGTTCATCTTAATTTTCCAGTTCGTGAGCCGCTTATTCCAGATTTCTCATTAGAAAGTTTATGGGATAAAGGACGCGGGGAATATACAGGAGTAGTTCAGCAAGGGGACGTGATGATGCCGAGTGAATATGTAGATTCTCTTGTAGGGCGCCTTTCACATATGGAAAAGGGGCTTATTATTTGTGGAGATGATAGTCATTCGGAAATCGCAGCGTTTGCGGCAGAACTAGCTGAAAAAACGGGATATCCAATATTAGCGGATCCACTTTCTAACATTCGTAGCGGACATCACGATAAAACGATGGTAATCGACTGTTACGATACATTTTTACGAAATGAATTGTTAAAAGAAACGTGGAAGCCAGAAGTTATAATTCGCTTTGGTGGTATGCCTGTTTCGAAAGCATTAACGCAGTTCATCAAAAAACAAAAGAAAGCCGTTCATATCGTTGTTGAAGAATCTGGGCAATGGAGAGATCCAGCTCTCGTTGCGACAGAAGTTGTACAGGCAAATGATATTGTATTTTGTAGGGCATTATTAGAAAAAATGCCAGTTATGAAGAAGAATGATTGGTTCGGAATGTGGCAACATATAAACGAAAAAACGAAGGAAACGCTTCGTGAAATGGAAACATATGATACTGCATTTGAAGGGAAAGTTATTACGGATATTGTCCGTGTATTACCAGAAGGGGCAACGTTATTTGCGAGTAATAGTATGCCAATTCGTGATACAGATTCATTCTTCTTCACGTCGGATAAAAATATTCAAGTGATGGCAAACCGTGGTGTAAACGGGATTGATGGAATCATTTCAACAGCTTTAGGAGCGAGTATTATTTGCGATCCGCTCGTATTAGTTATTGGTGATTTATCATTTTATCACGATTTAAACGGATTATTAGCCGCAAAATTACATGAATTAAATATAACGATTGTCGTTGTAAACAATGATGGCGGCGGTATTTTCTCATTCTTACCACAATATGAGAAAAAGGAACATTTCGAATCATTATTTGGAACGCCAATTGGACTTGATTACGAGCATGTTGTCAAAATGTACGGCGGTTCATTTAGCCGTGTAAATGGTTGGGAGCAATTCCGAGAAGAGGTACAAAAAGGAACGACGACGGAAGGTTTATACGTTGTAGAAATTTGTACGAACCGTGATGAAAACTTAACGTTGCACCGTGAACTATGGGCAAAAACGCAGGACGTAATTACTACATCGTTGCAAGGTGAATCAAAATGAACGTAACCCTGCAAGGTGTATCGTATGAATATGAAGTAGTCGGAAGCGGGGAACCACTTCTACTTCTTCATGGTTTTACGGGAAGCATGGAAACATGGCGTTCTTTCGTTCCTTCTTGGAGCGAGCAATTTCAAGTCATTGTAGTAGACATTGTTGGGCACGGAAAAACGGAAAGTCCTGAAGACGTGACGCATTATGATATTCGAAATGCGGCATTGCAAATGAAAGAACTACTGGATTACCTTCATATTGAAAAAGCGCACATACTTGGCTATTCAATGGGCGGTAGACTGGCGATTACGATGGCATGTCTATATCCAGAATATGTACGTTCTCTTTTGTTAGAAAATTGTACAGCTGGACTTGAACGAGAAGAGGACAGAAAAGAACGTCGTGAAAAAGATGAGCGACTTGCTCAGAAAATTGAGCGAGAAGGCATTCGAAGTTTTGTATCGATGTGGGAAAATATTCCGCTGTTCGAAACGCAAAAAAGTCTAGTAAAAAACGTACAAGAAGCAGTGCGAAAAGAAAGGCTTGCTAACAATCCAAAAGGGCTCGCAAACAGCCTCCGTGGCATGGGAACAGGAGCTCAGCCTTCATGGTGGGATGAGCTGCAAAACTTAAAAATACCTGTTCTTTTAATGAACGGGGAGCATGATAAAAAGTTCTTTCGCATATTAAAAAACATCGAAAAATGCGTCTCTGGCGCGAAATTTGTCAAAATTGATGGTGCTGGCCATGCAATTCATGTGGAACAACCGGAAAAGTTTGATACAATAGTAAAGGGATTTCTAAAAACTATGCAGTGATGCTTTTTTCATCTAAGAAGGAAGACGCACTTATAGAGGAAATCAGAAATATACAAGGAGGTAGTTGTAATGGCTATTGAATGGGTAACAGAAGGCAATTACGAAGATATTATTTATTCAACATACAATGGTATCGCAAAGATTTCGATTAACCGCCCTGAAGTACATAACGCATTCCGTCCAAAAACGGTAATGGAGTTAATCAACGCTTTTGCACACGCTCGTGATGATGCAAATGTTGGCGTTATCATTTTAACAGGTGAAGGTGGACGTGCATTCTGTTCTGGCGGCGACCAAAAAGTTCGCGGTCATGGTGGATATGTAGGTGACGACCAAATCCCTCGTCTAAACGTATTAGACTTACAACGTCTAATTCGCGCAATTCCTAAACCAGTTATTGCAATGGTAGCAGGTTATGCAATCGGTGGAGGACACGTACTTCATATCGTATGTGACTTAACAATCGCTGCAGACAACGCTGTATTCGGACAAACAGGTCCTAAAGTAGGAAGCTTTGACGGTGGATACGGAGCTGGTTACTTAGCTCGTATGGTAGGCCACAAGAAAGCTCGTGAAATTTGGTACCTATGCCGTCAATACAACGCACAGGAAGCGCTTGATATGGGCTTAGTAAACACAGTAGTACCATTAGAAGAGCTTGAAGCAGAAACAGTACAATGGGCACAAGAAATTTTAGCAAACAGCCCAATGGCACTTCGTTTCCTAAAAGCTGCATTCAACGCAGACACAGACGGTCTAGCTGGTATTCAACAATTAGCTGGAGATGCAACGTTATTGTACTACACAACTGACGAAGCAAAAGAAGGTCGCGACGCGTTCAAAGAAAAACGCAGTCCGGACTTCGGTCAATTCCCTCGTTTCCCTTGATCAAAAGCGAAGCCGACTGTTTAGCCCCGTTGGCTAAGGTTCTTTCGCACAGAAAGTGTTTTTTACTTTCTCGTGCGGAAGGTTCTTAGACGGAAGGGGCTAGGAGGCGCAGCTAGATGAGATCAAAAGCGAAAGCAGCTCGTTCAGAATGTGAGGGGGATGGAGCTTCTGACGTAGAGGGGCTTTTTGCCTCGTAGGAAGAAGTGAAGCCACCGACTGTTCTAGCCGCTATAGCTAGATGAGATCAAACCGGAAACAACTAAGAGACTTGATGTCATATCAAGTCTCTTTCTTTCATGAAAGGAGAATGAGTTATGGAGACGATGCCGAATTGGTTAAAGCAGCGCGCATTTTTAACACCAGATCGCACTGCAATTGAAATAGAGGAAGAGAAAGTTACTTTTATGGAGCTGCATGAAAAAGTAGTATCTGTTTGTGAACAGCTTTCACATGTTGGAGTGAAGCAGGGGCAAAAGGTGGCTGTTCTGATGAAAAATGGTATGGAGATGATTTCAGTTATTCACGCCCTATCTTACGTAGGTGCAGTAGCTGTACTTTTAAATACGCGTCTTTCAAGAGAAGAGCTACTTTGGCAAATGGATGATGCTGAAGTTGTTTGTTTAGTGACGGATCAAGATTTTGAGGCTAAGGGTGTTCCTGTCTATTCGTTCACTGAAGTGATGAATGGGCCAAAGGCAGAAGCCTCTATACAAGAAGAATTCTCTTTAGAAGAAGCGATGACAATTATTTATACGTCTGGGACGACAGGGAAACCGAAAGGCGTTATTTTAACGTACGGTAATCACTGGGCAAGTGCAGTCGGTTCTTCGCTTAACTTAGGGCTTCGTGATGATGATTGTTGGTTAGCTTGTATGCCGATGTTCCACGTTGGCGGGCTATCTCTTTTAATGAAAAATATTATGTACGGAATGCGCATTTTACTCGTTCCGAAATATGATGCCGATTTTATTCATAAAGCACTTCAAACGAGAGGCGTAACGATTATTTCAGTCGTATCAAAAATGCTAACTGATTTATTAGAGAGACTTGGAGAAAGAACATATCCATCTTCTTTACGATGCATGTTACTTGGCGGAGGACCAGCGCCAAAACCGTTATTAGAAATATGTGTAGATAAAGGAATTCCTGTGTATCAAACGTACGGTATGACAGAGACGTCGTCGCAAATTTGTACGTTATCCGCAGATTACATGTTAACGAAAGTAGGATCAGCCGGGAAACCACTATTTCAGTGCCAACTTCGTATTGAAAAAGAGGGCGTCGTAGTACCACCGTTTGCGGAAGGAGAGATTGTAGTAAAAGGACCAAACGTAACAGGCGGTTACTTTAACCGTGAAGATGCGACACGCGAAACAATTCAAAACGGATGGCTTCACACTGGTGACCTAGGTTATTTAGATGAAGAAGGATTTTTATACGTATTAGATCGCCGCAGTGATTTAATTATTTCTGGCGGAGAAAATATATATCCGGCTCAAATTGAAGAAGTGTTGCTTTCTCATCCAATGGTAGCCGAAGCCGGTGTTGTCGGTATGACTGACGATAAATGGGGACAAGTACCCGCTGCTTTTATTGTAAAAAGCGGGGCGGTAACAGAAGAAGAAATTCTTCATTTTTGCGAGGAGAAATTAGCAAAATATAAAGTGCCGAAGAAAGCGTGTTTCTTAGAGGAATTACCACGAAATGCTTCGAAAAAATTGTTAAGACGAGAGTTAAGACAATTAGTGGAGGAGATGTAAGTGGAGATAAAAAAAGCGACACTTCATATAACGGAAATGCCACTCGTAATCCCGTTTGCTGCGAGCTACGGGACTTACGAAAAGCGTGAGAGTATCGTCATTGAATTAGAAGATACAGACGGGCACATTGGATTTGGCGAAGTCGTTGCATTCTCTGAGCCATGGTATACGGAAGAAACAGTGAAGACAGCGCTGCATGTACTACAAGATTTTTTATTACCTGATTTATTAAAGGCGGAGATTTCTCATCCGAATGAAGTGCCATGTTTGTTCCAGCATATAAAGAGAAACAGAATGGCGAAGGCCGGAATTGAAGGGGCTGTTTGGGACTTATATGCAAAGTGTCAAAAGAAGTCATTAGCGACATTGCTTGGCGGAACTAGGACTGAAATTGAAGTTGGTGTTGTGGTTGGTATCAATACAATTCCAGTTATGTTAAAACAAATCGAGAAGTACGCAGAAGAAGGATACGAGCGTTTTAAAGTGAAAATAAAGCCAGAGCATGACTACGAATTATTAAAAGAGATTCGTAAAGAGTTCCCGCACATCCCGTTAATGGCTGATGCAAATTCAGCCTATACATTAGCGGATACGGAGAAACTGAAACGACTAGATGAATTTCAATTGATGATGATTGAGCAACCGTTAGCGGATGACGATTTTCTTGATCATGCACAACTACAAAAGAAAATTGAGACACCGATTTGTTTAGACGAAAGTATCCATAGTTTAGAAGACGCGCGCGTTGCGATTACGCTTGGTAGTTGCCAAATCGTTAACATTAAACCAGGGCGAGTGGGCGGATTAACAGAATCCATTCAAATTCATGATTACTGCATGGAGCATAATATACCCGTGTGGTGCGGCGGTATGGTGGAGATGGGGATTTCACGAGCGCAAAATGTTGCTCTCGCCTCATTGCCGAACTTTACGATTCCTGGCGATATATCTGCCTCTAGTAGACATTGGGAGAGGGATATTATTTCACCGGAAGTAATGCTTGAGGGCGGGAAAGTAATGGTTCCGCAAAGCATTGAAGCTGAGTATGAGGTAGATCGCGGGAGACTAGCAGAAATCACGAAGCAACGGATTGTTTTGGAGCGGTAGGCTGAGTCTTTAAAATAGCGGGCGAATTTCGTCGTTAACTGTCGGTAAGTCGATATATTTAGAAAATCGCCGATATAATTTTATTTACCAAGGTTACTCTAACGGGTAACCTTTTCGTATTGTACAAATTGGATAGACTAGTTTACAATCGATCGTATAAAAAGGGGGAGTAAAATGAAGCGCATTTCAATTTTAATAGTGGATGATGAGGCAGAAATTGCTGATTTAATTGAGATACATTTAGAAAAAGAAGGGTACCACGTTGTGAAGGCAGCGGATGGGGAAGAGGCCGTTCATATTATTGAAAAGCAGCCAATCGACTTAGTGGTTTTAGATATTATGATGCCAAAAATGGATGGGTATGAAGTGACGCGTCAAATTCGCGTGAAGCATCATATGCCAATCATTTTTTTAAGCGCGAAAACATCTGATTTTGATAAGGTGACAGGTCTTGTATTAGGTGCAGATGATTATATGACGAAACCTTTTACACCGATTGAATTAGTCGCACGTGTAAATGCACAATTACGCCGATTTCTTACGTTAAATCAGCCGAAAGTAGCAGAGAATAAATCTGCTTTAGAGGTAGGGGGAGTCGTTATTGATCCTGAGAGAAGAACAGTGAACGTGTATGGAGAGCAAATTGAGTTAACGCCGAAAGAGTTTGATATTTTATATTTATTAGCGAGTCACCCGAAGAAAGTGTACAATGTGGAAAATATTTTTCAGCAAGTATGGGCAGATGATTATTATGAAAGCGGAAATACAGTTATGGTACATATTCGCACATTGCGGAAAAAACTTGGGGAAGATAAAAGAAAGGATAAGTTAATAAAAACAGTGTGGGGAGTAGGGTATACTTTCAATGGCTAAAAAGATGAGAAGTTTTCGCTCGAAGATGGTTATGCTATTTTCGTTAAGTATGATATTAGCTGCTGGCATAACGTATTTCATTTATGAAGGATTAAGGATTTATTATAAATTAGTCGTTCGCTATGAGGATCCATTAGCTCAATTTCGTTCCATGGTAAGACAAATTGGAGATGTTAATTTCTTTTTAATTATTTTCATCCCTCTGTCCATTATGTTTTTCTTCTTTCTTACTAGGCCTTATGTAAAATATTTTGATGAGATTTCAAATGGAATTCATCATTTGGCGAACGGCGATTTTACAAATCAAGTGCGCGTTTCATCAAATGATGAGTTTGGATATATCGCAAGCGAAATGAATGTAGCGAGTGAGAAATTAAAGGAAGCAGTGGAGCGAGGAGACTTCGCGGAAAGTAGTAAGGACCAGCTTATTGTTAACTTGGCTCACGATTTAAGAACGCCGTTAACATCTGTTTTAGGTTATTTAGACTTAATTCTTAAAGATGAGAATTTGACGAAGGAACAAATTAAACATTTTTCCACGATTGCTTTTACGAAATCACAAAGGCTTGAAAGCTTAATTGATGAGCTATTTGAAATTACACGTATGAACTATGGCATGTTACAACTAAATAAAAAGCCAATTGATATAAGTGAGCTGCTTATACAGCTAGATGAAGAATTATATCCGCTATTAGAGAAACAGCATTTAGAAGCTAGATTGAATGTTGATCCACATTTACCGATTAATGGTGACGGGAAATTGTTAGCTAGAGTATTTGAAAACTTGTTAACAAATGCCGTTCGATACGGATATGATGGGCAATTTGTTGATCTGAATGGGTATATCGATAATGAAGAAGTTGTCGTACAAGTTATGAATTACGGAGATAGCATTCCAGAAGAAGATTTACCGTATCTTTTTGATATGTTTTATACAGGTGATAAGGCGAGAACAGAGCAGCAAGGTGGTACAGGCCTTGGACTATTTATTGCGAAAAACATTGTCGAGCAACATAACGGTACGATTTCTGCTGAGAGTAATGTAGTTAGAACGATATTTGAAGTACGATTGCCAAAAGACGAGAATGTAACAATTTAATAAAAATTTAAACTTTACCCCACTTTTTATTTTAATAGTTTTTTCTATTCTATACGTAAGTTACGTTAAGGAGGAACTAGAAATGAAAAAGTGGGTATTTATTTCTTTTTTTATTGCATGCACAATCTGTGTAGGCGTTTATATATCACCGTTATTTCAAAAAGAAATTGATGTGAAAATTGGCGGAGAAAATAGTGCAGTAAAGACTGCAAATATGGAAAAGATAGAGATTACAAAAGAACAAATTTATAAAGGGGATCTGTTATTAGTTAATAAAGATTATCCAGTAAAAAAAGATAGTATTAGGTCTGATATTATAAATGTAAATCATAATAGTGAATTAGTGAGAGGCTATGTAATATTTGATAGAAATCTTCGTTTATCAAAGGATGTTGTAAAAAAGTTTTTGAACGTTGTCGATGCGGCTGGAAAAGAAAGTGTTAACCATTTTTTGATTAGTAGTGGCTATAGAGATTTCCAAGAGCAAAAACAGCTATATGAAAAAATGGGATCTGATTATGCACTTCCAGCAGGATACAGTGAACATAATTTAGGATTATCACTAGACGTTGGTTCTACGCAAAAGAAAATGGAGAAAGCACCTGAAGGAAAATGGATTGAAGAGAACGTATGGAAGCACGGCTTTGTATTACGTTATCCGAAAAATAAAAGTAACATTACAGGCATTCAATATGAGCCGTGGCATATACGTTATGTCGGTTTACCTCATAGTGCAATTATGCAAAAAGAGAAAATTACATTAGAGGAATACTTAGACTTTTTAAAAGAGAAAAAAGAAATTTCAACGAATGTAGAAGGTAAGAAATATACGGTTTCTTATTATAAAGTTTCCGGGAACAGGAAAGTGAATGTTCCGGCGAATAAGCAGTATGAAATTTCGGGGAATAATATGGATGGGGTTATTGTGACGGTACAGGAATAGATAATCTTGATTCTCCCATAATAGTGCTCTACTACGGGAGAATCAAATAGGGGAACGGATACAAATTTTTATCCCGCTTTAATGGGCAGTAAGACCCCTACCTCAAAATTCAGCGAAAGCAAAGAAGTTAGGTGGGGGTCGAGCTGCCCATAAAAGTCCGATTGGTGAGGGCTAATAATCAGTGGGGGATGAAGAAAACCCCCACTGATTAAAGTTTCACTTTATATGATGAGGATTGTAATGAACACATTTTCAATGACATTCATTCCGAGTAAAAAAGATTGGAGCCTCATCAACATTTTTCAGCCATATATGCTCTTGACTATGTAAGCTATCCTTCATCCAGACATCGCCTTTATATACATTTGTTTTCTTGCGAAGCCAAGTAAGATAAGGTCCAATAACTTGAGGGGCTTCATCACGTTCATTCTGTTTTGGGAACGAGATTTGTTTCTGTTCTTCTGTTTTTATATTGATCATATAAAGTGTTGTAAACATCGTCGGAACAGGACCTTCTTTCCATACCTTATTTTCTGTTGCACGAGCCACAACCACTTTGTTTGGTGAAAACCATTCTAAATCAAGGTCTACATAACCGACAGGTGTGTAGACCTTTTGTTGTTTTGCTGTTACCATGTCTGCAACTGTGAATTTTTTATTTTCTACAAAGAACCTTCCTTCTCCTGAAATATAGGCGAGTTGATTAGCTGATGGAGCCCACTTCATCCAATCTTTGAACCATAGCATGTTACCAATCGTTCGAAAGTATTTCCCTTTTGATGAGATAACACATAATGTATTGCTATCCATTGCCAAAGAAGCAGTAGGACTAGCCAAAAAGCTAATCCACTTTCCATCAGAACTCCACTTGAAATAGTTAGCGTTAATCGCAAATAAATCAGTTTCATTTGTTTGAATCGTATAAAAAGGCTTTATTTTATCTTTAGCAAGATTTGCATCGACTGGTATTTTATAAAGTGGAATTGTACCCCATCCGGTCGGACGCAAGCAAGATTGTGAGGAGACGATAAATTCCTTTCCGTTCGGGAACCATTCGAAATCACTAACCCCAAGTGATATATTTTCAAAACCTTGTGGGCGACCGTTTTTAATTTTTGTAACGTTTAATAAACCTTGATCAGTGTAAGCCAATTGATTTTTATTTGGTGACCACTTAAAGTCAGATGTTACGACTCTTACATAAGGCTGATAGTTTATTTTCTCTTCCGTATCATAAATGAATAAGTTAGATTCTTTACCCGCTTCATCACTATCAATATAGCCAATAAACCTACCGTCATAAGACCATTTTGGAGAATACACATATCGATTTTTTGTGATTTGTATTTCTTGATTTCCTGTCTTTATCCATAGCTGATGGTCCCGGATAAATGCAGCCGTGAGTGATGGAGGGGCTGCGCTAACCGTTGTTGGTACATACAAAGTGATTAAAATTATAAATAATAAAATTCGAAATCCCAAGAATATCCCTCCTGCTTATAGGGTGTCCGAATATGTAATGGAAACTCATATTTTAATATAAAATTAAACATTATAACGTTATATTTACTTCTCCCTTTTTTTGTGTTACGCTAAACGTGTGAAAGAGATATAAAAAATGAAATTTTAATGTAAGCGTATTCTTATGGCTTCTTATAGAAAAGGGTGGAAATACAATGACAGAACGATTCGTACTACGTAATGTGAAACGTGTGAACGGGGAAGAGATTGACATTGTAATTGAAAATAATAAAATCGCACAGGTGACGAAAGCTGGTGCTGGTGAAGGTGGAAAGGTTCTTGATTACTCAGGTACTTACGTATCGAGTGGTTGGATTGACTTGCACGTTCATGCTTTTCCAGAGTTTGATCCTTATGGCGATGAGGTAGACGAAATCGGCGTTAAGCAAGGGGTAACGACAATTGTTGATGCTGGTAGCTGCGGAGCTGATCGCATTGCAGATTTAGTCAAAAGTAGAGAGCAGGCGAAAACGAATTTATTTGCCTTTTTAAATATTTCTCGCATCGGTTTGAAACGAATTGATGAACTATCCAATATGGAATGGATAGATAAAGAGAAAGTAATAGAAGCAGTAGAAAAGTATAAAGATGTAATCGTCGGATTAAAGGCGAGAATGAGTAAGAGCGTCGTGTGTGATAGTGGAATTGAACCGCTTCATGTTGCGCGCTCTTTATCCCGTGAAACATCATTGCCAATTATGGTACATATCGGTTCAGCACCTCCTCGCATAGAGGAAGTTGTACCTCTTTTAGAAAAAGATGATGTGATTACACATTACTTAAACGGGAAAGAAAATAATTTATTTGATGAAGAAGGCAAACCGCTACCTGTATTACTAGATGCAGTGAAACGCGGCGTACATTTAGATGTTGGTCACGGTAATGCTAGTTTTTCTTTTAAAGTAGCAGAAGCAGCGAAGCGTCACGATATTGCCTTTCATACAATTAGTACAGATATTTACCGGAAGAATCGTATACACGGTCCAGTGTATAGTATGGCTCACGTTCTTTCGAAATTCCTTTACTTAGGTTATCCGCTAGAAGAAGTAATTGATGCGGTTACGAAAAATGCGGCAGAGTGGCTAAAAAAACCAGAGCTTGGTCGTATTCAAGAAGGCGATATTGCAAACTTAACTTTATTTACGGTGAAAGATGAGAAGGTTACGTTAATTGATTCAGAAGGGGATCAGCGCGTTGCTGAAAGAAGAATTGATACGAAAGGGGTTGTAATTAATGGGTCATTCATTGAATGCTAAGTACGGATTAAAAAGAGTGATTAATGCGAGCGGTAGAATGAGTATTTTAGGTGTATCCGCTCCGACAGATACAGTTATGGATGCGATGAAACATGGTGGACAAAATTATGTGGAAATTGCTGATTTAGTAGATAAAGCGGGAGACCATATTGCGAGAATTCTAGATTCAGAGGCAGCGGTCGTTGTAAATTCAGCATCGAGCGGAATTGCGCTTTCTATCGCTGGTATCGTTACAGAAGGAAACCGTCGTAAAAGTGAAAGACTTCATCAAGAGGTCATCGCGAAAAACGAAGTGATTATGTTAAAAGGTCATAACGTTCAATACGGTGCTCCTGTTGAAACGATGATTTATTTAGGCGGCGGTAAGCTTGTTGAAGTGGGTTACGCAAACGAAGGGAAAGCAGAGCATATTGAAGATGCGATTGGTGAAAATACAGCAGCGATTCTGTATGTGAAATCCCATCATGCCGTGCAAAAAAATATGATTTCTGTTGAAGAAGCATGGGAAGTAGCGCAGCGAAATAACGTACCACTAATCGTCGATGCGGCAGCTGAAGAAGATATTCAAAAATATGTGAAGTATTCAGACCTTGCCATTTATAGCGGTTCAAAGGCAATTGAAGGGCCTACTTCTGGTATTGTTGGCGGTAAACGAAAATATGTTGAGTGGCTGAAAGTGCAATTACATTGCAGCGGTAGAAGTATGAAAGTTGGGAAAGAAACAACTTTCGGTTTACTTCAAGCGCTTGATGAGTACGGAGTAAAAGAAGATAAGAGTGAACAAGAAAAAGAGCTATTACAAGTACTTATGCCGCTAAAAGAATTAAATGGTGTAAATGTAACGATTGTTCAAGATGAAGCAGGAAGAGCAATCTTTAGAGCGCGTATTCATATTAACGAGAACGAGTTAAATAAATCAGCAAAAGACGTTGTAAAAGCATTACGCGAAGGGGAAATTGCCATTTACACACGTGATTACGGCGTAAGACAAGGATTCTTTGATATTGATCCACGTCCACTTCAAGGTGATGACATACATGTAATTGAAGAAAAAATGAGAGAAATTGTAGGGGGAAACTAAAATGACAAACATTCAAAAACGTTTTTATAAAGGCCGCGTAGCATTAAATGTATTAGCGAACAATATCGAAAATGCGAAAGATATTTTTGAAGCAGCAGAAGGGTATGTAGTAGTGGGAGTGTTATCAAAAGACTACCCAACAGTAGAAGAAGCAGTTACAGCGATGAAAGCATACGGAAAAGAAATTGATGACGCGGTATCGATCGGACTAGGAGCAGGAGATAATCGCCAAGCAGCAGTTGTAGCTGAAATCGCGAAGCATTATCCTGGTAGTCATATTAACCAAGTGTTCCCTTCAGTTGGAGCGACACGTGCAAATCTTGGCGGAAAAGATAGCTGGATTAATAGTTTAGTATCACCAACAGGAAAAGTAGGGTACGTAAATATTTCTACTGGTCCAATTAGTGCAGCTGGAGAAGAAAAAGCAATCGTTCCAATTAAAACAGCGATCGCACTTGTACGTGATATGGGCGGAAATTCATTGAAATACTTCCCAATGAAAGGTTTAGCTCATGAAGAAGAATATCGCGCAGTTGCGAAAGCATGTGCGGAAGAAGGATTTGCATTAGAACCAACGGGCGGAATTGATAAAGAAAACTTCGAAACAATTGTACGTATTGCGCTTGAAGCAAACGTAGAGCAAGTTATCCCGCACGTATACTCTTCTATTATTGATAAAGAAACTGGTAATACGAAAGTAGAAGATGTTCGTGAATTATTAGCAGTAGTGAAGAAGTTAGTTGATCAATATGCGTAAGAAAATTGCAGCATTTGGCGAAGTAATGATGCGCCTGCAAGTACCGGGATATGAATTGTTATCGCAAGCTAACACATTAAATTATTCCTTTTCTGGTACAGGTGTGAATGTTGCAGCCGCGCTTTCTCATCTAGGGCATGAAGGGCTTCTTATTTCAACTTTACCGGAAAATTCGGTTGGAGATGCGGCATTATCGTACATTCAAAAGTTGGGTGTGCAAACCTCGCTTGTTTCAAGAGGCGGTAAATATGTCGGCATGTACTTTTTAGAAAATGGATTTGGTGCACGTGCAAGCCGCGTTACATATTCAAATCGATTAGAAAGTAGCTTCAATACGGCATGTGAAGAAATGTATCAATTTGAAGAAATCGCAAAGGAAATTGATATCGTTCATTTTTGCGGGATTACACTTGCGATGAATGATACTGTACGCCATCATATGAAATCTTTAGCGAAAGCAGTTAAAGAAAACGGAGGCACTGTCGTTTTTGATTGCAATTATCGTCCATCTCTTTGGGGAGAAGATGGATATGAGCAGGCGAAACCGCATTATGAAGAAATGCTAGCTCTTGCTGATATCGTTATGATGAACGAAAAAGATGCGATGTTTGTTTTAGGAATGAAAACGGAAGAAACGGATCGAGAAGCACAACTTGTTGATCTGATTCCAAAAGTAGCTGAAACATATCATATCGCTACAATTGCTGGCACACATCGCTCTATTAATAGCGATAATACACATTCGCTTCGCGGGTTTATATGTAAAGATGGTGCGTTCACTTTTGCAAAAACACTTACGTTTTCTGTATATGATAGAATAGGTGCTGGAGATGCTTATACGAGCGGGATTATTCATGGCGAGATAGAAGAGTTTGCACCAGAGAAAGCTGTTTCATTTGCGTCAGCAGCTGGAATGCTTGCACATACAATCGTCGGTGATACGCCAATGTCATCAGAGAAGGATATACTTCGGGCAATGACGGCATCAGTAGGTGATGTAGAAAGGTAGTGGGTGTAACGGTGAACGTAACGAGAAAAAAAGGACCATTATATTTACAAATAAAAAATATTATTCGTGATCGAATATTGCATGGTGTATATGCGATTCATACGAATATTCCTTCCGAACCGCAGTTAGAAGAAGAGTTCAAAGTAAGTAAAATTACAGTGCGTAATGCGATTAAAGAACTTGCTCAAGAAGGATATTTGGAAAAGAAAAGCGGTAAAGGAACGAAAGTCATCCGTAACACTTCTGCGACAAAACTGTCAAAGGGTAAGAAATTTACTGAAGTGTTAGTGGAAGAAGGATATAAAGTACAGAAGAAATTACTAAAAGCAGAAATCGTTCAGAATGAAGAAGGAACAGTGCCATTTCGATTATTCGGTAAAGAGAGTTTTCGTATTGAACGTTTATATGCGTTAAATGATGCACCGTACATTCATTATACGCACTATTTCTCAGCACATATGGCAAGTACAGATTTATCGGACTTTGATTTACAATCGCTTTACGATTTAGTCGAGGACCGAGGTATTCATTTAGAAAATTTCAGGGATGAATTCGCTGTTGGACTTGCGCCTAGTTTCGTTGCAGAAGCATTAGGTGAAAAAGAGGGCACAGCGTTATTAAAGCGAATGCGCTATTCTTACGATGAAGTTGGCGAAGTAATTGAATATAGCGAAGGCTACTATAACACAGAAATGCAGCATTATGTAGTGAATTATGACGTATAAAAAAGAGGGGATTTTCCCTCTTTTTTTATAAAGTAAGGGGAATGAGAGATGGATATATACTTATTAATCGTCACGTTACTTGCAATCGCGATTGTTATTTTAGGGGTATCATGGTGGAAATGGCATGCATTTATTAGTTTAACAGTTGCTAGTTTATTTTTAGCCATCATGTCTGGACTGAATTTAACGAAGATAGTGGCTGCCTATGAAACTGGTGTTGGTAGTGTACTAGGGCATTTAGTTGGTATTTTAGCTCTCGGAACAATTTTAGGGAAAATGATGTCCGATTCAGGGGCTGGCATGCAAGTAGCAGATTTCTTTATTCGATTTTTCGGTGTGAAGAAACTACCATGGGCTATGTTATTTGCAGGATTTGTTATAGGGATTCCAGTATTTTTTGAAGTGGGAATTGTCATCTTATTACCTCTCGTTATTTCCATTCGAAAAACGACGAAGCAAAACATATTATTAATCGCATTACCTGTTATTGCGGGATTATCTATCGTACATGGGCTCGTACCACCACATCCAGGGGCGATGACAGCAATCGGTATTTATAACGCGAACTTAGGAAAGGTACTTTTATATTCATTAATTATTGCGTTACCAACAGCCATTATCGCAGGACCGATATTTGCACAGTGGGTACATAAAAGAGTTATACCTGAAAATGAACCAGAGCTAGTTCGAGTTACGACTGTATCAACTGATTTACCGAGTCGTAAAGTTTCATTCTTTATTATTTTATTGCCAGTTGTATTAATGATTTTATCAGTAGTGGCACCGTATATTTCATTACCGAAAAAGATAACTGAATTTTTCGTGTTTATAGGAAGTCCAGTAATTGCTTTACTTATTTCATGTTTCGCAGCATTTTATTTACTTGGAATAAGACAAGGAATTAATAAAAAGGTCATTAAAAAATTAACGGACGAAAGTTTACTACCGGTCGGTTCCATTATTTTAATTATCGGTGCAGGCGGTGGATTTAAACAAATATTAATTGAAAGCGGCGTTGGAACGGCGATTGCACAAATGGCAGAACATATATCGTTATCACCAATTGTATTAGCTTTCATGGTAGCTGGATTAATTCGAATTGCAACAGGTTCAGCGACAGTAGCATTAACGACAGCGGCAGGAATTGTTTCACCTGTTATTCAGCATATGTCTGGAGTGAATTTAGAATTGCTCGTTATTGCAACAGGTGCAGGATCATTAATGTTTTCTCACGTAAATGATGCGGGGTTCTGGCTTGTAAAAGAGTATTTAGGTTTGACAGTGAAGGAAACATTTAAGACGTGGACGGTACTGGAGACATTATTATCATTTATCGCATTTGGTTTTGCACTTTTATTGAATATGTTTATTTAGAAGATACCTTAACAGGTATCTTTTTTTGATGAAGCCCATTTCCAAAAACAAGCCCGTTTTTAATAAGGTCAAGCTTCCTATTCGCCCTGAAAACATACTATAAATGGAATCCCCTCATTTAGAGCAAGGAGAACTTGTTATGAATGATACTAAAGGAGGAATAGAGTAATGAGCGAAAAGTGTGAACACAGACATGATGATTGTAACCGCAGAAATGGGTGCGGCGGCGGTTTTGCGCTTCTAATCGTATTGTTTATTTTATTAATCATCATCGGTGCTAGCTGCTTCGGCGGAGGCGGAGGCGGTTGTGGCTATGGTGGTTACGGCGGTTACGCAGGCGGCTATGGTGGATATTGCTGCTAATTATTAAAAACTATTGAAAATGGCCTTGTGCAATACGCACAAGGCCATTTTATTCATATTTTGATATGCTGTGATAATTTATTAATGTACAGAGAACGGATTAAGAAGAAGAAAATGATCTCGATAATCCCGAACAACGTAAGTATAATGATTAATTCTTTTAATAAAGAGAAAGCAAACATGTTTTGTAAAAACTGAATCGCAAATATTGTATGAATACCAGCAACGATATAAGGAATGAAAAATAAAATTCCTAATTGAATCGTTGCAGAACGAAACATTTCCGATTCTGTTAGACCGATTTTTGTAATCGTAATGTATTTTTGTTTTTCAATCGTTAAGTCATTATACATACGGAAGTATAAAACACTTGCTGCCCCGATAAAGAACATAAAGCCAAGAAATGTCCAAATAAAGAAAGTAGCAATTGAATTTCCTTTACTGTAGTATAGATCATCAGCTGCTGTATAAAGAGCAAATGGGATGTCTGTATTTTTATGTGCCTCACGGAAGCTATCCGTATCATTCCCAATATGTTTTAACATATTTTTTGTCGGAACAATTGAATTTTCCCAATTCTCAACGAAGTAGTTATACACTATAGTCGTTTCAATATGAGGAATCATATTATCAAATACGTAATCTTGTACAACAATTATATGTCGGAAAAGAAAGGCGGGTCCGATTCCTTTATTAATAAATCCTTTAATATGAAACTCTTTTTTATTTGATCCGATTGTAATTGTATTTTGTTTTGCAAATGGATTTGATACAAGATTTAAGAGTTCTGGTGAGTATCGAGAAATAATATAAACTTGTGTAGAATCAAGGGTTATTTCCGGTCTTTTTAATTGTTTCGCAAGTGTATTGTAGTCACTCATTTTCATAAGAGTAATATCTTCTTTTAAAGCTGTATCTTGTAACATTGTAACTGTATGCTTATTGTATTGAAAATTAGCATTTGTAAGTTCCATTTCAATTGTAGCAATGTGCTTTTGTTCCAATGGATTTTCCCCTTTGGACGTATATGTGAAGGGGAAAGGATATCGTTCTAATACTGAAGCTTTTGTATTGTTATTAGCGGCGAATAATCCGATGATAATTGTAAATGCAAGTGCTGACAACATAGAAACGATAAAGAGCACATTAATATTGCTACGTGTACGGCTAGCTAAATCTGAAATCCATAACATATTTATTTGTTTCATATAAAACTTTCTTCGTCTTTTTAAAATGAAGATAAAGAGAAGAAATGTTTGCGAAAAGAATAAGTATGTCCCGACTACTACGAGTGGCAAAATAGATAACATGATAAAGAATACAGATCCATTTTGTGCATTTTTTTCTGTTATATAGCCTTGCGGATAACCAGCGATATAATAGCACAGCCCTAAACAAATTAAGGCAAACAATGAAACGAGTATAGATGGCCTTTTTTCGTCTTTTTTATTTTTATTATTTTTAATTAATCGTGTTGTTTTCCGAGTACGAATAAACATCGGTGTAAACGTAGAAACGATGAAAAACAAAATAATAAAAGTTATTGTAGTAACGATAATTGCTTCTGTTGGCCAATATAAATAGAGGCCTTTTGCATTTGTTAATTTAGAAGTAACGAGTAAGAAAAAGTTAGAAAATACAAGCCCACCTTGAATACCAGCAAAGATAGCTAGTATTCCAATAATCATATTTTCAGTAAACAAAAGCCGTTTTAATTGTTTGTGTGAAATACCGAGAACAGTTAAAACGCCAAATTGTTGTTTCCGTACATTTAAAAATGTCCCAATAGAATATAAGAGAAAGAAGAACGAGAACAAAACGATAACAACCTGTGCCATGCCAGCCAAGTTCATGAGCGGATCTTGTTCCTGCAATTTATTCATAATTTGTAAGCGTGGATGATACGCGTATACAGTAAATGAAAAGAAAACCATGATAGAAAACGCACTACTTACAAAATAAGCGAAATATGCTTTCGAATTACGCGAGACATTTTTAAATGCGAATTGCCAAAATGTCATCCACGTCTTCCTCCTAATAATGCTAAAACATCTAATATTTCTTGATAAAATTTCTCACGATATAGTCCGCGGTGTAGTTCGTTGTAAAGCTCGCCATCTTTAATGAAAATGACGCGGTTACAATAACTTGCTGCAAACGGATCGTGCGTAACCATTAAAATTGTTGCATCTTCTTCTTTGTTTAACTTCGTAAATAACTCCATTACATCAATAGCTGCTTTTGAATCCAAGTTTCCTGTCGGTTCATCAGCTAGTAAAAGAGACGGATGATGAATAACAGCGCGTGCTACTGCGGTACGCTGTGCTTGTCCCCCAGAAACTTCAAAAATACGTTTGTCCAAAATATGATCAATTCCAAGCTTTTTTGAAATGTTATCAAGCTTTTCGTCCATTTCCTTTAATGGAACATTATCTAATGTTAAAGGTAGTACGATATTTTCACCGATTGTGAGTGTATCTAGTAGGTTAAAGTTTTGGAAAACAAATCCTAACTCTTGTCGGCGGAAAATAGCTAACTTCTCTCTACGAAATGTGTGTGGTTTTTTGCCGTTAATAACGACGTCACCAGAAGTAGGAGAATCAATTGTAGAAATAACGTTTAAAAATGTAGATTTTCCGCTACCAGATGGTCCCATAATGGCAACGAATTCACCTTTATCTACGTGTAAATTTATATTTTTTAAAGCAGTATGAGGGACTTTTCCCTCATACACTTTTGAGACATTTTTTATGTGTAATACTTCTTCCATAGTAATCACCTTTCTAATTTTAAAACTTAATATGTTGTGATAATTTTTGCATATAAAAGGAACGAATTAAAAGGAAAAATAAAATTTCAACTGTTCCAAAAATCATAAGTACGACTGTAATTTCAGCGAAGAACGAGAGATGTAATATGTCTTGTAGCATCTTTGTGGCAAACATCGTATGGATCGATGCCATAATGTATGGAACAAAGAATAAAATAGCAAGCTGAATTGTCGCTGAACGTTTCATCTCAGCTGCTGTTAAACCAATTTTTGTAATCGTTACATACTTTTCTTGCTCATTTGTTAAATCTGTATACATTCGGAAGTAAAGAACACTACCAGCACCGATAAAGAAAATAACTCCTAGGAAAGTACCAATTAAGAAGAACGAAGCGACATTTAATTTTGCTTTATATAGAGAATCACTCGCTTCACTTGCGTGGAAAGGAGGATGCTCTGCTTTGATCGCGTCACTTTCATTATAAATTTTTGTTGTAAATGCCGAACCGATGTTATGTGCTTTTTCCCAATCGTAAACTTTAAAGCTATATACACTCATTTGTTTTGAAACGGTGGATAATGCTTCTACATTTTCATCAGATAGTATGAGCAATTGGTATATTAAGCGATTTGGGAATGGGTTATAACCTTTATATTCTTTCACTTGTAGTTGTAAATTGTTTTGAGTAAGTGTAAGAGTATTTTTCTTTTCTTGATTATGAAGCGTTCCAATAACCTGATCATCTAAGTCTTTCATAAGAATATAAGATTCATTCTTATTCACCGTGAGTGTTTCCCAATTTAAAGCCTTAGCAAGTACATTATAGTCACTTTGTTTAATGGCATAATAGAGCTGCGTGGTATCTTCAGCTGAAGATACTTCATATATATCCGTTTTAAATTTTGTATAAGTAAAGTGCTCTTCATTAAATTTTTGTTCTAACCAGTTTAAATGTTCATCAGCTAACGTATTTTCAGTATGAGATAAATAAGTAAACGGGAAAGGGTTTTTCCTAATTTCATCAAATTTTGTAAACTTACCGAATCCATATAAGAATGTAATCATTGTAAAAGCGAGCGTCGATAGCATCGCTACAATAAAAAGCATGTTAATGTTTGTCCGAATGCGCGCTGCTAAATCCGAAATCCAAAGCATATTAATTCGTTTCATATAAAACTTTCTTCGAGTTTTTAAAATACGAATAAGTAAAAAACTAATTTGTGAAAAGAAAAAGTATGTTCCAGCTGCAATAAGCGATGGAATGACAAATATACTAGAGACGGCATATAAAAGCCCAATGATGTCACCTAGCGACATAAAATACAGCGGATTTGCGGCTAACGCATATCCAGATATTAAACACGTCGCACCAAATAGAGAGATGAGCACGGATGCTTTTCTTTCTTTTTGTTGTTTTCCTTCTTTTAAAAGTCGTACAGCTTTTCTCGTACGAATGAGCATCGGTGTAAAAGATGATACGAGAATGAAGAGCCCAAGAAAGATGATGATAGTTAAAACGATAGCACTTGTAGGCGGATATAAATATAAACCAGGTACGTGTGTAATTTTGGCGGTAACTAATAAAAAGAACTGTGAAAAGACGACTCCAAGTTGAATGCCAAAAAATATAGAAAGAGCACCAATTAACATATTTTCTATAAATATGAGTCGTTTTAATTGTTTTTGAGATATGCCAAGTACTGTTAAAATCCCGAACTGTTTTTTTCGTACTTTTAAAAACGTACCGATTGAATACAGTAAAAAGAAAAATGAAAAGAACACAATGACAACTTCTGAAATTGTCATTAATATGTTCAGAGAATAATTCACGTCTGTCATATGCAATTTAGGATGAAATAAATAAACTGCAAATGAGAAAAAGATTGCGATGGAGAACGCACTGCTTACAAAATAGGCGAAATAAGCTCTGGCGTTCCGCGTCACGTTTTTAAATGCAAACTGCCAAAATGTCATTCACCTAGCCTCCTAATGGGGTGAAGATGAGAAAAGCATAAGAAATACTCTTTTCATCAAGTTTGTTTTAAATATTTTGTCCACTCGTGTACTGTGATAATTTTTGCATATAAAGTGAACGAATAAATAAGAAAAATACGATTTCAACGAATCCAAAAATAATAAGAACGGCTGAAACTTCTTTGAACAGAGATAAACCAATTACATCTTGTAGCATTTTTGTTGCGAACATTGTATGAATGGATGCCATAATGTACGGAACGAAAAATAAAATACTAAGTTGAATGGTTGCAGATCGTTTCATCTCTGCATCTGTTACACCAATTTTTGAAATTGCTACATATTTTTCTTGTTCGTTCGTTAAATCCGTATACATTCTGAAATAAAGAACGCTACCTGCTCCAATAAAGAAAATGACACCTAAGAATGTCCCGATTAGGAAGTATGCAGCACTTCCTGATGTAATTCTATATAATGAGTCTGCTGATTCATAGGAGCGTATAAGGGGGCCTTCGTATTGGAATGCCTCTCGATCTTTTTGTATTTTTTTCATAAAACCATTAGCAATTTCATACGTCTTTTCCCAGTTTTGTACGTTATAATTGTACGCTGATACACGCTTTGTTGTACTTGGTAAGTTGTTTACAACAACATCAGGTAAAACTAAAGTTTGATATGAAAAGTTAGAGGGAATGGCCCCTACTTGTTCATAGCCCTTTACTTGTAATATCGTATTTGTGCTAGAAAGTGTAATAGACTTTCTATTGTAACTTGGCTCAAACTCGCTGAATAAGGTTATATAAGCATTACCTGTTAAGACATATGCTTCATTTTCGTCCATGAATAGTTGTTTCATTCGTAAGGAAGCTGCAAGTTTGTTATAGTCACTTTGCTTAATTGCGTATACATCATTAAAAATGGCTACATCTTTATCTTCTTTCAGTGGTGTTTCATATAAATCAGCCTTTATTTTTTTATAAGAGAAATTCTCTTTTTGCAATTGTTGTTCAAGCCAGTTTAAATGATCGTCCACAAAAGGATTTGCGTCATAAGAAAAATAAGAGAATGGAAAAGGTGAGCTTCGCGTAACCTCTAGCTTTGTAAACTTTCCGACTCCATATAGGAACGTAATCATTGTGAAAGCAATTGTAGATAGCATCGCTACAATAAATAGCATATTAATATTCGTTCGGATGCGGCTTGCTAAATCCGAAATCCAAAGCATATTAATCCGTTTCATATAAAATTTTCTTCTTTTCTTTAGAATATAAATGAGTAAGAAGCTAATTTGAGAAAAGAAAAAATATGTTCCGATTGTAACAAGCGTTGGGATAACGAAAATACTTGAAACCATATATATAACACCTATTTGCGGGCTTATTGATACGAAATATTTAGGATTTCCAGCTAACGCATAACCACCTAATAAACAAATCGCACCAAAGAAAGAAACCAGTATGGATGGTTTTCTTTCTTTTTGTTTTCCAACATTTGTTTTTAAAAGGTGTACCGCTTTTTTTGTACGAATAAGCATTGGTGTGAATGCAGATACAATGATAAAAAGACTAAGGAAAACAATGGTTGTTAAAATGAAAGCATTCGTAGGGGGATATAAATATATCCCTGGTAGATGTGTAATTTTCGCTGTTACTAATAAGAAAAACTGCGAAAAGACAAGTCCAAATTGCATACCGAAAAAGATAGATAAAATACCAATTAACATATTTTCAGTGAAAACGAGTCGGTGTAATTGTTTTTTTGATATACCTAAAATAGTTAAAATACCAAATTGCTTTTTACGAACTTTTAAAAACGATCCAATTGAATAGAGTAGAAAAAAGAACGAGAACAAAACAATAACAACTTCTGAAAACATCATTAATCCTGAAACTTCAGAGATCATACTGAAATTTTGTAATTTCGGATGAAACAAATAAACAGCGAACGAAAAGAAAACAGCAATCGAAAAGGAACTGCTTATAAAGTAAGCAAAATAAGCTCTTGAGTTGCGCGTTACATTTTTAAATGCAAATTGCCAAAATGTCATAGATTATACCTCCGGCTAGAAGATATAGAAGTAGTTGTATTGCAAAAAATGTATGAGAGTAAGTTCTCATACATTTTGCTAGCATATGTCACGATCATGCTTCGGTCACCTTCTCCGCATGTTCTACTTGATTATTTGCAGCGTTGTGGAAGATGATTTTAATCGTCGTTCCTTTCCCAACTTCAGAATCTAGTTTGACAGAGTGTCCTAAATAGTCACAAATTTTACTTACAATATAAAGCCCCATACCAGTGGATTCTCCGAATGCACGACCGTTTTTTCCAGTGTAAAATGGTTCAAATACTCTTCGAATATCTTCTTGCGGAATACCTACGCCTTCATCACGAACTTCTAAAATAATATCTTTTCCATTTCGATAAGCAGATAAGAAGACTTTCTTTCCACGCTCACCTGAGTAACGAACGGCATTTGTCATTAACTGATAGATGATAAATTTTAGCCATTTTGCATCAGAAGCAACCTTTAAATCAGAATGTACTTCTAAAACAGGGAAGACTCCGTTTCGAATGAATAGTTCTTTTAACCCATTAATATTTTTTGTTACCGTATCTTTTAATGAAATCGTCTCGACATGGAAGTCTTCATGGAAGTTATTTAATCTTGCCATGTATAAAGCCATATCAAGCCCTTGGTTCAGACGATCTAATTCCTGCTTAAACTTTGGAATTAAATGTTCATCTTCCATTTCGAGCACCATAAGTTGCATAACAGAAACAGGTGTCTTCATTTGATGCACCCAGTGATTAATAAACAATTGATGTTCTTGTTGTTTTACTTCATACGATTGTAGCTCTTTTTGGAAAAGGCGGTACTGCGTACGCACGAGTTCATTTACACCGTGAGGCATCGGAGCAGTTGCTCTTTCAATAAACGCATCTTCCATTTTTTCTGGTTGCTCACTTAATCTATGGTACATTCTACGATTGCGAACGTAACGATAAGCGAGGAAACAAATGAATAAATATAAACTTAAAACGACGAAGTAAAATTTATTGTTTTGGAATCCATCTACTGCATCATAAAGAACGAAGATGATACCGAAGTTTAATACGTACAGTAGAAAAAATGCAAAATGATCACGTAAAAATAGCTTCATGCTTATTCACTCCAAGTTGCGTTAAAACGATACCCAAGTCCACGTACTGTTTCAATAGCATTTTCAATACCAAGCTCATTGAATTTTTTACGAAGACGCGTGATGTTTACGTTTAATGTATTTTCTTCAACGAAGCTCTCGTCATCCCAAAGGGCAGCTAATAAATCTTCACGGCTCGCCGTACGCGGGAATTTAGATAATAACATTTCTGCTAAAATAGCTTCTTTCTTCGTTAAAAGAACTTGCTCAGATCCAAAATGAATTTCTGGACGTTCTGGGAATAATTTTAGTCCTTCTACTTCAACGATACGTTCAGAAATATTTGGCGCATAATCACCGTAAATACGACGTAATTGACCTTTAATTTTTGCCATTACAACGTCATAGTGGAACGGTTTTGTAATATAATCATCCGCACCGCTTTCAATCGCCATAATCTGTTCCATCTCACCAGCACGAGCTGAAATGAAAATAATAGGACAAGTAGATTCATGACGAATTTGGCGGCACCAGTAGAACCCATCGAATTTCGGTAAGTTTACATCAAGTAAAACAAGATGTGGCTTTACAGCGTTAAACGATTCCATAATATCATCGAAGTTCTCTGCAACAACAGCTTCATAGCCATACTTTTGAATGTGAGATTGTAGTAATGATGAAATATTTGGATCGTCTTCAACGATTAAAATTTTATACATATGTATATTCCTCCTAAAAAAACAATTGTAGCTATAGTGTATCATGTGTTTCAAGTCTTTTCATTATGTTGAAAGATAAGCTAGTAAACAGTATAGGTCAAAAGCGTGAAAAGTAAAAAGGGCGTATGTATAATTGACAATTAACTGAAATCACTTTAAGATTTAGATAAATATCTAAATGTCTAATTAGTGAAAGGAAGAAAGACATTGAATCAAGCATTCAAAGCATTAGCAGATCCAACAAGGCGAAAAATTTTAGATTTATTAAAAGAAAGTGATTTAACCGCTGGGGAAATTGCTGAACATTTCAATATGACAAAGCCAAGTATTTCACACCACTTAAATGCACTTAAAAATGCTGAACTTATTCAAGATGAAAAGAAAGGGCAATTCGTTATGTACTCTTTGAATACAACTGTATTTCAAGATTTGTTGACTTGGGTGTTTACGTTTACGAATAAGGGGGAAGAGGGGAAATGAGAAAACATCTTTTTGCAATCTTATTAATTATTATAACTTGTTTAGCTTGGGCATTTGCCTGGCCGAATTTGCCTGGCACAATGGCAGTTCATTGGGGGACTGAAGGTGTGAATGGCTTTGCTTCCAAATTTAATGCAATGCTGTTGCTACTTGGAATTATGATTTTCACTTATGTTTTATTGACAGTTACCCCTAAAATTGATCCTAAGAAAAAGAATTACGATAAGTTTTCTAGAAGTTATATGATAATGAATTATAGCGTATTAGTGGTATTATTTTTAGTAAACATGCTTGTGATTGGGGTAGGATTAGGTTATGACATTCCGATGAATAGTACACCGTATATTCTTGTTGGCCTTTTATTTATAGTCATCGGAAACTATTTACCACAATGTAAACCAAATTACTTTGTAGGTATAAAAACACCGTGGACGTTAAGTAACGAAGAAGTGTGGAGAAAGACGCACCGTTTTAGTGGAAAGGTGTTTGTTGTATTAGGCGTTATTATGATTTTAAGTATTTTTGCACCGGCAGCATGGAAAGCCTTCTTAATGATAGGAATTATTATTGGGGCGGTAGGATTAACGATGGGCTATTCATATGTTGCTTATAAAAAAGAATTAAAAATGTAAATAAAAGCAGCTTTTCCTTTCATGGAAAAGCTGCTTTTATTTTTATCACTTCTTTAAAATTAATTTCGTGTGTAAGTTTATCTTCAATATACTGCATTGCAGCATTCGTATTTGTAAGTGAATCCATATTATGACCTCCTCTGTACATAGAATAGCAGGAACGAAATAGCTCCATCCGACATTTCGTGTACAACTTTGTAGGGGACATTTTGTACCTTACAAAATTGTAATGTTCCTGTAAGGAGAATGAATGGATGGCATGATATCCCAATGTTATAGTAACAAAGTACTTTGATACATTACGTTAACTTTTTGATGTCTTTACTTATGTGCCTTACATAACTGTCATGTTTGTGTAAGAAACATCGATAGTGGCAAGAGTAGAGAGTGTATATAGTTGAAGATAGAGAATAGAAGAAATGAGGGATGTCGAGATGAAAACAGTGTTAGAAGCAAAAAATATTGAAAAAGTATATGACACGGGTGGTAATAAATTTGCAGCGTTAAAAGGTATTAACTTACAAGTAAAAGAAGGTGAGTTTGTTGGAATTATGGGACCTTCTGGTTCGGGTAAGACGACGTTACTAAACGTTCTTTCTACAATTGATAATGCGACGAACGGTGAAATTTTAATTGATGGAAAAGATATCGTGAAAATGAATGATGATAAGTTAGCGTTATTCCGCCGCGATCATTTAGGTTTCATTTTCCAAGATTATAACTTATTAGATACGTTAACGGTAAAAGAGAACATTGCGTTACCTCTTGCGTTATCGAAAGTAAAGGCAAATGAAATTGATCGCCGCGTTCTTGAAATCTCAAAGAAATTTGGTATTGATCATATTTTGAGTCAGTTTCCATATCAAGTATCTGGTGGACAGAAGCAAAGATGCGCGGCATCACGTGCAATCGTTACGAATCCAAGTATGATTTTCGGGGACGAGCCAACTGGAGCGCTTGATTCTAAATCTGCAACAGATTTACTTGAAAGTATGAAGTCGTTAAATGAATATGATAATTCTACAATTTTAATGGTAACGCATGATGCGTTTGCGGCGAGTTATTGTAAACGAGTTATTTTCATTAAAGATGGTGAGTTATATAAAGAATTGCACCGCGGCGAGTTAACGCGTAAACAGTTCTTCCAACAAGTCGTTGATGTAATGTCTTCTATTTCTGGAGGTATGGCTGATGACCTTATCTAGCATTGCCCTCCGCAACATACAGCGGAATTTTAAAGACTACTTTGTATATTTTGCATCTATGATCTTTAGTATCGTTATTTATTTTACATTTAAGGCGTTGCAGTATAATTCACAAATGGAAAAAGCTGCAGAAGCTTCTAAAAAAATTAGCGGTGCATTTCAAGTTTCAAGTGTCATGCTAATTATTTTCGTGGCAGTGTTCATTATATATTCAAACGGTTTCTTTACAAGGAAGCGTAAAAAAGAAGTTGGATTATATTCCTTATTAGGTATTCGAAAAAGACAGATCGGTAAAATGCTCTTTTATGAAAATATGTTAATGGGATTAATGTCATTAGTAATCGGGATTGCGATTGGTAGTGTCCTTTCAAAATTATTCCTTGAATTATTAGTAAATATGATGGGATTAAACTTAAATGTTCATTTTGAAGTACCGATGGCTGCCATTATCGATACAGCACTTATTTTCTTTGTGATTATTTTGTATACATCACTTCAAGGATATCGTTTAATTTATCGATTTAAGTTAATTGAACTTTTCCGTGCAGAACGTGAAGGAGAAGCAATGCCGAAAGGGTCAGTAGTGATGGCATTAATTTCAGTTGTCTTAATCGGTTCAGGTTATTTCTTAGCATTAATGTTCATGAAGGCAGTTAAATATGCAGACTTTATGGCAGTTGCACTTTATATTTTACTGGCGACAGTATTAGGTACGTACTTACTATTTATGTTCTTTACAGTATTCGTATTGAAACGTGCCAGAACTAATAAATCATCGTTTTATAACGGTATGAATATGGTAACGACGTCACAGCTACTATATCGTATTAAAGGAAATGCAAAGTCACTTGCGACAATTTCTATTTTAAGCGCGGTAACATTAACAGCGGTTGGTACGTCAGTTACGATGTATTACAACACATTTACGCAATCAAAAGCAGTTGCACCATATAGCTATTCTTATGAGAAAAAAGATGCAGCGCTTGATAAGAAAGTAAATGCGATTTTTGCAGAAGAGAAGAAAAATCACCCGATCAAAGATCAATTTGAAATTGAGACAGTTCCTGTAAAAGGGAAGTTTGACGGAGAAAAAGTTGATTTCATTCTAAATATGAACTATACGATTTCAGAGAAATATCAGTTTATGTCTCAGTCAGAATTTAATAAACTTGCTAAAAAAATCGACGCAGAAACAGTAAATGTAGCTGCTGGTGAAGCATTTATATATGATAGTTCATATATTGAAGGGCATGAGTTTAGTCCACAATATAAAGGAAACAAAGCAGTATTCCAAATTGGAAACGAAACGAAGCAATTAAAAATCCAAGGCGCAAATGACGTTGCGATGACAAATTTAGGTGAATTAGTTGTTGTCGTTTCAGATGAAATGTATGAGCAAGCGAAGCAAGCATTTGGAACACGCGTTGTAAAAAATATTGATGTGAAAAATGAAAAAGATAGTAAAGTGTTAACAGAAAAATTAACAAGAGTGATGCCAGCTGGTGAATCAGAAATGGTGCCATCATTTAGAGATTTCTACACTGGTTTCCATATGGGGCTTGAAGGAACAGGATTAATGATGTTTATTGGAATGTTCTTAGGTCTTGTATTCTTACTAGCAACAGGTTCCATCATTTACTTTAAACAATTAACAGAAGCAAATGCTGATCGTGAGCGTTATGTTGTCCTTCACAAAATAGGGGTCACAAAACAAGAAATGAAAAAAGCTATTGCAAAACAAGTAAGCTTTATCTTTGCGATTCCATTAGTAATCGGAATCCTGCACAGCTTGTTTGCATTAAAAGGTTTAGGGAACATACTACCATTTGAAATTATGATTCCCCTTCTAATTAGTATCGGAGTATATAGTGTTATTTATATTGGATATTACTTTATCACAGTTCGTTCTTATTATAAGATTGTGAGTGCGAAATAATAAGTGAAGCTGTAAGGAAATAAAATAGCCATTTACCTCATTTTTTATGAGGTAAATGGCTATTTTTAGTTTTATAGAAATAATTAACGCGCATCAATTATATCTATAAAACTAAAAGTATGTTTCCGGTCAAAGGCATCTATGCATATTAAAGAACGTTTCAAAGGATTTAATTCAATTACAGTCATATAGATTGTAGGGAAATAACCATCTTTATAATAAGTGATCAATATTTCTTTTTCTGAAATGAATGAGCGTAATAAAGTATCTTCAATTCTTTCTCTATCATCGTATGGTGATACTTTTCGCGATTCTTTCATGTCAGCAGGTTTAGACATAATAGTCATTTGAGCCGGTTTTGATATATTTGTACTACTCATACTTTCTATTCTCCTAACAATATATTTTCTATATAGGAAGGTTAATCACTATGGAAGTAGGTACTACTGATCATGCAGAAGTACCTTATGTTCGTTTTATTATGTATGATAGGGAGTCAAATTTGCTTAGTACTAAAAAATTACCAAAGTTAATAACTTATTTATAGTAATTATTTGTCATTCTTGTACTTTTTTGAATGGGATTAAAACTTTATTAAGGTGAATTTGAAGAAGGTGAGATAGTATGACAACTATCTCACCTTCTATTAGGAAAGCGTTTTTATATTACAGTATGATTTTCACGATATTGTCTAGGCGTCATACTAGTAATTTTTTTAAAGACTCTTGTGAAATAACTTTGATCATTAAAATTAAGCCAGGCACAAATATCTGATAATGGATAGGTCGTTAATGTTAATAATTTTTTAGCTTCTTCTACTCGTTCTCTCTGAATGTATTCAATGAAAGGAATTCCCACTTCTTTTTTAAATAATTTGGATAAATAAGTAGGGGAAATATGTAAAAGGTTAGCAAGGTCATTAAGCGATATTTCATCGTAAATATGTTTGTGAATATGATTTAGGCACGTAGTAATGGAATTAGAATATGCTTGATTACTATATTCTTTTACACGTTCTGCAAAAGTACATAATGCATCTTCAATTAATCTATTTACGGAATACATGTTATCTAACTTTTCAATCGTTTGTATATATAAAGTACCGAGTGAAAAAGCAATATGTGATGGAAGATTACCGTCTATCGCATATCGAATAGCTAGCGTAATTGCGATAATACCGTTATTTTTTTGGTTTCTCAGTTGATCGCCTTTGGATGAAATTGCCGCATCTTCTTGAGGGAATGAATATGCATATTGTATGACCTTTTCTTTATTGCCTTCTTTAATGGCTGAAAAAAATTTACGTTCCAATGATATGTCATAATTTTGCGGATCATGCCGGCGACGTTTAGAAATATATAGATCAGGATTTACGATTTTATAAGAAACGTCTTCGAGTAATTTATTTTTCTCCCAGACAATATCGCGATCTAATTTTTCATTGAAAATTACGTAATGTAACCAAATACTTATATCAATTAGCGTACTTTTCTTTATCTCGGGTAGAAATTGATAGTAGTCTACTCCTTGTTGCATTTTATTATTACAGTTGAAATATTTCATAAGTTTAATCGCCATTTCATCTGATACTTTTGGATAGGTAGTAGGTCCGATTATAATTGTTCCTTTTATATGTTCATGATCTGTTATATGGATGCTAATGAAATTCTCAAGATACTTATTCCCCTTGAAGACTGGAAAATTACAAGGAGCGTTTTCTTGATAAAGTTCATTCAGATGTTCTTCTTTAGAAGAATAAAACGGACTACCACTCGTATGAGAAGTAGATTCATACACAATTTTTCTATCAGTAGATAAAAATTGAACAGGTACATGAAAAGTGCTATGTACAAGGTCACATAAGTGCTGTAGGTCGATGGAGTTATTCATTACCTTCTCCTTTTAAATAGTTTTAAAATACTAAATATTAATATTTAAATATATATTCGTCTCTATAAGGTGTACATTCCTTATTATTTGAATTTTCTCGTGCACATGAAAATGATTACATATATTGGATAAGAGTGAAAGGTGATTTACAGATTAATTTCCACAGATGTTGTATGAAAATAGATGTGGTGATGGTACCTTACATAAAATTTCTTTTATATCTATTATACCGAATTAATAAATATATAAGGGTAGATGATACATTCTTCATAAAATCTTAAGAAATCTCCTCAATTTTTGTTAAGAAACGATAGTTATACTTAGACACAAGTTAAAAACTATTGAACGAATGGGGAGAGATTTACATGCAGCTCATAACATTCTTACATGAATTTATTAAACATCCGAAACATACTGGTGCAATTGCGCCAAGTTCAAAAATATTAGCAAAGAAAATGGTAGATGTAATTGATTTTCATAGAGCGAAATGCATTGTAGAGTTAGGGCCTGGTACAGGAGTTTTTACGAAAGAAATTATGAAGAGAAAGAAGAAGGAGACAATATTTCTTCTTATTGAAATTAATGAAGTGTTTTGCAAAGAGTTAACAAGAAAGTTTAAAGATGAACAGAACGTCATTGTTGTACACGGTTCAGCTGAAAATATAAAGAAGTATATGGAAGAATTCCATATAGAATGCGTGGATTACGTCTTATCAGGATTACCTTTTACTTCTTTACCAGAAGAAGTTTCAAAGCGTATTTTAAACAATGTAATGGAAGCGATACATGAGAAAGGAGAATTTATTACATTTCAATATTCACTTGTGAAAAAAGGATTTATACAGCATTTCTTCCCTGAAATTACACTAGAAAAAGTGTGGCTTAATTTCCCACCAGCTTATGTCTTTAGTTGTAAAAAAGAACTAAGGAGAGCGTATGCATAATGGAATTACATGAATTATTATCGTACATTCAGCAATACGGTTATTGGGCATTATTCTTTTGTTTATGGCTAGGAATCGTCGGTATGCCGATTCCTGATGAAATGATTGTTATGAGTGGTGGGTTTGTATCATCGATGGGTATATTAAGTGTGATTCCAGCTTTTTTATTAACATATTTAGGTGTTGTATCAGGTCTTTCTTTAGGGTATATACTAGGGAAAATATTTGGCATAAAAGTAATTGAAAAATTGATGAAAAAGAAAAAGGCGAAGTACCTTTTAAAATCACAAGAGATAGTAGGGAAATATGGTCATTATGCATTAGTAATAAGTTATTTTATCCCCGTTGTGAGACATATCGTACCGTATTTAGTAGGAATGAATAACATGTCATTTAAAACGTATGCGATTTATTCATATGTGACAGGATTTGTTTGGACGTTAGTTTACTTTGTACTAGGCTCTATATTTGGAAAGCACATAGAAATGATAGTAACCCTTGTGACCGAGTATGGTATATATTTTGGTGGCATCGTTATCATAGTTTCTAGTATTTCTTATGTGTATATGCATAAGAAGAATGCAGTAGTGAGTGAAGTAAAGCAACATTCATAGTTTGGTAAATGATGCTGGAGGAGATTTTGTGAGTAAAGAAACGATACTTATCGTGGACGATGAGAAGGAAATTAGAAAACTTATCGCCATCTATTTGAAGAATGAAGGGTACGAAGTATTACAAGCTGGAGATGGTGAAGAGGGGTTAGAAATAGTAAGGAAAAGAGACGTGCATCTAATTGTACTTGATATTATGATGCCGAAAATAGATGGTATTCATATGTGTATGAAAGTGAGAGAAATAGCGGAAATGCCCATTATTATGCTATCGGCAAAAACGCAAGATATGGACAAGATTTTAGGGGTAACAACTGGAGCAGACGATTACGTAGCAAAACCATTTAATCCACTTGAACTCATTGCTCGTATTAAATCACAACTTCGGAGATATATAAAAATGAGCGGGGCAAGTGTAAAAGATGAAAATGTGTTTGAAGTTGGAGATATAAAGATAAATATAGCAACGCGGCAGGTCATTATTTCAAATGAAGAGGTGAAATTGACACCGAGAGAGTTTGAGGTATTAGAATTGCTTGTACGAAATCAAGGAATGGTATTAAATGCAGAGCAAATTTATGAAAGAGTATGGAAAGAGCAAGCTTTCCAATCCGATAATACTGTGATGGTACATATTCGGAAAATACGTGAAAAGATAGAGGCAATTCCAAGGAAGCCTCGTTACATTAAAACAGTATGGGGAGTTGGCTACAAGATTGAGAAAGATATTTGAACCGATAATATGGATGAATCAAGTTTTTAAAAAAATGATAGGTAAAACCGTGAGTTATTTGCAAAAGAGCATACGGGTACAGCTAATTACTACATTTACTTTCTGTACATTACTTGGTGTATTAGTAGGCTGGTCTTCATCTTCCTTTTTCGAGGATGCAAATAAAATGTCTATCATTGATTATGCATCAGGTATGGAAGCCATTGATGGACAGACACAAAGGCTTGTTGAAAGTATGACAGAAGAGGGTAAGGAAATTAATATACAAGAACTGCTTGATCAATTAAATCATCAAAATCAATTAAAGGTTTTAATAATAGATGAGAATGGGAAAGTCGTTTATAAAACAAAGGGAGCGCCGGAAGAACAGATTAATATTCATGAGACGATGCGTAATGTAATGGATTTTAAAATGGATCAAGTACGCTATGTAGAAGCACAAAATTTAATTCAAGATAGAGCTGAACAAACGCGTAAGGAGTTTACAACCTTTTATCCAGTTACTGTTAATACGAAAAATATGTATGTCATTGCAAGTGGTATACCACAAGGAAATGTAAAGTATGTAGTGAACGGTAGTAGTCCATTTCCATCTTTACTAGGTTTTATTACTTTTCTACTTTCGTTCGTTTATATAACGAAAAGAAAGATGAATCAGATTGAAGCAATGGCAGAAGGAGTAAGAGAATTTTCGAAAGGGAACTTACAATATAAAATCAAACAGGCAGGTCAAGATGAAATAGGTGTATTAACTTCAAATATTAATCAAATGGCAGAAAAGCTTTTGGCTAATATAGAAAAAGAAAAACAAATAGAGAAACAAAAAAGTGAATTGATTACAAATGTATCACATGATTTAAGAACACCACTTACTTCTATTATGGGGTATTTACGCTTACTAGGTGATGCGAAATATGAAAATAAAGAACAGCATGATGAGTATATAAAAATTGCTTTTTCAAAATCAGAGCAGTTGAAGATGTTAATAGAGGATTTGTTTGAGTATACAAAACTAACAGATGAAAATATGGTGTTAGATTCGCAAGAAGTGTGTATGAATGAACTACTTGATCAGTTAATAGAAGAGCTAGTACCACAAGCGGAGGAACATAATCTTTCATTTATGAAAAAATTTGAGGAAGATCGTATATATGCGGTTGTGGACTCGGAAAAAATGGTGCGTGTGTTTGAAAATCTCTTAATAAATGCAATCAAATATAGTATAGATAAAGCAGAAATTCAAGTTTCACTTCAAAGAGAAGAACAGCATATCAAAATTTCTATAGCGAATCATAGTGAAGAATTTACAAAAAAAGAGTTGGAGAACTTGTTTGAGCGTTTTTATAAAAAAGATCAATCTAGAAGTAGAGCTGTAGAAGGTTCAGGCTTGGGGCTTGCAATTGCAAAAAGCATTGTTGAATTGCACAAAGGAGAAATTCGAGCGGAATATGAAAATGGGGTTATTCAATTTATTATCTTATTGCCAATTTAATTAGAAGGGCATTAGAAATGTCGGTTACCTTCTAATTAGGGAAGAATGAGTGATAGTGTTGCTATTGATTTAGAGGGAGTCTTATTCCATCATTCAGGGGGACATTGACTAATAAAACAGAGAAGTGGAGAATCGAAAGTTATATGAAAAAATTAAGTGTGTTTATGATATTGATTATAGTTGGAGTTACATTACTTGTAGTGAAAGGTGGACCGATTGTAGATCAACTCAATCCGTTTATTAAAGAAGATATTTATTATACTGTTGTCGACAATGATGGGGAATATGAAGCAAAAAGTAATGGTTTTGGTAGATGGAATTATAAATTTAAAGGATATGATGAATCTGGTAAAGAACAAAAAATTGTGATGACTTCTTCAAAACATTTACGAATAGGGGCATATTTAAAGATTAAATCTAAAGGGACCTATGGTATGAAATGGGAAGAAATACAAGATGACGAAATACCCGCTAAAGCAAAAGAAAAAGTAACAATAAAACATAAGTAGTTATAGAAATTATAACTTGCATTCAATAGATAAAGTAAAGAGCAAGCTTCGAATATAGTGGCAGTATGTGATAATTTCTAAATTTTTTATAAAGAAGATAAAGATTATCTGAACTTTAGCTAAACTGCATTTCTTCTGTATACAACTACTAGTATTCTATATTGTATAGATAAAAAATGGTAAGGAGTAACAGGATAATTATGCAGGCTTCTAAGAGGAAAATATTATTATTTTTTTCAATTATTCTTTTTGTTTTATTGATGGTATATGTATGTACGAATAATAGGCATGTACAAAATATTATTCACAATGTAGAAGACATTTATAAAGTATATAAAGAGAATCAAGTATTGAAAGAAAAAATCGAGCACCAAGAGTCGTTAAAGAGTAAAGTGCAAATGTTAAGTGAGGAGAAAGAAAACCTTACTAAGCTTATCAACAAGACGAGAGAATTAAAGGAACAAGGAAAATATAATTTAATTCAAGCTACAGTAGTAAGGCGTTTAGCAGAAGATTGGTATGGGAAAATCGCTCTTAATAGAGGGGTACAACATGGTGTAAAGGTTGATATGGCTGTTATTACAGTGGATGGCTTTATTGGAAGGATAGAGAGTGTAAATCAATTTACATCTATTGTGAAATTAATTACGAAAGATGAACGAACGAATCGTTTAGCAATCACCTTCCAAAATAATTCATCCATTTTAGGATTTGTTACAGGATATGATAAGGAAAAACAAGCCCTTCGAATTGAAAATATTCCATCAGATAAAGCGAAAGAAATAAAAATAGGTGATAGCATTATTACTTCTGAATTGAGCCAGAAAATACCGCCTGGTCTTGAAGTAGCAGAGGTAATAGAACAAGAGCCAGATAAATATGGTCTTGCACATATTATTTATGCAAAACCAAAGGCGAATTTATATGATTTAGAAGATGTCATTTTAGTAGAACCTAAAGGTTAGTAAAGTATAGATGAATATCATTTCTTTTTTTAGGTAGAGTAAGATTGAGAGGAGAAATAAAGTCTATATTTCTTACTCAAAAATAGAATGTGAAAAAGTCCCAAGCTATTAGCCTTGGGGCTTTTTCATATTCTTAAAGAAATGTTAAGAATATCCGCTGCTATTTATTAAGAAATGCTATCTATACTTAGAAATGGGTTAAGAAATGCTCGGAAAATATGTAAGGAAAATAAAAATAGGAAAAAGAAATATAGGAGGATATAAATGACAGCATCAGTTGTAGAAGTAAAGAATGTACAAAAGGTATACGGTAAAAAAGGTGAGAGCCAATCGAATGCATTAAAGAATATATCGTTCTCGATTCAAGAGGGTGAATTCGTTGGGATTATGGGACCATCTGGTTCGGGAAAAACAACATTATTGAATGTAATTTCTACATTAGATAAAGCGACAGGTGGAATTGTTGAAATTGCTGGAACAGATATTACGAAAATGAAGCAAGGGGAATTATCTGATTTTCGCTCAGAGAAATTAGGGTTTATCTTTCAAGATTTTAACTTACTTGAAAATTTATCAATCTATGAAAACATTGCATTACCGCTTTCTCTACAAGGTACTCAATCGAAAAGAATTGGATCAAAGGTGAAAAAGGTAGCAGAAATGTTAGGGATTTCAGAGATTCTTCAAAAATATCCGTCCGAAGTATCTGGTGGACAAAAACAACGTTCGGCAGCGGCCCGTGCACTTGTACATGAGCCAGCAATAATTTTAGGAGATGAGCCAACAGGGGCGCTTGATTCTAAAAATGCGAAAAGTTTATTAGAGGCGATGACCAACTTAAATGAAGAACAGGATGTTTCAATTATGATGGTTACACATGATCCGTTAAGCGCAAGTTATTGCCGACGAATTTTATTCATCCAAGATGGAGAATTGTATAAAGAAATTCATCGCAGAGGTACTCGTGAAGAGTTTTATAAAGAAATTTTAGATGTGCTTGCAGATTTAGGCACACAAAAAGCATAAGAAAGAAGGTTCAACATGTTATTCAAACTTTCAATGTCAGGACTAAAAAGTAAACGAAAAGACTATATGGTCTTATTAGTTGGGCTTATTATGTCTATTTCAATTTTTTATATGTTTCAAACGTTAGCGTTAAATAAAACATTTATTGAAGGGAATTCTATGGATGGGATTTTTTCCGTCTTCCAAACGGGCTCATTTTTATTAGGGTTTATTACATTGTTTTATATTTTATACGCCAATTCATTTTTATTATCACTTCGGCAAAAAGAATTTGGTATGTATATGGTATTAGGGGCAAAAAAGCATAAAATTACATTGCTCATGTTTATTGAAACAATCGTATTAGGAATAGTATCTCTTATAGTAGGTGTGATAGTCGGTATAATCTTGGCGCAAGGTGTTGGCCATTTGCTAATGAAGGAACTAGAATTTACTGGTGGTGGTTATCATGCATTTTATGTACCATCAATCATTGTTACTTTCATCTTTTTCATCGCATTATTTATGTTGTCCGCAATTATGAATGGTATGAAACTAGCGCGTAATTCGTTATTACAACTCGTTCACTCCAATGGTCACAAAGAGCGTACGCCGACTAAAGGAAAACTAACGAATATAGTAGCACTTTTATCAATTATTTTATTAGCAGTTGGTTATGCTTCGATGATTTATATGAAAGAGTTAAAGGAATCAGGATTTATCATTGCTACAATTACAGTAACATTAGGAACTTACATGCTATTTGCATCATTCCTTCCCATTATTATTAACAAACTAAAAGCGAATAAAAATCGTAGTGAAAAAGGAATCAATGCGTTTACGTTTGCACAGTTAAGTTTTTCTATTAATAGTTTAACGAAAGTATTAGCGACAGTTGCGATGTTAGTGGCTCTCGGTGCGGGTGCAATCTCCAGTGGTATGGCGTTAAAAAATAATGTCACAAATATGGTGGAGAGTGCAGCATACTATGATGTCGAAATTAAAAATCCCACAGCAGAAGAAAAGAAAATATTAGATAGTATTACATTTAAAGAAAAGAATGAATATCGATACAAAGTAGATGAGCAGTTTATTTATCAATTGAAAGAAGATTTAGAAAGAAACCGTCCGCTAACACCTACTGGAAAAGCCGAGAATAGTAGCCGATTCGTTCCTGTTTCGGGGGAGCTAATTGTCGGAGCCGTTTTAAGCCATAGGCAAGAAAGAAATGTGGATAATACCAATGTAATTCCAGAAGAGTGGGGAAATGTTTTAAGGTCTCTTCAAAAGACATATATGAATGCTAGTCAAAAGATAAAAATTGTAGATCAAAAGATGTATGACGGGATACAAGGTAAAGAAGAAATTATAATACTGGGGAAAGCGGACAATTTTATAACGTATAAAGAAGAATGGAAAAAAATTGATGAATTAGAGCTAGCTAAATATAAAGATATGAAGGACGTACATCTTTTGAGTAAATATATGCTATACGAAGGATATTACAGTACTTACAGTGGAACAGTATTTATGGGGTTTTTCTTAGGTATAGCTTTCTTAGCGATGCTGGCAAGTTGTTTAATGTTTAAAATTCTTTCTGGTGCTTCCAAAGATATTATTCGCTATCAAATGCTTCGTAAAATTGGTGTGCGTTATGAGCTATTAACGAAATCAATTTATAAAGAGTTACTTTTAGTTTTCTTGTTCCCAGCAATCGTAGGTATAATGCACGTATTAGTCGGAATGAACATGTTCTCGTTCTTAATAGATAATCCGTATTTCCGTATTTGGCTGCCGATTATTATTTTCTTATTCATTTACGTGGTTTATTATTTCATTACAGTTCAACTGTATAAAAAAATTGTTCTTCCGAAAGAAATGTAGCACGTAGTGAGTAAGGGGGACGATGAATAGAAACAAATTTTTGGGAATATCATATGGAATTTATAGCGATGAAGAAGTTATAAATTCAAAGAAGCAGCTATTCTACGTAATAGCTGCTTCTTTCGTTATTTATAATCAGGAAGCAACTTGTACTGTAGATAAGGAGAAACAAAATCCTCTATTTTTTCAGTATATAAAAGATAAAGAGGGAAAGGTATTATAACTTCTGTAGTAATCGTTCGCCGCTTTTCATGTCACCTTTACACAATGGGCATTGCGGTTTATCTTCTAAAGAAAAATTTTTACGCATCCATCCAAGGCAGTCGTCTGCTTCGCATTCCCACACAGCAATTGCTTCGGGTTCTTCTACAGGTTTATCATTTTTTCTCCAATACATGTGATCGCTCCTTTAAATTGAAAAGTTTTTTAGAACAAATAAAAAAGGTTGTTAACGTTTTTTGTTAACAACCTTTTATTTATTCATCATACTATATTTTTTTGAAAAATGCGAAGTTTAGTAATTATTTAAGTTATATCGAAATAGTTATTATACAAGAGTAGGATTATAAATCATCGTAAAGTGCCCTGGCAACAATTCAATATGACAAGGTGTATGAAGCGAGCTCTCTCCATCTGTATCTACTTCTTTTTCTTCTTCTGTTTCAATATGAATGGATTTCGCCTTTACGTGGAAAATATCATTTTCATTTGAGTCTTCAAATAGTTTCTTTCCGATATAATCTTTAAACGCTTGAATGCCTGTTGATTTGACTACGAAAATATCAAGTGTTCCGTCATCGCACTTTACGTTTGGGATAAAGGACGGGATACCGCCAAGATATTCACCATTTCCAACCATAACAAGGACAGCTTCGTCTTCATATACTTGTCCGTCGTACGTAATTTTTACTGGGAATGTTTCAGCGTTTTTGACAGTTCGAATAGTACTTAAGTAATAACCGATTTTTCCAAGCTTTGCTTTTTCTTCTGCATCAATATTGTTTGATACTTCAGAGACAAGTCCAATGCCCCAGAAGTTTAAGAAATGCTGTCCGTTTGCTTTTGCGACGTCAACTGGTTTTACGTGTTCCTTTGTGATAAGTTTTGCTGCTTCTGCAATGTTTTGCGGAACACCAAGTGTGCGAGAGAAGTCGTTGCAAGTTCCCCCTGGAATGATTGCAAGTGTAGGTCTAGTTTCAAGAGGTGCTAAGCCGTTTGTGCATTCAAATACTGTTCCATCACCACCAAAGACGATAATTAAATCTACTTTACTAGCAAACTCTTGGCAATATTTTGTTGCATCACCTTGCTTTTTCGTATGAAGGATATGTAAGTCAGGAAAAGCTGCCGCAAGAGGTGGTACGATTTTCGTTAAGTTCGTATGTAAATCGCCTTGCCCTGCTTGTGGATTTACGATGAGGAGTACTTTTTCAAATTTTGTCTTTGTCATTTTTTTCTCTCCCTTTGTCTTTTACGAATCGTGATAGAAAATAAACTTCCACCAGTAATTGATGAAAGTTTATTCTATTATATTATTCCGTTACAACTGAAGCGATAAATGGTAAGTTACGATATTTTTCTGCGCAGTCGATACCGTAGCCAACGATAAATTCGTCTGGAATTTGGAAGCCAACGTATTCAGCTTTTAAGTCCACTTTACGACGCTCTGGTTTATCAAGTAACGTACAGAATTTGAGTGCCTTCGGTTTATGCATAAAGAAGTGATCTTTTAGGAAGTGAAGTGTTAAACCAGAATCGATAATGTCTTCTACAACAATTACGTTTTTTCCAGTAATGTTTACATCGATATCTTTTAATAGTTTTACTTTCCCAGTTGTTTCTGTTTGATTGCCGTAGCTAGATGCAGAAATAAAGTCGATTGTTACATCGTTTTTAATGTGACGAATTAAATCAGCAGCGAATACGAAAGATCCTTTTAATACAGCGATTACTACGATTTCTTCTCCTTCAAAGTCACGTTCGATTTGAAGTGCTAGTTCTTTTACTTTTTCTTGTAATTGTTCTTCAGAAATTAAAGTGTCTTTTATTTCAATATTCATTGGAGTCCTCCTACAGTGTAAAACTTGTGAACATTTCGACTGTAAAGGATAGGAAGGAAAAAGTCAAAGAAGATATAAGTTTTTTTACAGAAATCCCCACAAAATCATCTGATGATATGATATACTAATCATATTAAGAAAACGCTTCCATAAAGGGTGATGATAATGAAGAAGAAACAGTACACAAGTGCAACATTTATAAAAGCATTACTTTTAACAATTGTTCTTGGTAGTTTGGCTTACATAATTGATGTACCAGCGATTCGGATTTCACTAATTGGAATGACTTTAGTATTAGGCGCAATTTCCCATGGTATGATGTCGCAGCTGCAAGAAGCAGGAGTGAATCATATGAAAGATCATATAGATGAGAAATAAGAAACCTTCACGTATATTGAGTGAAGGTTTTTTCGTTTCTTACAAAAATGTAAGGTAGCTGTAAGGCAAATCGATAGTTGCATAAAAGTATTTTGGATACACTATGGGTGTAAGGTAAAAGGCAAGCATATTTTAGGTAAATTAAGTTTTAGGCACTCTATATGTGAAAAAGGAGTAGGAGGGCATGGAGAAACGTTGGACAACCTTTTCTTTTTTAGCAACTAGCAACACCGTAATGCTAGCTGGCGAAATGGATTTTTTGCACTTGTTTGATCGAGAAGACGATCATTCTTCTTCTAAATTTACAATGAAATGGAAGAAATGGAGCGAAAGTTGTAGGTTTGAAGAAGAGACCCCTAACGAAGAGCAAAAGATTATTTTGACAAACCCTATTAAAGCGTGGGTTGTTCAACGTCGTAAGTGTAACGTCAAAAATCACTTAAAGAAAACTGAGCCGAGACAATTAGTTATCGCTCCGGCCCGTTCTACTTCTAAATCACGCGAAAGTAACATGTAAATATTGAGACACACACCCGAAAAAACATCGTATATATTGCGATGTTTTTTTATTTTTTTACAATGAAATCTTTAAATGAAATATATTTCATCTGCATCTTATATTTATATCTCTTGTTTATTCTAGTGATACATCCGATGCGAAGTGATGTAAAACGTATAAAAGGAGAGATATAAAATGAAAAAGAAACTATTACCAATCTGTGCAATGGCACTTTTAACAGTAGGATATTCTTCAGTAGCAAGCGCGGATACTGGAACAGTAACAAAGGAAGAATCAGCGCAACTGCAACAAGATAAAGCGAAAAAAGAAGCAGCGATTAAGGAACAGCAAAAAAGTGAAGAAGAGAAAAAGCAAGCGGCGCAAGTACAAGAAAAAAGTGATATGGCTAAAAAAGAAGCAGCGATAAAAGAGCAACAAAAGAATGAAGTAAGGAAAAAAGAAGAAGCACAAGTACAACCAAAAAATGATGCGGCAAAAAAAGAAGTAGCGAAGCCAGTTGTACAAGGGGAAAAATTACCAAATACAGCATCAAATAATGTAGCAATGATGGGATTAAGCGCATGTCTTGTAGCAATAGGTACATTATTTGGTTTGAATCGTCGTAATAAAATTAAGGCGTAAATAAAATATTGTCCTATAAAGAGTGGGATAATTTCATATATTAAAAATGGTAGGTTATTCCTACCATTTTTGTCATGGAGGGATGAAATGTGAAATTACTTAATTATATCGGAATCATATTGATGGCCGTCGGGCTATTCATGGGATCATATTACGCTATGGAATGGTATAAAGGAAAAAGCTCTGCTCAACAATTAACGAAAGAAGAAATAAAGAGCCTTACCAATATACAACATAATCAACTTTCACATGAGACCCCCGTAACTTCTCAAGTGCCTTCTTCTCAAACAGAGCATAAAGAAGGAGAAAAGATAGCAATGTTAAATATACCGAAAATAAAAAAGAAGTTTTCTATATATTGGGGAGCAAATGATGCAACGCTGAAAAAGGGAGTTGGTATGTTCGTTAGTGATTTAACGACAACGCCATCTGGAGGGGGGCATACTGTACTAAGTGGGCACCGGGATACTGTATTTACAGATTTAGGAGAGTTAAATGAAAAAGATACTCTTGTTTTAGAGTATGATAATAAAACTTACACATATGAAATTCAAAAGATATGGATTACCCATGCGGATGATCGGACTGTTATTATAAAAAAAGAAGAACCAATATTAACACTGACGACTTGCTATCCATTTGATTATATAGGGGATGCACCGGATAGATATATTATCGAGGCGAAGTTAACTGCTAGTTATTCAAAATGAAGTGATAGTTTTTGAAAGTAGGAGGGGATATATAAGTTATGGCAATAAATATTTTAATTGTGGAAGATGAAGATATATTACGTGAAATATTAAAAGATTATTTTTTAAGTGAGCAATATATAGTGTTTGAAGCGAGAGACGGGAAAGAAGCTTTAGTTGTATTTGAGGAAGAAGAGGTTGATTTAGTTATTTTAGATATTATGTTGCCGGAACTTGATGGGTGGTCCGTTTGCCGAAGAATCCGTAAAACATCTGAGGTTCCTATTATTATGCTGACGGCACGTGTAGATGAAGATGATACGTTACTTGGATTTGAACTTGGAGCGGATGACTATGTGACAAAGCCATACAGTCCTCCAATTTTATTAGCAAGAGCGAAAAGATTGTTAGAAAGTAGAAAAGTGACAAAGCAACTTTTAGAGAATGAAGATGATACATTATCAATCCACGGTATTCACGTTCATTTTCCGTCGCGTACTGTTACGGTAGATAGAACAGACATTAATTTAACACATACAGAATTTGAAATATTAGCGTATTTTATGAAAAATCAAGGGATTGTTTTAACACGAGAGCAACTCATCTCAAGAATTTGGGGATATGAATTTGCTGGTGACGATCGAACGGTTAATAGTCATATTCGTAATTTAAGAAATAAATTAGGAGAGAAAGCAAAGTACATTACAACTGTAGTACGAACAGGTTATAAATTTGAGGGAAATGTATGAGAAAAGGGATTGTACTAAAACTATTTACCCTCACAACAGCATTATGTATGTTAATTTTAGCGACGATATTTATTGGACAAACGATATTTTTTAAACAATATTATGCGAATCGAAAAGTGGAAGATATTAAAGTGAATTTAAATTCCTTCGAAAAGAATTATTTGAACTATGCGGGAAGTGCAGAAGGAATTCAGAAGCTGGAGCAAGACTTTTTAAGAGAAAATAATACGTGGATTACGACATTGGATCAGAATGGGAATTTAAAGCATGCAGATGATTTTTATTTTGAGGTAACGATAAATCGTTGGCAACAAAAGAGCTTTGGACAACAACTATTCAAAATCCCCCTATACAATCTCGTCAATATAGAGGAGATTGATAATAAACCATCAGAGCAGTTTTTAGGACAAGAAATTTATTTTTCTGGAGTGAGAAAAGAAGATAGTTTTATTCCGTTCTCATTTTCTTTAGCTAAGCAGAATTTAAGCGGATCTAATAAACCGTTAGAAAAAGCATTTAAGGAGAAAATGAAATTAGATGAGGAGAAAAAGAGAGCGGCTGGGGAGCAAGTTGGTAAGGAAAAGAGGCCGGCCGTCCAGGGAGAATCTGCTCAAGAATTAGATGCTTACATAAGTGGGCGTGTTACGAAAGTTCAGTTTCCTGATGTAACAGGTCCTATAAATCCAATTTATAAAAATAGCATCTTCTTAGATAACATAAAAGAATTTCAAACTAATTTATTATTAAAAGAGAGCAAGCACATACAATATGCAATACAAACAATGGACTATGAAAAAAATGATATTAAATATAAATTATTAATCAAGCCAACAAAAGAAAAAGATGGATCAGTAACTTATATATATGCGATGGCTTCTTTACAGCCTGTAGATGAAGCTGTACAAATGGTGCAAGATTACTACATTTACATCATTGCATTTGTAGTCGTTCTTATTTTTTTAGCTTCGTTTTATTATTCAAAACAAATTGCAAAACCGTTATTAAAAATAAACGATACAACGAAGAAAATAGCGCATTTAGATTTTACAGAACAAATACCGATTACTTCAAAAGATGAAATTGGTGATTTATCGAAAAATATTAATGTATTATCCAATAAACTCCATTCGCATATTGGGCAGCTAGAACAAGATATTGAGAAGGAAAGAAAATTAGAAAATACGCGGAAAGAATTCATTTCTGGTGTTTCACATGAATTAAAAACACCGTTAAGTATTATGAAAAGCTGCATTTCTATTTTAAAAGACGGGGTAGCTGAGCATAAAAAAGATTATTATTTTCAAGCGATGGAACGAGAAGTAGATAAAATGGATACGTTAATTTTAGATATGCTTGAGTTAGCTAAATTTGAGTCAGGCACATATAAAATGAAAATGGATGCATTTTATATTGATACAGTAATTGAAGATATATGTGAACACCTTTCTTTGGAAATAGAGAAAAAAGAACTTCGTGTTCATAAAAATATAGGTTCATTTGAAGTGGTCGCAAATCAAGGCCGGATTGAACAAGTCATTGTGAACTTCATTACGAATGCGATACGTTATACACCAAATAAAGAGGATATTATTATTTCTACAATAGATGAAAAAGATCGTATAAAAGTATGTATTGAAAATAAAGGTACTCACATTGAAGAAGAGCAATTAGATAAAATTTGGGATCGTTTTTATCGCGTGGATGCAGCTCGTCATCGTTCACAAGGTGGAACAGGACTTGGACTTGCGATTTCTAAAAATATTTTAGAACTGCACGATGCTGAATATGGGGTAAAGAATACGGAAGATGGTGTGTTATTTTACTTCTATTTACCGAAAAAAGCGTAGATGATATGTGCTGCGCTTTTTTTAAGTTATTTTCATATTATCTTTACCTAATCTTTATTTTTAAGCGATATAATTTGTTTAGAAAATGAGGTTATGTAAGGAGTAGATTAGCCGTGAATAGCAATTTACTAGGTATGATGGTATTTATTTTTCTTTGTGCATTTATTGTATTTATTATTGATATTACTCATTGAGAATTTTGATATAAAAAAAGGGCGCTAGTTAAGCACCCTTTTTTTGTGAATTCATTTGATATGCATTCACGCTTTTGAATAAACGTGGTGAAGTGATAAATAAAAATATAAGTAAAACGGTACATAGAATATAGGAACCAATCATTGTGCTACCGTTAAATATTAAAGAATATAGAACTGCTGATTGACCTTTCGGTGCATATTGTCCCCAGAAAATAATACCGGCGATAAAGTGACAGAAATAGCGAGCAAAGCTACCAATAAATGTAGCAACAATAATGTAACCAATAACTTTTTTTCCTTTGTTTTGCTTTGATGAAGGTTTGTCTTTACGGCTACTTAAACTGGATTGTTCTTCGCTATTTTCATTGGGTGCTAAAAGTGCTTTTTGAATTGGGCGATAGAATAAACCGGCAAATCCAATGAATGCGAAAGCAACGAAGTATTCAATGAGTACTTGAATTGGTGTGACGATAATGGCATCGCCTACGACAATTTGTAGTAATCCCCAAATTAAGCCTCCTAAGAAAGCCATTTTGAAGCCCCAGCGGTATGCGATAATAAAAATAGGAATCATAGCAAATGAAATGGAACCGCCTGTTGAAAGTTTGATTGATAATAATGGAAAAATGTCGATGACCAGGGCGAAGGCTGCAAGAATAGCAGATTCGATCATCGCTTGTAAATTGGTGTTACGCATGTTGTTTCCCCCTAAATCCAAGTTGTACAAAAAAGAACATTATCATAGGAGGATACGAAATACGTAAATAAAAAAGAGGTATGTATTTCGGACGTTTGCACAATCCCTGCGTTAGCATTAACTAACAGGTTCGAAGGGTCGGAACGAAGTGTTCCCTCTCAGCGGCATGGCTCCCCCTGTGATAACGAGATTCTTTATTTGCTATTGTTTATTGTAAGCGAAATGGATGAGAATGGCAAACGAATCTGTTATGACAATTATTGAAATATAATTGTATTGAAATGTTAATAAATATGAAGCAAAAAGATATAGTCCAAGTGAAATAGAGTGTGATATAATTTTTCTGAAAATAATTATCATTCTCTTCTGAGGGGGAAGGTTATGAGTTTAGTAGATATTAAAATAGGTGAGAAAGTGTTAGTGAAAAGTATTCAGTCTTTAGATCATTTACTAAAGAGAAGATTGGCTGCTTTTGGTCTTTCTGAAGGAAGCGAACTTCGTATGAAGCAGAAAGCGATGTTCAAAGGTCCTTGTACATTGGAGTGTCGTGGACAGTTAATTAGTATTCGTCATTGTGACGCGAAAATGATAAAGGTGGAATTAGCGTGAATAAGGTTGCTTTGCTAGGGAATCCAAATACAGGGAAGACATCATTATTTAATGCACTTACTGGTTCTTATGAGTATGTAGGAAACTGGAGCGGTGTAACAGTAGAAAAGAAGGTTGGTAAATTAAAAGATAAGCAAGGAACATTAATTGATTTACCAGGCGTTTATGATTTAAATCCAGTTTCACGTGATGAAGGTGTCGTTACGAATTTTCTACTAACAGACGAATTTCATCATATGTTAAATATAGTGGATTCTTCGCAATTCGAGCGGAATATGCATTTAACATTACAATTGCTTGAATTTGGTAAACCAGTTTCAGTTGGTTTAAATATGGTTGATGTGGCGAAGCAAAGAGGAATTGTAATTGATGTAAAACGGTTATCAGAATTATTAGGTGTAACAGTTGTTCCTGTCGTTGCAAGAAGCGGAAAAGGCTGTGAAGAACTGCTTGCGACTCTTAAAGAAAATGACAAAAAAGAGAAAAAACCATTCATTATTTCATATGGTGTACAAATGGATGAAGGAATTGGAGAGGTTATAGCTCTTTTAGAGACAGCGAATTATAGGCATCCAAGATGGTTAGCCCTTCAATTTTTAAGCAATAACGAAGTAGTAGAAAAAGAAATGAAAGCACTACCAATTTATAAGGAACTCATAGCCATTCGATCTCGCTTAGAAGGAAAACTTGATTGTACGTTAGAGGAGCACATTTACAAAACTCGTGAAGCGTATATTGAAAAGTTAAAAACAAATGTTATGAAGCATGAGAAAGAAGGAAAAATTCCTTTTTCGGAAAAAATTGATAGACTAATTACGCATAAAATTTTAGGACTTCCAATCTTTTTAGCAGTTATGTTTTTTATTTTTCAGGTTACGTTTACGTGGATTGGTACACCTTTATCGGATATGCTAGATGGCTTTTTTGGTGGACAGCTTACGGATTGGGTAACGGCTGGACTTACAAGTGTTGGTGCTTCTGATTTTATTCAAGCACTCGTTACAGAAGGGATTATTGCTGGTGTTGGTGCTGTATTAGTATTCGTGCCACAAATCTTTGCACTATTCTTTTTCATTTCATTACTAGAAGACTCAGGATATATGGCGCGAATTGCAGTTGTTATGGATCGAATTATGGAGTTCTTCGGTTTAAACGGAAAAGCATTCATTCCGATGATTATCGGTTTTGGATGTAATGTTCCAGGTATTATGGCAGCGAGAACGATTGAACAAGAAAAAGAACGTTTACTTACAGTTCTTGTAACACCGTTTATGTCTTGTTCGGCACGTTTACCGGTATATGCACTGTTTGCGGGAGTATTCTTCCCTAATAGTCAGGCAACTGTTGTATTTTCTTTATATGTTGCAGGTATTGTTCTTGCGTTACTTGTTACAAAAATTATGTCTCTTACAATTTTAAAAGCAGAAAAATCTATTTTCGTTATTGAACTACCTCCTTACCGCGTGCCACAAGTGAAAACGTTATGGCTAAGCACGTGGGAGAAAGGGAAAGGGTTTGTTCGTAAAGCAGGTACATTTATCTTCGGTGGTTCTGTTGTCATTTGGCTATTAAATTATGCAGGTCCATCAGGATTTGGTGTTGATATGGGAGACAGCTTCTTAGCGATGATTGGTGGATTTATCGCACCACTATTTGCACCGCTCGGCTTTGGAACGTGGCAAGCTGGGGCATCCCTGTTAACAGGATTTTTAGCGAAAGAAGTTGTCGTTTCTACAATGGCAATTATTTATGCGGTGAAAGAAGATGTGCTAGGAAATGTAATGGGAGCACATTATACGGCGCTATCAGCGTACGCATTTATGTTCTTTGTTTTATTATATGTTCCGTGTTTAGCGACAGTAGCCGTTATTAAACGTGAAACAGGTTCAGCGAAGTGGACGATTTTCTCTGTCGTGTATCCACTTGTTGTTGCTTATGTATTAACGCTCATTATATACCAAGTTGGATCCCTACTCGGATTCTAGAAGGAGATGTATTGTGATGATGGTCAATATTATAATTGGAGCTATCATTTTTGGTTATGCAGCATACACGTTAGTTAATTTTGTAAAGAGAAGTAAAAAGGGAAAATGCGCAGCATGTTCTTTAAATAAGTCATGTCAATCGCAAACTTGTAGTCCTGATATGGAGCAAGTTGCTCATAAATAGAAAAAAGCTTTGCGAATTTCGCAAAGCTTTTTTTGTTTTACTTTTTAATTTTTACAAGTTGAGAAGCTTCTACGCCGTTGTAACCAGGGAATTCTTTACTAGGATCTTTATCAAATTTTAATACCCCAACAGATTTCTCTTCACCTTTTACATTTCCGTAAGTTGCATCATCAACAATCGCGAACATGTCGGCATATGCACGGCCACTTCCGATAATTGTGTTGCCTTCGTATTTTAATTTAGCCCCATCAAGTGTAGCATTTTCTACTTTTTCTTTTGCAAATAATATACCTTGTTCTGTTGTCACAGTTGGTAATTTATCAAGTGGTTTTGTGTCGTCTTTTTTAGAAACTTTGCTCAGTAACTCTTTCTTCACCAGTTCTTCACCAGTTTTCTTATCCATGACAAGAATTTTTTTACCATCTAATGTTGTCATTTTCATTTTATAGAAGTCTTTTTCTTTCACTTCTTTTTTGTTTTTATCTGTAATTTGCTGAACTTGCTCTTCTGAGCCATACAGTACAAAGCCGTTCGCTTTCTCTCCTAATAAAGAACAACCTGATAACGCTCCAAGTGAAATTGCTGCTGCTAATCCGATTCCTACTAATTTTTTCATGATGATTTCTCCTTCTATATGTTTTATAGTAAATACATTTTTTGTATTAGTTTTGAAATGATGAGAAGCTTGTTTGTTGCTTCTGGTATTAGTGTATAAGAAATATGGAAACGTAACTATCGAGTTAACTTACAGTAACATTACAATAATGTAATTTAGTGAAAGTGCATAAAAATAAGTCAATTCTAAAGAGAATGAATGAGAATATATTAGGAATACAATGTTTTATATGGAATGTCATATTATATTGGCTGTATTTTGGAAATAACATGTAAGGATATCTTAGTTTTGTTATAATAAACACATAGGTTGTAAAAATGAATATTCTTTACTGTAAAGGAAGATTTTTCAGTTTTCCAAGTAGTGAATTTGAAATATGAGGTATATCATAGGAGGAATTTGAATGTCTGTATTTAAACGATTAAGAGATTTAACAATGTCGAATGTGTATTCATTAATTGAGAAAGCGGAAGATCCAGTTAAGATGACGGATCAATATTTACGCGATATGCAAGCAGATGTACAAGAAGCTGAGAAAAGTGTAGCAGCTCAAATCGCGCTTGAGAAGAAATTCAAAATATTATTTGAAGAGCAAGAAGCACTTGTGAAAAAACGTGAAGAGCAAGCTCATATGGCTGTTCAAGCAAGCAATCTTGACCTTGCGCGTCGTGCTCTTGAAGAAAAACAAAATGCAGAGCAAAAGATGAATGAGTATAAAGCAAGCTATGAGCAAAACAAAGCTGCTGCTGATAATCTTCGTCTGAAGTTAGAAGAAATGCGTAAGCAATTAACAGAGCTGAAAAATAAACGTGAAACACTTGTAGCACGTGTAAATGCGGCGAAAGCACAAAAGAATATTAATCAGGCGATGTCTGGATTTGATTCAAACTCAGCAAAAGCTGGTTTAAGCCGTATGGAAGAGAAAGCTCTTCAATTAGAGGCTGAAGCAGAAGCAAGCGGCGAAGTGTATAAAAAAGAAAAGTCATTAGATGATGAATTCGCAAGCTTAAACAAAAATTCTGTTGTTGACGATGAATTAGCTCGTATTATGAAGCAGTATGAGAAATAATATAGAATAGACAAAGAAACCGACATGTCTGAAGAGAATTCATGTCGGTTTTCTATTATTTTTTAGAGGAGGTTTTGCAATGACATGGACAAATGTGTTAGCCATGCTTGTATGGACTGGAGCGAGTGCAGTACTTTTATTTGCAATTATGTGGATTGATTCAATTTTTACTAAATACAATGATTTAAAAGAAATAAAGAATGGGAATACAGCTGTAACAACTCGTTTCGTCATGAAATTATTCGCGCAAGGGTACATTTTATCTCAGTCGATTACGAAAGCAAATGATTTATGGCAAGCGCTACTTGCATCAGCAGTTTCTTTCGTTATTTTGTTAGTAGTAGAAATGTTTATCGAATTCGTGTTAAAGAAAATGGCTGGTTTAGATTTAGAAGAAGGTACGAAAGAAGGCAGTGTTGCACACGCGATGTTGGCCGGATCATTACATATCGTTGGTGCACTTATTTTAGGTGCTTGTTTATAAAGAGAGAAGGAGGGGTAAATCATGAGTTTATTTAAACGAATTAAAAATATAATGAAGAGCCCAGAGCCGCCGAAACCAGAGAAAAGTTTGTTAACGTTAGCTCCTGGCGATATGATTGAGGTTTCATTAGTCATGTACGAATTAACTGGGAAAACGAGTATGCATTCTCGTAAAGAAATTGTTTTAACGCTACAGGATGGGAAAGATATTCGTTATTTAAAAATTGAAGACCGTGAAAATACGTATTACAAATTATATACACCGATTGATGGTCGTTTAGATTCAATTGATGAAATTCCGACGACAATTGAAATGGATGATGCAGAGTACCATATGGAAGAGCAATATAACGGACGTGTTGTTGTCATGGGGAAAACACCATTCGCTGCTTCAGAAGAACAGCACGTATGGGAATTCCAATCTGATAACCGAAAATTATTACGTATTGAATGGCAGAATGGTCGCACAATGATGTATGAGGGAGAAACAATTATTCCTGCTGATGTACAAATTATAAGAGCAACATAAGGGGGGCGTAATCATGTCAAACCGATTGTTTACCATGATTAAATCGTTCGTAATCCCTATACTTGCTATCGTTACATTACTTGTTATTGCTGGTTATGCTTTATCAGGCTGTCAAAGTGGTCAAGCGAAGTCAATTCAAGACCGTTATCCGCTTGAGTCTGTCGCAAAAGAAGGTAAACAAGAATCTTACGTGTATAGGGCCGCCAATCGGTCAGTTCCTGAAGTCGCAAAGGAGCTTATAGCCGAAAGGAAACCGAAGCAAGCATCTAAAGAAGACGAAAATCAAATGTTCCTCGTTTATTCTGATAAAATGTATAATCTTCAAAAGGATAAAGAGAAACCATCTGATACGTTAATTGAAATAAGTAATGAAGAATTCGTCCGTCAAAATTACCAACCATCCTTCCTGCAAGGATATATTATGGGGAGTATATTAAACGATATATTCGGTTCACGGAAATCATCATCCGGTGATTATCGCGGATATAATGATAGACAAAATCATAAACCGGTTATCCCGGAAAGACCACCTACGAAAGAAGAAAAGAAAACCCCGCCTCCAATTACGAAGGAAGGGAAAGGATCTATCATTAAGCGAGGAGATAATGTAGATCCGAAATCATCAGTAGGTGATAAGGGAAGTATTACGGAAAAAGGAAGTAATACGACGCCTCCACCTTCTACCGGAAGCAAAGGGAAAATTACGAAAACACCAGGTGGCTCGAGCGGCTCAGATGTGAAGCCGAAATCATCTATTAAAACGCCGCCAAAGAATACATCTCCCCCAAAAACGAGGGTTGGTGGTTCAGGAAAGATTACGAAAAGAAGGTAGTGATAGAGACCGAAAAGTAGAATTTGCTTTTCGGTCTTTTTTTTATTATGGAAATTAATTCCTTGTAGCTGGTACAATTGAGTTATAAGGAGGAGATTATTATGACTATATATAAAAGGTTTAGTTTAATTATGTTCCTCGTCTTATTTCTCAGTTTATTTATTAGCGCAACGATGAAATTTCATTTTGTAGTAGGTATTCTATGGATACTATGTACATGTACTCTCTTTCTATATATTCCGCTTCGTTTTCAACATGAAGTGCCCGCCTTTCAAAAATACGTAGAGTGGATTAAAAGAGGAGGAAGATGGGGGAAGTGAAATTATATCGGCGATTACTGAAATATATCGATTTACCGACAGAAACTGACAACGACCGCAACGTAATAATAAAAAGAGGGTGTGCCAAATTGTTGGCGCACCCTCTTTTTTTATAATGATTAATGAATATCACGTTTCTTAAAGTTACCGCCTTTTACTTCTGCTACATCATAAACTGTAATAAAGGCATTTGGATCGATTTCATTAATAAGTTCTTTCATTTTACTTTCTTCTAAACGATTAATTACACAAGAAATTTCTTTAAATTTCTCTCTTGAATAACCACCGTATACTTCGTTATATGTTGCACTTCGGCCTAAACGATCGCGAATTGTTTCTACCATTAATTCAGGCTCTTTTGTAATGATTTTAAATGCTTTCGAACCACTTAAACCAACTTCAACGATATGAATCACTTTCGAAGCAATAAAGTAAGCAATTGCCGAAAGGATAGCTCCTTGAAGGCCGAATACTGTTGATACGAAAATAAATACGAACATGTTTAAGAATAAAATAAGGTCACTCGTTCCAAATGGTAACTTACGAGAAAGCAATACAGCTAGCATATCGATTCCATCTAATGCCCCACCGTTACGTAATGCTAGTCCCATACCAAACCCGATAATAATACCACCAACAACTGTAACTAATAATGTATCGCCTTCAATAATAGCTGGTATTCCGTGCATGACAACGGTACCTATTGCTAATGAAGCAATCCCGATAATGGAATAAATCGCAAAGCTTTTACCGATTTGCTTATATCCTAACCAAACGAAAGGAATGTTAATAACTGCGATTAGAGCTCCTAATGGCAATCCAAATAATCTTGAACTAACGATACTTAAACCAGTCACACCACCGTCTGATACGTTATTTGGAATTAATACTGCTTCTAATCCGTACGCTGTGATAAATGCCCCAATAATAATCATCAAAGCTTTTGAAGCAATTTTTAGCTTATTGGGCTTGTTTTTGATAATTTTCTCCATGTAATTTCCTCGTTTCAAACTAGTTTCTTATTTGTTACGTAATTCACACCTAACTTCCATTTTAACATTTAATCTGAAAAAATTCTCCTTTAATGGATGTATGCAGGGAATATTATCACCATATTATCTTTAAAATATTTTTGAAATGAGTATAAGAAATCCCATCCTTATGGAAGGATGGGAGAATGTTAAGAAAGAATAAAACTAAGGACTGTTAGGAATACAGCAAAGCCTAAAATAGTTCCACATATTTTCATATGGCGCTTACGTCCCATAACGACAATTGCGACATATTCACGAATCATTGCGTTAGGCCAGTAATAAAATGCTGTTTTTGATCCAATTCCTTGGCTATTAAGACCAGCTTGTCTTGCATATATACCAGCGCGGAAAAGATGGAAGTTGTTCGTTGTAAAGATGCTTCTATACTTACCTTCTGGTTTTAAAGAATTCATAATTTCTTTAGAGAACGACATATTTTGATATGTGTTTACAGAGCGATTTTCTTGCACTGTGTGTTCAAGAGGAATTCCTTTTTCAACCGCATAACTTTGCATCGCTTCTGCTTCAGGAAGGCCCTCATCTGGACCTTGTCCACCAGAGAAAATAATTGTCGGCGGTGTAGTAACAGCTGCTTGTTTCCAATAAAAGTCGATTGCTTTATTAATACGACTTGCAAGTAAAGGCGGTACTTTATCATTAATTAAGCCGCTACCAAGAACGATGATGAAATCTTGGTTACGCCTTGGTCTGTTGAATTGATATAAAAAATAAGCACTTAAGAAGTTAGATAAATGTATAAAGAAATACATAGTTATAAGAGAAATGGCAGCAAAAATAAATTGAAAATGTGTAGAGAATAAACTTGCTGGATTTATGATAAGGATTAGCATACAGAATAAAATTCCTAAAGCAGCAAGTAAAGTTAAAGAGTTTGTAAAGCGTCTTCCTTCACGCCTCATCAAGATTCTCGCATTAAGAAATAGTCCAAACATTAAAGCGACTATAGCAAAAGGTATCATTAAAATTAGTGCTATCATAGGAATAATAACGATAAAATGTAAGGCGTTATTACCAGATGCAAATGAGACGATTGCACAAAATAATAGAAATGAACAGAAAAAGGCATTAAATAAAAAGCCATTTATTATTTTTCGTGGATCTTTTAAGTAAGAGATAAGAAAAATAATAAACAATATAAGAGGAATGATTCCGAAATACATAAATGTTGTACACCTCAATTTTTATAATGTTTTATTGCATCCTTAATATTACATGATTTTGAAGATGTTGATAAAAAAATAACGATTTTGAATTTTCTCAACAACTGATATAGTTAAATATGGTAAAATATATTCAAAGCGATATATTAAAAGTAAAATGGTTGAAGAGGCACTCTATGGAGTGTCTTTTCTTTTTTGTATGTAATTATGCATATTATATTTATTTTCAAGTGGAGAGGATTAAAATATAAGTGGCAGGCAGACTATATAAAGCAGAATTTCTTACAAACATTTCCCTCTACTTTTTGTATCTAACAATCGTATAACAATAAATAATTCTGTTTTATAGCGTCTGTTTATGAGAGGTACCTTCTTTGAAGGCGCCTTTTTGTTGTTTCATGTAGATACTTTTCACTGTTGATATAGTGGAAAGTATCTATACTAAACATTAGCAATCTTCCGTATAAATATTATCAATTTACTATATATTCCAGTGGTGTTAACCTACATATGAAAGGCTTTCTTTTTCAAAATATTACCCCTAATAAATTTTTGAAGAAGTCAACTGTCTCCAAAATTGCCATTCATGCTTAGCAAAAAAGAATCCTGCTGGATTCTTTTTTGTGTTCGACATGATATGACAAATTATATTCTTATAATTTGTTATTATGTTAAATGGTTATTATGAATAGAAAAGGGGACCTTAGAATGAATTTAAAGAAAATATTTTTAACAGGTGCGATTGTCGTAACAACTGCATTTACATCTATTGGAACGGCACAAGCAAGTATTATCTTCAAAGATGTTCCAACAGGGCATTGGTCTTATAAAGCAATTTTAGATTTAACAAGTAAGAATATTGTTAGTGGGTACGGAAACGGAATTTTTGGGTTTGGTGATGATGTGACTCGTGAGCAAGTTGCTAGACTTATGTATCTTCAGCTAAAGCCGGAATCGAAAGAGAATTACAATAATCCGTATAATGATATTAATGATCATTCAACAAATTTTAAAAAGGAAATTTTAGCATTAACAGAAATGGGGATTTTTGCAGGGGATGAAAAAGGAAACTTTAGACCAAAAGCTTCTTTGACTCGTGAAGAAATGGCTCAAGTATTAACAAATGCATATAAATTAGTGGCAAAATCAGAGCATACATTTGTAGATGTAGATAGAAAATCATGGTCGAATAAAGCGATTAGCGCTGTACAATCTAATAAAATTGCTGCTGGAACAGGCAATAATATGTTTTCACCTAAGATGAATGTAACTCGTGAACAATATGTACAGTTCTTATATAATGCGACATTACCATATGAGGAAAGACCAGGCGCAAATCAAGAGCCAAAGCGCTTTGCTAATTGTAAAGAAGCAAACGATGCTGGATTTTATGATATTACAAGAGATAGTCCGTACTACGGAAAGCATTTAGATCGTGATGGCGATGGGATTGCTTGTGAGAGAGAGAAGAGCGGTAAATAAGAAAAAGCACTCAATCTGAGTGCTTTTTCTTATTGAAACATGCTATTTTTTTAGGCGCTTTTCATAAAATGAAAGTAAGGAGATGAAAGTAGGTGACAAAATGCCGTCAGTTGTGGAAGGGGTTATTATTGAAAACTGTAATGGAACGATTAATTTAGGGGATAAATATAACGTGCAGCCGATTGAAAAAACGAAAGCTTATAATGGATCGGGATCATCGAATACAGGATTTAATGTGAGGACGTTTAGTGGTATTAGTACAGCGGATGTAAGGGATAACGATGTGTATGATCAAGTAATCCAATCTACGTTATAATTTTATATGCAAAGTTGCATAAAGTAACGTGTTTGTCTTGTGATACAATTTAACTGTGAGCTGTTAATGATTCTTCTGTATTATAGTTGTTAGATTGGAAATATAACATCTTATCGAAAATCATACGTACAAAAAAGACACTTCAAACGAAGTGTCTTTTTGTATTTTAGTGATATCCTTTAGCAGAGTCTTTATGAATTTTATTTTTAAAGATACTGTAGCTCCAAAGTTGATATCCAATAACAATTGGTACCATAACCATTGCAACGAAGAACATAATTTTTAAGTTTAATTGACTACCAGCTGCGTTGTATAACGTTGTACTATATGCGTCGTTAATACGAGATGGTAACATTCTTGGGAACATACCTGCAAAGCCAGTTGTCATAAACATTGCGATTGTTAAGCAAACGAATGTAAATGCAAGGCCGATTTTGTGTTTATACACCATAATAAGTGCGAGTACACTCATTAACATTGCGAGTACTGGAAGGATGAATAGTACCGGATATTCCGTAAAGTTTTGGAATAAGTTTGTACGATTTGCAGTTGCTACGTAGAAGATAGCTAAAATGATAGCAGCTGCCATTGAAAATGGTCTTGCGATTTTATAAGCTCGATCAGATACTTCACCAGTCGTTTTAATCATAACCCAAAGGGCACCAGATACGACGAATATAGCAGTGAAGAACAGACCTCCCAAAATACCGTAATGGTTTAGTAAGCTAAGTAAATTTCCTTCATAGCCATTTTTTCCGATTTGTAGTCCGTAATAAAGGTTAGCGAACGTAACCCCGAATAAGAAGGCGATTAGGAAACTACCAATTGTAAATGCCCATTTACAAGTTTTTTGCCAAATTGGTGAATCGTCTTTATGCATAAATTCAAGTCCAGCAGCACGAGCAAACAGTGCAAGTAATACTAAAAATAGTGGTGTGTATAGGTAACTAAACATATTTGCATATGTGATTGGGAAGGCAGCAAATGTTGCGCCACCAGCTGTAATTAACCATACTTCATTACCACCCCAGAACGGGCCAATTGCTTCTTGTAATTGATTTCGTTCTTGTCGGTCTTTCGCAACGAAAGGAAAAATCATTCCGTTACCAAGTGCATACCCATCAAGAATGAAGTAAACTGTCCAAATTACGCCCCATAAACCAAACCAGATGATTGCAAGCGTATCATGAGACATGAGCTGCATCCCCCTTAGTAGCAGGCTCTTCTAATGCTGCTGGTCCCTTTTTCGCGAACTTCAGCATTAAGTATACGTCTGCGATTAAAAGTAAAGTGTAGAACAAGATTAAACTAATTAATGAGAACCAAATTTGTGGAACAGATATAGGTGATACAGATTCTGCTGTACGCATTAATTTATAAACTGTCCATGGTTGACGACCTACTTCGGCAACGATCCAACCAGCGTTAATTGCGATATATGGTAGTAAAACAGACCACATTGTAATTTTTAAATAACGTTTTGAGTTTTCTAGTTTTCCTTTTCGGTTTAAATAGAAGCCATACCAAGTTAAAGCCATAAAGAACATACCAAGTGCAACCATTAAGCGGAAGCTATAGTACACGAGGTTAACGTTTGGACGATCTTCTTTCGGAATATCTTTTAAACCAACAATTTCTCCATCAAATGAATTTGTGTAGAAGAAACTTCCTAGTTTCGGAATTGTAAGGAATTCAAAGTTCTTTTCGTTTTTCACATCAGGAATTTGAACAATTGAGAAGCCTTGTCCTTTTCCAGTTTCCCAAACTGCTTCCATCGCAGCACCTTTAGCTGGTTGATATTTAGCTGCTGATACGCCAGATTGATGTCCCATAAACGGCGTAACAGTTGCGGCGAATAAGCCTAACATTAAACCAAACTTAAATGATTTTTTGAAGAATTCCACTTCATTTTTGCGTAATAAATGATAGGCACTAATTGCCATAACGAAGAAAGCACCAACGATATAACAACCAATTACAGTATGGAAGAACATGTTCCAAGCGTATGGATTTGTAACAAGTGCCCAGAAATCATTTAATTCAGCGCGGCCGTTACGTACGACGTAGCCAACTGGGTTTTGCATAAAACCGTTTGCTGTAATAATCCAAAGGGCGGAAATATTTGTTCCAAGTGCAACCATCCACATACAGAAGGCACGGAATTTTGGTGAAATTTTGTCTTTACCGAATAACCATATTCCCATGAAAGTAGATTCTAAGAAGAATGCAACGAGTGCTTCGATTGCGAGAGGTGATCCGAAAATATCTCCCATATATTTGGAGTACTCAGACCAGTTTGTTCCAAATTGGAATTCCATCGTAATCCCGGTTATAATCCCCATTACGAAGTTAATTGTAAATAATTTACCCCAGAAATCTGCCATTTTGCGGTATGTTGGATTCAATGTGCGGGCGTATTGAGTTTCCATACATGCTACCAAAATAACAAGTCCGATTGTCAAAGGTACAAATAAAAAGTGATAAAAAATAGTAATTGCAAATTGAAAACGACTCAGTAACAGAACGTCGGACATAATAAATACTCACTCCTTTTTTACATTATCTACAATTAGTTTATAGTGAAAATAGGAGTGGAGTATGTGATACATGTTACAAAGCTGTGTGTATATTTTGAAAGAATTATGTCGGTTATCTGAAAATATATTGCTTTTATAATAATACAATATACTTTTTGTGTTTTTCATATTTTGGTACACTATATAAGTAATGTAAATGAGAGAAAAGAGGGTCCTTTACTATGAAGTCATTAGAAGAGATTTTACAATACAATGAAAAATTCGTTGAAGAAAAAAAATACGAAGAGTACGAAACGGGAAAATTCCCAAATAAAAAAATGGTAATAATCTCTTGTATGGATACTCGCCTTGTTGAATTATTACCGAAAGCGATGAATATGCGCAACGGTGATGTGAAAATTATTAAAGTAGCAGGCGCTGTTATTTCACATCCGTTTGGAAGTATTATGCGTAGTATTTTAGTTGCTGTATACGAGCTTGGTGCTGATGAAGTTTGTGTAGTTGGTCACCACGATTGTGGTATGGCAAAAATTCAAGCGAGCAGTACGATTGAGAAGATGAAAGAGCGCGGTATCACAGAAGAGAAATTAGATACACTTCGTTATTCTGGAATCGATTTAGAAAGATTCTTACAAGGGTTCTCTAGTGTAGAAGAAAGTGTAGAACATAGCGTATCAATACTTCGCAACCATCCGTTACTTCCTGAAGAAGTACCTGTTCACGGTCTTGTTATAGATCCTGACACAGGAAAATTAGATTTAGTTGTGAATGGTTACGACAATTAAGAATTTACTTTGTCATCCTTTTTATCTGGGACAGGATCAAATCCTCCCGGGTGGAAAGGGTGACATTTTAATATACGCTTACAAGTTAGCCAAAATCCTTTCAAGGCACCATGCTTTTGAAATGCTTCTAATCCATAATGAGAGCAAGTTGGGTAAAAGCGGCACGTTGGTGGTGTCATTGGTGAAATGAATTTTTGATAAAAGCGTATAATCCCAATAAAAATCTGTTTCATAATGGTCTCCTTTTCAGCATAGTCTTAAAGTATTATAGCACGACTGTACATAATACTTTACTAATGTCGATTTCCGTTATATCATATTGGATATAACGGAATTAAATTAAAAGCGGGAGAGATGTTGTATGCCATCAGTAGAAAGCTTTGAATTAGATCATACGATTGTAAAGGCGCCTTATGTAAGACATTGCGGAGTTCACAACGTAGGTAGTGACGGTATTGTAAATAAATTTGATATTCGTTTTTGCCAACCAAATAAACAAGCAATGAAACCAGATGTTATTCATACGTTAGAACATTTATTAGCATTTAATTTACGTAAATATATTGATCGTTATCCGCATTTTGATATTATCGATATTTCACCAATGGGCTGCCAAACAGGATATTATCTTGTAGTAAGCGGAACACCAACAGTTCGAGAAATCATTGATTTATTAGAACTAACATTAAAAGATGCAGTTCAAATTACAGAAATTCCAGCTGCAAATGAAACACAATGTGGCCAAGCGAAGCTTCACGACTTAGAAGGAGCACAACGCTTAATGAACTTCTGGTTAAGCCAAGATAAAGATGAACTTGAGAAAGTGTTTGGATAAAAAGAAAAACTGCCTGTGAAAGGGCAGTTTTTTTATTGTATTAAGAGCAACCATGCTCTTCTTTTTTATGAAAATATACTAGACACCCCAACATATAAAACAAAGACAGAACCGAGAAAATAAACAAATGCTTTTTCCTGTTTCTTTATTTCATCAATTCCAAAAAGGATGAATACGAATGACAAAAGTATAGAGATATTTGCAAAGAGGCAAAATATAGCGAGGATGAGGGCAATCGTTGCGAGTATAACTCGTATGTTTTTAAACATATAATCCTTTTTTAAAAGAACATTATAAATGGAATAACAAAAACAATTATAAAAAAACTTAAACCGATGCTAATGACTCTAATTTGCTTTTGCTGTTTTTGAATCGTCTCACTTCCTACTAAAATGCCATATAAACTAAAGAGGAACAAAATGATAGGTGAAAAGATTTGAAAGTTCATTGTAAATGTGCTGTATAAACATAAAATCAAAGTAATAAAAACGATGATGAGTTGTATTTGTCTAATATGCATTTTAGCCTTACTTAGTAGAAAGAAAATAATTATAAATGCTAAATTGATTGGAATTTCATTCTACATGTAGCGAAAGTAGTTAGATATGAGAAAGAAGAATATAAGACTAGAAACGAAAAAAAACGGAATACTCATTGATTTTCGTCCGGATTGCAATTCGTTAATTCCTAGAAGAATAAAGGAACAACTGAGAGAAAATTGTATGTATGGGGTAAATATGAAATTATCAGTAAGAAGAGAATAAGTGCAAAGCGATATAGTGAGAAGTGTGAGAAGTCCTAAAAAAATCCGTAATCCAATTAACATTGTATGACCTCCTTTAAATAGATGATTTACCGGAGTAGTTCTGACAAACTAAGAAATAAAGCACCAGCTCCAGCCAGAAAAGCAAATGTGCCGCTAGATTTTCGGTCTTTTTTTATTTCTTCTAGTCCTATAGTGAAAGCCATCAATCCTAAGAAAATGAACATGTAAGGCATAAGTTCTCTGTTGTTGCTGATAAAACTATAGGCTGCTATAGATAAAGCAATAAGTGATAAAATAATCCGCAGTCCTTTTAGCATGCATGTCCCCCCTTTTATTTTATATAGCTACTGATGAGAACAATCCAACTGAAAGCTCCAGCAGCAATACAAATAAATCCTGTTCCTGAATCTTTTTTCTTTATTTGTTCAATTGCAATGAGAAACATTAAAGCTCCTAATAGAAATTGTGAAAGTGGTAGAAAGTTATTTTGACCTGTATAGAGCCCAATTGCCGACATAATTATCACAGTGAGTGCGATTGCGATGCGAAGTATACGAAGCATACTATGCGTCCTCCTTATTATTTTTTGTATAAGGGTTATCTTCTGGCTTATCAACAGAATGTTTATAAGCGTATCCTTTATTAATCGTCATGACGGAGAGTACTAGTATGACTAGGACGATGATAATACCGATAATTAATATTTTGAACATGGAATCCCTCCTTTTCTTTATTTTACATAATTTTGTAATTGATGAAAACAATAGAAATTAAAAGGATGAAAGAAGGGTGTTACATGGAGCAGAAAAAAACATATTATATATCAATAGGAAACGGTCAAATTTCACAAGTGAAGACGGCAGATACGTATAATTTTGAGATTTCCGCAAGTGATGAGGAAATTACGGAGTTAAGAGAGTACTTTGATCAAGCATATGTAGAGGATTTAGGTTCATTTGTACGTTCTCACGTTCCATTTGTTGAGTATCATCACGATTCAAATAATGACCGATATGATGAACAACTACAAAAAGCATATAAAATGATTTACGATTTAGGAAATCATGAGACGAAAGAATTAGTCGCGCAAATGGGAATAATCAATGGATTGTAATTGGATAATATTATGCAGAAAAGCGAGAATATGCTACAATTTGTGGTAGGAAAAACTTGTAACCATCAATAGGGGAGTAATGGCATGTACAAATTTAAAGATTATTACCACAACACTGTACAATTATCGTTTGAACGTTATCCATTTTCTCCTGAGCCAAAGCATGTTTGGGTTGTATGCCGGTACGGGGATCAATGGTTATTAACGCATCATTTACGTCGCGGTCTTGAATTTCCAGGTGGTAAGGTGGAACTCGGGGAAACACCGGAAGAAGCGGCGGTTCGAGAAGTTCATGAAGAAACCGGCGGCATTGTTTCTGATTTAACTTACTTAGGACAATATAAAGTATCTGGAAAAGACAAAATAATCATTAAAAACATTTATTTTGCAACGATTAGTGCGGTAGAAGCACATACGCATTACGAAGAAACGAAGGGATCTGTGTTATTAACAGACATTCCTGACAACATTAAAACGGATAGAAAATTTAGCTTTATAATGCGCGACGATGTATTAGCGCGTACGATGAAACATATAGAAGAAATCGGCTGTTTTACGAAGTAAAGTAGCCGGTTTCTTTTTTTTGTGTGTAATAATAATGTAAATATATCTTTAAATTTATTTGGGTATATTATACAATTTTGTAAAGATATATTTACATTTTAGGAGGGGGAAGATGGATAAAAGTAAAGAAACGACTGTTACTGTTTCGATGGTTAAGTTAAATATCTATTCATTACTTATAATATTTGCGTTGGCGTTTGGAATCGGTTATTTGCATATATTTCTTTCAGGCGGGGTTCAATTTGACTTTACATTGCCCGTTATGTTTCTTTTGATTATTGGAATGATTGTTCTCATATGTATTCATGAAGCGATACATTTAATAGGATTTCGTTACATCGGAGGCGTTCCATGGAGTGAGCTGAAATGGGGCGTTAATTGGAAATTAGGTGTTGCATATGCTCATTCTAAACAGGCGATTACAGTAAAACAAATGAAGAAAGTATTAATGTTACCGTTTTTACCAACTGGAATTTTTCCAATTGTATTAGGATTAGCTATGAATCTGGAGCCACTCTCATTTTTAGGAATTCTACTAACAGCAGGTTGTATCGGTGACATTGCCTTATATCGAAAAGTTTCAAAGTTTCCAGATGATGCGATAGTGAAAGATCATCCGAGTAAACCGCAGTTTACGGTATATGAATAAGTAAGAAAGAGGAGGTGTTTTGAACAATGCCTCCTTTTTTTCATTGTCACTTTTTGTCGGTAAGTCGATATATTGTAAAAATCGCTGATATAATTTATTAACTATTATTTTGTTTTCATCTCTACCTCTAAAAACGAAAGCACCTCCAACAAATCGTTCACCGTGCGTGAATGTTCAAAGTCACCCCAAAACGAATCTCTCTTCCAAACACCAAGAATTCCTACTCGTTCAGAACCAAGCACATCGTTTTCTGGATGATCTCCAACGTAAAGACACTCTGCGGCCTTAACGTCTAGCTTTTGCAAAGCTCGTTCGAAAATTTCAGGATGTGGTTTTTTTATTCCTTCCGCTTCGGAAACGAGAATTGTATTTGTATACGTATGTATGTTTAGTGCGCGGAGATTGCTCATTTGAAAGTCAGTAAAGCCATTTGTAATAATACCAATTTTAATATTTTGTTGTGTTAAACGTTGAAGTAATTCATGCGTGTTTTGGAAAGGGATACAATGATGTTGAAAATTTGTAATGTAGTCGTGCAGCAGTTGCTCTGGCGTTAAATTGGTAATATTGTATTCGCAAAGGAGAGTAGCATATACTTTATCTTTCCACGTATAGCCATTATTATCGAGTTCAAGAAACCGAGAACAATACTCTGTTTTTTCTATGCTCATTAAGTGAGAGGAAAAACGATTATATTGATCATGAATAAATTGTTCTAGAGATTGGTGCCGATCTAACAATGTTCCATCTAAGTCGAATAAGACTGCTCGAATCATGTGAAACCTCCTTACAGTTTATATAATTAATTATCGCATATTCGTTAAAAAGAGATTATTATATTTTTGTAGAATGGAATAATGGAGGATTGTATGAAGAGACTGTATGACAAGTTAGTAGGGGGTATCGTTGCAATCGGCTTACTAGCAGGATGCGATAGTTCTATGAAGAGTGTGAAAGAAAAAGAAATTTGTAAAACAGAAGAAGAATGCGTGGAAATAGGAGATAAGAAACTACAAAAAGTATATGAAAAAATAGATGGATTATCTGAGCTTGAAGCAGTAGAAGATTATGATATAGAAGAGCATGAAAGTGCGAATATGAAAGAGGCAGAGCAGAAGAAAGACGATGATGAAAGTTATTTCTTTTTAGCTTCTTATTATATTGATGGTGATGAAATTGTAGATCCTTATTTTGAAAAAATAGAACGGAAACGTTTAAATAGAGTATTTGCTGAAGATAAAGAAGCGAAAGAAGAGGTGCTACAACAGCGTCAAGATAGAGGTTATCATGAAGACTTATGGGATATGTATCGTACGCTCATTCCGGCTAAATATCGCGAGAATATAACAGAATTTGATCTAATAACGGATGGTTATGACGGTGTCGTTGCCCACGTTATGCCTAGTATGGAGAATCCGAAAGATTGGGTTCTTAGCTTAGATACGCTTGATTCTGCGGTAAATATCGATGAAGTGATGAAAACATTAATTCATGAGACGGCTCACGTGTTGACGCTCGGGCATAAGCAAATACCAGTAGATGAAAACTATGTAAAGGATTTTGAAGAAGATAAAGATACTACAACGTACCGAAATAAATGTGAAACGCTTTTCTTACAAGAGGGATGTGCGAGGGGAAAATCTTATATCAATCAATTTTATAACTCTTTCTGGAAGCCTATTGAGCAGGAGTGGACAGAAAAGAAAGTGGAAGAAAGTGAAGAAACTCAAATTGAATTTTTTAAAGAAAGGCATGATGAGTTTGTATCACAGTATGGAACGACAAATGTAGCGGAAGATATTGCAGATACGTTTACAGCGTTTATTTTACAAGATTCCAAAAAGGTGAAAGAAGGATCGGAGTTAAAGTATAAAAAAATTGCGTTCTTCTATCAGTTCCCTGAGCTTGTAAAAATGAGGGCGGAAGTGTTGACGGGATTATATGATGTTTCGAAAACGATAGAACAACAAAGTGGACACTAATGCAAGTTATATATATTAGCCAAGAAAACGTAAAGAATTTTAGTTCTTTGCGTTTTTTTTGTTGATAAAATTGAAAATTCTGTCTTTTTATAAAAAGAAGAAGGAACTGAGGCTTTAAAAGAGAATTAGTATAAAAATGTCACAAATTAGACACAATTATAAAGCGCATATTGTAGGGACTATAAGTTTACTCTCAAGGAGGTAATGAAACGTATGAAAACGATTCTTGCGGTTGCTGGTCTCATTTGGGTAATGTCTCACGGTTTTCCGATTTTTGAAGGAGAGCAAATTCGTAGTGCATTAAATAAAAAGTATGATGATTATCATGTAATAGATCGAAAAGAAAATGTCGTTACAGTACGTGTGAAAGATTGTTTCCATACAGTTACGGTTGCGAATGGTAACGTGACAAATGAAACAAAGCTGTGTGATAAAAAGTAAAGAAAGAAGCTGACTATAGTCTATCGCCCTAAGTCAGCTTCTTTTTCGTTTTCCAATTAGCAGTTTTTCGAATGCCTCAACAAACACATACATAAGTGTTGCGAGGACACAGGTGAGTAGTACGCTCAGTAAGACGAGCGTGAAATTAAATACTTGGAATCCGTAGCTAATTAAGTAACCAAGACCTTGCTTAGAGACGAGAAGTTCACCGAATATAACACCGACCCATGATAAACCAACGTTCACTTTTAACGTTGAAATAATTGCTGGGAAGGATGCAGGGAGAACTACTTGCTTATAGCATTGCCATTTATTTGCGCCAAATGTGTCCATTACTTTTATATAGTTAGAATCGACTTCTTGAAATGCGCTGTAAATAACGAGAATGGTAATGATGATGGAAATGATTACCCCCATTGCAATCGACGAAGAAATATTTGGACCGAAAATTACAATGATAATAGGTCCAAGTGCCACTTTTGGCATGGCGTTTAGGACGACGAGATAGGGGTCGAGCACGCGAGCGAGAAGTGGCATCCACCAAAGAAAAGTAGCGATAATAGCGCCGAGCACTGTTCCAAGAATGAAGCCTACTCCTGTTTCAAGTAATGTCGTCCATATGTGAACCAAAAGCGAACCGTCAATCCATTTACTAAGGAAGAGATCCCAAATGCTTGAAGGAGAGCTAAAGAGTAAAGGATCAATCCACTCTTTTTTGCTAGCTATTTCCCATAGTGAAAAGAAAAGAATGAGCAGTAAAAGCTGCAGTGAGCGTGCTAACCATGCACGCTTGCGTTCTTTTTTCTGAAACTGTTCATGTAGTTGCTTTATATTATCCAAGTCGCTCCAGCTCCTTCCATATATCTTGGAAGAGGGATGGGAAGTCATGGTGGTGGCGTGATTCTAACGGTGATAAGGAACGGATGCTTTCTGGGACGATAAATGTTTTTGCAATTTTTCCAGGATTCGCTTGTAGTAAATAAATACGATCACTCATCGCAATGGCTTCTTCAATATCATGTGTCACGAGTAGTGAAGTTTTCTTATATTTGCGTAGTAAGCTGAAAACGAGATCTTCTAGTTTCAACTTCGTTTGATAATCGAGCGCAGAGAAAGGTTCATCTAGCAACAAAATTTTCGGATCGGTCGCTAACGTTCGAACGAGAGCGGCACGTTGACGCATACCGCCTGACAGTTCACGAGGGTATTGCTCTTCTACATCATGTAGACCGACTTGTTTTAAAAGTTGTAAAGTATGTTCTTTCGTCTGTTCATTGTAAATTTTTCGGGTGTGAAGTCCAAGCATAATATTCTCTTCAATTGTTTTCCAAGGGAACAAGTAATCTTGCTGCAACATGTACCCCATAGATGAAGTTTTCGTTGTAATGGGCTCACCATCTAAAAAGACGATGCCTTCAATTGGATCAAGCAGCCCAGCAATAATGGAGAGGAGTGTTGTTTTGCCGCAACCACTTGGACCGAGTATAGAAATAAATTCGCCTTCTTCCACTTGTAAACTCATGTCTTCGAGAATCAATTTAGCCTTCTCTTTTGCGAAAAAGCAGTGAGAAACGTTACGTATTTGTAAAAAGCTCATACACTTCGCCTCTATTTCTTAATAACGCTTTCGGCAATTTTTGTATTGACGAGCGCTTCATGTGGAACTTCTTTTTGTAATTCGCCAGCTTCTTTCATAATCGTTTGGAGCTGTTTCCATTCTTCAGCATCTAATAGCGGATTTGTCGCATAAGAATGTTGCTTTTTATAACGTTCAATTACTTTTACTGTAATGTCCTTTGAAGTGTCTTTAAATAACGGAGAAACGGCATCAGCAATCTCTTCTGGACTATGTGTATCAACCCATTGTTGTGCTTTATAGAGTGCACGTGTGAATTTTTCAGCAGCATCTTTATCTTTCTTTAAGAAGCTTTCTTTTGCCATGAACGTTGTATACGGAACAGTTCCAGATTCATTTCCGAACGAAGCGACGATAAACCCTTTTCCTTCTTTTTCGAATATACTTGCAGTCGGTTCAAAGAGCTGTACAAATTCCCCAGTACCAGATGCAAAGGCACTTGCAATGTTAGCAAATTCGATGTTTTGAATTAAGTTTGTATCTTTGTGAGGGTCAATGCCATTTTTCTTTAAAACGTATTCTCCAACCATTTGCGGCATGCCGCCTTTACGCTGTCCTAAAAACGTAACACCTTTTACGTCATTCCAATTAAAAGAGTCTAATTTTTTACGTGAAATTAAAAATGTTCCGTCTGTTTGTGTAAGTTGTGCGAAGTTAATGACAGGGTCTTTGGCACCTTGTTGATGAACATAAATAGACGTTTCAGAACCAACGAGAGCAATATCAATTCCGCCAGATAATAGGGCGGTCATCGTTTTATCTCCGCCAGCTGTTGTTTGGAGGTCAATATTTAATCCTTCATCTTTAAAAAATCCTTTTTCAATCCCGACATATAACGGGGCGTAGAAGAGAGAATGGGTAACTTCGCCGATGCGAATGTTTTGCGTTTGTTCTTTCGTACCTTCCTTTTTACTACTGCAAGCAGCAAATGTGAAAACAGCTAGTAACATGATGCAAAAAACAGCTATAAATTTTTTCACTATATGACACCTCCTAGAAGTCACTCTACAAGCATGATATGTAGGTAAGTGCCCATATGTGAGTGTAGATAGCAGGAATTTTTTGGGTGATAAAGAAGTACAAATATAAGGGGTGATAAAATGGATTACGAATATGATGATAGCGTACATTTACATCTTGATTATTTCGGAACAGAATGTGATATGGAATCGATTGCTTATAAGCGGAAGAATGAAGACGTGTGGGATGTGTATTTTAATTTTCGAGCATATGGTCTTCAGAAAGATGAGATCGAGACAGGTAGATTTATGGATGAATATGCTGGTTATTACGTTTTTTCTGTACATGCTCGTGATCTTAGCTGGGAATTTGGAAGTGCTCAATTTGAAGAGTGGGTTTTGAGAAATCAAATAGTAGAAAAATCGCTGCAAAAATAGGGAGGAATTTTGTGGTCGATTTTCTCATTTTCTTGTTCATTTTCGTAGTTGGATTTTTTATTATGCAAGTACTCGTTTATCGATTTGCAAAGAAAAACATTCAAAAATATACAAAAATAAAATGGGTTCATATGTGGTTAGAGATGAATATGAAAAAGGGCCCGAGATTAGATCTTTTTGATTTTGTAGTTATCGTACTTGTATGTATTATATGGAAAGTATGGATGTATTCTCTTATATAATACATATGCTCATGTCTGTTAAAATGAAGGAGAACCTGTCAGTGTTGGTAGGTTCTTTTCTTATGGTAATAATTTTGTGAAGTATAGTTCATTTATGCTGTTAGAATATAGAGCGAAGAAGGTTTATCCCGTTCAATCTTAAATGGCACGGATTCATTAAAGTTTCATTGTATTTTTAAGGGGAAATTAAGGATACATGTGTATATTAAAAGCACATAGGGAGACTAGCTGCATACAAATATGGTATTTTGTATAGGACAATATGTTTGTGGATGCGAGACGAAGGGGTAAAGGAAAGAGGGAATAAATTGCGTTTTGATTTTTTAACACAACAACGAAGAAGAGATGAATTTTATCTTAGTTTTTCTCCTCAGGAGTCGAGGAAGAACCTATTAATTTCTATCATTCTTAGTGGAATGTGGGCGATTTGTTTAGAAACGCTGTTTTTTGTTATGTTAAGATCTTTCGAATTCGAGAGAACTAAAGAGTTTTTTAATGGGAAAATACAGCTAAGTATACTCATTATCGTTTTGTGGAGTGTACTACTATACATCATTCATTTAAATAAAGGCATCAGTCATAAGCTTAGGCCGGCCATTCAAGCTTACGTCTTATTATTTTTAATTGCTCATACAATGAATTGGATGTATATCATGATACAGGAGAATATGAGCCTTGTATTAGTTAATAACTGGGTTTACCAGCGATACGGACAGTATATATTAAGCTTATTATTTATTTATATGATATATGTTTTTGTGTACAGTTTGCTCGGGCGAATTTTTTTGAGTGTCACGATAACAAGTTTGGTGCTAACTATCTTTGGGATTGTGAACCATTTTAAACTTATTTTTAGAGGAGATCCATTCTATCCGTCTGATTTCACACAGATTACTCAAATGCAGTCCGTTATACCAATGGTTATGGACTATTTTAGTTGGTGGACTATATTTTTGGGGATATTCGGGATTACTCTGCTTGTATATTTAGTTATGTATATACGAAAGCATATTCCAGTTATAAAGCCTAATATAATTACGAGAATTATTTTAATATGTGGCTCTACGTTTATGGTGTATGCATATAGTAATTATCCTAATACATTTATGAGTAATGTATTGCAAAAATATGGGGTAACCTTCGTGGCTTGGAATCAAAATGTAAACTATAGTGATAATGGTTTTGTTTTGGGATTTGTCAGTAACTTGGACACAACTGTTATTGAGAAGCCAGAAAAATATTCAAAAGAAACTATGCTACAAATTTCAAATGATATAAAGAAACAATATGGAAACGATGTAGGAAAAAAAGAGAAGAGCGAGAAGCCAAATATTATATTTTTCATGAGTGAAGCTTTTTGGGATCCAACAAAGCTAATGAATCTTTCATTTAGCGAAGATCCGGTGCCGAATTTACATCACTATATTGAGAATTTTCCGGGTGGACAAACAGTATCTCCTGTATTCGGGGGAAACACAGCGAATACAGAATTTGAAGCGTTAACGAGCTATTCAATGAGCTTTTTAAAGCAAGGTTCTATACCATATCAACAAGCGGTGACAGGACAGAGAGAAATTCCGTCTATCGCAAGTGAATTGAAAAAACATGGATATTATACGAATGCAATTCATGCTTATGGAAGATCATTTTATAAGCGGGATGATGTATATAATGTTTTAGGCATTGATAATTTTAACGCAGAAGATACAATGAAAAACATAGAGGTAGATGGAGATTATATTAGCGATGTATCTATTAGTAAAGAGATAATAGAGGAATTGAATAAGAGACAGCAACCTACGTTTATTCATGCAGTTACGATGCAAAATCATTTTCCATTCAATCCAGGACGATTTGAAGAGAAGCAAATAGAAATTAGCGGATTAACAGAAGAGGGATCGAAAGCAGAATTAGAAACATATACTGAGGGTGTACGTCGTTCTGATGAGGCTCTAAAATATTTAGTAGAACAAATTCAAGAGCTAGAAAGGCCTACTATATTGGTTTTCTTTGGAGATCACTTACCAATATTAGGGGTAAATAAAGCTATCTATGAAGAAGCTGGATATATAGAGAATGAAGAAACTCTAAATGAAAGATTAGCTATGTCAGAAACGCCATTGTTAATGTATGCAAATTTCGATTTGCCAAATGACAATTTAGGTTTAGTAAGTCCAATTTATTTTTCTAATCTTGTCTTGGATTATGCAGGGATAAATAAATCACCGTTTTATCAATTTTTATCGGAAATGCATAAAGAAATACCAGTCCTTAAAGATGAGTTAAAGGTTAATAAAGATGGAGAAGAGATAACAGATTTAACAAAGAAACAAAAAGAAATGTTAGAGCAATATAAAATGATCCAATATGATTTACTTGCTGGAAAGCAGTATAGTAAAGATATACTTTTTAAATAGAAAAACAAAAAGAACTTGTATAACGATACAAGTTCTTTTTTTATAGTATTTAACGGGGTAACCAGACAAGCTGGGTTTAGGGAGTATTACCTGTACATGTAGTATAAATGAAAATGTAATCGTTTTATTAATTGATTTGTGAGAAATATGTGAATTTTAATCATTTTAAAATTGCGTTCCTATCGAAATGGTTTGGCATAGATTTTTATGAATGCAAAAACTTTATAAGTTCTGCATTTAATTCATCCGCTTGATCGATTGGAGAGCCGTGACCGCTATTGGTAAGAGGATGTAACTGAGAATTTTTAATCCGCTTTTGCGTGAGTTCAGCACTTTTGTAAGGGATCAGTTGATCGTGAACACCGTGGAATATTTTTGTTGGGACGTTAATTTTACTTAAATCTTTCGTTACATCTTCATTTGCGGCAGCTTGCAATATTTTGATGAGAGCGTAGGAAGCAGACTGCATACCGAGATAAGAAAACCATTCTAACGTAGCAGATCCTAAGTTTCTATTAAAAAATGATAAAGATACATCATTTAAAAATTTTGGCATATTGGCATACATTTGATTAATGAGGGTATCTGCTTGTTCTTTTGGGACACCGTAGGGAGATTCTTGATTTTTGACGAAAGAGGGGGAAACAGCATCGACTAATACAAGTTTAGAAATGCGCTGACCATTGTAGCGAGACATGTAACGAATAGAAAGAGCGCCACCTACTGAAAAACCGACTAATGTAGCATTTTCTACTTGAAGTGCTTCTAGGACAATGGCGATATCGTCTGCTAAACGATCGTATGTGTAACCAGTCCATGGTTTATCAGATTGTCCGTTTCCGCGTATATCCATAGCGATACAGCGGAAACCGTGCTGTGGTAACACATTGAGTTGATATTGGTACATTTGATGATTTAAAGGCCAGCCATGGACGAAGAACACGGTTTTACTACCGGGTCCGGGGTTAACGTCTTGCACAAAAATATGCACATCTTTCTCGACAGTAACAAACATAAATTATCCCCCTAACTTATTCATATGCTCTATCCCAAAAGCGTTGTTTCGTCATAGCTTTAATAAATTCATTCGCCAGGAGCGTAGGGCTCTGTTCTACTAAGACACCAGGTTTTCCTTGAATATTTAAAGATTGAATAACAGTAGATCCATTTTGGAAGGCACCAATTGGCTTAAAGTGATTATATGATTCTACGACAAATGAACTCGCTTTATTAAGAAACTGTTCATCAAGATTTCCTCCAATAAGAAGTAGACCGTCATAAAGAAGTGGAGATCCTGTTAAAAAAGTATCATTCACGTCCCAACGTACATTTTGCGTTCCTTGCACAATACCTAATCGTTCGGAAACAATGACCGGCTGCAGCCCAACTTGTTTGAATTGATTTATTATATATTGCGCGTTTTGTCCGTCATATCCATTTGCAACAATGATACCTACTCGTAATGTATTAGGACTAAATGTCGTATTGGCCATACTGAGTGCTGGCGATGATTCCGTAACGCTGGATTCTTGAATATTTGGGACTTTTGCTCCGACCGCTTCAGCGACTAACGTAGCTAATTCAGTACTAATATGTGCAATCATATTTACGACTTGTTGGCGTACCGATTTACTGTTTACTTTTCCTAATTCAAAGGAGAAGGCTTGCATAATATGAACCTTTTCGACGTTACTCATACTATTCCAAAATAAACGTGCTTGAGAAAAATGGTCTTTGAAACTGGCAGCTGTCTCTCTCGTTTTATGACCTGATACAGTAGAAGGATATGTAACAAACCCACCCTTTGTACCGGGGACAGTGTAAGGAGTGTTATTTGCTAAGGAATTATTATGGTAAGCAATTTTTCCTTTATCGATTATATATTTAGATGCACCATCTCTTTGATTGTTATGAAATGGGCATATCGGACGGTTAATCGGTAATTCTTGATAATTTGTACCGACGCGTGCCAATTGAGTGTCTGTATAAGAAAAGAGCCTACCTTGTAAGAGCGGATCATTTGTAAAATCAATACCACGGACGATACTTCCAGGATGAAGTGCGACTTGTTCCGTTTCCGCGAATACATTATCGACATTGCGATTTAATGTCATTTTTCCGATGATTTTAACGGGAAAATCTTCTTCAGGCCAAATTTTCGTCGCATCTAATATATCGAAATCGTATTTGAATTCATCTTCTTCTTCTAAAATTTGAATGCCAAGTTCGTACTCAGGATAGTTTCCAGCATTAATATTTTCCCATAAATCACGGCGATGGTAATCTGGATCGGCGCCGCCTAATTTTTGAGCTTCATCCCAAATTAATGAGTGAATGCCGAGCTTCGGCTTCCAGTGAAATTTTACGAATCGTGACTTTCCGTTCTTATTCACTAAGCGGAATGTATGAACGCCAAATCCTTGCATCATTCGAAAACTTCTTGGAATGGCACGATCAGACATAATCCACATCATCATCGCTGCTGATTCTTGGTTATTGGCGATGAAGTCCCAAAATGTATCATGTGCTGTTTGTCCCTGCGGAATCTCATTATGCGGCTCAGGTTTAAGGGCGTGAATAAGATCAGGGAATTTAATGCCATCTTGAATGAAAAAAATAGGAATATTGTTTCCTACTAAATCAAAATTTCCTTCTTCTGTATAAAATTTAACGGCGAATCCTCGTACATCTCGATTTGTTTCATTCGCCCCTTTTGATCCAGCTACTTCAGAGAAGCGAACGAAAAGGGGTGTTTTTTTTGAAGGGTCTTGTAAAAAGTGGGCCATTGTTAGCTCTTCTAAAGATTCATATAGCTCGAACGTACCATGTGCACCGTATCCACGTGCGTGAACGACTCTTTCAGGAATTCGTTCACGGTCAAAATGAGCAAGCTTTTCTCGCATCAGGAAATCTTCTAGAAGGGTAGGACCACGATCACCAGCGGTTAAAGTATTTTCATCATTTGAAATTGTAACACCTGTATTTGTCGTCATTCTCTTTCCTTCATTCTCACGGGTGAAGGATTCCAGTTGTTCTGTTTTTTTATTTTTTTTACCGTCCATATAAAACACCTCCCATAATATACGTATTATTGTTTATAGCTTTTATGCTTATATATAGTCTGAAGATGCTTCGCTTTATTGGGATGATTTTCCTCAAATGTTCGATTTATCTTTGTTTGTCTATGAAAATCATTTATTATAATAAATGGTATTCTTCGAGATATTATTTTGAAGGGGTGTTGAAGTGAAAGAAAGTTTTCTATCATATAAAGAAGAAGAAAGGAACGCAAAAATTTTTTTATGGGTGCTGTATGTCATTGTTGTTTCATACCAAATTTTCTATGCAATCGTATTGGAGAATAAATCACTAACGGATAAGGGAAATAGTATACTATGGCAAGTTATTTTCGGAATAGCAATACTAGGTGTGAATGTATATTTAATAAAAAAAGAGAAAGTGCCCCTTGTTAAATATGCATGTGTATTTGCATATATGGGAATAGAAATTATTAATATACTATCGTATATGCTTTATAATGAGGCGGCATTTGATGGGGTAAATATAATAGAAATTATTCTCATCTTCTTTGTACCTATATTTTTAAATAAAAAATATTTTGCGTTTGTACTTTCGACTATTGTAGGAAAATATGTGATTTATTTATTTGTATTACAGGAAGTAAAGGGGTTTATGTTCCTCATTATGTATACACTTGTATTAATAGCGGCATACATCATTTTAAATCGATTTATACAATACCTTTCAGCGGTAAAGGAAAGTATTAAGATTGCTAGTGAATCACAAAAATTAGCAGTAATCGGAAAAATGGCAGCGACAGTAGGACATGAAATTAAAAATCCACTTGCTTCATTAAAAGGGTTTACGCAATTACAACGAGAGAAGCATGGGGAGGACCCTATTTACAAACAGATGATCTTTGAAATAGAAAATATGAATAATATGATAAGTGAGTTGATGGAAGTTGCTACATGTAAACCTTCTATTTATAAAAAACATAATATAGGAGGAATTGCATTACAAGCAATAACAATTCTTCGCGAAAAAATGAATGAATCTAGCGTCCAGCTTATTTCTAATGTGGAAGAAAAGATGATAGAAGTTGAATGTGATGAGCGGAAAATAAGAGGAGTCTTGCTATATGTCATAAAAAATGCTCTGGAGGCAATGGAGCAAGGTGGCACATTAGAGTTACGGTTAGAAAATAAAGGACAAGATTATGTAATACTAAGTGTAATCGATAATGGTTACGGTATTAAGAAAGAAAATTTGGCTCGTGTTACAGAGGCCTTTTATACAACGAAACAAGATAAAATTGGTTTGGGACTTACGGTAGCGAATCGGCTTGTTACCGAGCAGCATCTTGGTGAATTACATATTTCAAGTGAAAGAGATATTGGAACTAGAATAGATATCATGCTCCCGAAGCAGCATGGAAATAATGAAATCCAAGTGGGAGAAAAGCTAGGAGTTACCATATGAATAAAAACGATATATTTAAAAATGAAGAAATGAAGGCGCTGAAAATATTTTTAAGTCTATTTTTTACTATATTTTTTGTATACGATCTGGCCTACGAATTTATTGTACCTTTAATAGGAGGAGAGCAAGAAGGAGTAGGAGAATTTGAAGATGGTTTAGGCTTATGGCTTTATTTTCTGATGGTGATTTTGTTTTGTATTGGAGTATACTTCATGAAATGGAATAATCCATTTGCAGTAAAGTATATTATTCTAATTGGATATAACTTATTAGATTTTATCCATAATTTTATGATTTACTATGGTAGTGATGCTGAGTTTGATGGTGGGAATATAGTAGAAGGATTTTTTATTTTATTTGCCCCACTCTTTGTGAACAAAAGATATTTTTGGTTAGTTACCGGCATACTTGTTGGAAAGTATGCTCTTATAGGAATCATGATTCAATCGTCACTCGTTTTAATCCCAATGGCATTATATAGCGTATTTACTATCATATGTTGGATTATGTTTTTGAGATTTCAGTCTTATGTTCGCACGCTTGAGATGATGGATAAAGAAATAGAACAAACAGAAAAACTAGCAACTGTTGGGAAAATGGCAACAGTTATTGGCTACAAAATTAGAGGGCCTCTAGCGAATTTAGATAAATTTGTGAATAAGCAAGCGAATAAATATCCTGAGGATAAAATATATAGTGATATTATGAAACAAGAAGTAGAACGAATTCATACAATCGCTACAGAACTTAGTGGATTTGAAAAATCTAAATCACTAGAATCAGAAATTCATAATATAGAAGAAATTATCGCCTATGTTATTAGAGTTATGGGGAAGCCTGCTTTAAAGCAAGGAGTGCACATACAAGGTATTTATAGTAAAGATATACCATCGATTACATGCGATGAAAAACGATTAAAACAAGTATTTTTTAATTTAATTAAAAATGCGATTGAAGCAATGTCAGTTGGCGGAACGATTACGATTAAAGTGACTGTAGAAGATGCAATCATTGTTCAAGTTAAGGATGAGGGTTGCGGTATTCCAAAAGACAAAATTCCGAAGCTAAATGAAGCTTTTTACACAACGAAAGAAACGGGAACAGGTTTAGGTTTAGTAGTTACAGAAAAAATTATTAAAGACCACAACGGTAAAATGAGTTTTGAAAGTGAAGTTGGGGTTGGAACAACTGTAAAGATTGTATTGCCGATGTAATGAAAAAATATTGAAAAAAGGAGATCGCTTATTCGAGAGTGATCTCCTTTTTGTGAATAAAAATTCGACAGTGTTTACACTATTGGCACAGTATATATAATCGAAAGTTAAAATATGGATATTTTTACAATGATAGTATATAATGAGCTTGTCTGTTATTTGTTGACCTGAATTACGGGTCTTTTTTTGTAAAATGAATTGTTTTTATTGTGGATTATATGTCAGTTACTAGAAAAATAGAATATACGGCACTTTCAGTAATGTCAGGATTAATATAAAGCGATATCGCATCTCCCCTCGAAACTGGGTTTCCGGTTGTAGTGCTAGTCCAAGTTACAGTAGCGGGGCCTATCGCTGGGGTAGGATTATACACTTGAATTTGTCCAGAGCCAGTATCCGTAGGCTTAATCGAAAATGTTATAGTTCCTGTAATTTTGTCAGTAGTAGTGAAAGTGATAGTAGATAGGGTGTAACTAGAGGTAGGAGCAGTGAGGTTTGTGGGGACATTTCTGCAAATATCAATCGTATAAACAGCAGCAGATAAGTTATTTACATTTATAGATGCAGCAAAGCCAACTATACTACCGGCTCCAGCAGTGACATATGGAATAACATTAGAGTCGATTCCTGGAGAACCCGCTATACGCTGAAACCCACCATTCTTTCCTTGAAACACAATACTTTTCGCTGATGCACTACCTGCAGTTCCAGTAGGTCCAGTGATGCCAGTGGGTCCGGTGATGCCGGTAGGTCCAGTGATGCCAGAAGGTCCAGTGATACCGGTAGGTCCAGTGATGCCAGAAGGTCCAGTGTTTCCAGAAGGTCCAGTGATACCGGTAGGCCCAGTGATGCCAGTGGGTCCGGTGATGCCAGTGTGTCCAGTGATGCCAGTGGGTCCAGTGCTACCAGAAGGTCCAGTGATGCCAGAAGGTCCAGTGCTACCGGTAGGTCCGGTGATACCAGAAGGTCCAGCGTTTCCAGTAGATCCGGTGCTACCAGAAGGTCCAGTGCTACCAGTGGGTCCAGTGATGCCGGAAGGTCCAGTGATGCCGGAAGGTCCGGTGATGCCAGAAGGTCCAGTGTTTCCAGTAGATCCGGTAATACCGGTAGGGCCAGTGCTACCAGAAGGTCCAGTGATGCCAGTGGGTCCAGTGATACCAGAAGGCCCAGTGATGCCAGAAGGTCCAGCGTTTCCAGTAGATCCGGTGCTACCAGAAGGTCCGGTGATGCCAGTGGGTCCGGTGATGCCAGTGGGTCCAGTGCTACCAGAAGGTCCAGTGATGCCGGAAGGTCCGGTGATGCCAGTGTTTCCAGTGATGCCGGAAGGTCCGGTGATGCCAGAAGGTCCAGTGATGCCAGAAGGTCCAGTGTTTCCAGTAGATCCGGTGCTACCAGAAGGTCCAGTGTTTCCAGTAGATCCAGTGATACCGGAAGGTCCAGTGATGCCAGTGGGTCCAGTGCTCCCCGTGGGTCCACTTTCTACTAATACAATATAATCTGGAGATACATTAGGAAATCCTTGAGGTGCATCTTTTTTTACAACATAGCCGCTGCTCGTATAAGTGACAACTTGTCCTGTTTTATAGTTGGGAGCGGCTGCTAGACTAAAGGCGGTAGTACTTTGTAAGCCAGCTCCGGAAGGTCCAGTACTACCGGTAGCCCCAGAAGGTCCAGTGATACCAGAAGGCCCAGTGTTTCCAGTAGGCCCAGTGCTACCAGAAGGCCCAGTGTTTCCAGTAGGCCCAGTACTACCAGTAGGCCCAGTGCTACCAGAAGGCCCAGTGTTTCCAGTAGAACCACTGTTACGTCTGCCGTCGCAACTAAAACAATTACGTGGGTACATGTACGTTCTCCTTTCTATATTTTGAAAATCTAGTTTTAAAAATAGAACTACTATATGTATATTATAAGTTCTATATTTTTGTGTGGTCGATTGTATTGTGTGTCTAGATTTCAAAAATAGCGAGAGGTAAATTGAAGCGTTTTAGAGCCAACGTTTCTCCTGTGGAAGCAAAATAAAATCCATAACAAAATTTACTGTAAAACAATGATATGTTTTTAAAGTGCTTCTTATTTTTTCATAGCAAAATAAGAAGCGGTTAGGAAACAAGTAAAGCCTAAAATCCAACCAATAGAAGGAGAATAAGGAAGTATATGTTGTAATACCATTCCACTAGAAATAAAAAAGCTACCGAGTAGGCCTAAGAAGATGGGGTATCGAAGTAATTTGAACATACGTGATACAACCTCCTTTATTACATATATTGTATATTAGTCGTAATTTTCTGTATATATTTTTCGAGAAAAATGGTGGTACAATATATGAATGATACGAGAGAGGATGAACATTAACATATGTACGTTACTGTAACAGAAGCAGCATATAAAAAGATTATGGATAAGATTCCAAATGAAGCAAAATATATAAAGTTATTTTACGATAATGAAGGTTGCGGTTGTGTAATGAGCGGAATTATCGATTTAGTAGCTGTAGCAGAAAAAGATGAGCGCGATGTTGATATCGAATCCAGCACAATGAATTTTATTGCTGATCGTACAAAGCTTGTATTTATGGATGATAAGTTGACGGTCGATTGGAATGAAGGTGGAGGAACTTTTCAACTGAAGAGCCCGAGTCAATTTTATAATCCGAATATGAAGTTACACGTTCGAGTGTAGTAGAGGAAAGGTGGTTCCAAAGTGTGTTTTGGAACCACCTTTTTTTATTGTATAAGTCGCTATTATTGTCGTTTTTTGTTGATAAGTCGATATATTTAAAAAATCGCTGATATAAGTTCGTGTAACAAAAGCAAAGTTCTCCATACAATAAAAAGATTTTTTCACATAATGAAATGTACATATGATTGAATTTTCTGTATAATTTTATTTGCGGAGGGGATACGCATGAGAAGATGGGGGATTGAGTTATTAATCTTAACAGTCGTTATTATTTGGGGGATTAATTTTACGATTGCGAAATATGGACTTTTAGAATTTACAGCAATTGAGTTTACGGCACTTCGGATGATATCAGCGGCACCGCTTATGTTACTCCTTACATTTTTTATTGAAAAGTCGGTTTATATGGAGCGAAAGGATATACCTAGATTAATCATCGTTAGCGTTGTAGGTATTGTACTGTATCAAACGTTATTTATGGAAACTGTCAAATATACATCCGCTACAAATGCCTCTTTACTCATTTCTATTTCACCTATTTTTACAACTGTATTTGCTATTTTTTTGAAACAAGAAAAATTTTCTTCTCGAAAGCTCATCGGTTCTATAATTGCCTTTGGTGGTGCTGCATTAGTTTTAGTAGCAGGGCGTTCGCTTGCTAGTTCTTTTTATGGTAATGGAATTGGACTTATTACATCAATATGCTGGGGGCTTTATCCAGTTTTAGCAGGTCCATTAATTAAAAAATATTCAGCACTACGTGTTACCGCATGGTCAGCATTAGTTGGCGCGATTCCGCTTTTATTGTTAAGTGGACCACATGTATTTATAATGCCATTTCAGATTACACACGGAATGACACTATTCGCTTTACTATATTCCATTTTCTTTGTAACAGTATTTGGTTTAGTGATGTGGTATGTTGGTATTCAAAAAATTGGCGCGTCACATACGATGGTATATATGTATATAACGCCACTTGTAGCTGTTTTATTTGCAGCTGTATGGGCAAATGAATATGTATCATTTCAACAAATAATCGGTGGCATTATTATTTTCTTCGGTCTATGGTTTGTGAAATCGGAGAAAGTAAAAGTGCATTCTACTGCGGGGGAACCTATATCAAAATAGGAAAACAGATCACTTATGATCTGCTTTCCTATTTTTTTATTTTTGGTAAGAAGACGAGAAATAAGATAGCAGTAACAAGTGGAATTAAGTTTAAAAATGGAATACGGAAGAGTGTGATAAGAATAATACCTGGAAGAAGAACACCGAGGACAGCGTAGAAAATACTATGATTTTTCGTGTACCAATATAACGAAAGTCCGATAAGTGCAGGGACAATGAGGTGAATGAGAGCCATTAAAAAATAAATCATTAGACGCCCCCTTTATTTGTGTAGTTATTACATCATATCCGTATGTTCATAGATTGATATCATTTTTTTCATAAATGGACGAAAAATGTTTGGAAAAACGTCACAAATTATAAGAATATGATGTTCGAAATCTTGTATAATATTATTTCCTGAAAACATTCAAACAACATAAACATTGTGTTTATGTTGTTTTTAATTTGAGTGAAGAGAATTTTAAGTCGTATGAACTCAAAAGAAATGAGTTATACAGCTTTTGTTGGATAGATAAAAATTACTGAAGAGGGGTACAGCATGATTAGTATGTCATTAAGATCGTTTAAAATTCAATCGTATTATTTACTAGGTTTTCTTTTACTAGGGTGGATGTTAACTCCGTTTTCAGCTCATTTCCTAGGCGCTGGAATTGGACTTATCGTAAGTATGTATTGTGTTTGGCTTTTAGGAAGACGAATTGAGAAGCTTGGGGATAGTATCGTAAAGAAAACGAAAGCACCGACGCTCGGTATGTTTAATCGTTTTGCAGCTGCTATTTTGGGTGCTATTATTATGTACGAAATTGAGCACCATATGGTAATGTGGGCATTTGCAGTAGGGATTCTGGGTGGCTATTTCTTAATCGTTGTGAATTTAGGTTACTATAGTATGAAAGATGAGGAAGAATTAACGAAGAGCTAAAAAGATAAAAAAACTCTTTTAGATGGAATAGAGGATCCAGCGACGTATAGAAGCGGTCAGGGCCTATTTAGCCCCATGCGGTGTGAAACCAGAGGGATGTAATGAGTAGGGATATAATTTATATGTTCGAAGCCGTGATTTGTATATATGAAAATTTGGTTATTTAAATTGAAAATTGGCTTACTCTGGAATAAGGGATACGGCGGATAGTACAACAGGAAGCGAAACTTTGCATAAAATACAGGTTTCTGCTTCCACTAAGTTAACATGAAATCACGTATTAGTATGACTTTTTGGTTCTTTAAAAAAGTTAGATACAATACAACAAACTATTCCGGTAATTAGAATAATGTATTTTATCGTTTCACTTGTATGCTCAAAGAAATTAACGTTAAGCATCACAAGTCCCCAAAACATTTGAATGGCTCCATAACTGAATAATATTTTTCCTGTACGAGAAAAATTGTTCATAGCCCTCTTCCTTTCCTATATATGTAAATTTTATCACAAAAAACTTTAAAACGAATGATTATAAAATGAATTTTCTGTGATTTCATGAGCTAAGTCACAGATGAAGAGATTAAAATTGTACTTTATATAAGATATAGAAAGAAGCTTACGTCAAAAACGTAAGCTTCTTTTTTATGTAAGTGTGTGTAACCGTTAAGCCGCATTGGGTTTTGTCGGTGAGTACGCGAAACTTTACGGTTACACGGCACTTATTCATATGAGTAAAAGGGTTATTCCAACAGAAAGTTTGTACTTAAGCGATTGGACCACCTAAGTTAATAATATCTTCCGAAACGCTGTCGAACTTTTTGAAGTTCTCTTTGAATTCGCTCGCAAGCTCGATTGCTTTTGCTTTATAAGCAGCTTTATCAGCCCAAGTTTGTTCAGGCATTAATACTTCATCAGGTACACCTGGTACGTGAAGTGGAACTTCAAGACCGAAGATGTCATGTTTAGCTGTTTCAGTTTTCGCAAGTTCGCCGCTTAATGCTGCTTGAATCATTGCACGAGTGTAACCTAAGTTCATACGTTTACCAATGCCGTATTCGCCACCAGTCCAGCCAGTGTTTACTAAGAATACTTTTGCATCGTGTTTCTCGATTTTTTCACCAAGCATTTCAGCATAGCGAGATGCATCAAGTGGTAAGAATGGTGAACCGAAGCAAGTTGAGAATGTTGCTTGCGGAGATGTAACGCCGCGCTCTGTTCCTGCTAGTTTACTAGTGTAACCACTTAAGAAATGATACATAGCTTGTTCTTTTGATAACTTACTGATTGGAGGCAATACGCCAGATGCATCAGCAGTTAAGAAAATGATTGTATTTGGGTGTCCAGCAACACTTGGCAGTACGATATTGTCGATCGCATGCATAGGGTATGCAGCACGAGTATTTTCTGTTAAAGTAGTATCGTTATAGTCTGCGATACGCGTTTGGTTATTAATGATAACGTTTTCTAAAACAGATCCAAATTTGATTGCATCGAAAATTTGTGGTTCTTTCTCGTGAGAAAGGTTTACACATTTTGCGTAGCAACCGCCTTCAATATTGAATACACCGTTATCAGACCAACCATGCTCATCATCACCGATTAATTTACGGTGTGGATCAGCAGATAATGTCGTTTTACCTGTTCCAGATAAACCGAAGAATAGTGCTACGTCGCCTTCTTCACCTACGTTTGCAGAGCAATGCATAGAAAGAATATCTTGTTCAGGTAGTAAGAAGTTCATAATAGAGAAGATTGATTTTTTCATTTCTCCAGCGTATTCTGTACCACCAATTAGTACGATACGTTTTTCGAATGAAACCATAATGAATGCTTCAGAGTTTGTACCGTCAACAGCTGGATCTGCTTTGAAATTCGGTGCAGAAACAATTGTGAACTCTGATTCATGAGTTGTTAATTCTTCTTCAGTTGGACGAATGAATAATTGATGTACAAATAAATTGTGCCATGCATATTCGTTAATAACTTGAATTGGTAGGCGGTAATTGCGGTCAGCGCCTGCAAATCCATTGAAGACGAATAACTCTTCTTTTTCTTTTAAGTATTCTAAAACTTTAGTATATAATTTATTAAAATGTTCTTCAGAAATCGGTTGATTCACTGCTCCCCAAGCAATTTTGTCAGCAACCGATGCTTCTTTCACAATAAATTTATCTTTAGGAGAACGTCCTGTATATTTTCCTGTTGAAGCAGAAACGGCACCAGTAGAAGTTAATTTCCCTTCATTTCGCATTAATACTTTTTCCACTAATTGCGGAACACTTAGTTGAATCTGTGCATTGCTTCCGTTCAATAATTCGTGTAAACCAATTTGGACATTCACAGTACTCATATTTATATACCATCCTTTTCATTTAATGAAATATTTCTCGTAATCCCCAACAAGAGTATAACACAATTATATAAATAATGTATACTATTTATTTCTTTTTGTTTGTGTGCATGCATTATTTCCTTATTAATATTTCATTCCAGGCGTATTGAGAAAAACTTTCAGGAAAATGTGAATATTAATTGACAAATGAATATCATTTCTTTAGTATAGGTTGGGACGGATACTCTCTTATCCCGAGCTGGCGGAGGGACAGGCCCGATGAAGCCCAGCAACCTCACTTGTAGTGGTAAATACAGGTGAATAGGTGCTAAAACCTGTGCGAGGCTAACGGTCTCGAACGATAAGAGCAAAGGGCAAAAAGCAGTATGCAAGTAGCAAATTAAACCTTTCCTCTATGTAAAGTAGGAAAGGTTTTTCTGTATGCTTGTGTGGGAGAATAAATGTATGTCGCAGTTTGTGGCAAATTAAGGATGAGTTCCGTACAATATATACAATTACTGTAGGGAGGTTTACCACATGACAAAAAAACGTCATCTGTTCACATCTGAGTCTGTAACTGAAGGACATCCAGATAAAATTTGTGACCAAATTTCTGATTCAATTTTAGATGCGATCTTATCAAAGGACGCTAATGCACGTGTAGCTTGTGAAACAACTGTAACAACTGGTTTAGTATTGGTAGCGGGGGAAATTACGACTTCTACTTACGTAGATATTCCAAAAATCGTTCGTGAAACAATTCAAGGCATTGGTTACACACGCGCAAAATACGGATTCGATGCAGAAACTTGTGCAGTTTTAACATCTATCGATGAGCAATCTGCTGACATCGCTATGGGTGTTGACCAAGCGCTAGAAGCACGCGAAGGTCTAATGACTGACGCTGAGATTGAGGCAATTGGTGCAGGAGACCAAGGTTTAATGTTTGGCTTCGCATGTAATGAAACACAAGAATTAATGCCACTTCCAATCTCGCTTGCTCACAAATTAGCTCGCCGTTTAACTGAAGTACGTAAAGATGACACATTATCATACTTACGTCCGGACGGAAAAACGCAAGTTACAGTTGAGTATGATGAAAATGGTAAACCTGTACGTGTAGATACAATCGTAATTTCTACACAGCATCATCCAGATGTTACATGGGAAGAAATCGATCGCGATTTAAAAGAGCATGTAATTAAAGCTGTAGTTCCAGCAGAATTAATGGATGGAGAAACGAAATTCTTCATTAACCCAACTGGCCGCTTCGTAATTGGTGGACCACAAGGTGATGCTGGTTTAACAGGACGTAAAATCATCGTTGATACTTATGGTGGATACGCTCGCCACGGCGGCGGTGCATTCTCTGGTAAAGATGCAACAAAAGTTGACCGCTCTGCAGCATATGCAGCTCGTTATGTTGCGAAAAACATCGTAGCAGCTGGTCTTGCTGATAAAGCAGAAGTACAACTTGCGTACGCAATTGGTGTAGCACAACCAGTATCAATTTCAGTTGATACATTCGGCACTGGTAAAGTATCTGAAGACGTACTAGTAGAACTAGTTCGTAACAACTTCGATCTTCGCCCAGCTGGTATTATTAAAATGCTAGACTTACGTCGCCCAATTTACAAACAAACAGCAGCTTACGGCCACTTCGGACGTACTGATGTAGATCTATCATGGGAACGTACAGACAAAGCTGCAGCTTTAAAAGAGCAAGCTGGTCTATAATATATGAAAAAAAGCTTTGCGCGGTGAGCGCAAAGCTTTTTTTATTTCGTTTTATTTATGATTTGGATGCATGAGTTGCAATACACTTCTCCGTCTAGCTCAATATACTTTTTCATATTCGTCATTCCGCTTGCCGGAAATGGCATATGAATCCATGCTTTTTCATACGTTTGTATTTCCTTTTTACATGATTTACAAATTGTCGGTTTCTTACGGAACATATGCAATCATTCCTTTATTTGACGTGCTTTTCCTGCGCACAATGCACTGCATAGTAAAAAGAGTGTTGCGAATATAATGCTTATTAATGTAGCATATGGAATCGCGCCTTTTAGCGAAAAACCGACAGTAATGGAAGCGACGAATAAGAGGATGAATGTTGTTGTTAATTTTTTATAAAGTTCCATAATATGTATACCTCCGATTTATTTGGTAGTGCAATTTTAAAAGCTGAACTCTACTATGTAGAAAATATAAGAAAAGTTAAAGGTTAGCTAATGATGTGAAGTCTAGGGGGGATAAGAAAGGATGTTTCCATTTTCCTTTTTGTGGATTATTATACTTATATTGTATCATGATGCATCATCAGCTTCATACAAAATTGTGTAAAGATATGTATGATAAAATGAAGAAAAGCCTTGAGGAAAGGAAAGATGAAAAAATGAGCGTAACTGAACATAAGAAACAAGCGCCAAAAGAAGTGCGTTGCAAGATCGTAACAATTTCCGATACACGTACGGAAGAAACAGATAAGAGCGGACAACTATTACATGAATTGTTAAAAGAAGCAGGACATACAGTAACTTCTTATGAAATTGTAAAAGATGATAAAGAAAGTATTCAGCAAGCGGTGTTAGCTGGTTATCATAGAGAAGATGTTGATGTCGTGTTAACAAATGGCGGTACTGGTATTACGAAACGTGATGTGACAATTGAAGCAGTATCAGCGCTATTAGATAAAGAAATCGTTGGATTTGGTGAGTTGTTCCGCATGATTAGTTATTTAGAAGATATCGGAAGTAGCGCAATGTTAAGTAGAGCAATTGGTGGTACAATTGGGCGCAAAGTAGTCTTTTCCATGCCAGGGTCTAGCGGCGCAGTTCGCCTTGCGATGAATAAATTAATTTTACCGGAATTAGGTCATATTACATTTGAGCTGCATCGCCAATGAGTAAGTGGGCTGGAATTGTATTAGCAGGCGGTATGTCGAGTCGATTCGGTGAGCCGAAAGCGTTAGCGAGCTGGCAAGATAGTACTTTTATTGAGCATATTGTGAAAGTGATGACAACTGCGTTACAAGAAGTTGTGGTCATTAGTAACTCCGATATAAAAGAGCGAGTAGAGCAATTCGTACAAGTTCCTGTTATAGAAGATATTCCGCATTATAAAGGAAATGGCCCACTTGCTGGAATTGTATCAGGAATGGAATATATAGAAGCAGATTGGTACGCTATTATGCCTTGCGATGCGCCAAATGTTTCGCAAGAATGGTTTACCATTTTACTAGAGCAAACGAGTAATGAATATGATGCGATTGTACCTATTATTAATGGAAGAAAACAACCGTTACTTGCGGCGTATCATAACCGCGTGAAAGAAAAGATTTACGCTTTACTTCAGGAAGAAAAAAGAAGTATGGGCCAGCTTTTATCACAATGTAATGTGAAATATGTTGCTGGTGAAGATGTACAAGCGAACGCAGAATGGTTTATAAATGTGAATACGAAAGAAGAATATGTGCAGGCTCAAAAAGACCTTTCAAATGAATGAAAGGTCTTTTGATATACAGAAATTGGGGAACAATTACTGTATAAAGATATGTGAGTAAGTTGATTTTAAGGGGAATTTCTTAAAATCACTATACAGTAAAAAATACTGTATAACCATATATTAATTTTTATGGGTTTTTATTACAAGTCTGTTTAGTTATGTTTATTTTTGTTATAATGAATATAGAAATAACGCAATATTTAACCTTATGTATCATTTATTAAACTAAAATTTATGACCATGTAATAAACTCCCTTCGTTCTTTGAAGGGAGTTTTTCTGTTTAAGCGAGTAATTCTGATGTGGTGTTCTGAAGGACTGTTTCATATTGGTCAAGTAAGCCACGAAAGATTTCATCCCAGCTTTTTGTTTTAGCATAAGACGAAGCCGCTATGCCCATTTGCATAAGTTGCTCTTCATTCTGCAATAAAGAATAGATGGATGATAGAAATGAATCCTCATTTTTGGGTGAACAAAGAACTCCCGTTTTTCCATCTGTAATAATATTCTTAACCCCGCCACTATTTGCGCCAATGACAGGTGTACCGCATGCAAGTGATTCAAGTACGACATTTCCGAATGTTTCAGTAGCTGATGGAAATACCATGATGTTAGAACAAGCATAGGCTTCAGCTAAATCCTCGCCTTGTAAATATCCAGTAAAGGTTACATTTGCACTTGGAACAGCTTCACGAAAACTTGTCGCTAGAGGACCGTCTCCTGCGATAAGCCAATGAATGTCGTTTCGAATGTGCGCTGTTTTAACGATAAGGTTTTGCAACGTATTAATATCTTTTTCAGGGGCAATCCGTCCAACATAGGAAAGGACATACTTCGTTGTAATATTATATTTTTTTCGGAATAGGACTGTATTGTAGGATGGGTGAAAGAGTGTACAATCTACACCACGTCCCCATATAGAGAGGGCTTGAAAGCCTTTATTTTTTAATTGATGTAATGTTTCAGGAGAGGGAACGAAATTTTTTTGCATATGACTATGAAACCATCTTAAATAGTTCCAAAGCATATTAGAGAGAAATTCAATTTTATAATAGCGTAAATAAGCATCGAAATCAGTATGATAAGAACCGACAACTGGGATGTTTAACTTTTTTGCATAATACAATCCACAAAGTCCCATGTTGAAAGGTGTGGCAATGTGAATAATATCAGGTTTAAAAGAAAGAAGCTCTCGTTTAATGCGCGGAGTAGGAAAAGAAAAGCGACATTCTGGATATAATATTGATAACGGGATACTTCTCATCTTATTCACATTAGCCACGAAATTATCTTCAGCTGTATGCTGAGGAGCGAAAACAGAATAGGCGATTTTTTCTTTCTGAAAGTAACGTGTTAATCGTTCTAATGTTTTCGCAACCCCATTGACTTGTGGCGTAAAAGTATCGGTAAAAATAGCGACTCTCATCATATCACTCCTTTATGTGAAAAGTGGGATGAATTGATAAAAAGAGATGATGCCAGAGCAAGTGCCGAGGCACATACCGACGAATACATCAGACGGATAGTGAAGCCCTAAATAAATGCGAGAAATACCGACGCATAATGCTAACGGTAATAGAAAAATAAATAAGCTTGGATTATAGCACATAAATGGAATACAGACAGAGAAAATGGCTGTTGTATGACCAGACGGGAAAGAGTGGTCTTTTAATGGATGGACTGGATATTTCGCATCCTGAATTGTTAAATAAGGGCGTTTTCGCGGATACCATCTTTTTAATATTTGCACAGGAATATGGCTAATTGCTAACGAAATAGCAGTTGCAATTGCAGCTTGGTGCAAAGTCCCTTTTGCAAAAATTAAAAAGAACAGTGTGAGTGCGATTGAGAAAGTAGCACCACCGATATGAGTAATATTGCTGAAAAAAATATTTAATGTTTTTTGATCAAAGTATCGATTAATTCCTTTGAAGATGTAACATTCTATTTTATACAGTCCACTGACCTTCATGAAAATTCTCCTCCCTCGTTTACATATATATGGAGATATTAGCTTCTATTTTAATAAGATTTTATTGAGGGAATAATAAGGTTTTGTAAAGAAAAAGTTAGTTTTTTATCTCGCATTAACGGACAGTGAGACTCCCACCTCAAAGTTCGGTTGGAGCAAAAAAAGTTAGGTGGGAGCCCTGCTGCCCGTAAACGCCCGATTGGTGAAGGCTAATAATCAGTGGGGGATGAACAAAGCCCCCACTGATTAAAGTTTCATTTTATAAAAAAAGCTGCCAATCTTATGGCAGCAGTAAAATTATTTTTGTAATGATTTATAGTACTGACCTTTTTCAACATATTGTGTGCGAATTCGTTCCATGTCTTTGCGGTCTTCCTCTGTTAATTCACGAACGACTTTCGCGGGACGACCGAAAGCTAACGTATTTGGTGGGATTTTCTTTCCTTGTGAAACGAGGCTTCCAGCACCGATAAAGGCTCCTTCACCAATTTCAGCACCATCTAATATAATAGAACCCATTCCAATTAAAGCATCTTTTTTAATATGACAGCTATGTAAAATAACTTGATGCCCAACTGTAACGTCGTCTTCTAAAATAAGAGGATACTGCGGGCTTTGGTGGAGTGTACATTGATCTTGTACATTTACTCTGTCACCAATTATTGTCGGTGATACATCACCACGGATGACTGTATTAAACCAAATACTTGATTCCTCGCCAATTTTCACATCACCTGTAATGGTAACATAGTCAGCGATAAAGGCACTACTCGCAATTTTCGGATTTTTTTCTTTGTAAGGATATATCATGTAAAGCCTTCCTTTCCTAGAGACTAGTTTTAGTGTATCAAATTATGAAAAAGAGTGAAATGGAGGAGTTTCGTATGTGGAACTATGAAGCGGAAGAAGCGAAAGCTGTCATTATTATCGTGCATGGTGCTATGGAATATCACGGGCGTTATGAAGCGGTTGCAGAAATGTGGAATCATATCGGTTATCACGTCGTTATGGGCGATCTTCCAGCACACGGAACAACTTCAAGAAATAGAGGACATATCGATTCATTTGATGAATACATAGAGGAAATAAAGTTATGGGTGAAAGAAGCAAGAAAGTATAGATTGCCCATTTTTTTATTTGGTCATAGTATGGGAGGACTTGTCGTTATTCGTATGATGCAAGAAACGAAAAGAGAGGACATAGATGGGATTGTACTAAGTTCGCCTTGTTTAGGAGTATTAGCTGCACCTTCCGCTCCGCTGCGTGCTGCTTCGAAAATATTAAATGTCGTTGCCCCGAAGTTACAATTTGCAACAAATCTCACTGTAGAAATGTCAACTCGCAATCATGAAGTGAGAGATGCGATGGAAAATGATTCATTGTTCTTGCGCAAAGTATCAGTACGTTGGTATAGTGAGTTGATTAAGTCTATCGAGATTGCTCATGAGAAAATAGATAAATTTCCAGATGTTCCGCTCTTGCTAATGCAGGCATGTGAGGATAAACTTGTAGATAAAATACGTGTCCGTACATGGTTTGATAATGTTAAAATGAGTGATAAGGCTTATAAAGAATGGCCGAATTGTTATCACGAGTTATTAAATGAGTATGAGCGTGATGAAATTTTGAATTATATTCAGTCATTTACTGAAATGCATGTCAATAATATAGTAAAAACAAACAAATAAATCATTATTTGTACATTTAATAGAGGAGATGAAGGAAGAAGTGAACGTACCGAGTAATCCCATAACGCTCATGGCGAAAGTATACCGTGATGTGTTTCCGGTTGTACACCATGAGCTAGCGATGTGGAAAGAGCGTGCCTACCATATTCCGAATGACGAGCTTCATAGTCAGGCAATCGCAAGTATTGAGCATAAAACGTTTCATTGCGAGGGCGGTGGTATTTTAGCGCTGCTAGCAAATGAACACCGAGAGGAATGTATTCGTTTTATTGTAGCGTATCAAACGATTAGCGACTACTTAGATAATTTATGTGATCGTAGTACATCACTTGACCCGAAAGACTTTGCGGCTCTTCATGAGTCGATGGTAATGGCATTAAGTCCTGAAGTTGAAGGAGGCGGTAACTATTATCGTTATCGTGATGATCAAGATGATGGTGGTTATTTAGATGAGCTTGTTGAAACATGTCAGGATGTTTTAAAGAAAACGAAGCATTATGACAAAATTGCTCCAATTCTTCATGAACTTGCTTGTTATTATTGTGATTTGCAAATTCATAAACACGTGAAGTTAGAAGAAAGAGAACCACGCTTACAAACATGGTTTGAAGCACATAAAGAAAACTTACCTGAGATGAGTTGGTTTGAATTTTCAGCATGTGCCGGTTCTACACTTGGAATCTTCTGTCTTGTCGCATATGCATTTCATGATGAATTACATGATGAAGATATTGCGAAAATTAAACAAGGGTACTTCCCTTACGTACAAGGACTTCACATTTTACTTGATTATTTCATTGATCAAGAAGAAGACCGCGCCGGTGGGGATTTGAATTTCTGTAGTTATTATGAAAACGAGCAAGCTATATTAGATCGGATGAAACACTTTGTAGAAGAAGCAGAGAAGAGCATTGGTGATTTGCCACATGCGAAGTTTCATCGTCTCATAAGCCGAGGGTTACTTGGTATTTATTTATCAGATCAAAAAGTATCAGCGCAAAAGAATATGCACAAAATGGCACGGCGTATTGTAAAATACGGAGGACTCACTTCACGATTCTTCTACTGGAACGGGAAGATGTACCGAAAGAAAATGGCGCAGTGATGAAGAAAACCACTCTTGTAGAGTGGTTTTCTTTTTATTATGATCGTATTTTTGAAAATACATATATAAGAAGTTCAATCACAAAAATAACTAAAACAGATAGTCCGAATAAAGGCATGGCAGCTCCTAATATAACCATCATGATAAAGAAAATGATGGTACTTTTCTTATCTCTTTGCTTTGGAGGTGCTGCTAATTTTCCTTTTGGCTTTCTTGCTAACCACATTTTTACTCCGTAATAAATGAGAAGTAATAAAGATAAGGTTGTTAGTAAGCACAATATTTTATTTGGCCATCCGAATAAATGTCCTTCGTGAAGCGGGATACCGTAAGTGAACCATTGTGCAAATAATCCATAATCACGATAGTCTGTTTTTGAAATGAGTTCTCCGCTATATTGATCAAAGTAAGCAGTTATTTCTTCATTTGGTGCCACGTGCATACCCGTAATGCCAGAACCGCTCGATTTCGAAACAGTGAATACACCTTTCGGATCAGTCGGTAGTGAGATAACGTATGGCTTTTTTATTTCAATTCCTTTTTGTAATTCATCAACTGAAATAGCTTTTGGCTCATTTGAATTAGATTCAGGAGGAGCTTCCTTTCTTGTTGCCCACGGCAATTCTTTTACCTTTGATTCCGGAGGTGCCATATATAACTTTGGATATCCAATTGATTCATTCGACGCTGCGATTTTATAAATTTGGTTCCCCATAAATCCTGACCACGGCAATCCAGATGCGACTAGCAGAACGAGAGGAATTGTAAATATAATACCGATAATAGAATGACGTCGTTTTGCCTTTTCCCGCTTATTGGATGCTGGTGTGTTTTTGAATTGGCGTATACTCATATACAACCCAGTCACAATTAAAAAGATTGTCCAGCACGCTGCAAGTTCTACAATATAGTTGACGACAGTACCACCAACTAAAAGAGAACTATGTAATTCCCGCATGATATTGGCAAACGTTTCACTTGCGTTTTGATCTCCGACAATTTGATTATTGCTATCTAAATACACATATTTTTGCATTCCAGTATATTCATTTGCGATTGTAAGCCTAGTATTATAATCCCCATTAAACTCACTAATTTTCGCCACACTATAATGTGGATATTTTTTCTCTGTTAAGAAAAGCGAATCAGACATCGAAATAGATTCTGTTTGGGTGCTCTTCCCGAAATATAAATCTTTATAGATAAAATCTTCAACCTCTTCCCGAAATAAATACCCAATTCCGCTCAGTGACAAAGTAATAAGAAGCGGTGTAATAAAAAGTCCAGCATAAAAATGCCAACGCCAAAAAATGTAATGAAGCGAACGCTTTTGTTTCATACTTCAGTTCCCCCTAACCTTCCCTATATGAATAAGCTACTTATTTAATATAGCGAGATTAAGTGTGATTACTTTGAAAGAATTGTGAAGAAAGTTAAAAGTTTTGAGGATTTTCATTGGTGAGACATACAATACGTAATGCAAAGCTTAGTTGAGTGAATCAGCTCTTCATTTCCTTTTTGTAGCCTGATTTGAAGTGCCTTTTGAAAATAAGATAAGGCGGTATGGAAGTCACCTTCATCTAATTTACTTTTTCCGTAATGTTGGTAGAAGAAGTCTTCATAGGCGGGGAAGTCTGGTAGTGTTTGTAGAAGTTCTGTAAAGAGTGCATTTGCAGCAGGGAATTTTCTTTCCCAATGATATGTATGTGCAAGACGAAGTTTGTTAATAAAAATCCCTTTGATGTTGTCTGTTTGTGTGCAATATTCAATTGCCACCTGTAAGTAATATTTACTTTCAGAAAGGTTGCCAGCGATTCGCTCATAAACGCCAATTAATCCACAGCTCTTTCCATATAACGGACCTTCATGTAAATGTTCCTTCAAAAATGCAATCCCTTGCTTCATTTCAGCAAGGGATATAGGTTTTTCTCTAAGGTTTTCGTCAAATGTGTATCTCATTTCAAAAGGTATATTCATTGTGACCTCCTTATATTTTCTACATACATCCTAACAACCGCCTCAGCAAGACATTGAGCAGAATCAACAAAATCCTCACTCACCACCACTTTCAAATCGGTACATGCGATAATTGCAGTATCTACTTCATCTCTCAATTGTAAAACGAGCGCATTCCACAATTCGTGAGCTTTTTCAATTTCTCCGCCTTTAATACAAGAAATAATTTGATTAATCATTTTTTGCCATTTTTCATGATGAATGTATTCTATATTACGTTTTGTAATCCCGTCTTGGTAAATCTCAGCTTGAACAGTTGCTTCTGTTGCGAGAAGAGCAACTCTTTTTGTATTTTCAGGAATTGCTTGTAACGTCTCATCGACGATATTTAAAATTGGAATGGACAGAGAATGCTGTAATTCTTCAAAATAAAGATGCGCCGTATTGCACGGCATAGCGATAAATTCTACGCCAGTACTTTCAAGTTTTTGTGCCCCTTCAATAATTGTTTTTTTCATCGCCGCATGATCAATAGGGCGATCCATGTAAAACGGTGTTGGGCAAGAATAAATCATCATATGAGGAAAGTCCATATCATGCTTTGCTCCGTATATTGTTTGGCATTTTGCTACAACTGTATCGACGAATGGTCCGGTTGATTTTGGTCCCATTCCTGCTAGTATTCCGATCATTGTTTCGTCTCCTTTAATATGTAATTAAAAACGTTTTTTGCGAACGATAAAAAGAAATAAAGTAAGTAATAAAAATGAATATACGATAGCCCAAGCTGTAAGCCATAGCGTGTGAGTAAGTATATTATATTTGTATTGTCCAAGCATTAGAAAGCTTTCCACAGGTGGTAAAAACCATAGTAACTCTTTTTTAAACCTGATAGAGGCGATCGTTATAAGCAATATGAATGTAAGACTAAGCCAAGCAGTGCTTGCTTTTTGAATTATATTTCTTGTAAATAATGTTGCGATTGAAATTCCTAGTATAGAGAAAGATATGTGAGCGAGAAATCCGACTAAAAATAAAGAAACTGTCATTTTTTCATTAAACATTTGCAAAATAATTGGATAGATTACGGATATAAAAGATAACACAGTACAAATGAGAAGAGCTGTAATATATTTACCAACGTATAATGCGGAAATATTATTTGTGTGTGAAATAGTGATTTGTTCTTGTACAGGGTCTTCAGTATGAAAAATGGTGAGTGTAATCCATGCAGATAATAAATAAAGTGCGAGTGCTGTTTCTAAGTATGTCGGTACAATAGGAGTTGGTTTATATGTATATACAAAAAGTAAGCTCACAAAGTACATCGCAATAGGAGGGACGTACTTATACGATTTTGTATAGTCGAGAAAATGGTACCGAATAAGCGCAAACATAATAAACCTTCTTTCGATTTAAAAATTAGGTTGTAGCAGTGTGATAGATGCTTTTTTATGTAATAAAAACTGAAGCATTTCGTTTGTATATTCTTTTTCTATTTGTAATTGAATAAGTTTTTGATTTGAATTGTGTGCAACGTGTATAAATCCTAATTGTTTCCGTAGTTCTATCGTAGAAAATGTTTCGTGAACGATTGCTTCAATATAGACGTGTTCTGCTGATTTTTGTACAGAGATATCTTCCGTGATTGTATGATTTGCTACCGTCACAACTCTATCGGCGAAGTTTTCTAGTAGTTGTTTTTCGTGACATGTGAAGAGTATAGCTATGCCTTGTTGTTTCAATGAAAGTAAAATGTGTTCTAGTTCTTGCTGAGAGTTAGGATCGAGCCCAGAAAGAGGTTCATCTAGAATTAATAAATGGACGTCCGTAAGCAATGCTTGCATAAGGCCTGTTTTTTGTTTCATACCTTTTGAAAAGTTTCGTATAACGGAATGTCTTGCATGATGTAAATGAAAAGATTCAAGAAGCATCGGAATTTTATCTTTTAAATATTTTGTTGATAAACCGTGAATGTGGCCGAGATGATATAGATAATCCTCTAATGTAAAACGAATTCCTTCAGGAAAATGTTCAGGTACATAGCCGATTTGTATATGTTCTTTTCTTTGAAGTGTCCCTGCCGTAGGTGAAATAAATCCTGCAATTATTTTGAGTAGAGTACTTTTTCCAGTCCCGTTCCCGCCAATGATAGCGAGTGCCTCTCCTTCTGGAAAGGATAAATCAATGTTGTCTAGTATAAGTGATTTGCCATACTTCTTTTGAATTCCCCTTAGTTCTACTAGCAAAGTTCTATCCTTCTTTCGTCAAATATTGTATACATCCATTATATAGGAGAATAAGAAAAAGACGTGCAATGAGTGCACGTCTTTTTTTGTTATGTTTTGTCGATAAGTCGATATAGTGTGTCGAATTGTCGATATAATTACCGCTTCTCAATCGCCACAATAAATGGCGGGTTGTTTTGTTGGTTAATGAAGCCGTATCGCAGTACGTGAGCTTGTTTTTGGTCTAGTTCTTCTGCAAATTTGAGCACAGCGTCGCGTTCTACTTGTCCTTCTGGATGTCCGTGATAAATGACAAGGACGATGATACCTTCAGGTGCCATTACTTCTAATAATTGTTCGATTGCTGAGATTGTTGAGTTCGGTTTTGTGACGATATGCTTGTCACCACCAGGAAGATAACCTAAGTTGAAAATTGCACCTGTTACTTTTCCTTTTGCCTCTTCTGGTAATACGGATAGAAGTGTGTCGTGACTATCGTGAACTAAAACAGTACGTCCGAAAAGTTCTTTTTCTTTTAGGCGGATGGTAGAACTTTCGATAGCTTCTTTTTGAATATCAAATCCAAATACTTTTCCGTTATCTCCAACGATTTCAGCTAGGAAGCAAGTATCATGACCATTTCCAAGTGTAGCATCTACAGCGTAATCGCCTTCTTTTACTGCCGTTTGCAGAAGTGAGCGAGCAAACGGTAATACACGTTCTAATTTCATTTTTGTTTCTCCTCATTTGCATATTTTCCTTGCCAGCTTCCGCGGCGTACAAATTCTGCATCGATGGAATTTAATACTTCCCATTTATTTAAGCTCCACATTGGACCGATCATTAAATCAGGTGGACCGTCACCTGTGATGCGGTGCACAATTACATCTGCTGGAATAATCTCAAGTTGGTCAACAACGAGACTTACGTAATCTTCAAGAGAAAGGAATTCTAGTTGTCCTTTTTCATATTGCTTCACCATTGGCGTTCCTTTTAATAAGTGAAGTAAGTGGATTTTAATTCCTTGCACGTCAAGCTTCGCTACTTCACGAGCTGTCTCCATCATCATGTCGTAATCTTCAAGTGGAAGACCGTTAATAATATGAGAACAAACTCGAATGCCATGCTTGCGTAATTTATTTACACCTTCCACATAAGACGGATAATCGTGAGCGCGATTAATAAGGTTTGCAGTTCGTTCATGAACAGTTTGTAATCCAAGTTCAACCCAAAGGTACGTGCGTTTATTTAAGTCCGCTAAATATTCAACAACATCGTCTGGTAAGCAATCTGGACGAGTCGCGATAGAAAGACCGACAACATCTTTTTCTGCTAGAAGCGGTTCGAATTTTTCTTTTAACACTTCAAGTGGTGCGTGTGTATTTGTGTATGCCTGAAAATAAGCGATACATTTTCCGTCTTTCCACTTTGAGCGCATTTTTTCTTTCATTTCATGATACTGCGTTATAACATCGTCGCGGCGATCACCAGCGAAGTCACCAGATCCAGCGGCACTGCAAAATGTACAGCCGCCATAAGCAACTGTGCCGTCGCGGTTCGGACAATCGAAGCCAGCATCTAATGAAACTTTAAAGATTTTTTCACCAAATTCATTTCGTAAATGGTAATTCCATGTGTGATAACGTTTATTGTCGTTTGTATATGGAAAAGGGTTTTGAACCTTCATTACTTTCCCTCCTAAGCCGAGTCAAAATGAAACAAAATCCATTATAACATACTCATAAGGTTCATATGGAAGGGACACACTAAAGGGGAATTGAAGCAAGGAGGGACAATTATGGCAGAGCGTCAATCACTTGAATCGTATATTACACAGGCGGAACAAGCGGTGGAATATGCGAAAGAACAATTAGACCAAGGTATGAGACAAGAGCATTACAATACGATGGAGTATTCAGATGCGCAGTTACAATTAGAACAAGCATATAACGATTTACAAACGATGCAACAACACGCGAATGATGAGCAACGTGAGCAGTTAAATAGAGCACGTATGGCAATTCGCCAATTGCAACATCAAATGATTATTACACCGCACTAATAAGGAGTGAATGTAATGGCGAAACGTTCAGATCAAAATAATCCAGAGCAAAAAACGCAAAATGGACATAACGCTGAGTTTTCGAATGAGCTTGATCCAGTTGTTCAAGTGAAACAGCGTAACAGTAAAAAGGGACAACCTCAAAGAGCGAAGCAATCAGAGTAGACCAGGTCGCAATATGACCTGGTTTTATTTTATTATATTACAATAATGTAAGATTTCTGTAAGGTTTGTCGATAGTTGTGAGCCGCTTTCTCCAGTAGAGTAGGGGAGGATTAAATTTTATACAAGGAGTTGCTTTATGGGGAACAATATTACAAACAAACGAATCGATGAATTAGATTACATTCGTGGCTTTGCATTACTGGGGATTATTTTAGTAAATATTCTTGCACTACTTAACATTAAAATTCCAGATCCTAACACAGTGGATGCTAGTTATCAAAGGTTTTTATACTTATTTGTAGAAGGTCGTTTCTTCTCAATCTTCTCATTCTTATTTGGTGTGGGATTCTATATCTTTATCTCTAGAGCGATTGCAAAAGGGAAAAATGGATATGTTTTATTTTTACGCCGCGTAGTTGCGCTATTTACTTTTGGCTACATTCATCAAATGTTTCAACCTGGAGAAGCGTTAACGCTATATGCAATTTACGGGTTAATCGTTTTACCGTTTTATAAAGCAAAAAAAGAAGTGAATTTAGTAATCGGTCTTATTTTGACAATTACCTTTAGTATACTTGCTGCGAAAGAGTTTTTACCGCTAGGTTTAATTTTATTAGGTCTTGCTGCAGGACAATATCAAGTATTTGAAAACCTTTCACAAAAAATAAAAAAAGTTGCTATATTCACAGGATTTATGTTCGTGTTAAGTTTGATTGGTTTATGGTATCAGTACGAACAAGTTCCAGCATTGCCTTTTGACAACATTATTTTAGATGGAGTAAACGATCCAAACATTGAGCAAAGTAGTAAGTTCTTGCAGATTGGTATTACAGTTGGACCGATTATTTCAGCTTTCTATGTTGGGGCATTAATTTTACTACTTCAATTAAAACCAGTTCAAACATTGTTAGCGCCACTGAAGTACTATGGTCGTATGGCGTTAACGAATTATATTGGACAAACTGCAATGATTTTAATTGCAGGAAGTGTATTTAACTTTGCAGAAAACTTAACTTACATGCAGACGTTATATGTGTGTATTGCAGTTTACGCAATTCAAATTGTGTTTAGCGTAATTTGGATGAAAATCTTTAGAATGGGTCCATTAGAATGGATTTGGCGTGTTATTACGTATTGGACGGTAACACCTTTAAAGAAATAAAGAGAGAAGTGGGCTGTTCCTTTTGTGGAACAGCCCACTTTTTTTGTCATCTTTTTTCGGTAAGTCGATACTACTTGTCGAATCGCCGATATATTTGAAAAATCGTTAATAAAATTTCATTTACCAACGAACCTTACACACTCATCTTTTTTATATTACAAAAGTGTAAGGTAAATGTAATGTTAACAAATAGCAGTTCATCTCCAAAAGGAGCAAAATAGGTAATGGAAAAACAAGCGTAGGAGGATATATATGACGAAACCAGTTGTAGACGTAAAAAACGTTCAAAAAGTGTACGGTAAAAAAGGTGAGAATCAATCACACGCGTTAAAAGGTGTATCATTCTCAATTCAAGAGGGTGAGTTTGTTGGAATTATGGGGCCATCTGGTTCTGGTAAAACGACATTATTAAATGTAATTTCAACGCTTGATAAAGCAACAGGCGGCGTTGTTGAAATTGCAGGAACGGATATTACAAAAATGAAGCAAGGTGAGCTTTCAGATTTCCGTTCACAAAAGTTAGGATTCATCTTCCAAGACTTCAATTTATTAGAGAACTTATCTATTTATGAAAACATTGCACTTCCACTTTCTCTTCAAGGTGTTTCATCACGTAATATTGGACCAAAAGTAGAGAAAGTAGCGGGTATGTTAGGGATTACAGAAATACTTCAAAAATATCCATCTGAAGTCTCTGGTGGACAAAAACAACGTTCAGCAGCAGCGCGCGCTTTAGTACATGAGCCAGCAATTATTTTAGGGGACGAGCCAACAGGAGCGCTTGATTCTAAAAATGCAGCGAGCTTACTTGATGCGATGACAAACTTAAATCAAGATCAAGGTGTATCTATTATGATGGTTACACATGATCCGTACAGTGCAAGCTACTGTCAGCGTATTTTATTCATTCAAGATGGTGAGCTATATAAAGAAATTCATCGCGGTGGTACGCGTGAAGAGTTCTATAAAGAAATTTTAGATGTACTTGCAGATTTAGGTACACAAAAAGCGTAAGGGAGGAGGTCCAGGACATGTTATTCAAACTTTCCATGTCAGGGCTAAAGAGTAAGCTAAAAGATTATATCGTCTTACTTGTCGGCCTTGTCATGTCTATCTCAATTTTTTATATGTTCCAAACGTTAGCGCTGAATAAAGCGTTTATCGAATCTAATTCAGTTATTCAATCAATTGGATTCGTATTCCAAGCAGGTTCATTTTTACTAGCAATCATAACCTTCTTCTATATTTTATATGCGAACTCTTTCTTATTATCGCTTCGTCAAAAAGAGTTTGGTATGTATATGATGTTAGGAGCAAAAAAGCATAAAGTTACATTACTTATGTTTATTGAAACGATTGTATTAGGTGCTGCATCTCTTGCGATTGGTATTACAGTTGGTGTAGGACTTGCAGAAGGTATCGGGCAGTTATTAATGAAACAATTAGAATTTGCTGGTGAAGGTTATAAAGCATTTTACCTTCCATCTATGACTGTTACTTGTATTTTCTTCTTTGCATTATTTGTACTATCAGCAATTATGAATAGTATTAAGTTATCACGTATTTCTGTACTGCAACTTGTACATGCAGATGCACAAACAGAGCGTGTTGCAGTAAAAGGAAAAATGACAGGTTTAGTTGCATTCCTAGCGGTTATTTTATTAGGAATTGGCTATGCATCAATGATTTACATGGAAAAACTAAGAGAAATGGGAATCCTTATTGCATTAATTACAACAACAGCTGGTACTTACATGCTATTTGGATCACTTCTTCCTGTTATTATTAAAAAGTTAAAGAGCAATAAAAAGCTTAGTGAAAAAGGACTTAACGCTTTTACATTTGCACAATTAAACTTCCGTATTAATAGTTTAACAAAGGTTCTTGCGACAGTAGCGATGTTAGTTGCTCTTGGAGCCGGTGCGATTTCAGGTGGTATGGCGTTTAAAAATAACGTTATAAAAATGGTTGATGGTTTCGTAATATATGATTCAGTAGTTCATAATCCAACTGATGAAGACAAGAAAATTTTAGACGGTATTACATTTAAAGAGAAAAGCGAATATCGTTACAAAGTCGATGATAAATATGTTTACTATGTAAAAGAGGATTTAGAGAAAAATCGTCCTTTAGTAAAAGATATGGAAAACATGAAGTCGATGAAGGATTTAGTAAAAACGAAAAAAGTTTCAGAGGAACTACCAGTGGGTGCAGTTTCTAGAGAAATGAATGAAAAAGATGCGAACGCTAAAGAACTTCCACAACAATGGGACGAGGCTTTCAGAACAATCGAGCCATTCTACGTACATGAAGATCACGCAATTAAAATTGTAGATCAAAAAATGTACGATACTGTAAATGGTAAAGAAGGAATCGTATTTACTGGAAAAACAGATGATTTTGAAGCGCACACAAAAGAATGGAAAAAACTTGACGAGTTGCAACTAGATAAATATAAAAATGTAGCAGCTGAAAGATTAGATAGTAAATATCAAGCTTACGACATGTTCTACGGCGTTGCGAGCGGAACAGTGTTTATGGGATTCTTCCTTGGAATTGCTTTCTTAGCAATGATGGCAAGTTGTCTCATGTTTAAAATTCTTTCTGGTGCATCAAAAGATATTACACGTTATCAAATGCTTCGTAAAATCGGAGTGCGCCGTGAATTATTAACGAAATCAATTTATAAAGAGTTATTCTTAGTATTCCTATTCCCAGCAATTGTAGGTATTGCACACGTATTAGTCGGTATGAATATTTTCGGATTTATTTTAATCGATCCGTACTTCCGTATTTGGGTGCCAATCGTAATTTTCGTAGTCATTTATACGATTTATTACTTCATTACCGTTCAATTGTATAAAGGAATTGTTCTTCCGAAAGAAGATTAATAAAAACCGAGCGAAACTGCTCGGTTTTTATTATTTTCAGAAAAAACACTTTAATGTTACTGAAATATATAATATAATACAAATAAGTAACATAATATATGAGTATCAGCAACTGGAAAACGAAAGGAGGAATCCGATCTATAGAAAGAAGCTGAATTTGTATCCCCTATTTTTCTACCCACACCGTATTTGTACAATCATAAATTTCCGAATGAAAAATTGTCAGACCTAAGTCGTATATTGTGAAAATAATGGATAATACATGGAAATCTCATAGCGTGATAAGGTAAAATGAACAGGATAATGAGAAAATTACCGTTCATAAGATGAGGAGATACATGTATGGAAGTTGTAGAGGCATTAAAAGATATAAGCCAAATTGAGGCTATGAAAAAGTATTTAAAAGAGCACTCACAGCGAGATTATCTTTTATTTGTTATTGGAATTAACACAGGATTAAAGATTACTGAGTTACTTAGTATGAAATTTGAAGAGGTATTAAATGAAGATGGAACTGTTAAAGAGTTTTACTCTCTTCCTGTGAAAGATGAAAAATTTAAACAAGATATTTATTTAAATACAAAAGTAAAAGAAGCACTTTTAGAGTACGTACAATCTATTGATGCTCAAAGAGAAAACTACGTATTTCAATCTAATAAAACGACAAATTCAATCTCGCGCCAACAAGCGTATCGTGTTATCCATAGCGCAGCTGAAGCGGTTGGGATTGTCGGCAAGATTGGAACGAACTCAATGCGAAAAACATTTGGATTTCACGCGTATAAAAGAGGAATAGCGATTGCTCTATTGCAAAAGCATTTTCATCACGCAACTCCATCAGAAACACTCAAGTATTTAGGAATCTCAAAAGATGAAAAGTTTAAAACAGAGATTGATGTAGATTTGTAAAAGCCGTAACTAAAAACTTTAGGAGGCGGAAAATATGAATATTAGAGAAAGTGAACTTCCGGGTATTGGTTGTAAGTTTGAAGTAATTACAAAAGGTAATGAAAAAATGGTTATCGTGATTCATGATGATGGCCGAAGAGAAATGTATCATTTTGATGCGGATCATGATGAGAGTATTTCAAGCGTTTCTCTTCGCGATTCTGAAGCGAGACAAATTGCGGCTATTTTAGGTGGAATGGTATATAGACCACAAGCGTTAGATACAATTGAAATGGCTTTTGAAGGGTTATCAATTGAATGGTTTAAAGTAGAAAATAACGCACCAGTAGTACAGCAAACAATTGGTAGCTTACATGTCAGAAAAACATATAACGTAACGATTATTGCTATTTTGAAAAAGAATATGAAGAAGTTTTTCAATCCAGGTCCAGACTCTATTATTGAAGCTGGCGATATGCTCGTATTATCGGGTGAAAGACATGAAGTGAAAAGAATTATTAATGAATTACTTTCAGCAGGAGGTGATTCATAATCGATGGATACTTTAATCTTTGAAGTTGGAACTGCGTTAGTATTAGTAGCTTTTGCAGCTATCCTCGCTGCGAAGTTAAAGTTCTCGATTATCCCGTTTCTCATTATACTCGGTATGTTAGTGGGGCCTCATGCCCCAGATTTAGGACTTATCGATTTAAGGTTTATTGAAAGCGGAGAAGTTATTTCCTTCCTCGGCCGTGTTGGCGTCATATTCCTCTTATTCTACTTAGGCTTAGAATTCTCAATAAAAAAATTAATTAAATCAGGAAAGTCGATTGCTTTTGGGGGTAGTGTTCATATATCGCTTAATTTCATATTAGGTTTACTTTATGGATATATAATGGGCTTTCCCTTATTAGAAACATTAATCATTGCTGGAATCATTACAATTTCATCGAGTGCAATTGTTGCAAAAGTAATTGTTGATTTAAGAAGATCTGGTAATAAAGAGACAGAATTAATATTAGGAATCATTATGTTTGATGATATCTTTTTAGCTGTATATTTATCAGTCGTTTCAGGGTTAGTACTTGGAGGTGCAACTTCATTTGTAGGTGCTCTTACATCGGTGTTAATCGCAGTAGGGTATATGCTCCTATTCTTTGTAATCGCTAGAAAAGCTACGCCGTTCTTAAATAAAATATTTGATATTTCATCAAATGAAATTTTTATTATCGTAATATTCGCTATTTTATTCTTTGTAGCAGGATTTTCAGAAACGATTCATGTTGCTGAGGCAATTGGAGCATTATTATTGGGACTCGTTTTTTCTGAAACAGAACATAGTGATCGGATTGAGCATCTCGTCGTTCCGTTTCGTGATTTCTTTGGAGCCATATTCTTTTTTAGCTTCGGTTTAAGTATAGACCCGTTTTCACTCGGAGGAGCAGTGTGGTTGGCATTAGGAGCAGTTTTTATTACACTCATTGGTAATTTTACAGCTGGAATGATGGCGGGACGTAAAGCCGGGTTATCGCATAAGGCTTCTACGAATATTGGTTTAACACTCGTATCACGCGGGGAATTCTCCATTATTGTAGCCAATATCGGCATTGCGGGTGGTTTAATGGCAACGATTAAACCGTTCTCTGCACTTTATGTTTTAATATTGGCATCGTTAGGACCGTTATTAACGAAAGAGTCTGGGAGAATATATTCTTTGTTAGACAAAATATTTAAATGGAGTGCTAAAGAACGTGCGAAGCGAGAAAAAGAAGTTGGATAGTATAGGGGAGACTATGTGAAATTCATGTAGTCTCCCTTTATTTATATATTGTTACTGATGTCGTTTTTTGTTGGTAAGTCGATATAATTTGAGAATCGCCGATATATTTTCAAGCGGTAATCAATATAATTTCATTTATCGACACATCGTTATCTGAATTTCATCAACTATTAATCAGTTGCCTTCCTATTTAAAAACGACTACAATTTTACTGTTATAGATGAACGAAAAAATAGAATAGGAGGGGAGACTATGCCAAGGAAAGTATGGCTATTAGTAGCTGGGATGATTATTAATGTCACGGGTGCTTCTTTTTTATGGCCTTTTAATACAATTTATTTGCATGATCACTTAGGAAAATCTTTATCTGTGGCCGGAATGGTATTAATGATCAACTCGCTTACTGGTGTAATCGGAAACTTGCTCGGCGGTGTTTTATTTGATAAATGGGGCGGTTATAAATCAACTTTAGTAGGGATTGTTATTACACTCGTATCGATTTTAGGTCTTGTGTTCTTCCACGGTTGGCCGTTATATGTTGTATGGCTAGCGTTAATCGGTTTTGGTTCTGGAATGGTCTTCCCATCGATGTATGCGATGGTTGGTACGGTTTGGCCAGAGGGCGGAAGACGAGCATTTAATGCGATGTATGTTGGACAAAACGTTGGTATTGCGATCGGAACAGCGTGTGGTGGATTAGTTGCATCGTATCGTTTTGATTATATTTTCTTAGCGAACTTTATTTTATACTTTGTTTTCTTCTTAATTGCTTTTATCGGATTCCGTGGTATGGAAGACAAGAAAGAGCCAGGAGTGCAAAAAGAAGTCGAAACGAAAAAAGGCTGGACACTTACACCTGGATTCAAAGCACTTCTTATCGTATGTGTAGCATATGCTTTATGCTGGGTTACATATGTACAGTGGCAAGGGGCAATTGCAACACATATGCAGGAATTAAATATTAGCCTCCGTCACTATAGTTTATTATGGACGATAAACGGAGCGATGATCGTTTGTGCGCAGCCGCTAGTTAGTATGCTAATTCGCTGGATGAAGCGTTCTTTAAAACAGCAAATTATGATTGGAATCATCATTTTTGCGGCGTCATTCGTTGTATTAAGTCAAGCGCAGCAATTTACAATGTTCCTCGTTGCGATGGTGACATTAACAATTGGTGAGTTATTTGTATGGCCAGCGGTGCCGACGATTGCGAATATACTTGCGCCAAAAGATAAACTAGGTTTTTATCAAGGCGTTGTAAATAGTGCGGCGACTGTAGGGAAAATGTTCGGACCGGTCGTTGGTGGAGCGATTGTTGATTTATACAATATGGAAGTATTGTTTATAGCAATCATGGTAATGCTTGTAGTAGCGATTATTGCAACGAGCATGTATGATAAGCGAGTAACAGTAGAAGAAACAGTTGAAGAAAAAATTGCAGTTTAGTTTGACGGAACATGTAACATGTTTTAGAATATATTTAAATAAAACAACCTTTGGAACAAGGGAGATAGCTCGGCTGTCCTAAGACGAATTCGTTAGTTATGAAGAGTAACGATTAACCGAGAAGCCTTAACTTCAAGTAAGCTCTTAAGAGATACGAAGTGGTAGGTAGTTCACATTAACTCATATGTGTAATAACAGTGAGAAGGAGTAGTAGTAATAGAAGCTGGTTTAGAGAGTTGACGGTCGGTGCAAGTCAATCCACGTTTCGTTATGAACTCGCCTTTGAGTTGCAGTTGTGAAACTAATAGTAGCAATTGCCGTTAATCCACGTTACGGATCTAAGCGAATGTATATTTGTACATTAATTTAGGGTGGTACCGCGGGAATCTATAACCTCTCGTCCCTTTCTAGGGATGAGAGGTTTTTTGTATTTTGGGCGGTGAAAATAAATAGAATTTCAAGGAGGGTATCTCATGAGCTTTAATCATCAAAATATTGAGAAGAAGTGGCAAGGGTACTGGGAAGAGAATAAAACATTCCGTACGCCAGATGAGACAGAAAAACCAAAATTTTATGCACTAGATATGTTCCCATATCCATCAGGTGCAGGCTTACACGTAGGTCATCCAGAAGGTTATACAGCGACAGATATTTTATCTCGTATGAAGCGTATGCAAGGGTATAACGTTCTTCATCCAATGGGATGGGATGCATTCGGTCTTCCAGCAGAGCAATATGCGCTTGATACTGGAAACAGCCCGGCTGAATTTACAGAGCTTAATATTAATACGTTCCGTAATCAAATTAAAGCATTAGGCTTCTCTTACGATTGGGATCGTGAAGTAAATACAACGGATCCAAACTACTACAAGTGGACACAATGGATCTTCCTAAAACTATTTGAAAAAGGTTTAGCTTACGTTGATGAAGTACCTGTAAACTGGTGCCCAGCACTTGGTACAGTACTTGCGAATGAAGAGATCATTGACGGTAAGAGTGAGCGCGGTGGTCATCCAGTTGAGCGTCGTCCGATGAGACAGTGGATGTTGAAAATTACAGCTTATGGAGATCGTCTATTAGAAGATCTAGATGAGCTTGATTGGCCAGAAAGCTTAAAAGACATGCAACGTAACTGGATTGGTCGTTCTGAAGGTGCAGAAGTACACTTCAACATCGATGGTACAGATGAGAAGTTCACAGTTTTCACAACGCGTCCCGATACACTATTTGGTGCAACATACTGTGTACTTGCTCCGGAACATGCACTTGTTGCAGAAATTACAACAGCAGATCAAAAGGAAGCTGTAGAAGCTTACATTAACTCTGTTAAAATGAAGAGCGATTTAGAGCGTACAGAACTTGCAAAAGAGAAAACTGGTGTATTCACTGGTGCTTACGCAGTTAACCCAGTAAACGGTGAGAAATTACCAATCTGGATCGCTGATTACGTTCTTGCAACTTACGGAACAGGTGCTGTAATGGCAGTTCCAGCTCACGATGAGCGTGATTATGAATTCGCATCAGTATTCAATCTTCCAATGAAGGAAGTTGTAAAAGGCGGAGACATTACGAAAGAAGTGTACACAGGTGATGGTGCACACGTAAACTCAGCATTCCTTGATGGTTTAAATAAAGAAGAAGCAATCGCAAAAATGATTGAATGGCTTGAAGTAACGAGCGCAGGAAATCAAAAAGTAACGTACCGTCTACGTGACTGGTTATTCAGCCGTCAACGTTACTGGGGTGAGCCAATTCCAGTAATCCACTGGGAAGATGGCACAATGACAGCTGTGAAAGAAGAAGAATTACCATTAGTTCTTCCAAAGACAGAAAACATTCGTCCTTCAGGTACAGGTGAATCACCACTAGCTAACATTGAAGAGTGGGTAAATGTTGTTGATCCAGAAACTGGTAAAAAAGGTCGTCGTGAAACGAATACAATGCCACAATGGGCTGGTAGCTGCTGGTATTACCTACGTTACATCGATCCAAATAATAGCGAAGCACTTGTAGATCCTGAAAAAGTAAAACAATGGCTTCCAGTTGATATTTATATCGGTGGTGCAGAGCACGCTGTACTTCACTTACTATATGCTCGTTTCTGGCATAAAGTATTATATGATATCGGTGTAGTTCCAACGAAAGAACCGTTCCAACAATTATTCAACCAAGGTATGATCTTAGGTGAAAACAACGAGAAAATGAGTAAATCAAAAGGTAACGTTGTAAACCCGGATGATATCGTAGCGAGCCATGGTGCAGATACACTTCGTCTATACGAAATGTTCATGGGACCGTTAGATGCTTCAATTGCTTGGTCTGAAAATGGTCTTGACGGAGCTCGTCGCTTCCTAGACCGCGTATGGCGCCTATTCATTCAAGATAACGGCGAATTAAGTGAGAAAATTACTGATGCACCAAACAAAAATCTTGAAAAAGCTTACCACCAAACAGTGAAGAAAGTAACAGAAGACTATGCAGAGCTTCGCTTCAACACAGCGATTTCTCAAATGATGGTATTCATCAACGATGCATACAAAGCTGAAACACTTCCAAAAGAATATGTAGAAGGTTTCGTAAAAATGATTGCACCAGTTGCACCTCACATCGGGGAAGAGCTATGGAGCAAACTTGGATACAATGAAACAATCACATATGCAAGCTGGCCAACATTTGATGAGTCTAAACTTGTAGAAGATGAAGTTGAAATCGTTGTTCAAATTATGGGCAAAGTTCGCGCGAAACTAACAATGAGTAAAGACGCATCAAAAGAAGAAATGGAACAACTTGCACTTGAAGCAATTCAAGACCAAATCGAAGGAAAAACGGTTCGTAAAGTAATTGTAGTTCCTGGAAAACTTGTTAACGTTGTTGCAAACTAATCCATTCAAAAAAGCTCAGAGTATTTATACTCTGAGCTTTTTTGTGTAGAAAATAATTTCAGGATCCCCTTCATCTAAATTTTCAACTATTCCACTACGTACAAATCCATTCGTATTAAAAACGGCTTGCATACTTTTATTCGATTCGTTCGTCGAAGAAAAGATTTTTTGAGTAGGAGAATGACTTAACATATATGAGATTAACGAGCTTGCATAGCCGTGCCTTCTTTTTACTGACGAAACAATAATTAATGAGAGGAAAGTACAACCAAAGAAATTTATATCGTATGTTAGAAAACCAGAAATAGAATTGTTTTCTTTTACAATGATGCATTTGCCCTCATCGATAGTGTGTTTAATATAATCTCTTCTACTATCATCTCCGATTACATCAATATCTATATGTAAGATTGCATCTAAATCTTTGATAGAAGCCTTTGTTACGTTTTTCAATAGAAATACCTCCTAGAAGAAATATTTAGTTAATTAATTTTATCCCGCATTAACGGGCAGTAAGACCCCACCTCAAAATTTAGCGAAAGCAAAGACGTTAGGTGGGTGATCAACTGCCCGTAAAGGCCCGATTGGTTCAACTAATAATCAGTGGGGGGGATGAAGACCCCCCACTGATTAAAGTTTCACTTTATCATGAATGAAGAAAAAGGAGCGGAATTCCAATACAGACAAACACCTATTTTTCTATAGGAAATATGATAAAAAAGGTAGGCTAAATTGAGTAGAAGAGGTGAAAGGAATGAAAGGGATGGACAATAATGCACCACATGGCTTCTTCGGAGGCGAATCGGACAGTTATGCACAAATGATGTTAATGGGAGGAGCAGGCCACCAACAAGGATACGGTGGAATTCCGAGCTGGATGGGAGGAGCAGGTCACCAACAAGGATACGGTGAAATTCCGAGCTGGATGGGTGGAGCAGCAGGAGGATTTCCAACATCGGTAGCTGGCATGCAAACTGGAATGCCTACATTAATGGGAGGATTTTCGACATCAGGGGCTGGAATGCCTACAGTAACAGGAGGATTTCCGACATCAGTCGCTGGCGTACAGACAGGAATTCCAGTAGGAGTACCAACTACATTTCCTTCTTTCGTTGGAGGAGTGCAGACAGGGTTTCCGGTACCGGGAGTAGGTGTTGTAGCAGGAGGAGTAGGTGGTTATCCGCAAGGTGTTCACGGTCACCACGTACATCACCATCACCAAGGACAACATGGCCACCATGTACATCATCACCACCAAGGCCACCAAGGCCATCATGTACATCATCATCACCAAGGTCACCTAGGCCAACATGGGCACCATGGTCATCACCACCATCAAGGACATCAGGGGCAACAAGTACATCACCACGGACACCATCATATACATCCGCAGGCTGTTCTTTATCAAACGCATCAAGGCCATCATGGTCACCACCACCAAGGCCAGCACGGCCACCAAGGTCACCACCAAGGTCACCACCAAGGTCACCAAGGTCACCAAGGCCATCACCACCACCAAGGCCACCAAGGCCACCAAGGCCACCAAGGCCACCAAGGCCACCAAGGCCACCAAGGCCACCAAGGCCACCAAGGTCACCAAGGCCACCAAGGCCACCAAGGTCACCAAGGCCACCAAGGCCACCAAGGCCACCAAGGTCACCAAGGCCACCAAGGTTATCAAGGTCAGCAGGGGCAACAACACCAACAATATCAACAGTATCAACAACAGCAACAATCTTCTCCTTGGACAGGTGGAATTGGAGCGGGAGCAGCAGGAGCAGCGGCAGGAGCGGCTAGCATTAGTGGAGCAGCAGGACACGCGGGACACGTGGGTCATTAATGAATCAAAGGAAAAAAGACATAATAAAAAACTGCTAGGAAATCCTAGCAGTTTTTTTCAGCATCTTGGCGTTGGCGTTCGATTTCAGCACGAAGTTGTGGCTCTGGTGCTTGCCAGCCTTCTGGTTTTAGAATTTTGCCATCGCCTTCGCGGAAGCGAGGTTTCCCATCAGGGAATAATTTTGCCATGTTTGCATTATTTACAATTTCGAATCCTTTATCTGGACGTACGCCCATTTCGGCAAACGTTCCGAATGCAAAGTAAATAAGGTCAATCAGTGCATCATATTGATCTTCAACAGTCGTTGCTTCTAGAAATTCTTCTAGCTCTTCTTGCATAAAGCTAGCACGAATTTTTGCACGCTCTTCTGTTAGTTTTGTTGGAGTATTTGTCACAGGATGTCCGAACTCTTCATGCATTTTCGCAACAAGTTCGTATCCTTTATCTAAACCTTTTTCGTTTGTCATGTTGTTTCATCCTTTCTCGCTTTGTCCGAATCTCATTGTAACATAGGGTGATTATGAAATGAAAAGGCACTGTCTAAAAGTTTTATCTTTTAGTTAAGATAGTGATAGTAAAGGTTATATCGATTTAACGACAAAACAAAACATAACCTATTAATAAAAGAAAGCCATCCCGGAATACTTTTGGGACGGCCCTGCTCGTTATTCTTCTTTTTTTATTAAAATGGATAAAATAAGATCGATGCCAAATATACCAACGAGTAACATTGGTATAACGACAAGTAAATAACGTGTGAAAGAAACATTTTTTAAGTATGTATGAGCAAATAAAAAGACGCCGAGAAATAAAATACCATTTAAAATAGGCTTTACTAATTTTTTAGACATAAGCTCCCCCGTAAATATCTTCTCTCTCTATTTGGTAATAAAAAACTCCTCTCTCCGTTGTATCATGCTGGAGAGAGGAGTTCAATCATTTCTCATTCAATTACACCAGAATTTGTAATATTTACGGTGTATTTTATATGAATCGGAACATCTTTATACATTTGTCTCCATTCTTCTAATTTGAATGGGCGATAATGTTGTTTATACTTTGCACCTAGCCCGAGAGGATCTACGTTTAAAGATTTAAACTGCTTAATTAATTTGGTAGCCTGTACATCCAATTGTTTTTGGACATTTTTTTCAATGTTTTTTGTGTTCTTGTTATTTTCTAAGTTAATTTGCTTCGATAGTTCTTGAATACGTGCATCAAGATGAACATGAATGAAAAAAGAAGGCTTCCCGTTTTTAATTTTTATATCGTAAGTTGGAACAGAACGAATATTATTAATCATTACGTACGCAGAATCTGTTTTAAATTCGTGTGAATCTAATTTGTGTTTCTCTAATAGTCCTTTAAATATGAACATATCTTTTTCCGCGATTTTACCGATATACTTATCCTTTTTAAAAAGACCAATTCCGTTAATTTTTATTTTATCACCATGTTTCTTTAAAATTGGAATATAGTAGTCTTGCCCTTCTTGGTAATAACGGAATGCTCCTACATGCAGATTATCTGTTGGTAAAGGACCGGTCTCCATATTATGTTCTAACAACTTTTTTATATAAATTGCAACGTTGTATGAAGTCGTATATTTTCCTTTTAAAAGTTCAGTACCATTCCCCTCTAATAAGCCAACATACAAAGCGTTCCCTATATTCACATCTCGAAGTAATGTATCGAATGAAGTAGACATTCCTGTTTTGGCAAGTCTTATCGTATATAGAGCAACACGCATTTGTCCGCTAGCAAAAGGTTGAGAAGATTCTAAAGATGTGTCTGCTTTTACTTGCTTTACCGCATTTGCGCTGCCTTCAAAAACTTGAACTTTATTACCTTTTTTCTGAATGGGACAAACGAATGTCACTTTTACTTTATTATCTTTTGCTACATCAAAAACCGTTCCTTGAATAAGTTGTACATCATCGATAATATTTTTTTGTAAACATCCAGTTAGACTGAAAAATGTTATACAAAAAATAAGTATTAATTTGCTTTTGATTTTTTCCATTTTCTTTTCACCCACACAATAATAAATAGAATTGGGATGTATACATAAATGAGCCAAAAACTAACTTTTGCTGCATTACTAATAAAATTGTTAATATCGTGCCTGTTTGTTAAAAGTTGTGAAATAATAAGCGTGATAAAGATAAAAGCAATTAAAATACCTCTTTGTTTTACGCGAAATATTTCGTGAGTGCCTCTCATTGCGGCCCATAACGGAAGGATAAAACTTGAAATAATAACGAGTGCATAGCCTGAAATCGCGATATATTCTAGCCTTTCTATGAATGGTAATTGAATGACTTGGGTCATAGAAAGTTGTGACCATATCGTTTTTAACAATTGTTTCTCACTAAAAAACGCAAAGGCTAAAAGGGTACTAAATAAATATAGAAGATTTGAAAATAATGCCCCGTATTGAGCGTATTTATGAGATTGCATAGGTTTTTTCACAAATGGATAAACCATGAGGTAAATCTCAAAGCCTGTCATACTGTAGATTGACAGATTGGCGGCTTTTAAAATATCTGAAAAAGAATGTGTGAATATAGGAAGTAAATTATCCCAATGTGAGTATTTCAAAACGAATGAGCTAAGAATTAAATATCCTAGTGTACCACCAACAGAGATGACGCAAATGCCAGTAATGACACGAAATCCAGAAGAAATAATGTAATAACTAACTAAGCATAAAAAGAGTGTTAACATAAAGGTGGAAGCGGTAGGGAACATCCATACTTGAATAATTTCAACGTATGTTCGAATGACGGAAATGCTGACGATTAAAAAATAAGCCATAAAGATGATGCTAATACCATTTCCTAGCCACTTTCCAAATGTTTGCCGATGTAAATCAATTAAGTTTCCATTTGTTTCTTTTAATAAGACGTACATCATCCATATAAGAATATGGATACCAATTCCTGTGATAATAACTCCTATCCATCCATCGTATCCAGCAGCTTTTGCAATAATCCGAGCGAAACCGAGAACGCCAGCACCAAACTGTGCACCGTGAATTAAGAAGAAAACAAAGGCAGGAGATATTTGATATTTTTCTTGAACTTTACTCATCGAATGCACCTCATTTCTTAATCATCAAAGTCCGATCTATGTTTTGTTGAAATTCCTTTCGCAGCTTTTTTTACATGTTGTGGTCTTGCTTGCACATCTCTTGTATCAATCATTGTTAATGGAAAACGGATCCAAGAATCTTTAACAGATTGTTGTCTTGTCGGATAAAACAAAGCATACGGCTTACGTAAGGAAGTAAGTCTGAATAGATGAGTAAATAAAAAGATAAATCCAAGAGAAATTCCAAACAGTCCTCCGATTTCGGCAAATATGAGAAACGGGAAGCGTAGTAATCGAACGGCATTACCCATTTTATAAATAGGTGTAATAAAGGAAGCGAGTGCTGATAAGGCAACGATAATTAATAAAATATTACTCGTTAAACCAGCTTGTACAGATGCTTGCCCGATTACGATACCGCCTACAATACCGAGCGTTTGACCAACTTTCATCGGTAACCTTGCGCCAGCTTCTCTTAATAAGTCGATTGCGAGTTCTAAAAAGAGTGCTTCAATTAAAGGCGGGAATGGTACTTGTGCCCTTGATAAAATCAAAGTTTCAAGTAAGTCACTTGGAATAAGTTCATAATGGTAATTTAAAACTGCGACGTATAACGGTGTAGCACATATTGAGAATAGAACGGCGATAAGGCGTAAAATCCTTGAAAATGTAGCGTATAGCCAAGAGACGTTGTAGTCTTCCGGTGAAATGAAAAAATCAAAATAGGATACAGGTGTTAGTAAAACGCTTGGAGAACCATCAACAAAAATAGCGATTTTTCCATCGATTAGTGCTTTTGTAACTCTATCAGTGCGTTCTGTATTGATATAGAGGGGGAAAATCGACTTTTCACCCATTAGTTCTTGTATATAAGCACTATCATTAATTTGATCATACTCAAGAGCACGTAATGACTCCTCGAGAAAATCTACATTATCTTTTTCTGCGAGGTTGTCTAAATACATCATGACAACTTTTGTTTTGGAAAACTCCCCGACAATCATTTCTTTTGTTTGTAAATCTAAAACAGGAAGACGTTTTCGAACTAAATTAATATTTGTATCAATATCTTCTACGAAACCTTCTTGAGGACCGATAACAGTCGATTCGTTTAAAGGGGGGGTTGGTGCACGATAATTATCAATCGCGATGTTTGCAAGCATACATTTTTGATCTTGCTGGTTCAATTGAATAATCGCATGTCCTTTTAACACCATGTCCTCAATTTTTTGTAAATCGTTCGTAATTGTAATCCCGCTCATTGGAATGTGTTCTTTTAGTTCTTCTAATGAAGCACAAGGTCGTGCTAAAAGAGTAGGCATTAAATACTTTTGCAATTTCTCGCCATCAAGCGAAGGTCGATAGTAAGAAATCCAATAAGGCATCGTTTCATTGTCAGATGTGTGATAATTAACAAAATCGCTAGACTGTTTGAGCTTCTCTATTAAATCGTGTAGAGAATGAATACGGTCTTTTTCTGGTTGCGTAAAATCATAAATACTATTATTTCCAGAGTTTTGCTGCTGATCTTGATCCGAGTTACTTTGTTTAGAGTTTTGCTGCTGATCTTGATCCGAGTTACTTTGTTTAGAGTTTTGCTGCTGATCTTGATCCGAGTTACTTTGTT
>NZ_JAGXJT010000009.1:142962-180550 GCF_019091205.1 Bacillus sp. GbtcB14
GCTGATCTTGATCCGAGTTACTTTGTTTAGAGTTTTGCTGCTGATCTTGATCCGAGTTACTTTGTTTAGATTTTTGCCGCTGATCTTGATCCGAGTTACTTTGTTTAGAGTTTTGCTGCTGATCTTGATCCGAGTTACTTTGTTTAGATTTTTGCCGCTGATCTTGATCCGAGTTACTTTGTTTAGAGTTTTGCTGCTGATCTTGATCCGAGTTACTTTGTTTAGATTTTTGCTGCTGATCTTGATCCGAGTTATCTTGTTTAGAGTTTTGCTGCTGATCTTGATCCGAGTTACTTTGTTGAGAGTTTTGTTGTTGATCTTGGGCCGAGTTATCTTGTTTAGAGCGTTGCTGTTTATCCTGATCCGAGTTGTTTTGTTCAGAATTTTGTTGTTGATTCTGATCCGAGTCGTTTTGTTTAGAATTTTGTTGTTGATTCTGATCCGAGTTGTCATGTTTAGAATTTTGTTGTTGATTCTGATCCGAGTTGTCATGTTTAGAATTTTGTCGTTGATTCTGATCCGAGTCGTTTTGCTTAGAGTTTTGTTGTTGATTCTGATCCGAGTCGTTTTGTTTAGAATTTTGTTGTTGATTCTGATCCGAGTTGTCTTGTTTAGAATTTTGTCGTTGATTCTGATCCGAGTCGTTTTGCTTAGAGTTTTGTTGTTGATTCTGATCCGAGTTATCTGTTTCGTTTTTTTCTGTTGTATTTGATTTTTTTTTCTTACGTAGCCAATTCCAAATCATATGTATGCCCTCTTTAATTGTGTAATATAGTGCTATTTTGTGGCTAATTTTGTATATTATTCATTTATTTATGAAAAGAAGAAGGAGATTGGTTTGTATAGAAAAAAACATGTAGTAAGTAGTTCATACTAAAACGGGGAGAGGCGAGTCTGTGCAAATTGTAAAAAAAGAGAAGTTTATTTTAAAGGAGTTTACATTTGAAAATGGTAGGGAAATTCCTGTTCAAATGGGGTATGAAACGTATGGTACTTTAAATAGAGAAAGGTCAAATGCGATTTTGGTATGCCATTATTTTAGTGCAACGAGTCACGCGGCAGGAAAATATACAGCGCATGATGAGGAGTCTGGCTGGTGGGATGGTTTAATTGGACCGGGAAAAGCAATTGATACAAATAAATACTATGTTATATGCACTGATAATCTTTGTAATGTGCAGGTGAAGAACCCTTATGTAATTACAACGGGACCGAAATCGATTCATCCGAAAACTGGAGATGAATATGCGATGGATTTTCCAGTTTTTACATTTCTCGATGTAGCTCGTATGCAATATGAGTTAATAAAAGATATGGGAATCGCAAGGCTACATGCTGTAATTGGACCGTCAGCTGGCGGGATGATTGCGCAGCAATGGGCTGTTCATTATCCTCATATGGTAGAGCGGATGATTGGCGTTATTACGAACCCGCAAAATCCAATTATTACGTCGGTAAATGTAGCGCAAAATGCAATTGAGGCCATTCAACTGGATCCAAGTTGGAAGGGTGGAAAATATGGAGAAGAGCAGCCAATGAAGGGACTTCATTTAGCGAATAGAATGATGTTTATGAACGCGTTTGATGAGCATTTTTATGAAACAACATTTCCTCGTAATAGTATAGAAGTAGACCCTTATGAAAATGTGTTTACATTAACATCATTTGAGAAAGAAATAAATAAAGTGACATATAGAAGTATAGAGTTAGTAGATGCAAATTCGTGGATGTACACTGCGAAAGCAGTTTTATTACATGATATTGCGCATGGATTTTCATCTTTAGAAGATGCTCTTGCTAACATAGAAGCGAATGTACTTATGATTCCGTGCAAACAAGATTTGCTTCAGCCGTCACGTTATAATTATAAAATGGTAGACATTTTGCAAAAACAAGGGAAATATGCGGAAGTGTATGAGATAGAAAGTATAAATGGACATATGGCGGGAGCATTGGATATTCATTTATTTGAAAAGAAAGTTTATGAATTTTTAAATCGGAAAGTATCTAGCTTTGTGTAGAAAATAAATGATGTGAAAAAGGTGCAATGAATGTAGTAGGCACCTTTTTTTACATGATTTGTAGGCGGAAAATATATGTGGCAATTGCTATACCGAAGAACGCTATACTAAGTAATAGAAATAAGAAGGATATTTCTTGTGGCGATTTTATCTTTTTATTATTTTTCATACTAAGAGCAATAATTGCAGCGATTAAGAAAATGATGCCCGTAATGAAAAGAAAAAGTGTCATTTTCATTGGCTCCTTTCATAAAACAAGTATATTGAGGATACAATGCACGAGTTATGTTTGTAAAGAATAAGTTTTGCGGGAAAATTGAGAAATAAATTTTCCGTTCTTTGCGTTCTTTCTTTCGCATGCTAAAATTGATTAGACATGCTTTTTTAAGGAAGAGACTAAAGGTTTTATTGTATATAAGGAGGAACGACATATGACAGAAGTTAAAACAATTACTACAGAAGAAGTGCAAGAGCGTTTAGAAAATGGAGAAACGTTATTTTTAGTAGACGTAAGGGAAGATGAAGAAGTAGCAGCAGGGAAAATTCCAGAAGCTGTACATATTAAAATGGGTGATATTCCGAATAAAGTAGATTTCTTTGATAAAGAGAATGAATATATCTTTATTTGTCGCTCGGGAATGCGTAGTGAAAATGTATGCCATTATTTAAATGAGCAAGGATTTAAAACAATGAACATGGTTGGCGGTATGCTTCAATATGAAGGTGAAACGAAATAAGTAGCTTAAAAAACTTGAAACGTGTTTGTTTCAAGTTTTTTTCTTTTGCATACAGTATAAAAAAGGGGGATAGGTAAATGGGGATTAACATGCGGAAAGTAAAAATTATTAATAATACAGGAGCTGTTAATGTTGGCGACTGTTATAATATCGCACCTTTTGCTGTATCGAAAGCTTATGCGGGTGCTGGAGGATCGAGTGCGGCTGTTTTTTTAAATGGGAAACGGCAGCCAGAAGTGGTGATTCGAACATCAGTCTTTCTACCGCCATTAGCAACGAGTACACGTACATTAGGTTCATAGAGGAAAGGTAGCGTGTGATTATGCCTGCTCATATAAAAGAGTTTGTTATTGTGAATAACACTGGGAATATATTTACCGGTGATAATTTGAGTGATACGTCATTTACTGCTTCGAAATCGTATAGTGGTTCAGTGGGGTGTACTTGGATTGATGTTGTTACAGTAATAGGAACGGAGACGAAGCTTTGCTTGCAGCCAGGAGATTCAGTGACGACAACATATACGCGAGGTACTCCTGCTGGTACTGTAACGGGAACAAATATGGGGCAAAGTGCAAATGTATCGAGTACTATGCAAGCTGTCCCTAATACAGATAATATGGATTCAGTTGCTGGACTCCCTTAAGAAATTAAGGGGGTTTTTATTATTTACAATAAAAAATAGTCTTGGAGATTATTTTTGTAAATACATATTAAGAAAAGGTTTGTTTAAAGTAAAAAGAGGTATATAGGTGGTGAAAGTGTGAAAGAGCGTGATAAAAAAAATTCATTAAACTCTAATTTCAGAATTCCACCAAATCTTATTGGACCTACCTTTCCTCCCGTTCCAACGGGATTTACTGGCATCGGAATCACTGGGCCAACCGGTCCACAAGGCCCGACTGGCCCACAAGGACCAAGGGGATTTCAAGGTCCGATGGGGGAGATGGGCCCGACAGGACCTCAAGGTGTTCAAGGGATTCAAGGCCCAGCTGGACAAATGGGTGCAACAGGACCAGAAGGACAGCAGGGCCCACAAGGATTGAGGGGGCCACAAGGAGAAACTGGAGCGACAGGACCTCAAGGGGTGCAAGGGTTACAGGGGCCGATTGGTCCAACTGGAGCGACTGGAGCACAAGGGATACAGGGAATACAAGGGTTACAAGGTCCGATTGGGGCTACTGGACCTGAGGGGCCACAAGGAATTCAAGGTGTGCAAGGAGTACCAGGAGCAACAGGTCCACAAGGAATACAAGGAGCGCAAGGGATACAAGGCTTACAAGGAGCGAGTGGAAGTACTGGTCCAACCGGAGCGACTGGTCAGGGGACAACGGGTCCTGCTGGAATAACAGGTCCAACAGGGGTAACGGGCCCATCTGGAGGACCTCCTGGTCCGACGGGGCCAACTGGTGCAACAGGTCCAGGTGGTGGACCGAGTGGAAGTACTGGTGCGACGGGAAATACAGGGGTAACAGGAAGTACAGGTGCAACTGGAGAAACGGGAAATACAGGTCCGACTGGAAGCACAGGGGTAACAGGAGCACAAGGATTACAAGGAATACAAGGGGTTCAAGGGCCAATTGGACCAACGGGCCCAGAAGGTCCGCAAGGTATTCAAGGTATTCCTGGTCCGACTGGTGTCACTGGTGAACAAGGAATACAGGGAGTTCAGGGGATTCAAGGGATCATGGGGGCAACTGGTGATCAAGGTCCGCAAGGCATACAGGGGGCTATAGGGCCTCAAGGTGTAACAGGAGCAACCGGAGATCAAGGTCCACAAGGTATACAAGGAGTACCGGGTCCATCAGGAGCAACGGGCCCGCAAGGAGTTCAAGGGATACAAGGTCCGATGGGTGAGATAGGACCAACAGGTCCAGAAGGTCCAGAAGGACTTCAGGGTCCGCAAGGAATACAAGGAGTGCCAGGACCAGTTGGAGCAACAGGTCCAGAGGGGCAGCAAGGAATACAGGGAATACAAGGGCCAGTAGGAGCGACAGGACCAGAAGGCCAGCAAGGAATACAGGGAATACAAGGGATTCAAGGTGTAACAGGAGCAACCGGAGCACAAGGAGCAACTGGAATTCAAGGTGTTCAAGGGAATATAGGAGCAACAGGTCCAGAGGGGCCACAAGGGGTTCAAGGAGTGCAAGGTGACGTAGGTCCAACAGGTCCAATGGGAGCACAGGGAGTTCAAGGTATTCAAGGAATACAAGGACCGACGGGTGCGCAAGGAGTGCAGGGGCCACAGGGAATTCAAGGAGTCCAAGGTCCAACCGGAGCAACAGGAGATACGGGTGCAACTGGAGCGACAGGGGAAGGAACTACAGGCCCAACAGGAGTAACCGGAGCAACAGGTGTCACGGGTCCGTCAGGAGGACCCGCCGGACCGACTGGCCCAACAGGTCCATCAGGTCCAACAGGGATAACAGGTCCATCAGGAGGACCACCTGGACCGACCGGAGCAACAGGTGCAATCGGGGCAACAGGTGCAACCGGGGCGACAGGAGATACCGGAGTGACTGGAGCAACGGGGCAAACGGGAGCAACAGGAGTGACAGGGTTACAAGGTCCACAAGGAATACAAGGGGTGCAAGGGGATATTGGTCCAACCGGCCCACAAGGGATACAAGGTCCGCAAGGAATTCAAGGAGTAACGGGAGCGACTGGAGCTCAAGGCCCGCAAGGAATTCAAGGATTACAAGGAATTCAAGGCCCAACAGGCCCACAAGGTATTCAAGGAGCTCAAGGCCCGCAAGGAATACAAGGTGCGACAGGAGCAACCGGAGCACAAGGTCCACAGGGAATTCAAGGGATACAAGGATTGCAAGGTCCGACCGGTCCACAAGGCCCGACTGGAATACAAGGTGTTCAAGGTGACATAGGTCCAACCGGTCCACAAGGTGTGCAAGGATTGCAAGGCCCACAAGGCCCAACGGGGAACACGGGTGCAACAGGAGCGCAAGGCCCACAAGGAATACAAGGTCCAACGGGAGTCACGGGAGCAACAGGAGCGACCGGTCCGCAAGGAATTCAAGGCCCGCAAGGAGTCCAAGGTCCAACGGGAGCCACTGGAGCAACCGGTTCACAAGGTCCAACCGGTGATACGGGTCCAACAGGTTCACAAGGAATCCAAGGTCCAACAGGCCCAACGGGAGCTGGGGCAACTGGCGCCACAGGAGCAACGGGTGTGACCGGAGTTAGTACAACTGCAACGTATGCATTTGCGAATAATACATCAGGAACCGCTATTTCCGTTTTATTAGGCGGGACAAATGTACCGTTACCGAACAATCAAAATATTGGTCCAGGAATTACTGTTAGCGGAGGAAATACTGTATTTACAGTTACGAATGCAGGGAATTATTATATAGCTTACACAATTAATCTAACGGCAGGGTTACTTGTAAGTTCTCGTATAACTGTAAACGGTAGTCCGCTTGCGGGAACGATAAATGCTCCGACAGTGGCTACTGGTTCATTTAGCGCACCAATAATTGCTAATTTGCCTGCGGGAGCTGCTATTAGTCTGCAGTTATTTGGATTAGTTGCAATAGCTACATTATCTACGACGACACCAGGAGCTACTTTAACTATTATTAGATTAAGCTAATAAGAAGAAAACCTTGGGCTTTTACGCTTCAAGGTTTTTATCTCGTTATTTGTAGGTAGTCTAATTGGTTAGGAAAGTTTCACTTTATTCCCTTGAGCAAAAACATCGCAGTTCGAAAATATATTATAATAGAATGAAAAGAGAGAAATTTGGCAGAAAGGGAGGGTGGCGATGCAGGAGATGGTTACAGATTTTTTTGGACGCCCACTTCAAGATTTGCGCATATCTGTCATTGATCGTTGCAATTTTAGATGTACATATTGTATGCCGGCGGAAGTATTTGGGCCAGATTATGCTTTTTTGAAAGATGAGTTTTTAATGACGTTTGATGAAATTGAGCGTTTGGCAAAACTATTTGTTAGCATCGGTGTACGAAAAATTAGACTTACTGGTGGCGAACCACTGCTTCGTAAAGATTTAACGAAACTTATTGCACGTCTCGTGAAAATTGACGGGTTAGTAGATATAGGATTAACGACAAATGCGATTCATTTAACGAAACAAGCAAAAGCATTAAAAGAAGCTGGATTACATAGAGTAAATGTTAGTTTAGATGCAATAGAAGATGATGTATTTAAGGGCATTAATGGCCGGAATATAAATACGAAACCTGTTATAAAGGGAATTATGGCTGCAAAAGAGGCAGGGCTTGATATAAAGGTCAACATGGTTGTGAAAAAAGGGATGAACGATCATCAAGTACTTCCGATGGCTGCGTATTTTAAAGAGCAGGGAATCACGCTTAGATTTATTGAGTTTATGGATGTTGGTAGTACAAATGGATGGAACTTTGATCAAGTCGTTACAAAGCGAGAGTTAATTGAGATGATTCATAGCGTGTATCCGCTTGAGCCAGCTGAAGCGCATTATTTCGGTGAAGTTGCGAAGCGATATCGTTACGTTGGAACAAATGTCGAAGTCGGTTTTATTACTTCTGTTTCAGAGTCATTTTGTTCTTCTTGTACGAGAGCGAGAATTTCGGCAGATGGAAAGTTTTATACTTGCTTATTTGCGACAGAAGGATTGGATGTAAGGGAACTTCTTAGAGGAAATCTTTCGGATGATGAGTTGGTAAGCGTTATACAAGATGTATGGATGAATAGAAAAGACAGGTATTCGGATGAACGGACAGAAGAAAGTGCAAAGAATCGTCCGAAAATTGAAATGTCTTATATAGGAGGATAAGAAAGGAGGCTATCGTATGCAGGAGCGATATTCAAGACAAATATTATTTTCTGGTGTTGGAGAAGAAGGTCAGAGAAAAATTAGAGAGAAGCATGTGCTTATTATCGGCGCTGGTGCTCTCGGGGCAGCGAATGCAGAAGCAATTGTTAGAGCAGGTGTTGGCAAAATAACAATTGCGGATCGTGATTATGTAGAATGGAGTAATTTACAAAGGCAACAATTATATACAGAAGAAGATGCAAAGCAATATAAACCAAAGGCGGTAGCAGCAGCAGAGCATTTACAAGCGATTAATTCTGAGGTGGAAATAAATCCGATTGTGACTGATGTAACGGTGCAAGAAATGGAAGAGTTAGTGAATGATGTAGATTTAATATTAGATGCGACAGATAATTTTGAAACACGTCTTCTTATTAATGATATTTCACAAAAGTATAATATTCCGTGGATATATGGTGGTTGTGTCGGAAGTTACGGAGTAACGTATACAATTTTACCAGGAAAAACACCGTGTTTCCGCTGTTTAATGGAACATCCAGCGAGCGGGGCAACATGTGATACGGCCGGTATTATACAGCCGGCAGTGCAATTAGTAGTTGCACATCAAATAACGGAAGCGCTGAAAATATTAGTAGAAGACTATGGAGCGCTTCGCGAAACGATGTTATCGTTTGATCTTTGGAATAATCAACAGATGGCATTTAAAGTGAATAGGCAGAAAAAAGACACATGTTTATCTTGCGGAAGATTACGTACATATCCGAGTTTAACATTTGAAGCACAAACGAAAACAGAAGTGTTATGTGGCCGAAATACAGTACAAATCCGTCCAGGTGTGCGGAATGGATTTAATTTAGAAGAAATTAAAAAGCGCTTACAAAGAAGTGTGGATGTAAAAGCTACTCCGTATTTATTATCATTTCCGGTAGAGGAATTTCGTTTTGTTTTATTTACAGATGGCAGGGCCTTTATTCATGGGACGAATGATATAAATGTAGCAAAACGTTTATATGCAAGATATATAGGTTGAACCTAAAGGGAGCCCTTTAGGTTCAACGGAGAGAAGATTAAGACTTTCTCGTATAATCTCCACTTTTTCCACCTGTTTTTTCAAATAAATACGTTTCGCCAATAATCATACCTTTATCAACAGCTTTGCACATATCGTACACAGTAAGAGCTGTAGCGGAAGCAGCTGTTAAAGCTTCCATTTCAACACCGGTGCCACCTTCTGTTTTAACTTTTACTTCAATAAGTAATCGATATTGTTCTTCGGATTGTTTCCAATCGAAAGAAACGTCAACACCTTTTAATAATAAAGGATGGCACATTGGGATAATATCAGAAGTGCGTTTCGCAGCCATAATACCTGCGATTTGTGCAACTGCTAGTACGTCACCTTTCCCAATTTCATTGTGAGAGATTTTATCGTAAATTTCTTTTGTAACGACAATGCTAGAGCACGCAATTGCTGTTCGAACGGTTGCTTTTTTGTCACTTATATCAACCATCTTCGCGCGTCCTTGGTCATTAAAGTGTGTGAATGAAGACATGGAATTCCTCCTTGAAGTAATTTCTATTTAATATATAAAGTTTAATCGAGATAAAAAAAATTGCAAATATGAGGTGAGAAACGATGGTAGAAAAACGAATTCCAATTCAAGTTGCTGAGGCAGTAGAGAGAGTAATGGAATATGCGAAGAATGGTGAAGTAGAAGAGGTTTCTATTACGGAAAGTTACGGGAGAATTCTTGGGGAGGATGTTGTCTCTGATCATGACGTTCCTCATTTTGATCGTTCTCCTTACGATGGTTTCGCAATTCGAGCAGAAGATACGAAAGAAGCGAATCAAGAGAATTCAGTTGAATTTGAAGTAATAGGAGAAATCGGGGCGGGATCAGTTTTTCTAAATGAAGTAGGGCCTTTTAAAGCGGTTCGTATTATGACGGGAGCAGCTATTCCAGAGGATTGTAATGCAGTCGTAATGCTAGAACTGACGGAAGGTTTTGAGAAGAACGGAAAAACATATATGAAGTTAAAGCGTCCTTTTAATAGTGGTGACAATGTGTCATTTAAAGGGGAAGATATAAAACGAAATCAAGTTCTCGTTAAGAAAGGCGTTGCTATCAATCCAGGTGTTGCCGCCTTATTAGCGACGTTTGGATATAGTACTGTGAAAGTTGTAAAACAGCCTGTTGTTGGTATTGTGACGACAGGAAGTGAATTGTTAGAAGTATATGAGTCGTTACAGCCAGGGAAAATTAGAAATAGTAACTCGTATATGATTGCAGCTCAAATTATGAAAGCCGGAGGGAAAGTCCGTTATTATGGCCAACTTGCCGACGAGTTAGATGCATGTTTTACAGCTATTCAATCGGCGATGGATGAGGTTGATATTTTAATTACGACAGGCGGTGTGTCGGTAGGAGATTATGACTACTTGCCAGCTATTTATGAAAGATTACAGGCGAATGTACTCTTTAATAAAATAGCGATGAGACCAGGAAGTGTAACGACAGTAGCTGAAGTTGACGGAAAGTTACTTTTCGGTTTGTCAGGGAATCCATCCGCTTGTTATGTAGGCTTTGAATTATTTGTGCATCCAATTATAAAAACGTATTTGTATGCGAAGGGACCTCACGTATATAGAGCTGACGCTATTTTGCAAAAAGATTTTCCAAAGCCAAATCCATTTACTCGTTTTGTAAGAGCAAAGGTGACAATCGTGGAAGGGGCATTACAAGCGATGCCAGTCGGTTTAGATAAATCGAGTGCGGTATCTTCACTCGCGGATGCGAATGCTTTTATTGTATTGCCTGGAGGAACGAGAGGATTTGAGGCAGGGATGAAAGTATCTGTATTATTGTTAGAGCACGACGAGGGATGTGATTGGCCATGGGCAAAGCCCCTTCAATCTTACAAATAGTAGGGTATCAAAATAGCGGGAAAACAACGCTCGTTGAGAAAATTGTGTATGCATTAGCTGAACGAAAAATGAAAGTTGCTACCATTAAACATCACGGGCACGGAGGTTTTCCAGAAGTAGCGCAAAAAGATAGTGAAAGGCACCGAAAAGCCGGTGCTGTCGTAAGTAGTGTAGAAGGCGCTGGATTACTTTCACTATCGTCATTAAGAGAGGAATGGTCCTTGCAAGAAATTATCCGCTTGTACAAATTTTTTGAAGTGGATACAATTTTAATAGAGGGCTATAAAGCTGAGAAATATCCCAAAATAGTGTTACTTCGTTCTGCGGAAGACGCTGAACTTTTACATAAAGTAGAAAATATAGCGGCGGTTATTACATGGTATGATGCTCCGTCAAATGTACGAGAAGAATATAAAGTATTTCATATAACAGAAGAAAAATTGTATATAGACTGGTTTTTACAAACGGTTAGGGGTGCAAAATGATAAATACGTATTATGAGGTAATTGATACAGAAATCTCGATTGAAGAGGTGGCAAAGAAAGTGGTTCGCCGTGAATGCGGTGCTGTCACGACATTTATTGGAACAGTTAGGGAGTTTACGAAAGGGCGTCGTACACTATACTTAGAGTATGTAGCTTATAAGACGATGGCAGAAAAGATGCTACAGAAAATTGGATCAGAAGTGAAAGAGAAGTGGCCAGGTACATATGTTGCGATTACACATCGCACTGGTACACTGCAAATTTCTGATATCGCGGTTGTTGTTGCTGTTTCAACGCCGCACCGTAAAGCGGCTTATGAGGCGAACGAATATATTATGGAACGCATAAAACAAATTGTTCCGATTTGGAAAAAAGAGTTTTGGGAAGATGGGGATTCATGGATTGGTGATCAATTAGAAAAAACGCCATATTCCGCAGGAGAGCCTGGGAAGGAGCTGTAAGTATGATTCGAGTATTATTATTTGCGCACTTGCAAGAGGAAGCAGGAACAAGTGAATTACAAATCGAGAAAGAAAATATTACGGTTGCAGAGTTAAAAGATGTTGTTGCTAAAAAATATAATGTACCAGTGACAGAACCAATTATGGTTGCGATTAATGAAGAGTACGCAAATGAAGATGATAGGGTCCAATCTGGTGATGTTGTTGCACTAATCCCACCGGTGAGCGGTGGTTAATATTGGATTCATTAAAACGACTTTCCTACATAGGGAAAGTCGTTTTTTTATGGCAGTTTTGCGAACACTAATTTATAGAACAAGGAGGGTATTATGAAAAAAATATGTGTAGTTATTACAATGATATGTTCGGTCTTTTTCTCTTCTCCAAGCAATTCTTTCGCGAAAGAATCAAAGGAACAGCTGTTAGAGAGTGCATTATCGAATAGGTACTATTCAGTTATTAGACAAGTGACAGAAGATCAATATGAATGTGCTTCCGTTATAAATATAAAGCGTCTCGGCAAGAAAGATGAGTTCGTTCCTAGATTTGAAATTACGCTACAATTTCTTACGTTCCAAGGTGCGCATAATCCGCCGAATGATAAAGTTACACTTACTTTGGAAGATCATTTAGACCACGTAAAGATAAAGAAGGTGGAACGAGAAAAGAATGTTCCTGGTGCTATTACAGAAAAGGTTTGTGAACGAGAAAAAGAAAAGATAAAAGCTCACTCTAATGATTTAGAGTGATAGCATATGAAATTTAGTAAAGAAAGGTAATGAGCGATGGACATACTTTTAGCGATTTTACCGGCTATATTTTGGGGAAGTATTGTGCTATTTAACGTGAAACTGGGGGGAGGACCGTATAGTCAAACGCTCGGTACAACGTTTGGTGCACTTATTTTCTCAATTGTTGTTTATATTTTTATGAAGCCCGTATTGACTCCTACTATTATCGGAGTTGGAATTGTGTCAGGTTTATTTTGGGCACTTGGTCAGGCGAATCAATTAAAAAGTATTGATTTAATGGGTGTTTCGAGAACGATGCCCATTTCAACAGGACTTCAATTAGTTGCGACGACTTTATTTGGAGTCATCGTATTTCATGAGTGGTCCACGACAATATCAGTCGTCCTTGGCGTTTTGGCTCTCGTTTGTATTATTATCGGTGTTATTTTAACATCACTTCAAAGTGAAGAAGAAAAGAGTGCAGAGCAGGCGGGGAATTTTAAAAGGGGCATTATCATTTTATTGATTTCAACAGTCGGTTATTTGATTTATGTAGTAGTGATTAGACTATTTAATGTCGATGGTTGGTCAGCTTTATTGCCACAAGCAGTTGGTATGGTGTTAGGGGGCATTTTGCTTACTTTTAAACATCATCCATTTAATAAATATGCGATACGAAATATTATTCCAGGACTAATTTGGGCAGCTGGAAATATGTTTTTATTTATTTCGCAGCCGCGTGTTGGAGTGGCAACAAGTTTCTCGCTATCACAAATGGGAATTATTATTTCAACGCTTGGCGGGATTCTTATATTAGGTGAAAGAAAAACGAAACGCCAATTAACGGGGATTGTTGTCGGTATCGTTTTTATTATCGCAGCTGGAATAATGTTAGGTGTTGCAAAAAGTTAAAGGAGGTATGGAAATGTATAGTGATTTAGCAGGAAAAGTTGTCGTTATTACAGGATCAGCAACTGGTCTTGGAAGAGCGATGGGAGTACGGTTTGCTAAGGAGAAAGCAAAAGTAGTGATTAACTATCGCTCACGAGAGTCAGAAGCACATGATGTATTAGAAGAAATTAAAAAAGTAGGCGGCGAAGCGATTGCTGTAAAAGGTGATGTGACGGTTGAATCTGACGTTGTGAACCTCATTCAATCTGCTGTGAAAGAGTTTGGTACGCTTGACGTTATGATTAATAATGCAGGGATAGAAAATGCGGTACCATCGCATGAAATGCCGCTAGAAGATTGGAATAAAGTAATCCATACAAATTTAACAGGTGCTTTTTTAGGCAGCCGAGAAGCGATTAAATATTTTGTAGAACATGATATTAAAGGTTCTGTCATTAATATGTCGAGTGTTCACGAGAAAATCCCGTGGCCGCTATTTGTGCACTATGCAGCTAGTAAGGGAGGCATTAAACTGATGACAGAAACGTTAGCGCTAGAATACGCACCAAAAGGCATTCGCGTAAATAATATTGGGCCAGGTGCAATAAATACGCCAATTAATGCAGAGAAGTTTGCGGATTCTAAAAAACGTGCCGACGTAGAAAGTATGATACCGATGGGCTACATTGGAAAACCGGAAGAAATTGCAGCAGTCGCAACGTGGCTCGCTTCCTCAGAGGCGAGTTATGTAACTGGAATTACGTTATTTGCAGATGGTGGAATGACGTTATATCCATCGTTTCAAGCGGGGCGTGGGTAATATAAAAGGACGAAGAGATAAAGCTCTTCGTCCTTTTTTTACAAAAAAAAATAGCGGCCAGCTATTTTAAATTTAGTGATTAATTGTATCTTGAAGAAATTCTGTTGCTTGATGTTCAGAAACATTTTGTACGAGAGCAACTTCGCTAATCATCATTTTACGTGCATTATCTAGCATTTGTTTTTCGCTCGCATTTAATGCTCTCTCTTTATTACGGCGAAGTAAATCGCGAACGACTTCTGCGCTATCTTGCAGATTGCCGTTTTTCATTTTTTCCATATTCATTGTATATCTTTGTTTCCAGGAAAGTGATGTGTCTGATTCCCCGTTTTGAAAGTCAAGAAGTATACCATCTAACGTACCTTTATCTACGATATAACGAATACCTGATTTTTGTAATTGATCCATTGGAAGCATTACTTGCATATCTTTACTGATGATACGTATCACACAATATTGACGTATTGTTCCTAATATTTCTTTCTCTTCAATGGCTTCGATGACTCCTGCGCCGTTCATTGGATAAACGATTTTATCACCAATTTGAAACAAATCATCCACCTCCATATGTGGTAATCATCTTTAATGATAGCATAAGTGTATAAAAATGTCAAATTTTATATAATACCATAATATTAATGTTCTAGTCAATAAGTAAAAACTCTTTTTTATTTGTATTTTTTTTGCGCTCACTTATTGATGATTTTTTAGAAAAATAGTACAGGTGAAGAAAGAAGGCATATCCACTTATTTTTAAGCATAAAATGTAAAATCGCTAATACAATATACCTAAATCCGTTCTTTGCAAAGGAGGGAGAGAAGGTGGGGCGCACAATAAAAATTGATATTACAAATAAAGTGGTAGCTAAATTTAGACCGGATTATTTGGAATTATATACGAGTAAATTTATGATAGGTAAGTTTTATGTCTATACTGAAAGTAAACAATATGTGTTAGAAGACGGATATATATATGAAAACGGAAAATTTTATCGCATCATAGATACGCACCGTGGCAATAATCAAGCGGCGGAGGGCTGCGATCTAGGATGGTGTTAACATGATTCGTGTAAAAGTGTTTGATGAAAGTCACGAAAAAGACTTAGAAGACGCTGTAAATGTTTTTTTGAAAAAGATTGATGATAGTAACTTTGTAGATATTAAGTACCAAGTCGGTGTTTCCATTAACGATGACGAAAACCAAATTTATTGTTTTTCAGCAATGATCGTTTATAAAGCATAAAAAAGAGCTGGGTGAGCCAGCTCTTTTTTATGTTTTATGTTGGGACAACATGTGTCGGTAATACGTTCATAATAGATTGAGTTGTGCCTAATTTCTTTGTCGCTAAAAGAGGCGCCCCTGTTTCATGGTTTTGGGCATCTGTACACATACCAAGGTGATAACGATCACCTAAAAATGGATCGATATAAAAACCGTTTTTGAATACTTTATCATTCGGATGCTTTTCATGGTGAATGTCAGAGCAGTTAATGCAATAGAACATAGCTTTCATCCCCTTTTTATTTTTGTTTGAAAAAAGTGAGTCGGTAGTCATTTCGCTCCTAAGGAAATGTTGAGGAGAAGAGAAATAACTACCTACTCAAATGGTGGGCATATTCCTTCTGATTTTTCATATCTCGCGTAGTGTCCCCGAGGGAAGGAGGAGAGACGAAATACGCATGATATACGTAAGGCTCTTCTTTCAAGATGAATGATGGAGTTTCATGTTGAGAGAAGTTTTTATTTTTTGTTGCCTTTGTGAGTATATTATGAGGAAATGCTCGGAGGGTGTTTGTCCTGTTGAAAAAATGTTGAGAATTTCTCAACAGTAAAAAAGAATTAGCGTTGACGTGAAACTAAAAGGTGTTATATTATCTAAATGAAACCAAAAGGTGTTATATTTGAACGCCGAATAAAGGAGAATGAAAATGGAACAACAAAATACATTAAATGATATTAAACAAACGATCGTTTTCAACGCATCTATTCAAAAAGTATGGAATGTAGTATCAACTGCAGATGGAATCGCATCATGGTTTATGCCAAATGATTTCGAATTAGAGGTAGGACATGAATTTCATGTGCAATCACCATTTGGGCCATCACCATGTAAAGTGTTAGAAATCGATGAGCCAAACCACCTGTCTTTCTCATGGGATACAGATGGCTGGGTCGTTTCATTTAATCTGAAAGACCTAGGAGATAATAAAACAGAATTTACGTTAATTCACGGCGGCTGGAAACATCCTGATGAAATTCTTCCGAAAGCGAATGCGAAGAGCTCTATTATTCGCGATAGAATGAGCGGTGGATGGGTAGCGATTGTAAATGAAAAACTGAAAAAGGTTGTCGAAGGTTAAGTGTCCTCATCAGCAGCGAAATATGATGTATTTCAAGCAATTGCTGATCCAACCCGCCGAGAAGTAATACGGTTATTAAGTGATAAAGAGTTACCGATTTCCAAAATAACGGATCATTTTCCGATGAGTCGTACTGCGGTTGTAAAACACCTTCATATTCTTTCAGAAGCGAATTTAGTAAGCGGAAGAAAGAGTGGAAGAGAGAAGATATATCGTTTGCATCCAGAACCATTAGAGGAATTACAACAGTGGCTCTCGTATTATGAACGTTTTTGGGATAATAAATTGTCCATGCTGAAACATATTGTGGAGAATGAAGAATAAAAAGAGGATGACCGAAATGGTCATCCTCTTTATTATTGCTCACTTGTTTGTGTAGCTGGTTTTAATAAAATCCAAGCGATAATTAATGTAAATACTGCTAATACGAAAGTACTCATATAAATGACGTGTACACTTGCTGCTAGTGCCTCTTGTGATTCGGTTGCTATATTTGCTGTAGTACTGCCGTGTCCACCAGATACGAGATCAAGGTTTTTAATGCCACGTGCGTGAATCATCGTATTGAAGATTGTGCCAAAGATTGCAGCACCTAATGTTTGGCTAAATGTATTAATAAATGTGTTTAAACCAACGGCTGTTCCGCGTGTATGCGCTGGTACGGCTGCTTGAATTGTTACCATGTAAATCGGTGTCACAAGCCCCATTCCTAACCCGAATAATCCGACTGCCACATAAATAAGGAATGATGGTGAATGTGTTGATAATGTAAATAATAAGAACGTAGCTACTGATAAAATGCTAGCTCCAAGTAAAATGATTTGTTTCGTTTTTAATTTGCCTACCAAGTTACCAGAGAAAATGGCGCCAAATGTCCACATAACAGGAATTGGCATTAAAATAAGTCCAGCTTCAGTTGCATTTTTTCCTAATACACCTTGGCTCCAAATTGGAAGGTACATTGTAATACTAATAATCATTGCACCAGCAATAAGAGTTAGTATATTTATCGTAGATAATGTACGGTTAGAGAAAAGTGCTAGCGGAATTAATGGTTCCGGAGATTTTTTCTCGATGAATAAGAAAATAATGAATGAAACGACGGCGAAGATTAATAGGCCGATAATTGTTATGTCTCCCCAGTTTTGCTTACTGCTACCTGTCAGTAACGCGTATAGTAGAGCGATCGTACTTAATGAGAAGACTGTTGCACCAAGATAGTCGATATGGTGTTTAGCGGGTTTAATAGATTCTTTGTAGTAAATGGCGATCATTAAGCAAGCGATAATTCCAAATGGGACGTTTAAGAAGAAGATATAACGCCAAGATAGAGAATCAACTAAAAATCCACCGACTAACGGTCCGATAACACCAGATACACCCCAAACGGCACTCATCCAGCCTTGTGCTTTCGCGCGGTCTTTCGCTTCGCTATATAAGTCTCCAATAATCGTCATTGTGATCGGCATAACAGCACCAGCACCTATACCTTGAAGAGCACGGAAGAAGATTAATTGCTCCATTGATGTAACGACTCCGCAAAGCGCAGAACCGATTAAGAAGATTGTAGCTCCGATAAGTAAAACTTTTTTACGGCCGAATAAATCAGCTAACTTTCCGTATATTGGAGTCGAAACAGCTGTTGCAAGCATATAAATTGCATATACCCAACTAACAAGTTCGACGCCTGACAAATCACTCGTTATACGAGGGATTGCTGTACTAACAATCGTTCCTTCTACCGCAGAAAGAAACGTCATTAGCATTAAAGACATCATGACTTTTTTTCTCATATTTTTTCCCCTTACCCTTTTTTAAATATTCAACAATATAAAATATAAAGGTACTAAGGTATATAAAGCAACAAAAAAGCAATGGGAAGTCAGGAGGAGCGTATATTTGTCGCTTATTGTCGGTAAGTCAATATATTTGAGGAATCACTGATATATGTTGTTAAATCGCTTATATAATTTCATATACCTATAAAAAAAGAAACAGGAATCCCTGTTTCTTTTCTAGTATTGCATTTTCGCGTTTTCCCCAGCTGTCGTTCCGGCAATTCGACCAGTAACAAGCGCAGATGTAATGTTATAGCCGCCAGTATAACCGTGAATATCAAGAACTTCTCCGCAGAAATATACGCCGTTCGTGAATTTAGAAGACATTTCTTTCGGGTTAATTTCTTTAACGGATACACCGCCGCCAGTAACGAATGCTTTTTCAATTGACTGCGTACCATTTACATTCACAGTAAACTCTTTAAAGTCTTTCACAAGTGCACGAATCTTCTCGTGAGAAACTTGTCCAGCTTGTTCACTACCGTCAATTTCATTTTTTTCTAATAAGAATAGGAAGTAACGTTCAGGTACATAACCTTTTAAAACGTTTTTAATTCCTTTTTTCGGATCTTCTTTCATTTGTTTCAGCATGCGCTGGAATAGTTGTTCACTATTTTCTTCTGGCAATGCATCGATACTCATTTGTACTGTATTCGTTTTAAACTTTTTCAGTGCTTTCACAACGAATTGACTACAGCGAAGAGCAGCAGGACCAGACAGACCGAAATGAGTAAAGAGCATGTCCATTTTGTGAGAAATGATTGCTTTTCCTTTCGGGTTTAATACGCTTAAATTTACATCGCGTAAAGCAAGACCTTGTAAGGAGCGATCACGAATAAATGGTTCGTTTGAAAGGATTGGTACTTCTGTTGGGAATAATTCTGTAATTGTATGCCCAGCTTTTTCAGCCCAAGCATATCCGTCTCCAGTAGATCCAGTTTGAGGAACAGATTTTCCGCCAACAGCGATAACGACATGGTTTGTTTCTAACACTTCGCCAGTTTGTAGTACGACTGCTTTCGTTTGACCGTTCTCATATTCAATTGTTTCAACGGGTGTATTCGTACGGATTTTTACACCTAAGTCTTTTAATCGTGTTAAAAGTGCGTCTACTACTGATTGTGCTTTATTTGATACAGGGAACATGCGGCCATGATCCTCTTCTTTTAGTTGTACACCGAGATTTTCGAAGAATGTAATAATATCTTCATTATTAAAAATAGAAAAAGCGCTGTATAAGAAGCGGCCGTTTCCTGGTATATGTTTAACGATCTCATCAAGTGGTAGACGGTTCGTTACGTTACAACGACCACCACCAGAAATCGCAAGTTTACGCCCTAGTTTATTTCCTTTATCAAGAAGCAAGACACTTGCGCCTTCTTCTGCAGCACCGATTGCAGCCATTAGCCCAGAAGGCCCGCCGCCGATGACAATAACATCATAATGCATAATATATCGACCTCATTTTCTACATTTCCTGCCTAAAAGAATAGCATGTTTTCCCTTAAAAGAAAAATAGAGTGAAGTACTGCTTAAGGAGAGAATTGTGGTACAATACAAAAGTTAGAGTTCAGCACTATCCTACTATTTGTGGGCAATGAGACTAAAACCTTAAGATGTAAGAGAAATAAAAAGGGAGTTTGGCAGCCCGTAAATGGTCGAATAGTTCAACTAATAATCAGTGGGGAAGAACACCCACACTGATTAAAGTTTCACTTTATGTAGATGTAGGAGGATTTTTGTATGTCCGATTCGAAATTTCTGCGCGGAACGCTTATTGTTACGTTAGGGACATTTTTAGTAAAGTTCTTAGGCATGATTTACGTCTTTCCATTTCATGCATTAGTAGGTACAGAAGGCGGAACGCTCTATACATATGGATACATTCCATATACGATCTTTTTAAGTATTGCAACGGCAGGGGTGCCGCTTGCTGTTTCCAAATTTGTTTCCAAATATAATGCGCTTGGCGATTATAAAACGAGCCGGAGAATGTTCCGCTCGGGAATGGTTATGATGATAGTAACAGGAGTTCTTTCGTTCCTAGTTCTATACATGACAGCGCCACTGTTTGCAGAAGCAATGCTTGGTAAACAAAGTATACACAGTAATGTAGAAGAAGTTACGACGATTATTCGTCTTGTAAGTTTTGCACTTATTGTTGTACCAGCAGCGAGTTTAATTCGTGGTTATTTCCAAGGTCACCAATCGATGGGACCGACTACTGTTTCGCAAATTATTGAACAAATTATTCGTATCGTCTTTTTATTAGCGGGTAGTTTTATTGTTATTAAAGTACTTGGCGGTACAGTTGCAACAGCGGTTGGGGTAGCGACATTTGCTGCGTTCGTTTCAGCAGTTGGAGCACTCGGCGTATTAATTTGGTACTGGTTAAAACGTAAAAAACATTTGGATCAATATTTAATTGAACAAACTGTACCAGAATCGACAGTGAGTACGGTTCAATTATTTAAAGAATTATTTGCATATGCGATTCCTTACGTTGTAATTGGGTTAACAATTCCTTTATATCAACAAATTGATACATTGACATTTAACTCAATTATGCAAGCGATTGGCCAAGGTGATATCGCAGAGCGAGCACTTGGTATTTTCACAATGTGGACGCATAAATTAATTATGATTCCTGTATCACTTGCAACAGCGTTTAGTTTAACGCTTGTACCAGCGATTACAAAATCATTTACTGAAAAACAATACCGTTATTTAAAGTTACAAATTACACAAACATTCCAGGCAAATATGTTCTTAACATTGCCAGCAGTTGTCGGTATTTCAACACTTGCATATCCAATTTATACTGCGTTCTATGACTCAGATCCACTAGGTGGACAAGTATTAATGTGGTATGCACCGGTTGCGTTGTTATTCGCTTTATTTACAGTAACAGCAGCAATTCTGCAAGGAATCAATCAACAAAAACATGCGATTGTCGCGCTTATTATGGGTGTTATTTTGAAATTCGTATGTAACGTAATCTTTATTCGTTATTTCGGTACAGTTGGAGCGATTTTAGCAACAGCAGTCGGATTCTTAGCTTCCGTATGGTATACGAATCGACAAATCAAAAAACATGTACACTATTCATTTGGTGTTGTATATAAGAGAACTTTCCAAATTGCAGTATTAACACTTGTAATGGTCATTGCTGTAAAGTTATCACAATGGATTCTGTCCTTCATGATCTCGTCTGATGGCCGAATGGGAGCTCTTATTACAGTTGTGGTTTGTGCAGGTATTGGTGGTCTTGTGTACGGATTGTTAGCAATTCGCACAGGAGTACTTGAACGAGTATTTGGCGGAGAAGCGTTAGAGAAAATCCAACGTAAACTTGGCAATAGATTCAAAATAAAGTTGAAATCAAAAGGGGCGTAATTACGTCCCCTTTTCTATGATAAACAAAGAAGGTGAAAAACGTGAGATTAGATAAATTATTAGCAAATATGGGATATGGAAGTAGAAAAGAAGTAAAGAAACTATTGAAAGACGGCGTTGTAAAAATTGATGGAACGCCAGTGAAAGATGCGAAGGTTCATGTAAATGTAGAAGAGCAAGAAGTTATGATTCACGGAGAAGTTGTGGAATATAAAGAGTTTGTTTATTTAATGTTGCATAAACCACAAGGCGTTATTTCAGCGACAGAAGATGATAATCATGAAACGGTAATAGATTTATTAGAGTTAGAAGATGCAATTTTTGATCCGTTCCCAGTTGGACGACTTGATATTGATACGGAAGGTTTCTTATTGATAACAAATGACGGGAAGTTATCACATCAATTGTTATCTCCAAAAAAGCATGTGCCGAAAAAATATTATGCACACGTTGCAGGAGTAGTAACAGAAGAGGATGTAAAAGAGTTTGCTAAAGGTGTTATTTTAGATGATGGCTATGAAACAAAGCCAGGTGCACTTACAATATTAAAAAGCGATGAGATTTCTGAAATCGAGCTTGTGATTACAGAAGGAAAGTTCCATCAAGTGAAGCGTATGTTTGAAGCGGTAGGGAAAAAAGTAGTCTACCTAAAGAGAACAGAGATGGGACCATTAGTATTAGATGAAGAGCTAGAACTTGGACAATACCGTGAGCTATCAGATGAAGAAGTAGAAATGTTAAAAACATATCAGGTAGATACTGAGAAATAGTGCTGTTTTTGGCGCAGAAAAGACCCCTTTCTAATGAGTTAGAAAGGGGTATGTATTTATTTACATACAATTATTTTTTCATTATGAGGTCATTCTCACTTTCTTTCCTGTTGTTGTCCACTTACCGCGGCAAGGGCTATACACGAGTTCATTAAACTGCAACACATTTAGATCACGTTGTATCGTTCGCGGTGTGATCCCGAACTCATCTACAAGGTCTTTCGTCGTTACCGTTCCGTTTTCATTGATGTACATATAAATTGATTTAATGCGTGTTAGCATACGAGTAGTTGTAGGTTTCAAGAGAAAACCACTCCTCTACTAGTTTTTTTGACCCCATTCAGGAAAGAAGGTCGTTACTACCATTGTACTCTACATGATAAAATTCATGCTTTAATCTACTTAAATTTTACAAAAGTTTAACAAATATTCATATAGAAAAATATTGGTAGTTGACATTTTATATATGGTCAGTCAACTAACACATAAAATTCTACGTAAAACGCCAAATTCCTGCAAAATTTTTTGAAAAAATAAAAGAAAAACTAATGGGAAATATCTGAAATATTACAATTGTTCGGTATTTAAGTTTCGTATATGGCATAAGAGATTTCGGTTTGTTATGATGAAAGAAACAATATAGTGAAGGATGGATGCGTGATGTCAGCGATTAATTGGACAGAAGAAGTTGCAAAACGAAAAGATGATTTAATTCGTGATACACAACAATTTTTACAAATTAAAAGTGTATGGGAAGAAGAATCAGCGAAAGAGGGCGCACCATTCGGTGAAGGTGTAGAAAAAGCTTTATCTTTCATGTTACATAAAGGAGAAACTGAAGGTTTTGCTTCTAAAAATTTAGAAGGGTATGCAGGTCATCTTGAAATGGGACAAGGAGAAGAGTTAGTAGGTATTCTTTGTCACGTTGATGTTGTACCAGAAGGAGATGGCTGGACGACTCCGGCATATAGTGCAGATATTCGAGATGGGAAGATTTTTGCGCGTGGTGCAATTGACGATAAAGGCCCAACGATGGCAGCTTATTATGCGATGAAAATTGTGAAAGAATTAGGTTTACCTCTTTCAAAACGCGTTCGCATGATTTTAGGAACAGATGAGGAAAGCAATTGGAAATGTGTAGATCACTACTTTAAAAACGAAGAAATGCCAACAATCGGCTTTGCGCCAGACGCAGATTTTCCAATTATTAATGCAGAAAAAGGAATTTCTGATATACAAGTTGTGCAAAGTGGTAGTGAAGAGAAGAACGGTACATATGAACTTGTTTCATTTGAATCAGGTCGTCGTTTAAATATGGTTCCTGATTTTGCAGAAGCGATTATTACAGGAGAAGATGTAAATGCACTTACAGTAGCATATGAAGAGTATTTACAAACTGCTAAAAAAATAGGTGAAGCAATTGTAGAAGGGAATACGGTGACGTTGCAAATCAAAGGGATTTCAGCTCACGGATCTACTCCAGAGAAGGGTGAGAATGCAGGTTTATTACTGGCAAACTTCTTAACTACAGTTGCTCTTGATGGACAAGGGGCTTCGTTTGCATCGTTTGTGACAGAAACATTTACAGGAGATATTTTAGGAGAGAAAGCTGGTATTTCTTATAAAGACGATATTAGCGGTCCGTTAACAGTGAATGTTGGTCGCCTTTCTTATACAAAAAAGAATGGTGGTAATTTAGGATTAAATGTACGTTACCCGGTTACGACTAACTTTGAAGAAATGATTGCAAAGTTAAAAGAATACGTTGGTAATCATGGATTTAAAGTGGCGGATTATTCAAACTCTCGCCCGCATCACGTTGATAAAGATCACGTGTTAATTCGTACGTTGCAACGCGTATATGAAGAACAAACAGGAGAAAAAGCAGAGCTATTAGCAATCGGCGGCGGTACTTACGCTCGTTCATTGAAAGCTGGCGTTGCGTTTGGTCCGTTGTTCCCTGGAAAAGAAGAACTTGCGCATCAAAAAGACGAGTACATTGAAATTGAAGACTTATTAAAAGCAACAGCAATTTACGCGCAAGCAATTCATGAATTAGCGAAGTAATGGATATATAAATAAGAAGAGGCCGTCCCAATAAATATTTTGGGACGGTTTTCTGTTACATATAGTTTGTTGAAACGTCGATATAATTGATTTCGCGATCTTAACTTGGTTAAACTTTTAGGAAAGTTTGATTCTTTTTAATTGAATGAGATAAGAAAGAAAAGCAACAATAGAAAGAAGGAGAAGATGTACATGGAGCTGCATTATTTTGTCGCGATTACGTTACCAAGTCATATAAAAGAAGTGCTGTCTAACTATAAAGAGGAAATGCAGGAAGAATTACCATTTCGTTCGTGGGTACATAAAGAAGACTATCATATTACCCTTTCATTTTTAGGTAGTGCGACAGAGGAACAATTAAAAGGAATAAAGAATGGATTACAAACACTTATAGAAACAAAGGAATTATCGTTCACCTTACAAGGGTTTTCAACGTTCGGTATGGAAGATAGGCCGCGTATTTTTTGGTCAAAGGTAAGCGAGAATCAACATTTGTTTCAATTACAAAAGCAAGTACATGCTATTTGCGAAGGGAATGGATTTCCTTTAGAAACGCGCCCGTATCATCCGCATATTACTGTTGCTCGTAAATGGGTAGGAGAAGAACAGTTTGATTTAGAACATATAAAGAAAGTGCCTGAAATATCATTTCAAGCGGATACGATTACTTTATACGAATCTCACGTGACGGAGACACCGAAGTATAAAGCGATTGCTGAAATAAAATTACAAAAATAGAATGTATGAAAACGTTTTTTATACAGGTGAATATACTATAGAGAATAATGTGTTACTGTATAGGGCTTCGCTGATAAGAAAAGCCTTATCATTTGCAGCTCGTTTCACCCCTCTATTTACTGCCCATAAAGGCCCGATTGGCGTGGGCTAACAATCAGTGGGAAAGCCTTCCCACTGATCAAAGTTTCACTTTATTTTAACTTTAAGAATGATGGTGATTTTTTTATGTTGAAAGTAAAACGTCCATTTGATGCCTATTTAGATGAAATGAATAAAATTACAATTTTGCTCCCACATGCGTATGGAACAAGTCGGACATTTCGTTTGCAAGAAGGAAGTAACGTGAAAGATTTACCGATTGCTCATACAATTGCGCTTCCGGATGCAACGAAGTATGAGTGCTTTATAGAAGAGCCGCTAGATGTGGGGAAGTATTATACAGTACGAGATGAACGGAATGAAGAAACAGATTTACAAATAGGTGCTGTCATAAGAACAGCGATTTTCGATGAAAAGTATTATTACGAAGGTACAGATTTAGGAGCCGTGTATCAAAAAGAAGCAACGACATTTAAAGTATGGGCTCCAACTGCGAGGCTTGCAAAAGTAAGGACTTATAAAAGTGATAAAGAATATACCGATCATGAAATGTATAGAGGAGAAAATGGGGTTTGGACTCATACGTTACAAGGTGATTTAGCTGGAGAAAAGTATACATTTCTTGTTTGTATTAATTTAATATGGAATGAAGCGGTCGATCCTTACGCAAAGTCAGTGACTGTAAATGGGAAGTACGGCATTGTTATCGATTTGGAAAAGACAAATGTAACAAAAAGAGAGCAATTACCAACATTACAGTCAATGACAGATGCCATATTGTATGAACTGCATATTCGTGATGCTACTATTCATCAGGGCAGTGGAGTGAGTAAAAAAGGAACATATAAAGGGCTAATGGAAGAAGGAACAACAGGGCGAAATGGGACGTTAACAGGCTTGTCTCATATAAAAGATTTAGGTGTTACACATGTTGAATTATTGCCTTTATATTGTTTCGGTGGTGTAGATGAGGCGAATCCTTCCTCTGCATATAATTGGGGTTACAATCCGTTATATTATAATGCACCAACGGGATATTATGCTACAGACCTCTCTGATCCGTATAACAGGATAGTAGAGTGTAAACAGTTGATTGAAACATTTCATGAGCATGGCATTAGGGTAATTATAGATGTTGTATATAATCATGTGTATGAAAGAGAGCTATCATCATTTGAAAAGCTTGTCCCAGGATATTATTTTCGTCATGGTGAAGATGGCATGCCTTCTAATGGGACGGGAGTCGGGAATGATATAGCATCTGAACGGAAAATGATGAGGAAATTCATTGTAGAGTCTATTTTATATTGGCTTACTGAATACAATGTTGACGGATTCCGATTCGACTTAATGGGAATTTTAGATGTGGATACAATGAATATAATAGAAAAAGGAGTGCGAAACATAAAGCGAGATGCATTGTTATTAGGAGAAGGATGGGAGCTACAAACACCACTTCCTGCTGAAGAAAAAGCAACGTTAAATAATGCAAAGAAAATGCCGCATATTGCGCAATTTAATGATCAATTTCGTGATGGGATAAAAGGGAGTACCTTTCATATAAATAAACGTGGTTTTGCATTTGGTGGGCATGTAGACTGTAATCATTTGCAGTATATAGCATCGGGAAGTCTTTTGAGTATGAAAGAAACAGGTCTGTTTCTAGAGCCTGTGCAAAGCATTAACTATGTAGAATGTCATGACAATATGACGATGTGGGATAAACTAATGTGCAGTAATGAAGAGCCAGAAGATATTTTGAAAAAACGTCACCTTCTAGCGAGCGCAATGGTGATTCTTTCGCAAGGCATTCCTTTCTTACATGCTGGGCAAGAGTTTTATCGTACGAAGCAAGGAAATGAAAATAGTTATAATGCAAATGATGAAATTAATCAATTAGATTGGGATCAAAAAGAGGAAGAGATAGAGAGCGTTAACTATATAAAAGGTTTAATTGCGATTCGCAAAGAGCACGGAGCATTCCGATTACAAAACGCAGAACTTATAAAAAAACACACGACTTTTTTGCAAACATCTCCAGAAATACTTGCATATCACCTAGAGCATGCAGAATCATTTGGACCGTGGAAAGAGATTATAGTTTTATTTAATAGCGGTTTAGAAGCTAAAACGGTGCAACTTCCGAAAGAAGAAACGTGGCATGTGTTAGTAAACGAAAAGCAAGCGAAAATAGAGCCAATTTCTTCATTTAGAGGAAAGGAACTTAGGCTCGCTCCGATTAGCACGTATATATTGACGATAATGTGACAAATCGCTACTTGACGATGAGAATGTAATAAATGTAGAATTGACAAAGGTGACGATTTTGATAAGTTGTCATTCTATGACTGGTTTTGTAAAATAAAATAGAGAATTTTTGGCTTATGCCAAGTTTTCTTTTCATTTACAGTAAAATATATGAATCCACAACATGTGTAGAAATGTTGCGGTTTTTCTTTTCATAACTATAAAAGATAAGGATTTGTTAACGGGTAATGAATATGGAATGGTTGGAACAATTATTAGGAAAAGAGTGGAGTCTTGTACCGGCTGGTGGAGTAACGGGCGATGCGTATATTGCGCAAAACGGACAACAGAAGTTATTTTTAAAGCGGAATACATCGCCCTTTTTAGCGGTATTGTCAGCAGAAGGAATTGTTCCAAAATTACTTTGGACAAGAAGGGTAACGAACGGTGATGTAATTTCTGCTCAAAAATGGCTTCCGGGACAGAAGCTAGAGCCAGAGGATATGAAACTAGAACGTGTTGCGAAACTTTTGAAGAAAATACACTCCTCTAAAGCGCTTGTACAGATGATTCAAAGACTTGGGAAGCAGCCGCTTCACGCACAAGAGTTATTACAACAACTGCAACTTGTTTTAAGAGGAGATATAAGGGATGATGAAACAATTCAGCAAGGCCTTCAATATTTAATGGATTCATTAAAAGATATTGAATACAATGAATTCGTTGTATGCCATTGTGATGTGAACCATAACAACTGGCTATTGTCGGATGAAGATGAGTTGTTTTTAATTGATTGGGATGGAGCCGTAATTGCTGACCCAGCTCTAGACCTCGGTATGTTATTATATTGGTACATTCCGCGCCATGAATGGAGCGAGTGGCTCGAATATTATGATATTGAAATGGATGAATCGCTGCTTAGGCGTATGAGATGGTATGTAATAGCACAAACGATTTTGTCTATGCAATGGCACACAACAAAAAAACAGCAAGCAGAAGCTGAATATTGGCATCAATATTTACAGCAACTACTTGCTTCAGAGTAATACTTAAGAAAAATTGTCCATTCCAGCAATCCACTGAGTAAGTTGTTCTTGATTATTGGAAATGTGGTTGTCCAAATTAGAGGAAGATTTACCCGATTGACTATAAGAATATACATCGTTTAGCATGGATTTAGCGTCACTACTTATACTATCGTTTGCGAGTAACGATTGAATGAGACGCTCTAATTGCTCGCATTCAGAAACTGTCCCGCAACAATCACTTTGGTGATTGACTAAAATATCTTTCAGCACTTCTAATTGATGTTGTTGATTAATTGGCATGAACGGATCATCCTTTCGATTGTTTTTCTCTTCAAATGTACGAGAAAAAGCTGTTTCGTCATGGAATGTTTAATGCTGTATGTAGTTTTTATCAAAATGGTACATCTTATACTTGAAAGAAACGGACCGAGTGCTCGTACGTACTTGGTTTTTTGTTTGGGAGATTGATTAAAACAGAGAGAAGGAATTATTCCTTTAAAATAGCTATGTAAAGAGAGGGAGACATCTATGCGTTTAAGACATAAACCATATGCAATGGATCGAATTAATGAGTATTCACATATCGTAATCGGAAACCCAGAGGAGCGCGCTGGTAACTGGAAAGAAGTATTTGGAAATGAACAACCAATTCATATTGAAGTAGGTACAGGTCGTGGCCGCTTTATGTATGATATGGCAAAAGCAAACCCACATATTAATTATATTGGAATTGAAAAATTCACAAGTGTTGTTGTAGATGCACTTGATAAATTAATTGAAGAAGAAGTACCGAACTTAAAGTTAATTAATAAAGATGCTGAAGATTTAACAGTTTTCTTTGCAAAAGGTGAGATTGACCGCGTTTATTTAAACTTCTCAGATCCATGGCCGAAGAATCGTCATACGAAGCGTCGTTTAACGTATAAAACATTTTTACGCAATTATGAAGAAGTGTTAGTAGAAGGCGGAGAAATTCATTTCAAAACAGATAACCAAGGTTTATTTGAATACTCTCTAATGAGTATGGCTGAGTATGGTATGTTATTAACTTACCTGAGCCTAGATCTTCATAATAGTGATTATGAAGGAAACATTATGACAGAATACGAAGAGAAATTCTCAAGTAAAGGTCATCGTATTTACCGAGTTGAAGCAAAATATCGCACAGAGCCTATGCAGTAATGCATAGGTTTTTTGTAACTAAAATAATCGGAATTTTATGTTAATATTAAAAGGAAAGGGGGATGAAAAATGGAACAGTTACAAATTGGAGATATAAAAGTAACGTGGCTAAAAGGCGGGAATACACATTTAGATGGAGGGGCAATGTTTGGTGTTGTGCCGAAAGTACTTTGGTCACGTAAATATAAACACAATGACACAAATCATATTTATTTACGAACAGATCCGTTACTTTTACAAACGAAAGACGGAAATATGTTGATTGATTCAGGAATAGGAAACGGTAAGTTGAATGAGAAGATGAAACGAAATCAAGGTGTAACAGAAGAATCATCGGTTTATGAATCGTTAGAAAAACAGGGATTAAAGCCTGAAGATATTCATTATGTTTTAATGACACACCTTCATTTTGATCATGCATCTGGTTTAACGAAATGGGAAGGTGATCACCTTGTACCATCATTTCCGAATGCAAAAGTGTATGTAAGTGAAACGGAATGGAATGAAATGAGGAACCCAAATATCAGGTCGCGCAATACATATTGGAAGGAAAATTGGGAGCCGATTGTAGATCAAGTTGTTACATTCCAGCAAGAAATAGAAATTACGGATGAAATCAAGATGGCACATACTGGTGGTCATAGTGATGGACATGCAGTCATCATTTTGGAGAGTCAAGGGGAAACGATGCTACATTTAGCAGATCTCTTGCCGACGCACGCGCATCAAAATGTATTATGGGTAATGGCATACGATGATTATCCGATGACCTCGATTGAAAATAAACAAAAATGGATGGAGTATGGTGCTGAAAAAGAGGCGTGGTTTACGTTTTATCATGACGCATATTATCGTGCTGTGAAGTGGAATGAGGAAGGGCATATCGTAGAAAAAATAGAACGAAAAACGAGTATAGAAGCATAAAAATAGGAGGTTGTTCCATCATATTTATTGGAGCAGCCTCTTTTTTATTGTCGGGTTTTGTCGGTAAGTCGATATATTTTAAAAATCGCTGATATAATTTTAATCAATACCCACAATTTCAAAAAAATAAGAGGTTCACCTAATGGGAACCCTCCTTTTTATGCTGCTATAACCTCTAAAACAGTACCTGTTTTAGCATCAACCAAAAATTCAAATCGTTCTTGTATATCATCTAACATCGTTGTAAGACCGCCGCGATACACTTCGTATGCGACATCATATTTTTCAAATGTCTCTGGAACCATATGTACCCAAGAGCCAGTAATTTCACCTTTATGACTTAATGCTTGTTTCACCATTTTCAATGCTTTTTCTGAAGAAATATGGGATTGTTCTTGTACTTTGTTTGCAACAAGATAACCAGCTGCGAACCCAACGCCAAGACCTGCTACTAAACCTTTCCAGCTCATATATTCACCTCAATTCTATAAAATAAAAATAGTGTACCAATAATAATTATAAAGCAAATACAGCTAAAAAAGAAGAAACTAGAAACATTTCGAAAATTTCGTTACAATAAAAGAGGTATTCTACTAAGGTTTGAAAGAAGGGGACTTCGTGAATAAAGAGACATTACAATTATTTCGTACGTTAACAGAATTACAAGGTGCATCAGGTTTTGAACATGATGTACGCCGTTTTATGAAGCAAGAATTAAGCAAATATGCGGATGAAATTGTACAAGATGGTTTAGGTAGCGTATTTGGTCTGAAAAAAGGGGACGAAACTGGCCCACGTGTTCTTGTAGCAGGTCATATGGATGAAGTAGGTTTCATGGTTACGCAAATTACGAAAAACGGGATGCTTCGTTTTCAAACGCTAGGCGGCTGGTGGAGCCAAGTTCTATTAGCACAACGTGTACAAGTTATGACGAAGAATGGTCCTGTTATTGGGGTTGTTGGTTCTATTCCTCCTCATTTATTAAGTGACGCGCAACGTGCAAAACCGATGGATATAAAAAATATGTTAATTGATATAGGTGCAGACAGCTATGAAGATGCGATTGAGATTGGTGTAAAACCAGGACAACAAATCGTGCCAATCTGTCCGTTTACGCCGATGGCAAACGAAAAGAAAATTATGGCGAAAGCTTGGGACAACCGTTACGGATGTGGCCTTGCAATCGAATTATTAAAAGAATTAAAAGACGAAACATTACCAAACACATTATACTCTGGTGCGACTGTACAAGAAGAAGTTGGTCTTCGCGGTGCACAAACTGCTGCAAATATGATTCAACCAGACATTTTCTATGCGCTTGATGCAAGTCCAGCAAACGATGCATCTGGTGATAAAACGCAGTTCGGTCAATTAGGAAAAGGTGCTCTTCTTCGTATTTACGACCGTACAATGGTCACACATAGAGGAATGCGCGAATTCATTTTAGATACAGCAGAAACACACAACATTCCGTACCAATACTTTATTTCACAAGGTGGTACAGATGCGGGCCGTGTACATACAAGTAACTCAGGTATCCCATCAGCAGTAATTGGTGTTTGCGCACGTTACATTCATACACATGCTTCTATTTTACATGTTGATGATTATGCGGCAGCAAAAGAACTCATTACGAAGCTTGTAAGAGCGACGGATAAAACGACGTTAGAGACAATTAAGAATAACGCGTAGAGAAGAAGGGCTGAAGAGCCTTTCTTTTTTTGCTTGAATAGATGACCCATCCATGTGTGGTAGTGATTGATGCATAATGTAAGTAGGGCGAAATGATGAATGTATATAGAGGTGAATGAAATGAAAGTAGTAGTTGGATCGAAGAATAAAACGAAGGTTGATGCTGTGGAGAAGGTTTGGAAAGATGCTGAAATTACATCTCTTTCTGTTCCTTCAGGAGTAGCAAACCAGCCGTTTTCAGATGAAGAGACGATGCAAGGAGCGGCTAATAGAGCGAAGCGAGCGCTACAAGAAGGAGAAGCTCAAATTGGTATTGGGTTAGAAGGCGGCGTAATGAAAACGGAGCACGGTTTATTTATGTGTAACTGGGGCGCGCTAGCAACAAGTACCGGTAAAACATTCGTTGCAGGCGGTGCACGTATTAAGTTACCAGCCGATTTTTTAGCACCTCTTGAAGAGGGCAAGGAGTTAAGTGAAGTGATGGAAGAGTTTGTACAGAGAAAAGATATTCGTAGTCACGAAGGTGCGATCGGTATCTTTACAGATGATTATGTCGACCGCACGGAATTATTTGTACACGTTGTTAAGTTACTTGTTGGGCAATATAAGTATGACGAAAAGCAAGCATAAACCTTGCACCATGTGCGATGTATGGTAGTATAAAAGAAAGATTATAACATGAAAAAAGCACTCGTTAGAGGAGGAAATATAGATGAAATCATTAGAAAGCATGGAGCAATTCCAACAATTGAAAAATGAAGAGAATGTAGTCTTTATGTTCTCAGCAGAATGGTGCCCAGACTGCCGTTTTGTAGATCCATTTATGCCAGAAGTAGAAGAGAAATATAGTGATTTCTCATTTTACTATGTAGATCGTGATGAGTTTATTGATCTATGCGTAAAATTAGACGTATTTGGCATTCCGAGCTTTGTAGCGTACAATAAGGGTGAAGAAACAGGTCGCTATGTAAACAAAGATCGTAAAACACAAGAACAAATCGAAGAGTTTATTGAAGGTTTAAAATAAGGCAATTTGCCAATTGAATTGTAAAACAACCTCTACCTTCGCGGGGGAGGTTGTTTTTTTGGAAGGGAGGAAAAAGAGATGAAGATGACAAGTAAAAAGATGAAAGACGAGTTAATGAAGAAATTATCTCGCCCAGAATGGGACTTTCAGTATGATAGCGAGAAAGAAGTTCTACGTATAGAACAGAAAGACTCGAAAAAGGGTATTAACGTATCGCTTCCAGGAGTTGTGGCAAAATGGGAAGTGAATAAAGAAAAAGCAATTGAAGAGGTTGCCTATTACGTACAAGAAGCGTTAATTGCGATGCATAAAGAAGAAAATAGCGCAGCGAAAATTTTACCTGTTATTCGCTCTACTTCTTTCCCGAAACAAGCAGAAGAAGGAAATCCGTTTATTATGACGGATCATACAGCGGAAACACGTATTTACTATGCGCTAGATTCGAATAAAACGTATCGACTCATTGATGAGCGTCTATTACAAAAATTAGAACTTACAGAGCAACAAGTGCGTGAAATGGCATTATTCAACGCTCGCTCATTAGGTTATGAATTTAAACAAGAAACAGTAGCAGGGAATACATTCTACTTTTTAAACACAAACGATGGGTATGATGCGACGCGTATTTTAAACGAATCGTTACTACAATCGATGCGTGAAAAGATTTCTGGTGACATGGTTGTTGCTGTTCCTCACCAAGATGTATTAATTATTGCTGATATCGTCAACGAAATCGGTTATGATATTATTGCACAAATGACAATGAAATTTTTTGCCGAAGGGCATGTTCCGATTACATCACTTTCATTCGTATATGAAGATGGAGACTTCGAGCCAATCTTTATTTTAGCGAAGAATCGGAAGAAGACAGATGGAAAAGAGAAAGGATGAACGAAGTGAACGTTTTTTACAACCTTGAAGGAATTGGTGACACTCTAATTGTTGCCTTACAAGATATTACTTTAGAGAACCGTACTTTTGATCGCAAAGGAGATGTTGCACGCGTATACGATCGTGAAAGCAACGAGACAGCTGGATTCAACATCTTTAATGCGTCTTCTTACTTAGAAGTAAAAGAAACAGGTAACCTAACATTAACGAAAGAATTTGTAGAAAAAATCAACGGAATTTTAGCGAAGAACGGCTTTGAAGAAACAGTAGAAGCAGATCTTTCTCCAAAATTTGTTGTAGGCTATGTAGCTGAAAAAGAGAAGCATCCAAATGCTGATAAGTTAAACATTTGTAAAGTAGAAATTGGTACAGAAACATTACAAATCGTATGTGGCGCACCGAACGTTGATGCAGGACAAAAAGTGGTCGTTGCAAAAATTGGGGCTGTAATGCCAAGCGGTATGCTAATTAAACCAGCGGAACTTCGCGGTGTTCCTTCTTCTGGAATGATTTGCTCAGCACGTGAATTAGAGCTTCCAGATGCTCCACAAGAAAAAGGTATTCTTGTATTAGAAGATAGCTTTGAAGTTGGACAAGAGTTCAAATTTTAATTGATGTAAAAAAGAGAGGTTGTCCTTTTGGACAGCCTCTCTTTTCTATTGAATCGTTAATATATTGCGAGTTGTGATAGGTATATGTAGAAAATCGTTCATATTCATAAGGATGTCACCTTTTTTCTTAAAATCTATATTGTATTTTATAAACAAACTAGTTAAAATTTAGAAAAATAGAAGGGGATAGACGTATGAAACAACAACTAAAAATTGCAGAACTTCTGAAACGAATTGAAACTTCAAAACAGCAAGATATCGAACTAGATTCTTATGAAATATATGTGTTTAGCGAAAATGAATTAGAAAAAGGACAAATCGGTTACCGATATGATAAACATAAAAACTCATTAATAAGTGAAGAAAACGGTAAATGGCAGGAAGAATGGATTGTTATTGGATATGAAACAGATATGGGGGATCCAGTTTTCGTAAATGTGGCTGATGATGCTTATCTAGTTTATACTGCAGAGCGCGGTACAGAAGCGTGGCAACCCGTTCATATTGGAAATATGGCTGAGATTATAAAACAATTATAAGAAAAACTTTGAGACCGGTGCAAAGTGATGGGAGAAAAACATGAAGCATATAAAAATAATGAGCATGATTGCATTCATTGGAATATATATGGGAGGTTGTTCGCAAGAAGGGCCGAAAAAGGAAGTAACATCTTCTATGCAGGAAAAAAACAAAGATAACAAGGAAGACGCACCGGTAGAAAAGCAGCAAGCAGAACAAGAAAAGAAAGAAGAACCGCAAGCAGTTCAAACGAATGAGCAAGTGCCGGCTGAGGAAAAGAAAGAGGAAGCCACGCCAGTGCAGCCAACGGAGCAACTGCTGCAAAATAATGAACAAAAAGTAGAGAGTAATGAAAAACAAGGAAAGTTTCTTGTCGTTATTGATCCAGGGCATCAACAAAAAGCGAATTTAAATTTAGAGCCGATTGGGCCAGGAGCAACGACGCAAAAATATAAAGTGACAGATGGTACAACTGGTGTTGTGACGAAAAAAAGAGAGGCTATTCTTGTGTTAGAAATGGCTTTCATATTAAAAGAAAAGTTAGAAGCGAAGGGAATACAAGTATTAATGACGAGAACGTCACAAGATGTGGATATAAGTAATAAAGAACGCGCGACATTTGCGAATGACTATAAGGCGAATTTGTTTTTGCGTCTTCATGCAGATGGTTCTGAAAATCCGAATCAAAGTGGATTTGCTGTATTAACGCCGGCAGAAGGAAGTCCGTATACGAAAGAGATTTATGCTGAAAGTCTTCAAATCTCTCAAACGATTGTAAATAAAATGAGAGAGAATCAGCAAGTGAAAGTAAATGGAATTAAATTCAGGGAGGATCTTTCTGGATTTAATTGGGCAAAAGTTCCTGGCGTATTGTTAGAACTTGGATTTATGTCAAATCCTGAAGAAGATAAAAAATTATCTGACCCACAGTATGTAAATTCTTTATTGCAAAGTGTAACGGATAGTATAGAGGAATATCGGAAGAGTAAACCTTAAACGCAGTCTTACATGTAAGACTGCGTTTTTCCGTATGAAAACACTCGTAAATTAGAATATTATGGATAAATATGACATGCTTAATTTTACCTGCACTTTTTGCCGAATGCTGATACAATAAAGGATGTTACTATTTAGTAGAAAGAGTGGTAAGCATGTTAGATTGGATGAAAAAGCTGTTTAACAAAGAGGAAGAACAAACAGCGATGAATAAAGAAGTACCGAAGCAAGTTGAAAGTCAGCCGAAAATTCCTCGTGTAAACCACTACACTGAAGCAAGAGAAGCACAAATGGCAAGTAGGAATGCAGGTAAATGCCGTTTTCCATTAGTACCGGATAATGGGTTCGATGAAGAGGATGTTATAGCAACAGGGAATTTTGAAGAACAACCTGTTCAAGTTGTAACATATGAAAATCAGCCTACTCAAAGAGGGGTCAAAGTGGAAAGAAGTAGACGACAGTATGTGGAAAAGGTAGTTTCTACATATGAAGAGCCGGAAGTACAATATGAACCGGAGAGAGAGCCTGTCGTAAAGAAAGCATCTGCACCTTCGCAAGAAAGTAACCGTAGACCATTTCGTCCAACAGAAATGATTTCGCCAATTTACGGATATAATCGTCCTTCTGTAGAGAAAAAGGAAGAAAAGCAGGAGGAAAAAAAGGAAAGAGAAGATCTTGAAATATCTGTAGAGGGCAAATCAGTCGTTGATGCATGGTTAGAGAAAAAAGGATATACATTATCTGATTTCTCAGAAGGACAAGCAACGAATTCTTCCAGTCATGAAGGAGTTGATCAGCTAGGTCAACAGAGTAAAAAGGAAGAAAAGTCAGTTGTCGATCAATGGCTAGAGAAAAACGGTTATGAAATTGAACGCCAAGAGCCTATAGTAGAAGCAAAAGAAGTGGTTCAAGAAATTAGTGCACCGCAGGAAGTTCCAACGGCTGAATTACTTCATCAAACAATTGCTGAGCATATGGAAGACGCTAAGCAAGAAAGTGATGTAGTGGTCCGAAACATTCTACAAGCGGAATTAGTAGATTCTAAAGTAGAGCAAGAGGATACAACATTATCAGAAGAAATTAAACGTAATACAGAAATAGAACAACCTACTATTGAAGTAGAAAAGCAAGCTCCAGAAGAATCAGTGATTGTCAAAACAGAAGAAAAACTGGAAGAAACAATCATTGTAGAAATACCAGAAGAAGTGGAAGTAATTACAGAAACAGAAGCTCTAGAAGAAGTGGAAGTAGTTGCAGGAACAGAAGCTCTAGAAGAAGTGGAAGTAGTTGCAGAAACAGAAGCTCTAGAAGAAGTGGAAGTAATTGCAGAAACAG
>NZ_JAGXJT010000090.1:0-328 GCF_019091205.1 Bacillus sp. GbtcB14
AATTTGCTACAAAATCAATAAATCATTAGTAACAAATAATAATCAAATATTTGCTAATCATCAAAACAAGGAGATCGAAAAGTTTGAGTTAACATTATCACATAAAGATCTCACCATGTCAGTTAAGCGATTAATCTCTCCTGGAAGTGATTGTAGAAGTGATAGTAGTTGCTCCTCTTTTTCAGATTGTTGGGATAAATTTGGGCAATAAGGTGGGTATTGGTGACTCCAACCCTGAAGTGATGGATCCCAGTGCCAGTCGTAATCAAAATCTGCCATATTATTCAATAGATCTATTACGTCATAGCCTGTCATTAATAGAGGTGCA
>NZ_JAGXJT010000091.1:0-327 GCF_019091205.1 Bacillus sp. GbtcB14
AATTGATGGGAATAATTATTATATTTATTCTAAGTTTATGAATCAATTTGATTTGACCTTAATGGTAGATTTGTGGAAACAAATTGTAAATGTATATAGAGATAAATATCATTTTCAACGTATTTCCAATAATGAGTTAAAAGAAGATGGTATTGTTATTCGTTATCCTTCTTTAAGTTTAAAACAAATCGCTCAAGTAGTAGAAGAAGGTATCTTACTTCCTGCTGGTGTTACAAAATTCACAATAAATTGTGGACGTTTTTTAAACTTAAATGTACCTTTAAGATTTATTATCCGTGTAGATTATGTAGAAGAAGATTGGAAAGA
>NZ_JAGXJT010000092.1:0-327 GCF_019091205.1 Bacillus sp. GbtcB14
AAAATATTATTTAATAATGTATTTTAATTATTAAATAATTAGTTTTGGCATTTAAAAGGTTAGAATTGGAAAATTAGCATTTTTGAGAAAATAGAGATAAAATTTGATAAAATTGCAAAATTAAGTGAGGCCCATTACAACACCTAGGCCGGCCACTTAATATGATTTTTCAAATTATTATTTTCATTATTTTAATGCCAAATAATTCTAAACCTAAACCTAGTAGTTGCCTATAAATAGAAAGTGATGGCTCACACCAAAATAAGAGTTTTTTCAGTAATTCAGGAAACTGCCTTTCAAAAAATTGAGCCACTTACTTTTTCTCTA
>NZ_JAGXJT010000093.1:0-323 GCF_019091205.1 Bacillus sp. GbtcB14
AAAGGAACATGGTTGATATGGAGAGTTTAAGCGGTATATTGCTTAGTTTTTTATGGGCATCGGGTGCTATCGCCCCAAAAATTGGTCTTTTATCTTCATCCCCTTTAATGTTTGCAACAACAAGGTTAATTAGTGCCGGTCTTATCATGTTTATCTTTACATATTTTATCAAATCTAACAGATGGCCTAAAGGAGTAGAGTGGATACAGTTAGTTGTACTAGGTATATTGAATACCACTTTGTATGTAGGTTGCTGTTTCTTGTCTGTAAAGTTGGTATCATCTAGTTTATTTAACATATTTATCACAGTAAACACATTTGTT
>NZ_JAGXJT010000094.1:0-318 GCF_019091205.1 Bacillus sp. GbtcB14
CTTAAATTCAAGTTCCTCGCACAGTGGCTACGTCTTCCTCCATAAAAATAATATATATAATATTCAGTTAATAACATAAAGTATCTATTATTACTATGTATTTAAAATTTATCCGTTTAGATAAAGAAAGATAGTAGGGATAATCAATCCTTACTATCATTACTCTTATTATTCATATGTCTTTAACCATATGATGTCTTTTTACTTTATATATATATGAATAGATGTTATTAGGTTAAATAAAATCTTTAATGTAATTAGCTATGACACTAGAAAACAGTGCCATAATTGTAACAACTATATACATAGCAAATAACG
>NZ_JAGXJT010000095.1:0-316 GCF_019091205.1 Bacillus sp. GbtcB14
TTTCATGCCAAAATGATTAGTATATTTTTTTTTATGATTTTTTTCCTTTTTTTGGCAAAAAAATTATATAAAAAAAAATATTAATCTTTTTTTCATGAAAATTAGTCTCCACACGTTTTTTTATATGTCCAACCACCCTGCAAAATTTCATGGAAAAACTCCAAGTATTTCTTATACTTCCTTCACATATGTCTACAGAGAAAAAATCATCTATGTTCCTGGCAGAGCCTTAAAACCTCATATTGCTCTTTAGGGGGGTGAGCTGGGAGGGTCACCACACTGCACCCACACGTGAGGTTAACTGACGCCCTTGTTG
>NZ_JAGXJT010000096.1:0-315 GCF_019091205.1 Bacillus sp. GbtcB14
CGTGTTCTCGCAACCCCGAAGGGACGAGGGGTATAACACTCCACACGAGGCAGTATCGTTACCTCCTATTATCAAGCTTTTATTTTACCCATCTTGATAAATTTATCGCAGCATTTACATCCCTATCGTGATGGCTATTGCATGGAACATAACGCCACTCACGTATTTTTAAACTCCACTGTCCTTCTGGTTGAACTGAATGGTCGTATTTCACTCCGCAACATGAGCGCGAACCATGTATCAGCTTTTACATACTCAATGCCATACTTCTCGCACTTGTATGATAAACATTGAAAGAAGAAGTTTAATTTTTGA
>NZ_JAGXJT010000097.1:0-313 GCF_019091205.1 Bacillus sp. GbtcB14
GGAAAAACAAGCGTAGGAGGATATATATGACGAAACCAGTTGTAGACGTAAAAAACGTTCAACAAGTGTACGGTAAAAAAGGTGAGAATCAATCACACGCGTTAAAAGGTCTATCATTCTCAATTCAAGAGGGTGAGTTTGTTGGAATTATGGGGCCATCTGGTTCTGGTAAAACGACATTATTAAATGAAATTTCAACGCTTGATAAAGCAACAGGCGGGGTTGTTGAAATTGGAGGAACGGTTATTACAAAAATGAAGCAAGGTGAGCTTTCACATTTCCGTTCACAAAAGTTAGGATTCATGTACCAAGA
>NZ_JAGXJT010000098.1:0-313 GCF_019091205.1 Bacillus sp. GbtcB14
GATAGTTATGAATCAGGGTTTGGAACCCTATTACCTGGCGGAGAGTTAGTTATCTCCAAAAGGTGGATTAGGTCTATGCCGATCAGGATAGATGGTAGAGAGTTAAGTGCTGACTTGATAGAGATGGGCCTAGTAGAGTTCGATATTATTTTAGGAATGGATTTCCTATCTAAATATTCGGCGAGCATTGACTGTAAAAGGAAGATGGTGGTCTTCCAACCAGAAAGTGAAGAACCGTTTGTATTTGTTGGTTCGCTTCAGGGATCTCGGATCCCAGTGATCTCGGCTATGTCAGCGAGAGAATTGTTGCACG
>NZ_JAGXJT010000099.1:0-312 GCF_019091205.1 Bacillus sp. GbtcB14
TTTTTACAGTGTTTTTTTATAAGTTTCATACTGCAGTATATTGTGTTAAGTTTTTACTGTTGTTCTACTGGTGTTTTTTAGTTGTTCTACTGTTGTTTTAAGTTGTTCTGTTTTGTGTTCTACTGGTGTTTTATAAAAATACAATATTTTTGAAAAAATTTCCGTGTGTGACAGTATTTTTGTAAAAGCTAATCCAAATTCCACTACAAAAAATCTTACTTTTAGTCACAATAAAATTTGTGACTAAAAGTGAAAATTGTGACTAATTATAAATTATTATTCTTTCGAATGAAGCAAAACATCGGTACAATA